>NZ_JBVKDU010000001.1:1686029-2439699 GCF_055633595.1 Amycolatopsis sp. NPDC114504 | reverse complement strand
CCATTCCGAACCCGGAAGCTAAGCCTGATAGCGCCGATGGTACTGCAACCGAAGGGTTGTGGGAGAGTAGGACACCGCCGAACTTAATTTGGAGAAGGGCCTGGGCCCGGTTGAGACGCAAGTCTCCCGGCCCAGGCCCTTTTTCATGCCCAGACAATCGCCGTGTCGTCCGCCTGGGTACGGGTGTCGGCCGGCTGGGTACGCGTGTCGTCCGCTCAATCACGCGTGTCGACTCCGCAATCACACCGATGACGGGCCCGCAGCACATGAGCCACGCGCCGGCCGCCGGGCTGATGCCCGCCCAGTCACGCGTGATGCCTCCCTGGTCACGCGTGATGCCCCTCCAGACACGCGCGATACCCCGCCAGGCACACGCGATGCCCTCCAGATACAGCCACCGCGGACATGAAGAAGGGGCCAGGAGCTGTGCTCCTGGCCCCGACCAAACGGTGGCTTACTTCAACAAGAGACTTACTTCAGGGCCGAGCCGGCCTGCCAGTCGGCCCAGGACTTGGACCAGTCGCCGTACAGGTCCCACACCGGGAGCTGGGGGCCGCCGGAGTTGGTCACCTCCACGACGTCACCCAGGCCCATGTTCTGGAAGAACCACTGGGCGTTCGCGCCGTTCAGGTTGATGCAGCCGTGGGACACGTTCGAGCTTCCCTGCTGCCCCACGCTGTTCGGGTTCTCGTGGACGAACTCGCCGTCGTTGGAGATCCGCTCCGAGAACTTCTCGTTCGAGCGGTACGCCTTCGGGTCGGGCGGGCAGACGCCGTACGTGCACGAGTCCATCGTGTAGTTCGCCTGCTTGTCCGAAATGACGTGCGCGCCCAAGTGCGTCGGTGTCGCGTCCTTGCCCATCGAGATCGGCATGGACTTCACCATCGCGCCGTTGTGGAAGATCTGCATCTGCTCGGTGTTCCCGTCCGCCTTGGCGATCCAGGAATCGTGCACCTTGTACGTTTCCGTGCGATCCTCAGCACCGAAGACACCGTTGCCGAAATCGACGCCGTAGATCTTGGCCGTCACCTTGAGCGTCGTGCCGGCCTTCCAGTACTCCTTCGGCCGGTAGTGGACGTTCGAGTCGTCGATCCAGTACCAGCTGCCCTCCTGCTTCGGCGTCGACTCCACCGTGAGGGCCTTCTCCACCGCCGCCTTGTTCTTGACGGCGATCTTGCCGAAGCTGAACACGATCGGCTGGCCGACGCCGACGCCCGAGCTCGCCACCGCGGACGGCGCCGGGATCAGGTTGGCGTTCGCCTGCTTCTTCGGCGCGATCGTGGTGATCTGGTTGTCCTGCTCGATCGGCTTCCCGTCGGCGCCCTGGGCGTGCGCGACGATCTTGTACGTCGCGCCGTAGCCGAGCACGTCGCTCGAGGTCCAGCTCGCCCCGTCACCGGAGAGCTTGCCGCCGACCTTGGTTCCCTTGGCGGTGTTGGTCACCGTCACGTCGAGGAGTTTCCCGTTGGCCGCCTTGACGACGATCGGCGTCGACGGGTTCACCCCGGTGCCGTTCGCGGGCTCGAACGAGACCGTGACCGGGGACGCGGCCGCCGACGCGGAGCCGGGCGCCGGCGTCCCGTCGGCGGGTGAACCGCCGTCGCCGTCGGACGAGCAGGCGGAAAGCAGCAGTGCTCCGGCGAGGATTCCGGCCACCGAAAGTAAAATCTTCTTGGGGAGCATATTATCTCTTTTTGGGAAATTGGGATCGGCGGGCATTCGTCATCAAAACTACGCGATAGCGATGACGTTCTTCCCGGCGGATCGGTGCATCGACGTGACGCGGATCACGTGACGACGAGGCCCGGTGCCCCGTAAAGTCCCGGCCCGCTCACGGAGATCCCGTCGAGGAACTCGCGAGCGGCCGAGTACGCCTCTTCCGCCAGTGCTTCGGTGTGCCCGAAATCGAGCGGGTTCACACGCACCGGTGCCGGTCCCGGCAGGTACACCACCGGCACCCGCCCCGCCGCCAGCGGCGCTTCCAGCACGGCCTGGTTCCGCATGCTGATCATCGCGGTGAACATCATCACCTCGGCGATGGTCCGCGGCGCGGCGGGCATCTTGCCGGGGAACGCGCAGTCGAGCACCACGAGCGACTTCGCGCCCATCGCCAGCGCCTGCCGCATCGGCACGTTCGCGACGAGCCCGCCGTCGTAGAGCAGCCGACCCTCGTGCTCCACCGGCGGGAAGATGCCCGGGATCGCGCAGCTCGCCAGCAACGGCTCGAGCAGCCGCCCGGACCGGATGAGCAGCGGCTCGGCGCTGTCCACCTGCGTCGTGACGACGCCGAGCGGCAGCGCCAGGTCCTCGAAGCGGGTCTCGGCGCCGACGTGGTCGGCGATGATCGTCGTCAGGCCGCTGTTGGGGAACAGGTGCGTCTTGCTCTGCGTCAGCGTCCGGACCCGGCTCAGCACGCCGCCGGGGAACGCCTCGGCCCGCGTCATGTGCGCCCAGATGCCGTGCAGGCGCGCCAAAGCGTCGTCGCCGGGCAGGGCCAGCACCGCCGCGTTGAGCGAGCCGACCGACGTGCCCGCCACCAGGTCCGGCGCGACGCCGGCCTCGGTGAGCGCGCGCAGCATGCCGACCTGCATGGCGCCGAGGCTGCCGCCCCCGCCGAGGACGAACCCGATCGGCCGGGGAAGATCCGCGAGACTCATACCGCCGAATGTAGTAAGCCCGACTTTCGCAGGTCGTGCCGGCCGGGAAGACGGCGTTAGCCTGCTGGGCGTGGCCGAGCTGGAGCTGCGGCATCTCAGGGCCGTCCGCGCGGTCGCGGACGGCGGCAGCGTGAGCCGCGCCGCGACCGTCCTCGGCGTCAGCCAGCCCGCGCTCACCGCGCAGCTCAAGCGGATCGAGCGGATCCTCGGCGGCGACCTGTTCGTCCGAGGCCCCAGCGGCGTGCGCCCGACCGAGCTCGGCCGGTTCGTGCTCGCCCGCGCCGACGCGCTGCTGTCGGACATGCAGGCGCTCGTCGCCTCCGCCCGGCAGCACGGGGAAGGCGTCGCCGAGACGCTCAAGATCGGGTACGTGCCGCTGCTCATCATCGGCCGGTTCATCGAGGAGCTGGGGGAGCTGGCCCTCGACGTCCAGACGTACGCCGAACCCGCGTCGCTGACCCTGCTCAAGCTGCTCTCGACCGGACGGGTCGACGTCGCGCTGCTCGAACGCTTCGACGGCACCGAGTCGCGGCACTTCGCCGGCCTGACCGTGCGGACGCTGGCCACCGAACCGATCTTCGTCGGCATCGCCGAGGGGCACCCGGCGATCCGCGACGGCGTCGTCGATCTGGCCGACCTGGCCGGCTGTGACTGGATTCTCCCGCCGCCGCACGAAAACTGCGTGCGCGTGCGGTTCCTGCAGGCGTGCGCGGCCGCCGGGTTCACGCCGCGGGTGCGGCACTTCACGTCGGAGGCGGGCACCGCGGGCACGCTCATCGCGCAAGGCGCCGTCTGCCTCGCGCAAGCGGCTTCGGCGCCGCCGCCGGGTCTCGTGGCGCTGCCCCTGGCCGGTGACCCGCTGTGGACGACGCTGCTGTTCGCGACGCGGGAGGACGACGCCCGCACGCCGTCGACCGACCGGGTGTTCCGGTGCGCGGAAGTCGCCTATACGGCGTCCCGGCACCGGAATCCGCACTTCGCGCGCTGGTGCGGGCTGGCGCCTGCCCGATAGGCGGCATAACGCCGGTGTTATCCCCGCTGGGATTACTGCCCGGCGCGGCAACGGGAGAAGCTCACGAAGTCCCCACCTGTTGCCGACAAGGAGCAACGAATGCACTTCAGACGAGCAATGGCGCTCGGCGCGCTGTGCGTGGCCCTCACCGGCCTGCTCTCCCCGCCCGCGAGCGCGACCACCGAGGCGACCACACTGTCGATCAGCCAGCTGGTCCAGGAGCAGGACCAGTGGTGCTGGGCCGCGAGCGGCCTGACCATCGCCCGGTTCCTCGGCTACGGCGCGAACGTCAGCCAGAACACCTTCTGCGACTACTCGCGCGGCTACCCGGCCGGTTCGCAGTGTCCCAACCAGGCCGGCGAGCTGACGTACGTCCAGCGCGGGTACCAGGCGCTCGGCCTGCGGCCCGGCACGGTGACCAGCGCGCTCAGCTTCGCGTCGGTGCAGACCGAAATCGGCGCGCGGCGCCCGGTCGAGACCGGCATCTACTGGACCGCCGGCGGCGGGCACGCCCAGGTGATCTACGGCTACGACGCGAGCGGGCTCGTCTACTACGGCGACCCGTGGCCGAGCAGCCAGCGCTACAGCGCGATGGCGCACTCGAGCTACGTCCGCAACGGGCAGTTCCAGTGGGCGCAGTCCCTCTACCGGATCGGGGCGTGAGCATGAACCTCTTCCGTGGACTCGCAGTCGTGGTCGCCGGTGCGGCCCTGGTGCTCGGTTTCGGTGGCACGGCCTCGGCCTCACAGCCTTCGTCCGGCGAGGTCGCCGCCGCGGTCAAGGCGGCGGACGCGCAGCTTTCGGCGTTCTTCGGCCAGCTCGACCGGCGGGCGGGCGTCGCACGGGCGGGCGTCGCGCAGGCGCCCGAGGTGGACGGCTCGCCGCAGCCGGTCTACTCGCTGGACCCGGCTTTCGTCGCCGGGAAACCGGGCGCCGCGCCCGCGTCGTTCGCGTTCTACGCGGTGCGCGCGTCGGCCTCGACCGGGCGGCAGGCCACCGTGTGGGTGGCGCCGGAAGCGGGCGGCTGGGCCGCGACGAACTTCACGACCGGCACCGAGGAGCTGACGTACCCGGCGCAGGCCGGTGGCGACCTCGTGTTCACCGAACCGCAGGTCAACGCGTGGTACCGGGTGCGCGACGGCCGCGTGCTGGCGCTCAACGACCCGGCTCGCCAGCGGGTCGGCGACGGCGTGACGCTGGCGGCGTACCAGCAGCTGGTGCACCGGCTTTACGGCGACAAGCTGCCCGGGTCCGCGTACCGGGCGCAGGGCAAGCTCGGCGGGTACGACCTCGCCGCGCCGGCCCCGGCGCCGGTTCCGTCGCCGGGCACCGGATCCTGGCCGTTCGTCGCCGGTGGGGCGCTGCTGGCGCTCGGCTTGGTCGGCTGGGCCACCGGCAAGGCGGCGCGCGCCCGCCGTTGACGCCGGGAGGGTGCGGCTCGGAACCCGGGCCGCACCCTCGTGGCGTTCAGGGGACGCGCTCGGGCTCGGGTTCCGGCGTCGCCAATGCCTTGCGCTTCTTCAGGCGCAGCAGGAAGAACACCCCTGCCGCGGCGAGCACGCCGACCACGATGAGGCCGCCTGTGTTCAACACGCCTTCGATGCGCTTCGCCGCTTCGCCCAGGGCCGCGCCGATGCTGATGTGGACCAGCGACCAGCAGAACGCGCCCGCCGCCGCGGCCGGGAGGAACTTGCGGAACGGCAGCCCGGACGTGCCCGCCGCGGCGGGGGTCAGGGTGCGGATCACGGGCAGGAACCGGGCGAAGAACACCGCCCACGCGCCCCGGCGCTCCAGGACCGATGTTGCCTTGTCCCACGCCTCGAGGCCGTACTTGCGGATCAGTTTCGTCTCGCGCAGCCGGGGCCCGAACCGGCGGCCGATCAGGTAGCCGAGCGCGTCGCCGGCCGTCGCGCAGAGCGTGACCACCAGCCACAGCACCACGAACCGCGCGACCGTGGTGGCCGTCGTCGCGGCGATGAGCAGCCCGGACTCGCCGGGGGCGAGGAAACCCAGCCCGATCGTGCACTCGGCGAACACCAGTCCGCCGGTCGCCGCGACGAGCCCCGGCTCCGGGAGTCCTTGCAACCAGCTGAGGAGGTCCGAAACCAGGGCCATGTCACCCCACTTTACCGATCCTTTAAGGATGGTGGGGTGACGTGCGTCACCGTGCCAGCAGCGACGTCGCTTCCTGCGCGGCCGGGCCTTCGGCGGTCAGGTGAGCCAGGTTCTCTGGCAGAACCTCGCCGCGGTGGGCCTTCGTCTGGGCGTAGAGGCGTCCCGCGCGGTACGACGAGCGCACGAGCGGCCCCGCCATCACACCGGCGAAGCCCATCGCCTCGGCGGCCTGGGAGTGCTCGACGAACTCCTCGGGCTTGACCCAGCGGTCGACCGGGTGGTGCCGCGGCGACGGGCGCAGGTACTGGGTGATCGTCAGGATCTCGCAGCCCGCGTCGACCAGGTCCTGCATCGCCGGCGCGACCTCGTCGGGCGTCTCGCCCATGCCGAGGATCAGGTTGGACTTCGTCACCAGACCGGCTTCGCGGGCGGCGGTGATGACCTCCAGGGACCGGGCGTAGCGGAAGCCGGGGCGGATGCGCTTGAAGATGCGGGGCACCGTCTCCACGTTGTGCGCCAACACCTCGGGACGCGAGCTGAACACCTCGGCCAGCTGCGCCGGGTCGGCGTTGAAGTCCGGGATCAGCAGCTCGACGCCGGTGCCCGGGTTCAGAGAGTGGATCTGCCGGACGGTCTCCGCGTACAGCCACGCGCCGCCATCGGGAAGGTCGTCCCGGGCGACACCGGTGACCGTCGAGTACCGCAGACCCATGGCCTGCACGGACTCCGCGACCTTCCGCGGCTCGGTGCGGTCCAGCTCGGCCGGCTTGCCCGTGTCGATCTGGCAGAAGTCACACCGGCGGGTGCACTGGTCGCCACCGATCAGGAACGTGGCCTCACGGTCTTCCCAGCACTCGTAGATGTTGGGACAACCGGCCTCTTCGCACACCGTGTGCAGACCCTCGCGGCGCACGAGACCCTTGAGCTCGGTGAACTCCGGCCCCATCCGCACCCGCGTCTTGATCCACGGGGGTTTCTTCTCGATCGGCGTCTCGCTGTTGCGGACTTCGAGACGCAGCAGTTTCCGGCCTTCAGGAGCAGCACTCACGCCCTCAACCGTACGCCCGTCCGGGCTACGCGGGATCGGGGGTGACGCCGGTCAACTTCGCCGTGAGCTCCCACAATGCGGACCCCAGCGGCTCGAGGCGCGCGGTGGCGAGCGTCGGCACCTGCACCGGGTAGCCACGCAGGTTTCCGAGCCCTCGCGGAGCGAAATACGAACCGCCCGAGACGCCGTCCGCCGTCGCCGCGTAGAGCTGCGGGAGGGCGCCGAGGCGCGGCCCCTGGGCGAACAGGACCTCGCCGACGCGGTGGCCGCCGGCGATGAGGGACCGGACGACCGGGTTCGAGTACGAGCGCGCCATGCCGCTGCCGAGGCCCGTCGCGGTGTAGCCGGGGTGGGCGGCGACGCTCAGGATTTCCGAGCCGGCCGCCCGCAGGCGCCGGTCCAGCTCGACCGCGAACACCTGGTCGGCGAGCTTCGACTGGCCGTACGCGGCGGCCGCGTTGTAGCGGCGGTGGTCGCCGTTCGGGTCGTCGAGGTGGATGCGGGCGCCGGTGGCGGCGAGGCTCGACAGCGTGACGACGCGGGCGTGCGATCCGCCGCGCAGGGCCGGCATCAGCAGCCAGGTCAGCGCCGCGTGGCCGAGGTAGTTGGTGCCGAACTGCAGCTCGAAGCCGTCCGCGGTGCGGCCGCGGGCGGTCGCCATCACGCCGGCGTTGTTCACCAGGACGTCCAGCTTGTCGCCGGTCAGGTCCCTGGCCGACGCGGCGGCCGCGCGCACCGAGGCGAGCTCGCTCAGGTCCAGTGGGATGAGCTCGGGCCCGGCGCCCGCGGCGGCCGCTTTGACGATGTCCAGTGCCTTCGCCCCGCGTTCGGCGGAGCGGCAGGCGAGGAGCACGCGGGCCCCCTTGCCCGCGAACACCTCGGCGGTGCGCAGCCCGAGCCCCGAGTTCGCCCCGGTGACCAGGACGGTCCGGCCGGTCTGGTCGGGGATGTCGGCGTCGGTCCAGCGCTCCGTCATGCGTGTACTAAACCCTGTTCACGCCGAGGGCGCGAGCAGGCGCCGCAGGTGTCCCATGACGGGACGGCGGCGGGCGGGCTCCTCGCGGCTCGTGCGCAGCAGCGCCTCGAGCGCGTGACCCACCTTGACGATCTCTTCACCCGGCTCGCGCGGGTCGGCCAGCCCGGCCGTGACGGCGAGCATCCGCAGCTCGCCTTCGTGCATCCTGCGCAGCGACGCGTGCCGCTCGTAACCCCCGTCGAGCACCGCGCGCAGCGTCTCGTGCTCTTCGACGGCGGACCGCCACGCGCGGGTGACGGCGTCGACGTGGTCACCGAGGCCGTCGGCGTCGTCCGGGTCGGTGACCTCGGCGCGCAGGCGGCCGCTCAGCGTCCTCGTCCACTGGTACTGCAGGGCCAGCAGGACGTTTTCCTCGGTGCCGAAGTGCTCCTCGGCGCCGGGGATCTCGTCGAGCGGCAGCGGCGCGCCCGGGTTGCGGGCGGCCAGGCGGACCGTGGCGTCGAGGATTTCCTGACGCCGGTAGAAGTCTGTCCAGCTCATCGTGGGGCTCCCCTTCCGTGGCCCGGGTCATACCGCGGGTCTGCGGCATACTCCCGGTACGGACCTGACCCGGCGAACATACCATGAGTATGGAGAGATCCTCCGGGCGTAAGGTTGTGAAGGTGGCGACAATGAGGTCCAGACGACTCGACTATTCCGAGTCGACGCGGTCGGCGTTGGTCGACAGCGCGGTGGAACTGTTCACCAAACGCGGTTACGCGGGTACCTCGCTCGACGAGATCGCCAAACGCGCCCGCGTCACGAAGGGTGCGCTCTACCACCACTTCAGCGGCAAGCAGGCCCTCTTCGAAGCCGCGTTCGACCAGGTCGAAAGCCTCGTCTACGACCGGCTCGACAAGATCATGACCGGTGAGGGCTCGCCGTGGGAGCGGGCGCTCGGCGGGCTCAACGCGTTCATCCGCGCCTGCCTCGACCCGGCCTACCAGCGGATCGCCATCCACGAGGCGCCGGTCGTCATGGGCTGGGAGCGCTGGCGCGAGGCCGAGGAGCGGTGCAGCTTCGGGCTCGTCCGGTCCGGCCTGCAGTCGCTGATCGACGCCGGCGAGGTCGAGCCGGTGCCGGTCGAGGTCACCGCGCGGCTGCTGTTCGGCGCGCTGTCGAGCGCGGCGACCGAGATCGCCAGCTCGCCGGACCCGAAGAAGGTCGGCGCCGAGATCGAGGACGTCATCGTCCGCATGCTGGTACGGCTGCGGCGCACGGAGCCCGACGTCTCTATAGGCTGACTTTCGTGGACTTGAGGATCTTCACCGAGCCCCAGCAAGGGGCCAGCTACGACGACCTGCTGCGCGTCGCCAAGGCGACCGAAGCCGCCGGCTACGACGCCTTCTTCCGCAGCGACCACTACCTGAAGATGGGCTCGGCCGACGGCCTGCCCGGCCCGACCGACGCGTGGATCACGCTGGCCGGCCTGGCCAGGGAGACCAGCCGGATCCGGCTCGGCACGCTCGTCACCGCGGCGACGTTCCGGTACCCGGGCCCGCTCGCGATCTCCGTCGCGCAGGTCGACCAGATGTCCGGCGGGCGCGTCGAGTTCGGCCTCGGCGCCGGCTGGTACGACGCCGAGCACGAGGCGTACGGCCTGACGCTGCCGCCGCTGAAGGAGCGTTTCGACCGCTACGCCGAGCAGCTCGAGATCATCACCGGGCTGTGGAAGACGCCGGCGGGGGAGACGTACTCCTTCAAGGGCGACTACTACACGCTGAGCGACTCGCCGGCGCTGCCGAAGCCGGCGCAGCACCCGGCGCCGCCGGTGATCATCGGGGGCGGGGGCAAGAAGCGCACCCCGGCGCTGGCCGCGCGGTTCGCCGACGAGTTCAACCTGCCCTTCGCCGACCAGGACGCCGCGGCGGCGCAGTTCGCCCGCGTCGAGGCGGCGGCCCACGAGATCGGCCGCGACCCGAAGGAGATCCTGCGGTCGGTCGCGCTGGTCGCCGGCGTCGGGCGCGACGACGCCGAAGTCGCGCGCCGGGCCGAGACGCTCGGTCGCGACGTCACCGAGCTGCGGGCCAGCGGCCTGGCCGGGACGCCCGCCGAGGTCGTCGACCGGATCGGGCAGTGGCGCGAGAAGACCGGGATCACCCGGGTGTACCTGCAGCTGCTGGACCTGTCCGACCTGGACCAGATCGACCTGATCGCCGCCGAGGTCGCACCCCAGCTGGACTGACCGGGAAATGGGCGCCTCCCGGCCGGGAGGCGCCCATTTTCAGTTCTGGAGCGCGAAGGTGACGCCTGGCGCCTTCGGAGCTTCGGGGCGGGGGAGCCAGCGGTCCTCGCTCACCGGCAGCTCGCCTTCGAGGGCCGCCAAGACGGCGTCGCGGGCCAGCGGGAGTACCGCCTCCACGCTGACGTCGCGTTGCAGCTCGTAGGACAGCGACGTCACACCCGCGTCGCGGATTCCGCACGGCACGATCGTGTCGAAGGCCGACAGGTCGGCGTTGCAGTTGAGCTCGAAGCCGTGCATCGTCACGCCGCGCTGGACGCGGATGCCGATCGCCGCGATCTTGCGTTCGATGCCGCGCTCGTCGGCCGGGATCCAGACGCCGCTGCGACCTTCGACGCGGCCGGTGCGCACGCCGAGGGAGTCGCACACGTGGATCAGCGCCTCCTCCAGCCGCCGCACGTAGTGCACGACGTCGATCGGGTCGCCGAGCTTCACGATCGGGTAGCCGACCAGCTGGCCCGGGCCGTGCCAGGTGATCTTGCCGCCGCGGTCGACGTCGATCACCGGCGTGCCGTCGGCCGGGCGGTCGGCGGGTTCCGTGCGCTTGCCCGCGGTGTACACCGACGGGTGCTGCAGCAGGAACATCGTGTCCGGCGCGGTGCCGTCGGCGCGCTCGGTGAGCCGGCTCCGCTGGAGCTCCCAGGCTTCGGTGTACTCGATCGTGCCGAGCTCCCGGACGTCGACGGGCTCGGTGGTGGCGCGGCAGGAGGTGCGGGAAGAACTCACCCGTCGAGGCTACGCCCGTCACCCGGGGGAAGCAGCCGCAAGGCGCACGCTGAGAGCAGTCCGACACCGGCCACCGCCAGCACTGCTCCGATCGTGTCGGTGACCCAGTGCACGCCCAGCACGACGCGGCAGGCGGCGCACAGCACGACCGCCACGACGACCGCCACCGCGACCCGGCGGACCAGCCGCGGCCACAGCCACGCGCACAGCAGGAGCAGGACGAACCCCGTGCTCGCCACCGACACCACGTGCCCGCTCGGGTAGCTCAGGTCCGGGTAGTCGCGCGGGCGCTCCCGCAGGAAGAGCGGCTTGAACACCAGGCTCGTCAGCCGGCACAGCACCAGCACGACGGCCAGCCGCACGCACAGCCCGAGGTGCTCGCGCCGCCGCAACGCCAGCGCGAGCAACGCGGCGCCGAGGACGAACGGGAGCACCGGCCCGAGGACGTCGCTCCCGCCCTGCGCCACCCGGCCGAGCGGCTCCGCGTACACGCCGTGGAGCGCGTTCGCGACTTCGACGTCGAGGGTCAGCGGCTGCCGCGCCACGCTCAGGCCGAGCACGACGAACGCCGCCGCGAGTACCACGCCGACGACGAGCCAGCGTTGCAGCGGAACGCTCATGCCGCTGCGAGCGCGCTGTCCAGGGTCCGGTGCCGGAACTCGTACCCGGACCGCTCCAACGCGGCCGGCACGGCCCGCTGCCCGAACAGCGCCATCTCCTCGCCGGCCTGGCCGAGCACGGTCTTGAGCGCGATCCCGGGCACCCACCACGGCGCGGGGCGGTGCAGGGCCCGCCCGACCGTGCGGGTGAACTCGGCGTTGGTCACCGGCGCCGGGCCGCTGAGGTTGACCGGGCCGGCCAGGTCGTCGTGGGTGAGGGCGTGGACGATCGCGCCGACCTCGTCCTCAAGGGCGATCCACGCCATGTACTGCCGGCCGTCGCCGAGCCGCCCGCCCAGGCACAGCTGGAAGAGCGGGCGGAGCGTGCCGTACAGGCCGCCCTTGGCCGAGAGCACCAGCCCGGTCCGGAGGTTCACGACGCGCGCGTCGCCCGCACCCGACGTCGCCGCTTCCCAGGCTTCGCAGAGCTCGGCGAGGAAACCGCCACCCCGGGGTCCGGATTCGTCCACAGTGGACTCGTGCGTGTGGCCGTAGTACCCGACGGCGGAAGCGTTGACGAGCACCCCGACGCCGTGCTCGGCGACGGCCTCGGCGAGCACCTCCGTCGGCTCGACGCGGCTGTCGATGAGCTCCTGCTTGCGCATCGCGCTCCAGCGCCCCGGGAACAGCGGCTTGCCACCGAGGTTCACGACGGCGTCCACGCCTTCGAAGGCGCCGTCCGCGATGGTGCCGGACGGCGGGTCCCAGCGGAATTCGCCGCCTCCGCGCGCCTCGCGCCGCACCAGGGTGCGGACCTCGTGGCCGTCGCGCCGCAGGCGGTCGCCCACCGCCGACCCGATCAAGCCGCTCGCTCCGGCGATCAGTACTCGCATGGGTCGATCGTCGCCCATCCCGGTCCGGGCCGCACGCCCAGGTCTCGCGCGAAACCCGGCAGGTCGGCGAGGATCGCCGAACCCAGCTCGGCGAGCGGGACCTCGGGGAAGTCCGTTCCGGTGAAGAACATCGCGACGGTCCCACCGGCCGCGGAGAGGCCGAAACCGCGGCTGCGGGGCAAGGCGCCGCCCTTGTAGCGCACGTCCCCGCCGAGTTTGCCGCGCGCGAGGGCGGCCGCGGCGGTGTCCGCGGTGACGAGGTGGCGGTGGAAGGCGAAGAGCCGCGCGGCCGTGCCGTGCGCGGTCTCCCGCGTCCAGTCCCACTCGGCTTCGGCGGAGATCGGCTCGCCGCGCACGCGCTCGAGGACCTCCCGCCGGAACGCGGGGTCGCCGGTGAAACGCGCGGTCAGGTCCGGCTCGCCGGGGTAGAAGGAGCGGAGGGTTTCGCCGCAGAACCACCGGAGGTCGGCGTCCGGCCAGCCGCCAGCTACCGCGGCGGTGCTCAGCGCGTCCGCGCCGAGCCGGGCGCGGAGGTAGTCGGCCGCCGCGTTGTCGCTCTCGGTGATCATCGCCGTGGCGATCGCGTCGAGCGGGACGCGCCGGCCGGGCTCGTGGGCGACGCCGTACTCGTCGCAGGCGACGCCCAGCGAGGTCAGCGCCCGGTGGTGGGCACCGGCGCCGATCGGGCCGTCGCCGTCGAAGGGGTGGAACGCGTCCCAGTCGCCGACGCGGACCCGCTCGGCCGGGTCGAGCGCGCCGCCGGCGACCGCGGTCGTGTAGGCGAGCAGGGGGATGACCTTGATCGTCGAGGCCAGGACTCGCGGCACCTCGGCGTGGTGGGCCAGGTGGTGCCGGCCGTCGTCCGCCACGACCGAGACGGCGTCGCGGTGCGCGGACAGCCAGGCCCGGAACGCCGTGAAGGGCCCCTCACCAGCGGATGAGGAGCCCTTCACGGTCGGGGCACTCAGAGGCCGAGCTCGTCCTCGAAGTTGCCTTCTTCCAGGCGCTGCTTGATCGTCATCAGGAAGCGGCCCGCGTCGGCGCCGTCCACCAGGCGGTGGTCGTACGTCAGCGGGAGGTACGCCATCGACCGGATGGCGATGGTGTCGTTGCCGTCCGCGTCGGTGGCGACGATCGGGCGCTTGACGACCGCGCCGGTCCCGAGGATGCCGGACTGCGGCTGCACGATGATCGGCGTGTCGAACAGGGCGCCGACACTGCCGATGTTCGTGATGGAGAACGTGCCACCGGACAGCTCGTCGGGCTTGATCTGCCCGGAGCGCGCCCGGCCCGCCAGGTCGGCGATGCGGTGCGCGATACCGGCCAGGCTCAGCTCGCCCGCGTCGTGGATGACCACCGAGAGCAGGCCGCGGTCGGTGTCCACCGCGATGCCCAGGTGCACGGCACCGTGGTAGGTGATCTCCTTCGTGTCCTCGTTGTAGGACGCGTTGACGTTCGGGTGCTGCTTGAGCGCCTCGACGGTGGCCTTCGCGAAGAACGGCAGGAACGTCAGGTTGACGCCCTCGCGCTCCTTGAAGCCCGCCTTCGCCCGCTGCCGCAGCTTGGCGATCTTCGTGACGTCGACCTCCTGGACCTGCGTGAGCTGCGCGGCGATCTGCAGCGACTCGCGGGTCTTGGTGGCCGTGATCTGGCGGATCCGGCTGGCCTTCTGCACGGTGCCGCGCAGCGCGGCGAGCTCCGCCGACACCGCGGGTGCCGGACGCGCGGCGGGCGCCGACGGGGCGGCGGCGGCCGGAGCAGCAGCCGGAGCCGGAGCCGGAGCCGGAGCGGCGGCCGCCTTCTGCTTCTCCTCGGCCGCGGCCAGGACGTCCTGCTTGCGGATCCGGCCGCCGACGCCGCTGCCGGTCAGCGACGCGAGGTCGATGCCGTGCTCCGACGCGAGCTTGCGGACCAGCGGCGTGACGTACGGGCCGTCCGCCGAGCTCTCCTTCGCCGCGGCCGGCTCGGCCTTCGGCTCCGGCTTGGGCTCGGGCTTCGGTTCCGGCTTGGACTCCTGGACCGGCTCGGGCTTGGGCTCGGGCTTCGGCTCCGGCTTGGGTTCCGGCTTGGACTCCTGGACCGGCTCGGGCTTGGACTCGGCCTTCGGCGCCGCGTTCGCGTCGCCGATCACGGCCAGGACGCCGCCGACCTCGACGGTCTCGTCCTCGCCCGCGCGGATCTCCAGCACCGTGCCGGCGACCGGCGACGGCACCTCGGTGTCGACCTTGTCGGTGGAGATCTCGAGCAACGGCTCGTCGACCTCGACCGAGTCGCCGACCTGCTTCAGCCAGCGCGTGACGGTGCCTTCGGTGACGCTCTCGCCCAGCTCGGGCAGCTTCACCTCGGTGCCTTCACCCCCGGCGGCCGGCGCGGTGTCCGGCTTGCTCGGGGCGCTGTCCTGGGCCTGCGGTTCGGGCTCGGGCTCCGGTTCGGGCGCGGACTCCTCCTGCGCGGGCGCTTCCTGCGCCGGTGCGGAGGATTCGGGCGCGCCACCCGAGCCGTCGTCGATGACGGCGAGCTCGGCGCCGACCTCGACGGTCTCGTCTTCGGCGGCGCTGATCTTCACGACCGTGCCCGCCACCGGGGACGGAACCTCGGTGTCGACCTTGTCGGTCGAGATCTCGAGCAACGGCTCGTCGACCTCGACGGTGTCGCCCTCCTGCTTAAGCCACCGGGTGACGGTGCCTTCGGTGACGCTCTCCCCGAGCTCCGGCAATGTGACGGAGTAGGCCATCGTTCGCTGACTCCTCTTCCAAGTTCTGCGTGGTCTGGATTCTGCTGGTGGGACGTCAGCTGTGCACGTGCAGCGGCTTCCCCGCGAGGGCGAGGAACGCTTCACCGAGGGCCTCGGTCTGGGTGGGGTGCGCGTGGATGAGCGGCGCGACGTCTTCGGGGAAAGCCTCCCAGCTGTAGATCAGCTGCGCTTCGCCGATCAGCTCGCCGACGCGGTCGCCGACCATGTGGACCCCGACGACCGGGCCGTCCGGGGCCTTGACCAGCTTGACCCCGCCGGAGGTCTTGAGGATCTGGCTCTTGCCGTTGCCGCCGAGGTCGTAGGTGAACGTCGTGACGTCGGCGCCGTACTTGTCCTTCGCCTGCGACTCGGTCAGCCCGACCGACGCGACCTCCGGGTGGGAGTAGGTGACGCGCGGGATGCCGCTCTCGTCGATCACGCGGGGGCTCTGCCCGGCGATCTCCTCGGCGACGAAGATGCCCTGCTGGAAGCCGCGGTGCGCGAGCTGCAGGCCGGGGACGATGTCGCCGACGGCGTAGACGTTCGGCAGGTTGGTGCGCAGCCGCTCGTCGGTGATGACGAAGCCGCGCTCGATCTTGACGCCGGCCTCCTCGTAGCCGTGGCCCGCGGAGTTCGGCCCGCGGCCGACGGCGACCAGCAGCAGGTCGGCCTCGATGGTCTCGCCGGACTCCAGCGAGACGCTCACGCCGTTGTCGTCCTGCTTCGCGCCGGTGAACCGGACGCCGGTCTTGAAGGCGATCTTGCGACGGCGGAAAGCGCGCTCGAGCTGCTTGGACGCGAACTCGTCCTCGTTCGGGACGAGCCGCGGCAGCGCTTCCACGATGGTGACGTCGACGCCGAAGGAGGCCCAGACGCTGGCGAACTCGACGCCGATGACGCCGCCGCCCAGCACCACGACCTTCTTGGGCACGTAGTCCAGGGAGAGGGCCTGCTCGCTGGCGATGACGCGGCCGCCGAGCTCCAGCCCGGGCAGCGTGCGCGAGTACGAACCGGTGGCGAGGATGACGTTCTTGCCGGTGTGGCGGGTGCCGTCCACCTCGACGGTCGTGCCGCCGACGAACGTGCCGCTGCCCTCGACCAGGTTCACCTTGTGCGCCTTGGCCAGGCCCTGCAGGCCCTTGTACAGGCGGGAGACGATCCCGTCCTTGTACTTGTTGACCCCGGCGATGTCGATGCCTTCGAACACGGCCTTGACGCCGACCGCCTCGGCTTCGCGGGTTTCGTCGGCGACCTCGGCCGCGTGCAGCAGGGCCTTGGTCGGGATGCAGCCCCGGTGGAGGCAGGTCCCGCCGAGCTTGTCCTTCTCGATCAACGTGACGGAAAGGCCCAGCTCGGCCGCGCGGAACGCCGCGGCGTAGCCGCCCGATCCGCCTCCCAGGATCACGAGGTCGGCGGAGGTGTCGGTCACTTCAATAGCTCCTCGGCAAGCAGTGGGGTGGTGCTCTGTTGTCGCCCGTGCCCGGTATAACCGCGCGCGCGACACTCGCCATCTTGTCACTACGCCGGGCGGGGCTGCGAGCTAGCCGGGTGTGCGACACCGACCACACGCGGACATCGGGATAATGAGTGGGGAAAGTCTCGGGAGGGAAGGTGGTCGCGGTGGGGTTGTTCGACTCGCTGCGCAGGCGCGCCAAGGGCGGGCAGAAGGCCGGTACGCTGCGGAAAGCCAGCTCCGAGGATACCCATCACCTCGACGAGTGGGCGGCGTCGCGGCGGGGTGTCGAGGCCTTCGTCGAGCCGAAGACGAACGTCACCGAGACCACTGTGGTGTTGATCGCCCACGACGGTGAGTGGACCCGCCGCCGGATCGGCAGCCTGGAGGCGGCCCAGCAGTTCGGCCACCGCCGGTCGATCCCGGTGTACGAGGTCGCGCGGGTCGGCTACCCGAAGCGCATGCGCGAGTACACCGAGCGCAAGAAGCGCGGCCAGGTCTAGAGCTCGAGCCGGCCGACGACCTCGCCGCGGTGGGTCTGGCCGGTGGGGCGGAAGCCCAGCTTGAGGTAGAAGTCCGCCGGACCGCCCTCGGCCGGGATCCACAGCACCGTGACGGCCTTTTCGCCGCGTCTTCGCGCCTCTTCGAGAACGGTTTCGACGGCGAACCGGCCGAGGCCGCGGCCCTGGACGCAGGCGCCGACGTTGAGCCGCCAGATCCCGCAGCGGAAGAAGTCGAGCTCGGCTTCCCGGTTGAAGCCGCCCATGACGAAGGCGACCGGTTCGCCGTCGTCGAGGATCAGTCGCGGCCAGGCGATCTCCGGCTGCGCGTAGGCCTCGGCGAGCGAGACGGCGACGGGTGCGACGAAGGCCTTCTGGTGCGGTTGGACGGCCAGCTGGCACGCCGCGGCGACGTTGTCCGGGGTGATCTTCTCCACGGTGAGGGTGGTCACCCGGACCAAGCTAGCCTGCCTGGGCGAGCAGCGCGGCGTGCCGGACCAGCGCCGCGCGGAACGACGGGTGGACGGTGCTGCCGAGCACCGGGTCGACCTCGACCACGTGCGACGCCGAGAGCAGCAGCACCGCCGGTTCGGCCAGGATCACCACGCCGTTCTCGGCCCGCAGCTCCGCCGTGCCCAGCAAGCGGGGGAAGACCACGTCCGCGGGCAGGCCGTCGCAGGTCCGGAGGAAGTCGCGGTGATCTTCCGGCAGCTCGACGCCGAGCCGGAGTTCGGCCGAGCGGATCGCCGCTTCGGAGGCCGGGGGCGGGAGGGCGGACCGGCTGCGCAGGAGCGGTGCGGTGGTCGCGCTGCCCGGGGCCGCGCCGAGCCGCGGTCCGGCCGCGCCGCCCGGGAGCGGTTCGCCCGCCCCTCGCAGCCGCATGATCTCCGCGATCAGCTCCGGCCAGGTCCCGAGCTCCGCCGGGTAGCGCTCGTGCAGCGCCGCGACCAGCGCGCCCGCGCACGCCGGCGCCCAGTCGCGCAGGCCCAGCGGGTCCGCGCCGGCCACCAGCGCGGGAGCGAGCGCGCGGGTCGCCGCCAGCGTCGCCACATCCGGGCGCTGGCTGGCCAGGGACGCCCACAGTGCGAGGTCGCCGTCCGCGAGGGCCGTGCGGATGCGGTCCGGGCGAGCCGGCGTGACGCGCTTGACCACCTCCGCGATCGGCCCCGGCGGCAGCACCCCGTCGAGGTCGGAGACCGGTTTCCGCAGCGACGCCGTGTGCAAGCGCTCCTCGGCATCGAGATCCAGCGGGGACAACCCCGAGGCCCAGTCCGGACGGCCGCCGCGGGCCTCGAACAGCATCGCCCACGCGCGGGCCCGCACCGGTGCCGCGGCGAGCGCGTCCAGCGTTCGTTCCGTGCGGGCGAGCCACTGCTCGACGAGCCGGTCGGTCTCGTCGAGGGCGCCGGTGACGGCGAGCAGCAAGGCCGCGTACCCGATCTGGTCGTCGAGGACCGGTTCGGTGGCGGTCAGGACGTCCCGGACCGCCGACTCGAGGTACTCACCGGCGTCCATCCCCCGCACCCTAGCCGAGGGCTTGTTTCGCCCCCGGGTGCAGCGGGACCGGGTCGGTCCGCGTGGCCAGCTGCTTCGTGAACTCCTTCGCCGCCGGGTGGACCTTCGCCAGCTCCGCCTGCTTGTCGAAGAGCAGCTTGGTGAGCGCGCACGCGTTGTTCGCCGGGAAGTCTTCGCGCACCAGCAGCAGGTTGGGCACCACGACCGTCGGCACGTCCGCCGGCTGGCCGTACGTCGCCGCCGGGATGACGGCCTGGTCGTAGACGTCGTTGACCTGCTTGAGCTTCGGCAGCAACGGCGTGACGTCGAGGAACTTCACCTTGTCCTTCAACGCCGTCGTGATGTCGGTGATCTGCGCGGTCGGCAGCCCGCCGGACCAGACGAGCCCGTCGAGCGTGCCCGACTTCATCCCGTCCGCGGTCTTGGCCAGGTCGAGCCGCTGCGCCTGGACGTCGGTGTCCTTCAGCCCGGCGGCCTGCAGGAGCCGGTTGGCGATGACCTCGGTGCCCGACTTCGGCGAGCCCGTCGAGATCCGCTTGCCCTTCATGTCCGCGACGCTGGAGATGCCCGAGTCGGTGCGCACCAGGACCTGCGTCGAGTTCGGGTAGATCCGGGACAGCGCCTGGATCTTCTGCGGCTTGCCGTCGAAGGATCCCTTGCCGCGCACCGCGTCCGCCGCGGTGTCCGCCAGCGAGAACGCGACGTCGTAGTTGCCGGCCACCAGCTGCTGGATGTTCTGTACCGACGCGCCGGTCTCGGCCGCCGTCGCGCGCAGCTTGGTGTTGTTGCTGATCAGCTGGGCCAAGCCGCCGCCGAGCACGTAGTAGACGCCGCCGCTGTTGCCGGTGGCGATGGTGATCCGCCCTTCGCCCGCCTCACAGGACTGGGTCCCGCCGGCGGCCGGGGAGTCCGTCTGCTGTTTGCCGCCGCAGCCCGTGACGGCCAGAGCGAGTACCGCGGCAGCGGCCAATGCGCGTTTCATGCTGTCCTCCTTCTGATCACGGCGTGGGCGAGCACGGCGACGACGCCGAACGCGGCACCGACCGCGATCGGCACCGGCTCCAGGTAGAGCAGGCACAGGGCGGCCGGGACGAACAGCAGCCGCACGGGCAGGCTGACCGGCCCGAACAGCCGGCCGCCGGTCACCACCGCCAGCGCGGCCACGGCCACCGCGGACACCGCCGCCACCCACAGCACGGTGAGCACATCGGACTGCAGCAGCAGCGCGGCGCCGTTGTCGGTGAGCACGAAGGCGATCGGCACCAGGAAGGCCGGCAGCGTGTACTTCCAGCACTGCCACATGGTGCCGAGCACCGACCCGCCGGTGATGGCCGCGGACGCGACGGCGGCGAGCGCGGTCGGCGGCGTGACCTCGGAAAGCACGGCGTAGTAGAAGATGAACATCGCGCGCTCGGCGTCGGCGACCCCCAGCGTCTCCAGGGCCGGGCCGATCACCACCCACGCGATGATGAAGCTCGCGGTGACCGGCACCGCGAGCCCGAGCACGCCGACGGCGACCGCCGAGAGCAGCACCGTCAGGATCAGGATCACCGTGCCGTTGTCGGTGAACGCGCCGGCCAGCTCCACCAGGGCGTCCGCGAGCTCGAGGCCGAGCCCGGTCTTGGTGATGGTCGAGGTGATCACGCCGGCCGCCGCGCACACCGCGATCACCGGCAGCGCCCCGCGGACCCCGGCCGAAAGCGCGTCGACCATGTCGTTCGCCCAGCCGCGCACGTCGTGGCGGCGGGCGATGAGTGCGAAGAGCGCGGCGACGCCGGTGGCGTAGACGACCGCGGCGAACGGCGGGATGTCCAGGGCCAGGAACACGACGATGATCGCCAGCGACAGGAAGTGGTAGCCGCCCTGCCGCAGCAGCTGCCACGGGTTGCCGTGCGGGACGTCGACCGGTTCGGCCTCGAAGCGCCGCGCGTCGGCCTCCATCGCGAAGACGATGCCGAGGTAGTAGAGCAGCGTCGGGACGGTCGCCCAGATCAGCACGGTCAGGTACGACGTCTGCAGGTACTCGGCGATGATGAACGCGGCGGCGCCCAGCGTCGGCGGCGAGAGGATCGCGCCGATGCCGGCCGCGGCGAGCAGTCCGCCCGCGTTTTCCTTGGGGTACCCGGCTTTCTTGAGGATCGGCCAGGTGATCGAGCCGAGGCTGACCGCCGTCGCGGTGCCCGAACCCGAGACCGTGCCGAGCAGGAAGCCTGACAGGACGGTCGTCCGCCCCGGCGCCGTCCGGGACTTCCGGAAGGCCGCGAAGGAGATGTCCACGAAGAACCGGCCGGCGCCGGAGGCGTTGAGCACGGCGCCGTAGAGCGTGAACAGCACGATGTAGCTCGCCGCGACGTCGAGCGGGGTGCCGTAGAAGCCGCTCGCGTCGTTGTAGAGCGCGTTGACGATCTGGCTGAAGTCGATGCCGGCGTGGGCGATGCCCCAGTTCTGCGGGAGGTAGCCGCCGTAGTAGGCGTAGGCGAGGAAGAGCAGGCAGACGATCGGCAGCACCAGCCCGGTCGTGCGGCGGGTGGCTTCGAGGACCAGCACCAATAGCAGCGCGCCGGCGACGATGTCCAGTGGCGACAGGATGCCTTGGCGGTTCAGGAAGTCGTCGTAGCCGACGAGCACGGGGTAGAGGCCGACGGCGAGGGCGACGACCGCGAGGGCCCAGTCGGTCCAGCCGGGGTCGTCCCGGCCGCGCAGCCGGGGGCGGTAGCAGAGGAAGACCAGCGGGAGCGTCACGCCGAGGAAGAGCACCAGGTAGAACTGGTTGCCCTTGGCGAAGGGGAAGAACACCTGCTTGAGCACCAGCACGGCGACCGCGAGCGCGACGAAGTAGACGACGCGGTCGGGAACGCGGGAGAGGGTGCGGGCGGGACGTTCTTCGTCGTGCTCGGCGGCGATCGCGGCGTGAGTGTCCTCTTCGACCGGTTGGGTCGGTTGGGTCATCACTGCCCCCTTCGCGATGGTGTCACCGTACGGTGTCCCGGATCACATCGAAAGGGATCTTCCGGCCCAAAACGCAAGGGGCCCCCGCCGTGGCGGGAGCCCCTTCGCGAGGAAAGGCGTCAGCCGTTGGCGGCGATGTCCGCCAGGACCGCGGCGATCGTCCGGACCGGGACGCCGGTGCCGCCCTTGCCGGTGTAGCCCCACGGCGAACCGGTGTTGAACGACGGGCCCGCGATGTCGATGTGGACCCAGTCGAGGCCGTCGGCGACGAACTCGCGCAGGAAGATCCCGGCCGCGAGCATCCCGCCCCAGCGGTGGCCCGTCACGTTGGCGAGGTCGGCCAGCCGCGAGTCGAGGTCGGCGCGCAGCTCCTCCGGCAGCGGCATCGCCCAGCCGTTCTCGCCGGTGGCCTGCATGACGCCGGCGACGCGGTCGCGGAAGTCGTCCGAGCCCATGACGCCCGCGGTGCGGTTGCCGAGCGCGACGACCTGGGCGCCGGTCAGCGTCGAGGTCTCGATCAGGTAGTCCGGGTTCTCCTCGGCCGCGCGCACCATCGCGTCGACCAGCACGAGCCTGCCCTCGGCGTCGGTGTTGAGGACCTCGACGGTCTTGCCGCCGTACATGGTCAGGACGTCACCCGGGCGGTACGACGTCGCCGACGGCAGGTTCTCCGCCAGCGGGATGTGCGCCACGACTTCCAGGGGGTACTTCAGCTTCGCCGCCAGCACCACCGACGCGAGCACGCCGGCCGCGCCGGACATGTCGGAGGTCATGTGGTCCATGTTCGCGGCGGGCTTGAGCGAGATGCCGCCCGAGTCGAACGTGATGCCCTTGCCGACCAGCGCGACCTTCTTGACGGCCTTGGCCGGCTTGTAGGCGATGCGCACCAGGCGCGGCTGGCGCGCGGAGCCGCCGCCGACGCCGAGGATGCCGCCGAAGCCCTTGCGCTTGAGGGCCTTCTCGTCGAGGACCTCGAACTCGAGGCCGTTGTCCTCGGCCAGCTTCTTCGCGCGGTCGGCGAAGGAGGCCGGGTAGAGGTCGTTCGGCGGGGTGTTGATCAGGTCGCGGGCGGTGAGGACGGCCTCGGCGATGGAGGTCGCGGCCTTCAGCGTCGCCTTGTGCTCGCGGGCGGTGCCGTCGGCCGGGCTCGCGAAGTCGACCTTCGCGACCGGGGCGTCGCCCTTCTCGGAGCGGTAGGCGGTGAAGACGTACGAGCCGAGGACGGTGCCCTCGACGGCGGCCTGCAGGTCGAGCTCCGACAGCGTCACGAACGCGCGGTCGGTGCCGGCCAGCGCGCGACCGGCGGCTCCGGCGGCGCGGCGGACCTGCTCGGGGGTGACGGCGCCGCCGTCCTTGCCCAGGCCGACGGCGAGCACGACCCCCGCCGGGAGCTTGCCCAGCGTCGGGATCTTGACGACCTCTTCGGCCTTGCCGCTGGCACCGAGGGTGGCGAGCAGCCCCGCGAGGCGGCCGTCGAAGGCGGCGTCCACGGCGGCGGCACCCGCGGCGAGCAGCGGCCCGTCCTCGCCGGCCAGGGTGCCGATGACGATCACGTCGGCGCGCGTCTTGGCCAGTGCCTCCCCGGTGTTGTCGGACAGGGCGAGCTTAGGCACGGTCACTTCTGGCTCCTCGCGCGTTCGCGGTGGTACCGGGCGCCGGCCCGGTCGGGATCGTGAGCCATGCTAATGACGACCGGACCACGGGTGAACAGAGGGAGAGGGAGGGGCCTCGTGCGGCTGGGCGGTGGGCTGCTGGTGGCGCTGGCGGCGGGAGCGGCGGGCGCGGGCTGGTGGCTGCTCGCGGGGCTGGTGCTGGCGGCGATCGCGGCGGGGGTGACGGCGCGGGTCCCGGAACCGGCGGACGCGCAGGTCGACCGGGTCGTGGTGGCCTTCGCGAGGCTGGCCGAGGTGACCGTCTACGCGATCGCGTTCGGCGCTTACGTCGTCCCCACGCACCGGGAGCTGGCGGCCGTGGCGTTCGTCGTGGTGGTGACCGGCGCCGGGTTCGCCGGGCTGAAGATCCCGACGATCGTCGTACGGATCGCGGGCGGGCTGCTGCTCGCGGCGGGGCTGGTCCTGGTCGCGGTGTGCGTGGCCGTGCCACCCGTGTCGACGGCCGGGGGCGGGCTGCAGATCCCGGACTTCGCGGGCATCCTCGTCGCCGCGGTGGTCTTCCTGCCGTTCCTCCGCCCCGGCGGCCGCGAAGGCGCGGGCTGGCGGGTGCTGCTGCTCGGCGCGGTCGCCGTGTTCGCCGCCTTCGCCGCGTTGTACCAGCTCGGCTCGGTCCGGCTCGGGCTTTCCCTGACGTCGTTGCGCGACCTGCTTTCCGCCGCCGACGCGGACTCGCTGCAGCCGCTGCTCACGGCCTTCGCCGTGGTCGCGACCGTGGTGCCGGCGCTCGCCGCCGGAGTCGAGGTCCGGGAGCGGGCCGGCGTGCCGGGACTCGCGGGGATCGCCGTCGCCGCGGTGGCCGCGTACTTCCTGCCGGCGCTGCCCGTGCTCGTCGTCGCGGGACTGGTGACCGTGATCGAGCTGCTACTGGGCGTGCGCGCGCGTCGGTACAGTGGGTCACGTGAGTGATCGACGCTGGCGGCCGGGGGAGACCGTGGTCGAGCGGTTCCACCGCCCCGACGGCTCGATCGGCCAGGTCCACCCGCTGCGCGTGCTCGCCGACGACGGCCGCGTCCTGCTCGCCTGGCTGCCGGCCGGCACCCCGATCGTCGGCAGCAGGCTGGTGGACGGCCGGCACATGGCGGACGCGCCCCTGGAGCAGCGGTTCCGCATCCCGCGCGTGGCCGTGCCGGACTTCTGGCACCGCACGTCCACGCTGCGGCGCATCGCCGACGACGAGTGGTCGTCGGTCTGGTGGTTCTTCGACGCCGCCGGCGAGTTCACGAACTGGTACGTCAACCTCGAGGTCCCGCTCGGCCGGAGCCCGGCCGGGGTGGACCGCGTCGACGGCGTGCTCGACGTCGTCGTCGAGCGGGACGGCACCTGGCGCTGGGACGACGAGGACGAGGCCGAGGTCGCGATCGACGCCGGCCGCCTGACGCACGAGCAGCTCGACCGGCTGCGCGCCGAGGGCGAGCGGATCGGGGCGCTGGCCGAGCGCGGCGCCTACCCGTTCGACGGGACGGACACCGACTTCCGCCCGGACCCGGACTGGCCGGTGCCCGAGCTGCCCGCGGGGCTGCTGGAAGAGCTCAGCCCGCGGTCAGGAAGAGGACCAGCGCCAGCACCGCGTTGACGACCGCGAGGATGACGACCGACTTCGTCGGAAGCACCTCCGGGAACGCCTTGCCGTGGATCTTCCGCCACCACACGACGCCGAAGACGCCCGCGACGAGGCCGAGGAAGCCGCCGAAGCCGCTGCTGAGCACGGCCCAGCCGACCATGCCGAGCAAGCCGACGCCGAAGGTCAGCAGCACCGCGGTGACGAACGTCTTGACGTCGGCCCCGCCGGTCTTGGGCCGGGGGACCGGCTCCGTGGAGTGGTAGGTCACGGTGTCATCCTAGGGTCATCCCGGCGCGAGCGCGGGGAGGTGGCGGAACCCCCCGGAACAGTGGGACATCCGACTAACGCGCCTCCGACCAAACGGTATCGTGTAGCCATGACCACCTCGACGCAGTTCGCCCACGTCCCGCACCCGAGTCCTGCGAGCGCGGACCGTGTCGCGGAGGTACTCGAGAAGCCCGGTTTCGGGCTCTACTTCACCGACCACATGGCGACCGTCAAGTGGTCGAAGACCGAAGGCTGGCACGACGCCCAGGTCGGCCCCTACGCGCCGTTCACGCTCGACCCGGCGACGTCGGTGCTGCACTACGGCCAGGCCATCTTCGAGGGGCTCAAGGCCTACCGCCAGCCGGACGGCACGATCGCGTCGTTCCGCCCGGACGCCAACGCCGCGCGGTTCCGGCAGTCGGCCGAGCGGCTCGCGATGCCGCAGCTGCCCGAGGACGTCTTCCTCGAGTCGCTGCGGGAGCTCGTCGCCGTGGACAGCCGCTGGGTGCCCACCCGCCAGGGTGATTCCCTTTACCTGCGGCCGTTCATGATCTCGACGTCCACCGGGCTCGGCGTCAACAGCCCGGCGGCCGACTACGTGTACGCGGTCATCGCGTCCCCGGCCGGCTCGTACTTCTCCGGCGGCGTGAAGCCGGTGAGCGTCTGGCTGTCGACGGAGTACGTCCGCGCGGCACCCGGCGGCACCGGCGCGGCCAAGTGCGCCGGCAACTACGCGGCGTCGTTCGTGGCGCAGGCGCAGGCCGTCGAAAAGGGCTGTGACCAGGTCGTCTGGCTCGACGCGGTGGAGCGGCGCTGGGTCGAGGAGATGGGCGGGATGAACCTGTTCTTCGTCTTCGGCTCCGGCGAGAACGCCCGGGTGGTCACGCCCGAGCTGACCGGCTCGCTGCTGCCCGGCGTCACCCGCAAGTCGCTGCTGCAGCTCGCTTCGCGGCTCGGCTACAAGATCGAGGAGCGCCGCATCTCCACCGACGAGTGGGAGAAGGCGGCGGCTTCGGGCGAGCTGACCGAGACGTTCGCGTGCGGCACGGCGGCGGTGATCACGCCGGTCGGGCACGTCAAGCACGCGGGCGGCGAGTTCACGATCGCCGACGGGCAGCCGGGCACGCTGACGATGAAGCTGCGCGAAGAGCTGACGGGGATCCAGGAGGGCACCCGTCCCGACGCCGACCACTGGATGGTCCCGCTGGCCTGACCACGGCAAAGGGCCCCGCACTTCCCGTGCGGGGCCCTTTCCGCGTGCTCAGGAGGCGGTGGCCGGGATGACCGGGCCGGAGACGCCGGCCTGCTCGTGCGTCGCGGTTTCGGCGAGGACGCGGGCGGCCATCATCAGCAGCGGCAACGCCGTCACGGCGCCGGTGCCCTCACCGAGGCGGACGTCCAGCTCCAGCAGCGGGCCGAGGTCCAGGTGCTCCAGCGCGAGCGAGTGAGCGGGTTCGGCGGTTCGCTGCCCGGCCACCCACCAGCGTCGCGCGCCGGGAGCCAGGTCCTCGGCGACGAGCGCCGCGGCGCACGCGACGAGCCCGTCCAGCACCACCGGCGTCCGGCGGACCGCGGCCTGGGCCAGGAACCCGGCCATCGCCGCGAGGTCCGCGCCCGCCGTGGTGCGCAGCAGGGCGATCGGGTCGGCCAGGACCGCGCGGGCCCGGCGCAGCGCGTCGCGCACCGCCGTCGCCTTGCGCATCCACGCGTCGTCGTCGATGCCGGAGCCGCGACCGACCACCGCGACCGGCTCGGTGCCGGTCAGCGCCGCCACCAGTACCGACGCGGGCGTGCTGTTGCCGATCCCCAGGTCACCGGGGATGAGCAGGTCCGCGCCGCCGTCGACCTCGGCGTCGGCGATCGCGATCCCGGCGCGGACCGCGGCCTTGACCTCGTCGGCGGTCAGGGCGTCCTCGACGTCGATGGACCCGGAGCCGCGACGGACCTTGTACTCGCCGATCGAGCGTGTCGCGGGTGCCTCGGTGTCGACGGCCATGTCGACCACGCGGACGCTCGCCCCCGCGGCGGCGGCCAGGACGTTGATCGCGGCGCCGCCGGTCAGCATCGTGCCCAGCAGCTGCGCGGTGACCTCGGCGGGATAGGCGGAGACGCCCTTCGCGGCGATGCCGTGGTCACCGGCGAAGACGATCACGCGCGGCCGGGTGAACGGCCGCGGCGGCGACTGGCCCTGGCAGGCCGCGATCCAGACACCCAGCTCTTCGAGCCTGCCCAGCGACCCGGCCGGCTTGACCAGCTTGTCGTGCAGGGCGATCGCGTCGGACCGGGCGTGGTCGTCGGGCGGGGTGATCTCGGGGAACTCGATGTCTTCCGGCTCCACACCAGGCCCTTTCTCGTGCACGGCAACGTCCACTGCAACGCTGTGGCCAACCTACCGGTGGGACGCGGCCGGTAGTCTCGCGGCTCGTGGAGACGACGGCGGCCGCGGTGGTGCTGGCCAGCGGCGCGGGCACCCGTGTCGGCGCGAAGCTGAACAAGGTCTACCTGCCCCTGGCCGGCCGGCGGGTGGTCGCCTGGTCGCTGGACGCCTTCAAGCGCGTCCCGGGCATCGGGGTGCTGGTGCTGGTGATCCGGCCGCAGGACCGGGAACTCGCCGACGAGGTGGCCGGCGACGGCGTCGAGATCGTGCCCGGCGGCGACACCCGCCAGGCGTCGGAGCTCAACGCGCTGCGCCACCTCGCCCCGAGAATCGCAGGCGGCCGGGTCGACGCCGTGCTGCTGCACGACGCGGCCCGGCCGCTGGTCCACCCACAGCTGGTCGAAGCGGTGCTGACCCGGACACGCGAGGACGGGGGGGCTGTGCCGGGCCTGGCCGCTGACGACGTCGTCGGGGTGGATGCCGGGCACCTGGTCGCCCAGGTGCCCGGCGCGATCCGCGTCCAGACGCCTCAGGGCTTCCGGGCCGGACCGCTGCTCGAGGCCTACGAACAGGCCGAGCGGGAAGGCTTTCTCGGGACGGACACTTCGTCGTGCATGGAGCGGTTCTCCTCCCTGCCGATCCGCTGGGTCCCGGGGGCTCCCGAGAACCTCAAGATCACCTATCCCCACGACCTGGTGGTCGCGGAGCGGCTGCTCGCCCGCCGAGCCTGAAAACCGCTAGGCGCACGCGGGCGGGCCGCCACCGTCGTCCTTTTCCCGGGCGGACTCGGGCGTGGTGCTCGTCGGCCGGATCATCACGTCGTGACGCAGCTCCGGCGGGATGTGGCACTGCGGCTGTGGCCGCAGCGCCTGCAGCGGCGCGCCCGGGGTGCCGGGCTCCGCGAGCGTGAGCACCGCCCGCAGCGTCCAGACCGGGGTGGCGTGGTACTGCCAGGTCACCACCCGAGGGCTGAACACGTCGGTGCCGGGAAAGGTCGGTACTCGGTAGGCGCTGGCGCGGTGCTCGTCCCGGAGGACGATGACGTCGGCGCAGGTCGGCCAGGTGTGGACCGCGGCGTAGAGCTCCGGGGCCTCGCGGCCGCCGAACAGGTGCAATACCCACTTGCGGCGCCGGAGCTCCTCGAGGAGTTCCTCGAGGCCCGGGCCGCTCGAACCGCTGTGTGCTGTGGGCGGGGACACACTTTCGAGGGTAACTTGCGCACTAGAGCGCAGTCCAGCACGTGTACTAGTACACCTGGGTGGTTCTGAACAGGCCTTTGTGGGACACACTCCGGCGTGCTAGAACACTTGTGCGTGATTTCCGGCGTGAGGAGCCGCCTTGCCCACCCTCGATCGTCCTGAGCCGCCGTACCTGCAGATCGCGGGCCGGATTCGTGAAGACATCCTGTCCGGCCGGCTGCAGGAGGGCGACGCGGTGCCGTCCGCCCGCGAGATCGCGCGCACGTGGGCCGTCGCCATGGCGACGGCCACCAAGGTCCTGGCCACGCTGCGCTCGCAGGGGCTCGTGCGCCCCGTGCGCGGTGTCGGCACGGTCGTCGACCGCGGCGGCCTGCACCGCACGGCGCGCGACCGCAGCGCCGCTTCGGCCCGCAGCGGCCGCATCTACCCACCCGGCCACTTCGCCGTGATCCGGTCGGCCGGCCTCGAGCAGGTCTCCGATCGCGCCGCGGCCGCGCTGGGCCTGGAGGAGGGCGCCCCGGCGATCCGCCGGCGGCGCACCACCTACGGGCCGGACTCGCGGCCGCTGTCGACGTCGACGTCGTGGTTCGACGGCGCGCTGTCGGCCAAGGCGCCGGCGCTGCTGGTGCCCGACCGGATCGTCGAGGGCACCTCGGCCCACGCGGCCGCGCGGCTCGGCACGAAGATCGTGACGACGCAGGAACGGCACGCGGCGGGCCGCGCGGACGAGGAGGAGGCGGCCGAGCTGGGGCTGCCCGCCGGGTCGCCGGTGCTGCTGGGCCGGAGCACCTTCCTGGCGGCCGACGGGACGGTCGTCGAGTACGGTGAGTCCGCCGCCTTGCCCGACCACTGGGTTTTCTACGAGTACACGACTGAGGACGGCGAATGAAGCACATCCACGCGGGCAAGGTCCGTGACCTGTACGAACTCGACGGCGGGGACATCCTGCTCGTCGCGTCCGACCGCGTCTCGGTCTACGACGTCTCGCTGCCGACGCCGATCCCCGACAAGGGCGCGCTGCTCAACCAGCTGTCGGCGTGGTGGTTCGAGCGGATGTCCGGCGTGGTCCCGAACCACGTCGTGTCGACGACGGACGTCCCGGAGCAGTTCGCCGGGCGCGCGATGCGCTGCAAGCCGCTGAAGATGGTCCAGGTCGAGTGCATCGCACGCGGCCACCTCGCCGGTCTGGGCCTGCGCGAGTACCAGCGCGACGGGGCGATTTCCGGCGTCGCGCTGCCGCCGGGCCTGGTCGAGGGCGACAAGCTGCCGGAGCCGATCTTCACGCCGACGACGAAGATCTCCGACACCGGCCACGACGAGTTCATGACCTTCGACGAGGTGTTGAACGAGATCGGCGAAGACACCGCGAAGCGGCTTCGCGAGCTGACGCTGGAGATCTACACACAGGGCGCCGAGCACGCGGCGAAGCAGGGCGTGATCATCGCGGACACGAAGCTGGAGTTCGGCTTCGACGCCGACGGCACGCTGACCCTCGGCGACGAGGTCCTGACGTCGGACTCGTCGCGCTTCTGGCCCGCCGACGAGTGGGAGCCGGGCCGTCCGCAGCACGCGTTCGACAAGCAGTTCGTCCGCGACTGGTCGCGTTCGACGGGCTGGGACCAGACCCCGCCCGGGCCGGAGATCCCGGCGGACATCGTCGAGCAGACGAGGCAGCGCTACACCGAGGTCTACGAGCGGATCACGGGGGAGACCTGGGTCCGTGGCTGACTGCGACCCGTACCAGCTGATCGACGACGTCGAGACGCTGCTGACATCGCGCGGGCTGGCCCCCGCGCGGGTGCCCGGCCGCGGCGGCGACCGGCTGGCCGGGGCCAGCCGCCTCCTGCGCGGGTTCGGGCTCGAGCCCCGGATGGCCCCCGAGGACGCGTTCGACCTCGGGGTGCCGGTCCAGGGGCGGATCAACCAGGATTAGGGGCTCTTGGTCAGGCTCGCGTCGCGCTCGACGACGTCACCGAGGACGTCGTCGATGGCCTTGAGCAGGTCGGCGTCGAGCTTCTTGCCGGCGGCCTTGACGTTCTCGTGCACCTGCTCCGGGCGCGAAGCCCCGATGATCGCCGAGGCGACGTTCGGGTTCTGCAGCACCCAAGCGACGGCCAGCTGAGCGAGGCTCAGGTCAGCCTGCTTGGCGAGCGGCTCCAGCTCGGCGACGCGCTTGAGGACGTTCTCGTCGAGGAACCGGGCGACCATGTTGGCGCCGCCCTTCTCGTCGGTGGCCCGCGAGCCGGCGGGGAAGTCGGCGCCGGGCTTGTACTTCCCGGTGAGGACGCCCTGCGCGATCGGCGACCAGACGATCTGGCTCAGGCCTTCGCGCTCGGAAGCGGGGATGACCTGGTCCTCGATGACGCGCCAGAGCATGTTGTACTGCGGCTGGTTGGAGACGAAGGGGATCTTCAGCTCCCGCGCGAGGGCGGCACCGCGGCTGATCTGCTCGGCGGTCCACTCGGAGACGCCGACGTAGAGCACCTTGCCCTGGCGGACGAGGTCGGCGAAGGCGAGCATGGTCTCTTCCAGCGGGACGGTCCGGTCGAACCGGTGCGCCTGGTAGAGGTCGAGGTAGTCGGTGCCGAGCCGCTCGAGGGACGCGTTGGCCGACTCCATGATGTGCTTGCGGGACAGGCCCTTGTCGTTGGGGCCCTTGGGGCCGGTGGGCCAGAAGACCTTGGTGAAGATCTCCAGGCTCTCGCGCCGCTGCCCCTTCAGCCCGCGGCCCAGGACCGATTCGGCGGCGGTGTTGGCATAGACGTCGGCGGTGTCGAACGTGGTTATGCCCGCGTCGAGGGCGGCTTTGATGCAGGCGTGCGCCTGGTCTTCTTCGACCTGGGAACCGTGGGTGAGCCAGTTCCCGTACGAGATCTCACTGACGTTGAGGCCGCTACGGCCGAGACGACGAAACTCCATGGGTGCGAGCTTAGGCGGTAATCGTTTGCTTTGCTAACGATCCTGGAGTGACTCCAGCTTCATTCGTCCTTCTTCTCGGCCGGCGGGCCGGTCTCGATCTCGAAGAACGGCAGCTTGAGGCGGAAGCGCTCGCCGTCCTTGCGTTTCGCAAGGTGGAGGCGGTAGATCAGCCAGGCGCCGAGGAAGACGATGACGAGGATGGCGGCGATGGCCCAGAGGCCGGCCGCGGACATCCCGGCGACGCGGGACAGGACGACTTCGAACGACACGCGAACGCCCCTACCGTCGGCAGGCCCGGGACTTCCTTACCGACCGGTCGTGGCGCAACGCGGTGGTGATCCAGCTCTTGCTGGCGCGTGCCAACAGCGCCTGTTCCCGGGTGACCTGGGCTGTCAGCAGGTCAGCGAGGCGCTGCATCAGCAGCAAACGCGGCTGATCCTGATTCGACACTCTATCGCGTGCAGCAAGAAGCCGGGTGGAGGCTCGCTCCACCCGGCTTCTCAAGAACCGCTCAGTTCGGGATCGGATCCCCCGGCTTCAGCCGCGGCTTAGGCACCCGCAGCCGCCGGATCTGGGAGGCCCGGACGAACGCGTACCAGCCGATCGAGCGGCCCGCGATCGCCTCCTTCGGGAACTTCTCCCGCGCCAGCTTCGCGATCTTGCGGCCGTTCACGAAGCCCTCGATCGCCATCACCAGCAGCATCGCCGTGCACAGCAGCGTGATGTACGACTGGACCTGGGGCAGCGGCACCAGCAGGGCCAGGAACACCAGGATCGCCAGCGGCATGAACAGGCCGAGGAGGTTGCGCCGCGTGTCGACCAGGTCGCGGACGTACGCCTTCACCGGGCCGCGGTCGCGCGGGAGCAGGTACTTGTCGTCGCCCGCCATCATGCGGTCGCGGCGGAGCTTGGCCGCCGCGCGGCGGTCTTCCTTCGTCTGCGGGTTCGTCTTGCGGAGCTCCTTGTTGCGCTTCATCGCCTCGCGCATGGAGGTGGGCGGCGGGGCCACCGGGCCGCGCCGCTTCGCCTCGGCGTCGCGTCGCTTCGGCGTAGCCTTGCCCTTACCGGGCGTGTACGACTTGCCGCTGACGTCGACGGCTTCCGTCGCTTCCGGCTCGTCGGCGGCGGTGTCTGTGGTGCTTCGGCGCAGGAACCTCACCTCACCAGGGTATTGCAGGCGTCACGCCGCCGTTCACCAGGTCGATCGATGTGCGACCATGGTGGGGGAACAGAACGGACGCTCCGGGTGTTGAACGCTCAGCACGAGGAGTATCCGCAGTGAGTTCGAACTTAGAGGGAGTGCCATGACGACCGCTGAGCACGCCGGCGCGACGCAGGCCGAGACCGCCGAAGAAACCCACGGCGTCACGCTGACCGACACCGCGGCTTCCAAGGCGAAGGCCCTGCTCGAGCAGGAGGGCCGCGACGACATGCACCTGCGCATCGCCGTCCAGCCCGGTGGCTGTGCGGGCCTGCGCTACCAGCTGTTCTTCGACGAGCGCTCGCTCGACGGCGACCTGTTCCGCGACTTCGACGGCCTCAAGGTCGCCGTCGACCGGATGAGCGCGCCGTACGTGTCGGAAGCCGTCATCGACTTCGTGGACACGATCGAGAAGCAGGGCTTCACGATCGACAACCCGAACGCCACCGGCTCCTGCGCCTGCGGCGACTCGTTCCACTGAGTCCACAGCGCCACGCGAAAAGGCCCCGCCTCCGTTCGGAGGGCGGGGCCTTTTCCGTTCTCGAGGGGGCTTACACGTAGGCGTCGAGCTCCGCGACCTGCGCGTGGCACGCCTCGTCGACCTGCCACGGCTTGGCCGTGACACGGGGCAGCGGGAGGTCTTCCGCCTGGAGCGTCGCCGGGATGAGCGCGCAGTCGGCGATCAGCTCGGACAGGGTCTCGGGTTCGGTGACGGCGTTCACGATTCGTAACGCTATTGAGCCGCTCTCGACTGGAGAAGGAGTACCAGCCGGTAGTGTCGGCTGGGCGTGCGCGAACTACCCGGTTGGGTCATGACCCGGGGGTAACTTCGTGCCATTTGCCGTGAGGTCGACCACACAAGGAGCAGCGGTGGCAGACAAGGCCAGGATCGCAGTGTCCGGCAGTATCGCAACCGACCACCTGATGCACTTCCCGGGCAGGTTCGCGGAGCAGCTGGTCGCCGAGCAGCTGCACCGGGTTTCGCTGAGCTTCCTCGCCGACGACCTCGTGGTCCGGCGCGGCGGCATCGGCGCGAACATCGCCTTCGGTCTCGGGGTGCTCGGTGTGCAGCCGGTGCTCGTGGGCGCGGTGGGCGCCGACTTCGCGGACTACCGGTCCTGGCTGGAGCGGCACGGCGTCGACACGTCCGGGGTGCACGTCTCGGAGGTCGCGCACACCGCGCGGTTCGTCTGCACGACCGACGAGGACCTCTGCCAGATCGCGACGTTCTACGCCGGCGCGATGGCCGAGTCCCGCAACATCGAGCTGCAGCCCATCGCCGAGCGCGCCGGCACGCTCAGCCTGGTGCTGATCAGCCCGGACGACCCGGAGGGCATGGTCCGCCACGCCGAGGAGTGCCGCCAGCGCGGGTACGAGTTCGCCGTCGACCCGTCGCAGCAGCTGGCGCGGATGAGCGGCGAGCAGGCGCGGGCGTTCGTGGCCGGCGCGAAGTACCTCTTCAGCAACGACTACGAGTGGGAGCTGCTGCTCCAGAAGACGGGCTGGACCGAGGCCGACGTGCTCGACCAGGTCGGCCTGCGGATCACGACGCTGGGCGAGAAGGGCGTCGAGATCGTCGGCAAGGACTTCGTCGCCCTGCAGATCGGCGCGGTCCCCGAGCGCGCGAAGGCCGACCCGACGGGCGTCGGCGACGGCTTCCGCGCGGGCTTCCTGGCGGGTCTCGACGGCGGCTTGAACGTCGAGCGCGCGGCCCAGCTCGGCTCGCTGATCGCGGTGCTGGTGCTGGAGACCGTGGGCACCCAGGAGTGGACGTTCGACCGCGCGGACGCGCTGGCCCGCATCGGCGAGGCCTTCGGCCCGGACGCGGCGGACGAGATCTCGGCGGTCCTGCCCGCCTGACGCCCGTGGTCGTGAGTGGGAAACAGTGTTCTAACCCTGTTTCCCACTCACGACCGGCCGCGGCGGAGCTCAGAGCTTGACCGGGTACACCGGCTCCGGGATCTCGGGCTTGATGCGGTGCTCGACGAAGATGCCGTGCCAGAGCATGAACACGATCAGCGCCCACAGCTGGCGGCTGCGGTCCAGCTGACCCGCCTTGTGCTCCTCGAGCAGCGCCAGGATCGCCTTCTTGTCCAGCAGCTCCTCGGTCTTCGAATCCGAGATGATGCCCTTGGCCCAGTCGTACATCTCGTTGCGCAGCCACAGCCGGATCGGCACCGGGAACCCGAGCTTGCGGCGGTTCAGCACGTGCGCCGGGATGATCTTGGCCAGCGCCTGGCGCAGCGCGTACTTCGTGGTGCCGTGGGCCAGCTTCTGGTCCAGCGGGATCGACGCCGCGACCTTGAACACCTCGGCGTCGAGGAACGGCACCCGCAGCTCCAGCGAGTTCGCCATGGTCACCTTGTCGGCCTTGACCAGGATGTCGCCGCGCAGCCACGTGTAGAGGTCGACGTGCTGCATGCGGGCCACCGGGTCCCAGCCGCGCGAGACGTCGTACCAGGGCGCCGTGACGTCCTTGAAGCCGACGCCTTCCTGGTAGGTCTTCAGCACGTTGCGCAGCTGGTCGTCGCGGAAGTTGCGGGCGTTGCCGTAGTAGCGGTCCTCCAGCGGCAGCGCGCCGCGGCGCAGCAGGTCCTTGCCGCGGGTGCCCTCCGGGATCTTCGTGGAGACCTTGCCGATCAGCTTCCGCATGCCGCCCGGGATCTTCTCGAACGGTGCCAGCGAGATCGGCTCGCCGTAGATCGTGTAGCCGCCGAACAGCTCGTCCGCGCCCTCGCCGGACAGCACCGCCTTGACGTGCTTGCGGGCCTCGCGGGCGATGAACCACAGCGGGACCAGCGCCGGGTCGGCCACCGGGTCGTCGAGGTACCAGACGATGAGCGGCAGCGCCTCCATCATCTCGTCCGCCGACACCGTCCGGACCACGTGCTTCACGCCGATCGCGGCGGCCGACTCGGCGGCGACGTCGACCTCGGAGTAGCCCTCGCGCTCGAACCCGGTGGTGAACGCGATCAGGTTCGGGTTGTGCTCCTTGGCCAGCGTGGCGGTGGCCGTGGAGTCGATGCCGCCGGAGAGGAACGCGCCGACGGTGACGTCCGGGTCGGAGATCATGTGCTTGCCGACCGAGTCGCGCATCACATCGGCGATGCGCTGGTGCAGCTCCTCGGCCTCGGCCTGGGTGTTCACCGGCTTCGCGGTGAACTGCGGGTGGAAGTAGCGGGTGAACGCCACCTCGCCGCCGGGGGCGACCTCGAACGACGTGCCGGACTCGACGCGGCGGATCGCGGTGTGCAGCGACTCCGGCTCGGGCACGTACTGCAGGACGAGGTAGTGCTGCAGGGCCTTGCGGTCCAGCTCCTGCGCGACGCCGAGGACGTCCGACAGCTCCAGCAGGCTCTTCTTCTCGCTGGAGAACGCCACCCCGCCGGGGCCGGCCGAGTAGAAGAGCGGCTTGATGCCGAACGGGTCGCGCGCGCCGAAGACCCGCTTCTCCTGGGAGTCCCAGATCATGAAGGCGAACATCCCGCGCAGCCGCTTGACCCAGTCGGCACCCAGGTAGTGGAAGCCCGCGACGATGGCCTCGCCGTCGCCCTCGGTCTCGAACTTCGCCCCGTGCTGCTCGGCCAGCTCGGCCCGCAGCTCCAGGTAGTTGTAGATCTCGCCGTTGAAGTTCATCGTGTAGCGGCCCGGCGCCTCCGGCGGCCCCCAGACCAGCGGCTGGTGGGCGTGCTCGACGTCGATGAAGGCGAGCCGGTTGAAGCCGTAGACGACCTCGGCGTCGGCCCAGGTGTCCTGCTCGTCGGGGCCGCGGTGGCGCTGGCAGCGCATGGCCGCGCCGACGGCGTCACGCGCGTTCGCCGCGCCGGTCTCGGTCGCGCAGATCAGTCCAAGCAGGCCGCACACGGGTACTCACACACCTTCAGGGTCTTCGTGGGGCTGGGGAGCGCCCAGTATGCCGGGCACGCCGTGGCGAGTACCACGCGCGTCATCGGTTACCCCTTGGTCAGCGGGGAGCGTGAACTCGGCTAGGCTCCGGCCTGTCACAAAGATCTGTCGTAGGAGGCTCTGGGTGAAAGGGCGAGGCGCAGTGGGACAACCCAAGCGCACCCTGGGGAAGCGGACCGTGCGCGTAGCCGCGTTGGCCGTGCTGGTCGCGCTGACCGCGACGGGCTGCTCCGGCGACGAGATCCTGCGGTTCGGCTGGCCGGTGGGCGTCACGCGCCAGGCCGACGAGATGCGCACGCTGTGGACCTGGACCGTGGTGGCCGCGCTGGTCGTCGGCGCCATCGTGTGGGCCCTGATCTTCTGGACCGCGACGTTCCACCGCAAGAAGAAGACGGCCGACGGCGAGCCGGAGGAGCTGCCCCGGCAGTTCCAGTACAACATCCCGCTCGAGCTGTTCACGGTCGTCGTCCCGACGATCATGGTCTGCGTCCTGTTCTTCTTCACCGCGACGACGGAGTCGAAGGTCCTGGACAAGGTCCCGAACCCGGACGTCAAGGTCCAGATCGTGGCCTTCCAGTGGAACTGGGAGTTCAAGTACGAGGACGCGAACGCGGCGAAGCCCGACGGCAGCGGCCAGGTCAGCACGGTCGGCTCGTCCGGCGAGATCCCGCTGCTGGTGCTCCCGGTCGGCAAGGTCATCCAGTACGACCTGATCTCCACCGACGTCATCCACTCGTTCTGGGTCCCGGAGTTCAACTTCAAGCGGGACGTCATGCCGAACCCGGACAAGAACAACCAGGACAGCTCCTTCCAGAACACGATCGACCGCGAAGGCTCCTTCGTCGGCCGGTGCGCGGAGCTGTGCGGTACCTACCACTCGGTGATGAACTTCGAGGTCCGCGCGCTGTCGCCGGACAAGTACGACGCGTACATCGCGCTGCGCAAGCAGGTGAACCCGGCCACCGGCCAGACGTTCACCGCGTCCGAGGCGCTTTCGAAGATGAACTGCGGCGAGCTGTGCACCCCGCACGCGGTGACCACCCAGCCGTTCAACACCGACCGCACAGCGCGCAGCGCGTCCAACTGACGCCGCAGTCACACAGGGAGTAGGGAAAGACCCATGAAGGCCGAAGCCCGCATCTTCTTCATCGTGGCGACCTTCGCCGTGTTCATGGCGGCGGTGTACTGGGTGTGGACCGCGCTGGCCGCCACCCACGGGCCCGAGCCGGTGGGCATCGTCTCGCTGTTCCTGACCGGTGGCCTGGCGTTCCTCGCGGGCAGCTACATGCAGTTCGTCGCCCGGCGCATCGAACCGCGCCCGGAAGACCGCGAGGACGCCGAGATCAGCGATGGTGCCGGCGAGCTGGGCTTCTTCAGCCCGGGCAGCTACTGGCCGGTCTCCATGGCGGCCACCGCGGCGCTCGCCGCGCTGGCGCTGGCGTTCTTCCACATCTGGCTGCTCGTGATCGCGCTGGTCGCGCTGCTCATCACGATCGGCGGGCTGGTGTTCGAGTACCACACGGGTCCGTCGCACGACTGACCCGCCGCTTTCGATCGGACACTGTCTTCGCTGACTGGCCGCCCCGCTGAGGACTCAGCGCGGCGGCCAGTACTGCGAGCATCCCCAGTGCCTCGGGCCAGGTCGGGCGGTGGCCGTAGAAAGCGATGTCCACCAGCACGGCGACCACCGGGTAGAGGTAGGACAGCAGCGCCACGGTCGTGGTCGGCAGCTTGCCGATGCTCGCGTACATCAGGACGTACATCAGTGCGGTGTGGACGGTGCCCAGCAGCACCAGCCAGAGCAGCTCGCGCGGAGCCGTCGGCAACGGCGTGACGAGCAGCACGGGCGCCAGCAGGACCGCGCCGACCGTCGTCTGCACGGCCGCGAGCAGGTGCGGGCGGATGTGCTTCAGCTGCTTCGCGACGAAGGACGCGCCGGCGTAGAGCAGGGCCGCGCCGAGAGCCAGCCCGATCCCGGCCAGCTGGACGGGCTTGCCGTCCTCGCCGTGCGCGGACAGGGAGATCAGCGTCACGCCGCCGAACGCGATCGCGGCCCGGACCAGGTGGCTCTTGGCGACCTTCTCGCCGAGGAACGCCGCCGCCAGGCCGACCAGGATGAGCGGCTGGGTGTGGTAGACGACCGTGCTGACCGAGATCGACGACAGCGCGTAGGACGCGAACAGCAGCACCCAGTTGCCGACCAGGAACAGGCCACCGAGGACGGCCAGCCCAAGGTCGCGCTTCGACGGCCGCCAGGCCGGCAGCCAGCCGCGGGCGAGGCACCAGAGGACCAGCAGCGTCCCGCCGACGAAGCAGCGGGCGAAGGCCACAGCCGGCGCGGCCGCGCCGCTCTCGAGGACGACGGCGCCGATCGTGCCGGACATCGCCATCGCCGCGGACCACTGGAGCAGCGGGCGGGTTTCGGAGTTCGTCATGGCGTTCAGGTTCGTCCGGTCGCCCTCGGTCAACCAGTGTCAGAGATGACAACGACCGCAAAACTTGTGACATGCTGGCCGGCATGGACGTCAACCGGGTCGCGGTGGTGCTCGCGGACCACGTTTCGCCGTTCGAGCTGGGGGTCGCGTGCGAGGTCTTCGGCACCGACCGCAGCGCCGACGGCATCGAGGGCTGGGAGTTCGGGGTCTGCTCGCCCACGGGGGCGCCGGTGGCCAGCTGGTCGGGGTTCGGGCTGACCGGGCTTCGCGGCCTGGACTTCGCGGCGTCGGCCGAGCTGCTGATCGTGCCGACGTGCGCGCCCCGGACGGAACCGCCGCCCGCGCCGGTGCTGGACGTCCTGCGCGACGCGGCGGTGCGGGGCGCGTGGGTCGCGGGGTTCTGCGCGGGCGTGTTCACGCTGGGCTACGCGGGCCTGCTCGACGGCCGTCGCTGCACGGTCCACTGGGTGTACGAGGCGGAGTTCCGCGCCCGCTTCCCGACGGCGTCGGTGGACACGCAGGCGCTGTACGCCGACGACGGCGGGATCCTGACGAGCGCGGGCACGGTCGCGGCGGTCGACCTGTGCTTGCACCTCGTCCGGCGGCTGCGCGGCGTCACGGCGGCGACGACGCTGGCCCGCCGGATGGTGGCGGCGCCGTTCCGGGCGGGCGGGCAGGCGCAGTTCGTCCAGGCGCCGGTGCCGTCCGTGCCGGACGACTCGGTGGTGGCGGAGTCCCTGGAGTGGGTCGAGCGGCGGCTGGACCAGCCGTTCACGGTGGCCGAGCTGGCCCGGCGCAGCGGCCTGGGCGAGCGGACGTTCCTGCGGCGGTTTTCGGCGGCCACGGGCACGACACCGCACCGCTGGCTGACCGAGCGGCGCCTGGACCGCGCTCAGGCGCTCCTGGAGGAGGGCCGCCTGTCGGTGGAGGACATCGCGACGGCCTGCGGGTACGCGTCGGCGGCGGCGCTGCGCCACCAGTTCAGCCGGCTGCGGGGGACGAGCCCGACGTCGTACCGGACGGCCTTCCGCGGCTGAGCGCGCTCAGGCGAACGCGATCCAGCGGTCCAGGACCGCCGCGGCGGCTCCGGAGTCGATGGCCTCGGCCGCCCGCGTCAGTCCGCTGCGCAGATCGTCCTCGAGGGACCCCGAGAAGCCCGTGAACGCCGCCAGTGCCGCGGCCGCGTTGATCAGCACCGCGTCGCGGACCGGGCCGGGCTTGCCGCCCACCAGCTCGCGGACCACCTCGGCGTTCGCCGCCGCGTCGCCGCCGCGCAGGTCGGCCGCCGTGGCACGGGGGATGCCCACCGAAGCCGGGTCGAACGACGTCCGGGTCACCATTCCGTCCGAGACCACCCACACCGACGAGGTGGTCGTCGTCGTGATCTCGTCCAGGCCGTCGTCGCCGCGGACGACCAGGGCGCGCGTCCCCCGCCGGGCGAACACCTCGGCCAGCACGTGCGTCTTGTCCTCGTACGCGCAGCCGATCAGCGCGCTGCCCGGCTGGGCCGGGTTGGTCAGCGGGCCGAGCAGGTTGAACGTCGTCGGGATGCCGAGCTCGCCGCGGACCGGGCCCGCGTGCCGCAGCGCCGGGTGGAACGCCGACGCCAGGAAGAACCCCACACCGACCTCGGTGAGGCTGCGCCGGACGTCCTCCGGCGGCAGCGAAATCGTGACGCCGAGCGCCTCCAGCACGTCCGCCGCGCCGGACTTCGACGACGCGCTGCGGTTGCCGTGCTTGGCCACCGGGGCGCCGGCCGCCGCTGTGACGATCGTCGCCATCGTCGAGATGTTCACCGAGTTCGAGCCGTCGCCGCCGGTGCCGACGATGTCGACCGCCGGGCGGTCCAGCTCGACCCGCTTGGCGTGCGCCAGCATCGTCGCCGCCATGCCCGCGATCTCCGACGGCGTCTCGCCCTTGGCGCGCAGCGCCACCGCGAACCCGGCGATCCGGGCCGGGCTCGCCGCGCCGCTCATGATCTGGTCCATCGCCCACGCCGTGTCCTCTTCGGACAGGTCGACGCGGGCGACGAGCTGCTTGAGCAACGGCGGCCAGGTGCGGGGGACCGGGGTGGTCACCGGGCTCAACCGTTCACGACGGGGACCCGTCGCGCGCGCAGCACGTCGGCGACGGTCTCCGCGGCGGTCAACGGGTCCAGCGGGTGCACCAGCACGGCGTCCGCCTGCGACCACGTCGCCAGCCACCGGTCGTCCTTGCGCCGCACCGCGACCACGATCGGGGGACATTCGGCGATCTCGCTCTTCAGCTGACGGCAGAGGCCGATGCCGCCGGTCGGCTGCGCTTCGCCGTCGAGGATCGCCAGGTCGACGTTGCCGGCGTCCACCTCGGACAGCACGTCGGCGATCCCGTCCGCCTCGACGTACTCCACGCGGCCCAGGTCGGCGGCGGGCCGACGGCCGACCGCGTTCACGATCGCCTCGCGCACCTCCGCCTTGTGGCTGAACACCAGGACCCGCATCGACCGCTCGCCCATTGAGCCCGCCTCACTCTCGTCACCACACGTCCGGGCCCGATCGTATCGGCCGAGACCGACATCACGCGGGCGCCTCCGGCTGGAGCGCGTCCCAGCCCGGCGCGTCGCCCCCGAGCCGCTGCGCCAGACCGGCCATCCGGGACCGTTCCTGGGCGCAGTGCAGGGCGTCGAGCACCTGGACGCGGACGGCGTGCGCCAGGGTCAGGTCACCCGAAATCCCCTGTTCCCGCAGGTCGTAGCCGTCCTGGGCGAGGATCGACGCCGCTTCGGCGAGCCGGTCCGGCGGGAGGAGCAGGTGGTGCCGCAGGACGGCCGGTGCCGTGCTGACCCAGGCGGGTGAACCGGCGAGCACGGCCGAGTCGGCGACGGCCGGGTCGAAGGCCTCGGCGACGATCTTCAACCCGGGCGTATCAGGCGTCAGACCGGCGCTTTCGCGCTTCTTGACCAGGTCACGCAGCCGTCCGAGTAAACCCATGAGTAGCCCTCACCTTCCCGGGCTCCCAGTGTGATCGGGTCCGCACGCGACTTGCCGTGGACCCACCCGGCGGGACGGCGGTGCGGGAGGACATAATGCGGGACGTGACAACGGCAGCTCCCACCATCAGTCAGCGGGTTCACTCGCTGAACCGGCCGAACATGGTCAGTGTCGGCACCATCGTGTGGCTGTCCAGCGAACTGATGTTCTTCGCCGGACTCTTCGCGATGTTCTTCACCGTCAAGGCGCAGAACTCGACCGGCGCGTGGCCACCACCGCTGCACGACGAGCCGTTCCACCTCAACGTGGCGTACGCGATCCCGTTCACGGTGATCCTCGTGCTGTCCTCGCTGACTTGCCAGTTCGGCGTGTTCGCCGCCGAGCGCGGCGACGTCTACGGACTCCGCCGCTGGTACATCATCACGTTGATCATGGGCGCGATCTTCGTCGGCGGCCAGGCCAACGAGTACCACAACCTCGTCGAAGAGGGGATGACGATCCCGTCCGGCCCGTTCGGCACGGTCTTCTACCTCGCGACCGGGTTCCACGGCCTGCACGTCATCGGCGGGCTCATCGCCTTCGTGTACCTGCTCATCCGCACGAAACTGAGCAAGTTCACGCCCGCCCAGGCCACGTCGGCGATCGTCGTGTCCTACTACTGGCACTTCGTCGACATCGTGTGGGTCGGCCTCTTCGGTGTGATCTACCTCCTTCCGTAGGTCCCACCCAGCCGCCACCACCTTCACCATCGGCCTGAACTGACAGCAAGGGTTGCCGCAAGATGACCACCAGCACCAAATCGTCGGAGCGCCGCTACCGCGCGCGGTCGAAGCTGCGGAGGCGGTTCGCCGGCCTGCTCGCGCTCGGTATCGCGCTGGTGGGCGCCGGCGCTCTGTACGCCGTGTTCGCCCCCGAGCCGCAGACCGCGCAGGCCCAGGGCACCCCGGCGCAGCTGCGCCTCGGCGAGCAGGTCTACAACAACACCTGCATCGCGTGCCACGGCGCGAACCTCGAGGGCGTGCAGGACCGCGGGCCGAGCCTGATCGGCATCGGCGACGCCGCGGTGTACTTCCAGACTTCTTCGGGCCGCATGCCCGCCTCGCGCCAGGAGGCGCAGGTCGAGCGCAAGCCGCCGAAGCTGAGCGAGGCCGAGATCGACGCGGTCGGCGCCTACATCCAGGCGCACGGCGGCGGCGCCCAGCGTCCCGCCGAGAAGGGCGATGCCCTGCGCGGCTCCGACCCGGCCCGCGGTGGCGAGCTGTTCCGCCTCAACTGCGCTTCGTGCCACAACTTCACCGGCCGCGGCGGCGCGCTGTCCGCCGGCAAGTACGCGCCGAACCTGGACCCGGCCAGCGAAGAGCAGATCTACACGGCCATGCTCACCGGGCCGCAGAACATGCCGAAGTTCTCCGACCGGCAGCTGTCGCCGGAGGAGAAGAAGGACATCGTCGCCTACGTGAAGTCGGTGTCCGACGGCAACAACAACCCGGGTGGTAACGGCCTCGGCGGGGTCGGCCCCGCATCCGAGGGCGTGATCGCCTTCATCGTCGGGATCGCCGCGCTGATCGGCGCGACGTTGTGGATTGGATCGAAGGCATGAGTGCCGAGGGGCCTAAGCCGCCGACGGAGGCGGAGCTGGCGGAGATGGACCGGGACCAGCTGGTCAAGCTGGGCGGCGCGCTCGACGGCGTCGAGCTCGTCGAGTACCCGACCCCGTGGCCCGTGGAGGGCACGCGCGCGGAGAAGCGGGCCGAGCGCCTGGTGGCGTTCTGGTTCGGACTGTCCGCACTGGCCGGGATCGGGTTCGTCGTCTCGCTCATCTGGTGGCCGTGGCAGTACGAGGCGCCGGACAACGAGAGCGGCCACTTCTGGTACAGCCTCTACACCCCGATGCTCGGTCTCACGCTCGGCCTGGCCATCCTCGGCCTCGGCATCGGCGTGATCCTGTACACGAAGAAGTTCGTGCCCGCCGAGGTCGCGGTGCAGGAGCGCCACGACGGCGACGGGAAGGGGTCGGCCGAGGTCGACCGCCAGACGATCCTCGCGCACCTGGCCGACGCCGGGAGCCGCAGCACCATCGCCCGCCGGTCGCTGGTCAAGCGCTCGGCGATCGCCGGTGCCGGCGCGCTGGGCCTCGCGGCCGCGGCGCTGCCGCTCGCGTCCTTCATCAAGGACCCGTGGAAGGACACCGACAACCGGGCGTCGCTCTGGCACACCGGCTGGCTGCCGAACTACCCCGGCGAGAAGGTCTACCTGCGCCGCGACACCGGCAAGCCCATCGAGGTCGAGCACGGCAAGGAGACCGAGGTTCCCCTGCTCAAGGCCGAGGACCTCGACGCCGGCGCGATGGAGACCGTGTTCCCGTTCCGCGAGTCCGAGCGGAACGACCAGGAGGCCCTGGCGGCCGCGCTGACCCGGATCGACAACCCGGTCATGCTCATCCGCCTGCGCCCGACCGACGCCGCCAAGGTGGTCAAGCGGGCCGGCCAGGAGGACTTCAACTTCGGCGACCTCTACGCGTACACGAAGATCTGCAGCCACGTCGGCTGCCCGACCTCCCTGTACGAGCAGCGGACCAACCGGATCCTGTGCCCGTGCCACCAGTCGCAGTTCGACGCCCTCCACTACGCCAAGCCGATTTTCGGCCCGGCGACCCGTCCGCTGGCCCAACTACCGATCACGGTGGACGAAGAGGGATACTTGATCGCGCGAGGCGACTTCATCGAGGCCATCGGTCCGGCCTTTTGGGAGCGTAAGTCATGAGTTCACTCACCACGCCGACCAAGGGGTCGAACCCGGTCGAGAAGGCTTTGGGCGAGGCCGCGGACAACGCGGACCAGCGGTACCACGCGGCCAAGGGCCTGCGGCACCAGCTGAACAAGGTGTTCCCGACCCACTGGTCGTTCCTGCTGGGCGAGATCGCGCTCTACAGCTTCATCATCCTGCTGCTCACCGGCGTGTACCTGACGCTGTTCTTCGACCCCTCCATGAAGGAGGTCGTCTACCAGGGCAGCTTCAAGAACATGCAGGGCCTGGAGATGTCGCGGGCCTTCGCGACCACGCTGGACCTGTCGTTCGACGTGCGCGGTGGCCTGTTCATGCGGCAGCTGCACCACTGGGCCGCGCTGATCTTCGTGGCGGCGATGGCCGTGCACATGCTGCGCATCTTCTTCACCGGCGCGTTCCGGCGCCCGCGTGAGGCCAACTGGGTGATCGGCGGGCTGCTGCTGATCCTGGGCTGCTTCGAGGGCTTCTTCGGCTATTCGCTGCCGGACGACCTGCTCTCCGGTACCGGTATCCGCGCGACGCTCTCGGGCATCGTGCTCTCGGTGCCGGTGATGGGCACCTGGATCCACTGGGCGCTGTTCGGCGGCGAGTTCCCGGGCGATCAGATCATCCCGCGCCTGTACACGCTGCACATCCTGCTGCTGCCGGGCATCATGCTCGCCCTGGTCGGAGCGCATCTGGCGCTGGTCTGGTACCAGAAGCACACGCAGTTCCCGGGCGTGCGCCGCAAGGAGACCAACGTCGTCGGCGTCCGGATCATGCCGTACTTCGCGCTCAAGGGCGGGGCGTTCTTCACCCTGGTCGTGGGTGTGCTGGCGCTGATGTCGGGCCTGTTCCAGATCAACCCGGTGTGGAACTTCGGCCCGTACAACCCGGCGCAGGTGTCGGCGGGCTCGCAGCCCGACTGGTACATGGCCTGGGCCGACGGCATGCTCCGGATCTGGCCGGCGTGGGAGGTCTACCTCGGGAACTACACGATCCCGGCGGTGTTCTTCCCCGGCGCGATCGGCATGCCGGTCCTGATCGGCCTGCTGCTGGCCTACCCGTTCCTCGAGCGGAGGCTGTCCAAGGACACCGCGCACCACAACCTGCTCCAGCGGCCCCGTGACGCACCGGTCCGCACGGCGCTGGGCGCGATGGCGCTGGGCTTCTTCATGGTCATCGAGCTGTCGGGCTTCAACGACATCATCGCGGACAGCTTCGACATCTCGCTGAACGCGACGACGTGGGCGGGCCGCATCGGCGTGCTCATCGTGCCGCCGGTGGCCTACTACCTGACCTACCGGCTCTGCCTGGGCCTGCAGCGGGCCGACCGCGAGGTGCTGGAGCACGGCGTCGAGACGGGCATCATCAAGCGGCTGCCGCACGGTGAGTTCATCGAGATCCACCAGCCGCTCGGTGGCGTCGACAGCCACGGCCACGCGATCCCGCTCGAGTACCAGGGCGCCTCGGTGCCGAAGAAGATGAACAAGCTGGGCTCGGCCGGTCAGGCCGTCCCGGGCACGTTCTGGTCGCCGGACCCGGCCGAGGAGACCGTCGCGCTGCAGCGGGCCCACGGCAACGGGCACGGCAACGGCAACGGCAACGGGCATTCCGTCACCCAGGGCGAGCACGGCGAGATCGAGAGCGTCGAGACCGCCAAGGGCTCGGACCACTAGTTCTCCGCACACGACGAAGGCCACCTCCCGCGGGAGGTGGCCTTCGTCGTTGTCAGGCTTTGTCGCCACCGCGAAGCCGTGTGACGGTCTTCTGGGCCCGTGAGACGCGTGTCTCGGGCTTCTTGGCCTCCGCCACCCACTGGACGTATTCGCGCCGGTGTGAGGGCGGCAGGGCCTCGAACGCGGCCTTCGCGTCCGGCGCCCCGGCCAGGGCGTCGGACAGCTCTTCGGGGAGGTCGCTCAATCTTCGGCGCCGATCGCGAAGGCCTGCTCGGTGTCGGCGCGGGAGTACGACCGGAACGCGATGTGCGTGACGGTGTCGAGCACCCCCGGCACCTTCCCGATCCGGCCGGGGATGAGGTCGGCCAGCTCCTCGTGCGCGGACACCTGGACGGTGGCGATGAGGTCGACGTCCCCGGCGCACGAGTAGACCTCGCCGACGCCGTCGATGTCGGCGATCGCCTGCGCCGCGTCCGGGATCGCGTCCGCCTCAACCTGGATCAACACGATCGCGGTGATCACCTGGGTCCTCCAAGACTCGTCTGCGGGGGTCGCCCGCGATCCTAGGCCGCGCTGTGCGCCAGCCAATGGTCAGCCAGCGCGCGGTCACCGGTGATGGTGACGTCTGCGGCGGGCCGGCGCCGGGTGAGGACGAGCAGCAGGTCCTGGACGGGGCCGGCGAGGGTGACGTCCGCGGTGGCCGTCTCCCGGGCCCACCGGACGCCGCCGGGTTCGCGGGTGACCAGCCAGCCCGGGCCCTGTCCGGGCCGGAGCTGCAGGGTCTGGCCGGTGCCGCACAGCTCGGCGAAGTCCGGCCGGAGGCTCGCGGTGACCGGGTTGGACAGCATTTCCAGCCACTCGCTGATCGCGTCGGCCGCGAGGTCAGGGGCGATTTCGACGGTCGTTCCGGTGGCGAGCGCCGCGTCGGCGTGGTGGATCGTCGTGTCGTGGAGCATCCGGCGCAGCCAGAACCTCGCCGGTTGCGGACCGAAGAACGTCCAGACCGGCGTCTCACCCGCGTCGAGGACCGTCTTGGCGAGGTCGTCGGCGCCCTGGCGGAGCCAGTCGGCCCAGGCCGCGGGGGCGCCGGGGTCGGCGTCGACCGGGTCGGGGACCGGCGACGGCCCGGACCGGACGACGTCGGCGGACCAGCGGTGCGCCTGGCCGATGTGGCCGACGAGCACCCGCAGCGGCCAGTCCGGGCAGGTCGGGACGCGGGCGTCGGGGTCGGCGCCGGTGACGGTCTCCGCGAACGCGGCGGTGCGGGCGTGCAGTGCCTCGGCGAGGCTGGGGGTGTCCATGGCCGTACCGTAGGAATTCCACCCGGCTGGAGGTTCGACCGAAGGTGACCGAAGACACACTCGGGATCGGCGACCTCGCCCGGCGGACGGGGGTGCCCGTCCGCACGATCCGCTTCTACTGCGACGAGGGGCTGCTGGAGCCCGCCCGCAGCGTCGGCGGCCACCGCCGGTTCGACCGGGCGACGGTCGAGCGCCTGAACCTGGTCCGGCGGCTGCGCGGGCTAGGACTGGGGCTCCGGTCGATCACCGACGTCCTGACCGGCGCCCGGTCGCTGGACGAGGCGGTGGCTTGCGAGCGTGCGGCGCTGGATCGTGAGGTGGCGACGCTGGCGTGGCGGCGTTCGGTGCTGCGCGCGGTGGAGGAGTCGGCACCGGCCGACCGCGCGGCCCGGCTGGAGCTGCTGACGGCGGTAGGGGACGGGTTCGCGGCGCACGAGGCGCTGGTCCGCTTGTGGCACCCGATGACGACGGGCCCGATCCCCCCGGACACGGCACGCATGTTCCTGGACATCAGCGCACCGCGGCCGCCGGAGCAGCCGTCGACGGGGCAGGTGGTGGCGTATGCGTCCCTGGTGGTGCTGGCGGCCGACCGGACACTGGCCGCCCACGTCCGGGCGAGCACGCTGACCGGCCACGAGCGGGTGACGGACCTGGGTGAGCTGCACGCTTCGGTGGCGGAGGCGTGCTCGCTGGCGTTCCCGGCGGTGGCTTCGGGGGCGGCGCCGGAGCCGGGGGAGGCGTTGGACCGCTTCGTGGCGGCCCACGCGGCGGCGGTGGGGGCGGGGGACACGCCTTCGTTCCGCCGGGCGTTGAACCTCCGGACGGCGCCTGATCGGGATGCGCGGGTGCGGCGGTATTGGCAGTTGGCGGGAGAGGTCACGGGGGAGCCGGCGCCGATGGGGGTCACGCACACGTGGCTGCTGGACGCTCTGGACCGCTCGGTCGCCTGAGCGCGGTCGGTTCGTTTCGGCGGGCCTGCCGCTCGGTTCGCGTGGGTCGGGCTCGGCTCTTGCCTGGATCGCCACGGTGCCCTTCAGCCCGCCAAAGCCGACCGGCGACCCTCAGCCACAGGGCGGAGCCCGCCCCGCGCGCCGAGCCGGTTCTCCTCAGCCCACGTGCTCCAGGGAATGTGCCGTCGAGACCAGGTCCAGCCAGCCCAGCCAGCCCGCCACCGCGGCCGGCTCTGCCCACGGCCTCGTCGTCCGCACCAGCCGGACCCCCGGCCGGGCCAGCCAGCGCAGCAGCACCCCCACCTCCTCCGGTGGTGCGCCGCTCAACGGTCCCGGGTCGGGGAGCACCGTCTCCGCCGAAGCCACCAGGGCCTCCACCACCGGCATCGGTGGCACCCCGCGCCGGGCCACTCCCGCCGAGGCCAGGCGGCCGTAGCGGATCACCGACAGCTCCCAGCCTCCGTTGCCGTCCGGGGCCGCCGCGATCAGCTCCGCTATCGACGCCAGCGCCGTCTGGCGGTGGGCCCTTCCCAGTGCTCGGATCAGGCCCGCCAGCTCGTCGCGGTGGCGGGCCGCCTGCTCGTAGTGCCTGCCCTCCGCCAGCCGCTCCACCTGGGCCGCCGCCACGTGCAGGGGACGGCCATCCAGGCCCGCGATCAGCCCCGACACCGACTCCACCGCCGGGACGTACGCCTCCACGCTCTGCCGCCCCGCGCACGGCGCTCCGCAGCGCCCCAGCTCCGCCAGTACGCACGGGGTCCCGTTCGCCGTGCGGGGCGAGATCCGCTGGGTGCACGTCCGCAGCCCCGAGGCCCCGGCCAGCGTGTCCGCCGTCGCCTTCGCGTCCGCCTGGTTGCGGAACGGGCCCAGCACCCCCGGCCGCGGCAGCCGGACCACCGACAGCCGCGGGAACGCCTCCTCCGTCAGCCCGACCCACCAGCCCTGGTGCCGGTTCTTCGACCGCCGGTTGTACGCGGGCCGGTGCGCCGCGATCAGCCGCAGCTCGCGCACCTCCGCCTCCAGCGCGTGCGAGCACACCACGTGGTCGACGCGCTCGGCCAGGGCGACCATCTCGCGGATCCGGCTCCGGTTCTCCGAACCCGTGAAGTACGTCCGCACGCGCCGCCGCAGGTCCTTCGCCGTGCCGACGTACAGGACCTCCTCCTTCGGCCCCCGGAAGAGGTAGACGCCCGGCGCCGACGGCAGGTCCGCCGCCAGGTGCCGCTTCGCCCGCTGCGCCACCGTGACCTCGGGCAGGTACCCCATCAGCTCCTCGAGCGAATGGACGCCCAGGTTGCCGACGCGCTCCAGCAGCCCGTGCAGCACGTCGACCGTCGCGCGCGCGTCGTCGAGCGCGCGGTGCGTCGGCCGGGTCCGCGCGCCGAACAGCATGGCCAGCGCCGTCAGGTTGTACCGGCCCACCTCGTCGCGCGGCACCACCCGCCGGGCCAGCCGGACCGTGCAGACGACCGTCAGCTTCGGCCAGACGTACCCGTGGCCTTCGCACGCCGCGCGCATGTGGGACGTGTCGAACCCCGAGTTGTGCGCCACCAGCACCGAGCCGCCGATGAACTCCAGGAACGCCGGCAGCACCTCCTCGATCGGCGGGGCGTCGTAGACCATCGCCTGCGTGATGCCCGTCAGCGACACGATCTGCGGCGGGATCGCCATCCCGGGGTTCACCAGCGTCGCGAACTCGCCCAGCACCTCGCCCGAGCGGACCTTCACCGCGCCGACCTCGGTGATCCCCGACGGCCCCGGCGCGGCCCCGGTCGTTTCGAGGTCGAACACCACGAAAGTCGTGTCCCGCAAGGGAGTTCCGAGCTCGTCGAACGCGAGCTGGGCCTGGATCGAACTCATGTGCGGGACCTTAGAGGCGACCACCGACAATTTCGGGAGCGTCCCGAAGGGCACTGTCGGTTTCCGACCGTGCCCGGTCCGTGTGCCGCGCGGCGCGTGATGGGGGGCCGGGGCCTACCCTGGACCAATGCACCCGCAGCCGCTCGTGCCGGAGCAGCCCGAGGACCCCGCCGGTCCCTCGGGTGTCGCGTCGCGGCCGGAGCAGGTCGAGGGCCGGGCCGGCGACCCGGCCGAGGGGTCCGCCGACCAGGACGAGCGGCCCGATCCGGCCACCTGGCCGGCGCTGCCGGAGCCCGTCCGCGACCGGATCGCCGAGCTCTCGGCGGCCGCCGTCGCGAAGCTGCCCGCCACGGATGTGCCCCGCCACCTGCGGCCCGTCGCCAAGTTCGCCCCAGCCAAGCGGGCCAGGCTCGGCGGTGCCGCCCTGCTCGCCGCGCTCGGCGAGTCGGCCCAGTTCCGGACCGCCGTCATCGAATGGCTGCGCGAGCACCGCACCGACGCGCTCGACCCCAACGCCGCCGACTCGGTCGCCGCGGCGGCCGCCGCCGTGCTGCTCGGTGAGTCCGGTGCCGCCGGGCGCGTCCGGCTCGTCGCCAAGAACGCCGAGGAAAACGCCCTGCGCGCCGAACGCGACGCCGCGCTGGCCCGCAGCCAGCGCCTCGAAGCCGAGCTCATGCAAGTGCGCGTCGAGCTCGCCGAGGCCAAGAAGGCCGCCGAAAGCGTGCGAGGCGAGCGCGAGGGCGAAGTCGAGAAGCTCTTGAAGCGCCTTCGCGAGCAAGGCGTCCAGCTCCGTCAGGCCAAGGACGCGGCCGAAGCGGCGTCGGCGGAGACGGCGCGCGGGTCCGCCGCCCGCGTCGAGGAGATCGCCGCCCTGACCGCCCAGCTCGGGCGCGAACGCCAGCGCGTCGCCACCGAACGCGCCCGCGCCGAACGCGCGGTGGGCGACGCCGAAATCGCCCGCCAGTCCGCCCGCGAGGCCCGTGAGGCCGACGAAGTGCGGCTGGCGCTGCTCATCGACACCATCGACGGTGCGGTCACCGGCCTGCGCCGCGAGCTCGCCCTCGGCGCCCGCGGCGCGCGGCCCGCCGACATGGTCCGCGGCGCCAGCACCGGCTCCGGCCAGGGCGGCAAGATCGCCGACGTGTCCACGTTGGACCGCTACCTGGCGCTGCCGAACGTGCACCTGATCGTCGACGGCTACAACGTCACCAAGACCGGCTATCCCGAGCTCGCGCTGGCCGACCAGCGCGACCGGCTGATCCACCAGCTGTCCGCGCTGGCCGCGCGCACCTCGGCCGAGGTGACGGTCGTGTTCGACGGCGCGGGCGTGCTGTCGGTCCCGGCTTCGGTGCCCCGCGGGGTGCGGGTGCTGTTCTCCGACCGCGGGGTGCTCGCCGACGACGTGATCCGCAACCTGGTCGCGGCCGAGCCCGCGGGCCGGCCCATGGTCGTGGCGACGTCCGACCGCGCCGTGGCGGACTCCGTGCGGGGCGGCGGGGCGCACCCGACGCCGTCCGCGGTACTGGTCAGCCGCCTCTCGCGGGTCTGACCGACGGAAATTGTCGGTGGTGTCGCCTACCGTCCTCCTCAGCAAGTCCCGGTAGTCAGTCCCGGCGTGAGGAGGAGCACATGAACGACATCCCCGAGCTGTCCGAAGTGGACGTCTCGCACATTTCGGTTGCGGACATCGAAACCGTGGTGGTCGACTGCGACCGCTGTGTCGTCCGCGGCATTTCCTGCCACGACTGCGTCGTGAGCGTCCTGCTGGGCGCGCCACCCGCCGTCGTGTGGGACGCCGACGAGCGGCGGGCCCTCGACGCGTTCGCCGACGCGGGGATGATGCCCCGGCTGCGGCTGGTCGAAGGACCGCTCCCGCACACGGCCTGACGGGCCCGTTTCGTGTCGGCGCGCCGAGTGGTCGATCGGGTCAGGTGAACGGTAGGTAGCCGAATCGAGGTCGGAAGAAACCCCAGCGTGTAACGCCCATCACAACTTTTCTTCGATGCTGGTCCGATGGTGTTTAGCGGCACTACGGAGAGTTTTTGCCCCCCGGGTGGTGGACGCGGTGGCGGTCTTTTCGTAACCTGTCCGAGATCTCGTGGCCCCTGGCCGTCGATAAGGGCGGCGACACGGGATCGCCGCCGGACGCAGCTTTGTCGGGAAGCTGGGAACCGGAACCACCACCGCGTGCCGAAGTTGTTGCAGCAGAAGACGGCTCGCACGCGGTGTGGGACAGCGGCGAAGAGGAACACCCCCGACCTCTTCGTGCCCCGGTCCCCGTCGGCGGCCGAGACGCAAAGGAGACCCGCGCGACCGTGCAGTCGCATTCCCTCAGGCGCGTGGTTTCAGGTGCCCTCGCCGCGGCTTCGGTGATCACCCTCGTCACCGTGGCGCAGCCGTCGGCCACCGCCGCCCCCATCCCCGTCCTCCAGGCTCCCCCCACCGGTTCGGACGCCCTCGCCAAGTACCGCGACCTCGCGGCCCAGGCCGAGAAGCTCAACGAAGACCTGCTCAAGGCCCAGGACGACCTGAAGGCCAAGCAGGGTGAGCTCGACAAGGCCACCGCGGATGTCAACGCGGCGAAGGACCAGGCCGCTTCGGCGGCCGAGAACCAGAAGAAGTACCAGACCCAGGTCGACAAGTTCGCCGGCGCGTCGTTCACCAGCGGCGTCCAGCTGAACAAGCTGTCGGCACTGCTGGCCGGGACGTCCACTCAGGACTTCCTCGACCGCTCCTCGGCGCTGGAAGTCATCGCGACCGAGAAGAACGGCGCGATGGGCAACCTGACCGGCGCCGTCCAGCAGGCCACCGATGCCACGAACAAGGCTTCCGACGCGGCGAAGCGTGCGACAGACGCGCGTGACGCGGCGGCGAAGCTGACCGATGACATCCGGGGCAAGCAGAAGTCGCTGAACGACCAGATCGACCAGCTCAAGGCGGCCAACAAGAGCCTGAGCGCGGTCGACAAGGCCGCCCAGGGCGACAAGGGCGGCTCGCCCACCGGACTCAAGGCGCCCACCGCGGCCGCCCAGACCGCGCTGGACGCGGCGCTGGGCAAGCGGGGCAGCGCGTACGTCTGGGGCGCCACCGGGCCGAGCACGTTCGACTGCTCCGGCCTGATGCTGTGGGCCTACAAGCAGGCCGGCATCACGCTGCCGCGGTCGAGCCGCGAGCAGTCCACCTTCGGCGCCGCGGTGCCGAGGGACCAGCTCCAGCCGGGCGACCTCGTGTTCTACTACTCGCCCGTTTCGCACGTCGGCATGTACATCGGCGACGGCAAGATGGTCCACGCGCCCGACACCGGTGACGTCGTGAAGATCTCGCCGCTGCAGAGCCAGTACGCGGGAGCGCGACGCCCGACGTCGTGACCCCGGGCAGCTCGTGAAGGGGCGGTACCGCACACGCGGTGCCGCCCCTTCGTCGCGCTAGCCTCTGGGACGTGCTCAAGACCCTGCTCGTGACCAACGACTTCCCGCCCCGGCCCGGGGGGATCCAGAACTACCTGAACTCCCTCGCCACCCGGCTGCCGGCGGACGACCTGGTCGTCTACGCGCCGTCGTGGGAGTCGCGGACGGGGTCGCACGAGGAGTTCGACGCCGAGGCGCCGTTCGAGGTCGTCCGGCACCCGACGTCGCTGATGCTGCCGACGCCCGACGTCCTTCGCCGCGCGAAGCAGATCATGCGGGCGCGGGACTGCGAAGCCGTCTGGTTCGGTGCCGCCGCGCCGCTCGCGCTGCTGGGGCATTCGCTGCGCCAGGCCGGCGCGCGCCGCATCGTGGCGTCCACGCACGGCCACGAGGTCGGCTGGTCCATGCTGCCGGGCTCGCGGCAGGCCCTGCGGCGCATCGGCGACACCGCCGACGTCGTCACCTACGTCAGCCGCTACACCCGCGGCCGGTTCGCCGCCGCCTTCGGCGCGATGGCCGGGCTGGAGCTGCTGCCGTCCGGAGTGGACACCGAGCTGTACAAACCGGACCCCGCCGGCCGCGCGGAAATCCGCGCGCGGCACGGCCTGGCCGACCGCCCGACGATCGTCTGCGTGTCCCGGCTCGTCCCGCGCAAGGGCCAGGACCAGCTGATCCGCGCGCTGCCGAAGATCCGCGAGCGCGTGCCGGACGCGGCGCTGCTGATCGTCGGCGGCGGCCCGTACCGCAAGACGCTGACCGGGCTCGTCGCCGAACTGGGTCTCGGGCGCGACGTCGTGCTCACCGGGTCCGTGCCGTGGGCCGAGCTGCCCGCGCACTACGCCGCGGGCGACGTCTTCGCCATGCCGGCCCGCACCCGCGGGAAGGGCCTCGACGTCGAAGGGCTCGGCATCGTCTACCTGGAGGCCTCGGCGACCGGCCTGCCGGTGGTCGCGGGCAACTCCGGCGGCGCGCCCGAGACGGTGCTCGACGAGGTCACCGGGCACGTCGTCGAGGGCCGGGACGCCGGCCAGCTGGCCGACACCCTGTCCAGCCTGCTCGCGGACCCCGTGCGCGCCCGCCGGATGGGCCAGGCCGGGCGGGCCTGGGTGACCGAGAACTGGCGCTGGGACGCCATGGCCGGGCGGCTGTCGGGGCTGCTGGACGGCGACCCCGTCTCCGTCGTCCGCTAAGGCGTGCGCAGGGCCGGGTGCCGCGGATCGTCGACGCGCACGACGACGTCGGCGAGCGAGCCCGGATCGACTTCTTCTTCGTACCGCTCGTAGGCCGGGACCGCCCAGGCGTCCGGCACGCGGCGGCGCAGGGCGGCGGGGGAGAGCCACAGGTGCACGGCCAGGTCGAAGGCCAGGCCGGCGCCCAGCAGCAGTTCGCCGTCGAGGAGCACGACCCCGCCTTCGGGGACCGGCACGCGCTCGGCGCGGGTCGCGCGGTCGCGCTCGGCGTCCCACAGCGACGGCAGGACCTCGCCGGACCCGGTTTCCCCCAGCGGGTCGAGGACCTCGCGACGGAGGGCGCCGAGGTCGAGCCAGCCGGTGTAGCGCGCGTCGGGGTTGGTGCGGCCGTGCTCGAAGCGCAGGGACGCGGGCCGCAGGAAGTCGTGCGCCGAGACGCGCAGGGCCGCGCGGCCGCGCAGGCGCAGCGGGCCGGCCAGCGCGTCGGCGAGCTCTGTGGTTTCCGTCGCACCCGCCGCGCCGTCGACCGCGACCGCGATCCGTCGGCGCCCGGTGAGCGCGTCGATGCGTTCGGTCAGTTCTTCGGCCAGCACGGCGGGGGAAATCGGGCGGTAGCGCACAGGTGACGATCCTGCACCCGGGCCGGGGCCGGGTTTTGTCGTACCCCGGTGGGAGGATGGGGACATGACTTCTTCAATGGGGAAGACGGCCGATGTGGGGTGGAACATCGGGGTTTCCCGGACCTTGCCGTACGCGGCGGAAACGGTGTGGGACTTCCTGGTCAGCCGCGAAGGCGTCGCCATCTGGCTCGGCCCCGGGGTCGAGCTGCCCCGGGTGAAGGGCGCGGAGTACGAGACGGCGAACGGCACGGTCGGGGAGATCCGCGCCTACGTCGACAACGACCGGGTGCGGCTGACGTGGCGGCCGAGCGACTGGGACCACGACTCGACGGTCCAGGTCCGCCTGAGCGGCTCGGGCGCCAAGACCACGCTGCGGTTCCACCAGGAATGGCTTTCGGACGCGGAGGAACGCGAGGAACAGCGGGCATACTGGCAGGACGTGACCGAGCGCGTGGTGGCGGCACTCGCCGAGCGCTGAGGCTGACTGCATGGGGGCGGGTATGACGACTTTGGAAGTGGCCGAAGACTTCGCGCAGGACGCGCACCTGTTCGCGGCGATGCTGCGGGCGGGCGGGCCGGTGCGCCGGGTCCGGATGCCGCGTGGGCTGGACTGCTACGTCGTCACGGATTTCGCACTGGCACGGGCTCTGCTGGCGGATTCCCGGCTGCACAAGGACAACCGGCGCGCGTACGAGCTGTTCGAGGCGAAGCTCCCGGCCGGGGCGACGAACCAGGGCGGCTTCGGCGAAGCGCTCGGGCGCCACATGCTCAACACCGACCCGCCGGACCACTCGCGGCTGCGCAAACTGGTCAACAAGGCGTTCACCGGGCGGACGGTGGCCCGGCTGCGGCCGCGGATCGAGGAGATCACCACCGAGCTGCTCGACGCGCTGGCCGGGCAGGAGCGCGTCGACCTGCTGCCGGCGTTCGCCGCGCCGCTGCCCATCACGGTGATCTGCGAGCTGCTGGGCGTCGCGCCGGAGGACCGCAACGAGTTCTCCGCCTGGTCGAAGACGCTGCTGAGCTCGTCGACGCCGGAAGACGCGCAGCACGCGGCGCAGAGCATGCTCACCTACCTCACCGGCCTGGTCGAGCAGAAGCGCGCCGAGCCGGCCGAAGACCTGCTGTCGGACCTGGTCCACGCGAGCGACGACGGCGACTCGCTGTCGCAGGACGAGCTCATCGCGATGGCGTTCCTGCTGCTGGTCGCCGGCCACGAGACCACGGTCAACCTGATCGCCAACAGCGTCCTGGCGCTGCTGCGGGAGCCGGAGCAGCTGGCGCTGCTGCGCGCCGACCCGTCGCTGATGCCGGGTGCGGTCGAGGAGTTCCTGCGCTTCGACGGCCCGATCCACCTGGCCACGCTGCGGTTCACCGACGAGGCGGTCGAGGTGGGCGAGGTGACGATCCCGGCGGGCGAGTTCGTGCTGATCTCGCTGCTGGGCGCGAACCGCGACGACGAGCGGTTCCCGGACGCGGACCGTCTCGACGTCACGCGGGCGGCGGGCGGGCACCTGGCCTTCGGGCACGGCATCCACTACTGCGTGGGCGCGCCCTTGGCCCGCCTGGAGGCCGAGATCGCGCTGGCCGGCCTGCTGGCGCGGTTCCCGGACCTCGCGCTGGACGCGAAGCCGGACGAGCTGGTCTACCGGTACAGCTCGCTGGTGCACGGCCTGGAGGCCCTGCCCGTCCGCTTGTGACGCGTATCACTCGTTATCGGCCGAGAGGCTCCCTCGCGCGTGAAAGCGCCGAAGCCCGCACGAGAGGTGCGGGCCGGGTGAGGGGGAGTCACCTTGAGAACCAGATTTTTCGCGATGGTGCTCGCCGTGGTCGTGGCGGTCGTGGGCTGGGCGGTCCCGGCGGCCGCGGCCGGGGTCGACCTGCGCGGCACGGCGGTGGTCGAAGGCGGGCCGTACCTGCCCGGTGACCAGGTGACCGTCAAGTACACGGTCACCAACGCCGGCGACACCGGGGTGTACTACGCCCGCGGCTATTCGGTCGTGCTGGGCGGCACGGTGTTCGGCGTGGAAGAGGGCTGGGGCGACCTGGGGCCCGACGGGCTCGGCGCGAACTTCGCGCCCGGGGAGTCGCGGGACTACCTGCTCAAGGGCCACCTCGGCGGCGTCGCGAACGGCGATTCCGCACTGCGCTTGGCGGTGCGGTCCGGCGACAGCCCGCTCCTCGCGGTCGCCGACGTGGCCGTGCCCGTGGTGCGCGCCGAGGGCCGCAGCGCCATCGGCGGTCAGGTGTTCGGGGACGCCGACCAGGACGGTGTCGCCGACCCCGGCGAGGAACTCGCCGGAGCGCACGTCGAGCTGAACGGCTACAACGTGCACGAGACCCGGACGACCGGCGCCGACGGCCGGTTCTCCTTCCCGGACCTGCCGCCCGGCAGTTACGACCTCTACCTCTCGAGCGCGCCCGACGGCTGGCTGCCGCTCGGCGGAGGGCGGACCGTCCGTGTCGACGGCTCCGTACCCGTGGTCGACGTGCCGCTGCCGGCCGTGCGCCCGTTGTCCGAGACGCTGCGCGCGAAGCTCTCGCTGGACAAGGAGACCTACCACGCGGGTGACCCCGCGGTCATGACGGTGAAGCTGGTGAACACCGGCTCGCGGGTCATTTCGGGCCTTTACGGCGCCTGTGACGGCATCGGCTACGGCCGCGACCTCGACATCACCTCGGCCGGCTGGGGCGAGCTGGACTACTTCGGTGCCGGAGCCACGATCCGGCCGGGGGAGACCCGCGTGTTCCGGGTGCCCGGCACGGTTCGCGACGTCTCGGGGAGCTGGGGGTTCCTCGAGCAGTACTGCGACTTCGGCAACTACGAGAAGTACAGCGGCGAACCGAAGGGCCGGGACACGGCGAAGGTGACCGGGCGGACCGGGACGAGCACCGGCCGGATCGTCACGGAAACCGGTGACGGCCTGGCCGGGCAGCCGGTCAAGGCCACCGACGTCGACACGCACCGGGTGCTCACCGCGACGACGGGTGCCGACGGCAGCCTCACCTTCACCGGTCCCGCGGGGCGCTACGAGCTGTCGGTGCGCGGGCCGTGGGTGCTCGACGGGGCGGCGCCGGTGTACGTCGTGGCGGCGCCCCTGAACGGCAACGGATGGGTGTTCACGAGGCGCGCGGCCTGAGCCGGTTAAGGTCGGCGGATGGACTCCGCCGACCTGCTCGCCCTCGACGCTCAGCACGTTTGGCACCCCTACGCGCCGATGCCGGCGAAGGTGCCTTCGCTGCTGGTGACCGAGGCGAGCGGCGTCCGGCTCAAGCTCGCCGACGGCCGCGAGCTGGTCGACGGGATGTCGTCGTGGTGGTCGGCCGTGCACGGCTACCGGCACCCGGTGCTCGACGCCGCGCTCGCCGAACAGGCCGGGCGGATGAGCCACGTCATGTTCGGCGGCCTGACCCACGAGCCCGCGATCACCCTCGCCAAGACCCTGGTCGACGTGACGCCCGAGGGCCTCGAGCACGTCTTCCTCTGCGACTCCGGCTCGGTGTCGGTCGAGGTCGCCGCGAAGATGTGCCTGCAGTACCAGCGTTCCCGCGGGCTGCCGGAGAAGCGCCGGCTGCTGACCTGGCGCGGTGGTTACCACGGCGACACGTTCACGCCGATGAGCGTGTGCGACCCCGACGGCGGCATGCACTCGCTGTGGCGGGGCGTGCTGCCCGAGCAGGTCTTCGTGCCGGCCCCGCCGTCCGGCTTCGATACCCCGCCCGACCAGTCCTACTTGGACACGCTGGCGGACGCGATCGGTGCCCACGCCGGGGAACTGGCCGCGGTGATCGTCGAACCGGTCGTGCAGGGTGCCGGCGGGATGCGGTTCCACCACCCCGCCTACCTGCGTGCGCTGCGCGAACTGACCGAAGCGCACGACGTGCTGCTGATCTTCGACGAGATCGCGACCGGCTTCGGCCGCACCGGTGCGTTCTTCGCCGCCGGGCACGCGGGCGTGACGCCGGACGTGCTCTGCCTCGGCAAGGCGCTGACCGGCGGCTACCTGAGCATGGCGGCCGCGCTGTGCACGCCGGAGGTCGCGGCGGGGATCTCCCGCGGCGCGCTGCCGGTCCTCGCGCACGGGCCGACGTTCATGGGCAACCCGCTGGCCTCGGCGGTGGCGAACGCCTCGCTGGGACTCCTCGCCGGCGGCGCGTGGCGCCAGGACGTCAGCCGGCTCGAGAAGGGCCTGCTGGACGGCTTGGCGACGGCGCGCGACCTCGGCTCGGTGGTGGACGTCCGGGTGCTCGGCGGCATCGGCGTGCTGCAGCTCGACCACGCGGTCGACATGGCGGTGGCCACCGACGCCGCCACCGGGCTGGGCGTCTGGCTGCGGCCGTTCCGGGACCTCGTCTACGCGATGCCGCCGTACGTTTCGACTGACGACGACCTCGCCGCGATCACCCGTGCGATGCTTGCCGTGGCCGAAAAGGCGTGAATTCAGCACATCGGGTGTGACCACGCGCACACCGAGACCCGAAGGTCTCTCACCGTCGCGCTGCGTGCCGGTGCGCGGTCCACACCACGCGATCGGCGGAGGTTCCGGGCCGGTTTTCCCCGGAAAGGTCCGGGAAACCGAACCGGACCGTACCGGGGCAAACGCGAGAAATGCTTGCGTAGCGGACTTTTCGCGTCGCATCGGCGATCCTGCGTCCATGATCGAGATCGTTCGTGGTGAACACGACACCGGACCGCCGAAGAGCCCGAAAGCCCTGGAGAACCTCAAGCACGATGTCCTCGCTTCGATAGTCGTCTTCCTCGTCGCCGTCCCCCTGTCCCTCGGCGTGGCCTTCGCCGCCGGGGCGCCGCTGCTCTCGGGCCTGATCTCCGCCGTCGTCGGCGGGCTGGTCGCGAGCCTCCTCGGCGGATCGCCGCTGCAGGTCAGCGGTCCGTCCGCCGCCCTCACCGTGGTGCTGGCCGACACGATCGCCACCCACGGCTGGCCCGTCACCTGCGCGATCACCGTCGCCGCGGGCCTGCTCCAGATCCTCTTCGGCCTGACCCGCCTCGCCCGCGCCGCGCTCGCCGTGTCGCCGGCCATCGTCCACGGCCTGCTCGCCGGCATCGGCGTCACGCTCGTGCTCGGCCAGCTGCACGTCGTGCTCGGCGGCTCGGCGCAGGGTTCGGCGCTGGCCAACGTCCTCGCGTTGCCCGGGCAGATCGCCGCGCACCACGACCAGGCCGTGCTCGTCGGCGTCGTGACCCTCACGGTGCTGCTGGCCTGGCCGCGGCTGCCGCGCCCCGTCCGCCGGGTGCCCGCGCCGCTGGCCGCGATCGCGCTGGCCACCGGTCTTTCCGTCGCGGTGGGCCTGACCCTGCCGCGCGTCGACCTCCCGGCCGGGCTGCCGGAGCTGCACGTCGTGCCGCGGCTGCCGGACGGCGGCTGGGGCGGTTTCGCGCTCGCCGCGCTGACCATCGCGCTGATCGCCGGCCTGGAGAGCCTGCTGTCCGCGGTGTCCGTCGACAAGCTCCGCGGCGGCCAGCGCACCGACCTCGACCGCGAGCTCGTCGGGCAGGGCGCGGCGAACGTCGCCGCCGGCGTGCTCGGCGGGTTCCCGGTCACCGGCGTCATCGTGCGCAGCATGACCAACTACGAAGCGGGCGCGCGCACCCGCGCGTCGGCGATCCTGCACTGTGTCTGGATCCTCGCCGCGTGCCTGCTGTTCACCGGTGTCCTGCGGCTGATCCCGCTGGCCGCGCTCGCCGCGTTGCTCGTGTACGTCGGTGCGAAGCTCGTGAACCTCCACGGGCTCAAGGAAGTGCGGCGCCACGGCGACCTGCCGGTGTACGCCGTCACGCTCGCCGGCGCGGTCGCCGTCAACCTGCTGACCGGCGTCGCGGCCGGGGTCCTGCTGGCGCTCGCGATGATGCTGCGGCGGATGATCTTCTCCGGGATCCACATCGAGAAGGACGGCGACCGCCACCGCGTCGTCATCGAAGGGGCGCTGACGTTCCTGTCCGTGCCGCGGCTGACCCGGGTGCTCGCCGAGGTGCCGCCGCACGCCGAAGTCCGGCTGGAGCTGCTCGTCGACTACCTCGACCACGCCGCGTTCGACTGCCTGCGCGGCTGGCAGCAGGCCCACGCCGGGCCGGTGACGGTCGACGAGATCGGGCACCCGTGGTTCGAACGCGGCACCGCGGGCGCACCGACCGTGCGCCGCAGCGTCGCCGCGCGCGTCGTGCCGCGGTGGCTCGCGCCGTGGTCGGAGTGGCAGGCCGAGCACGTCGTGCTGCCGGCCCAGCGCACGGCCAGTTCCCTGCTGTGCCGCGGTGCTTCGGAGTTCCACCGCCGCACGGCGCCGTTGCTGCGCGACACCTGGAGCGGGCTGGCGAACGGGCAGCAGCCGCACACGCTGTTCATCACGTGCGGGGACGCGCGGATCGTGCCGAACCTCATCACCACGAGCGGGCCGGGGGACCTGTTCACGGTGCGGAACATCGGCAACCTGGTGCCGCCGGCGGACGGGGACGATTCCTCGGTCGGGGCGGCGATCGAGTACGCCGTCGGGGTGCTCGGGGTCGCCGAGATCGTGGTGTGCGGGCATTCCGGCTGCGGGGCGATGAAGGCGTTGCTCGGGCAGGCGCCGGATGGGCTGGTGCAGCTGGGCAGCTGGCTGCGGCACGGCGAAGCGACGTTGCGGCGCCGGAGTCGTGAGGCTCCGCTCCTGCTCGGCGGCGGCCGGCCTGCCGCCGAGGCCGACCAGCTCGCGTTGCAGAACGTGGTGCAGCAGCTGGAAACCCTGCGCGGCTACCCTGTGGTCGCGGAGGCGCTGGCGCGCGGCGGGCTCCGGCTGACCGGGATGTACTTCGACGTCGGCGCCGCGCAAGTGTCCCTTTTGGACGATGCGGCGCGCGGGTTCGTGCCGGCGGGTGCGCTGGAGCACTGACGCGGGCGAGGGCCGTCTCCGAGGTTCGGGGGCGGCCTTCGCTTGTGTCGTACGGCTTTCAACTGTCACGCGACCGAAATGATCTTGTGAACGGCGAGTGAACTTGACGCCCGATTTGTGACGTTCAGGCTAAATGTGGCCAGTTGTTCACTCGAACGGGTGGCACATAGCGGACATTTCACACGATTTCCGGTTGCATGGTGATCATGAGACCCCTCGCCGTGCTCCGCCACGACCTGCCGGCCTCACTGGTCGTCTTCCTCGTCGCAGTGCCTTTGTCCCTCGGTATCGCCCTCGCTTCGGGCGCGCCGGTCGCCGCCGGGCTGATCGCCGCTGTCGTCGGCGGCGTCGTCGCCGGCGCGCTCGGCGGCTCCGCGCTCCAGGTGAGCGGGCCGGCCGCCGGCCTGACCGTCGTCATGGCCGAAACCATCCAGACGTTCGGGTGGGCCGTCACCTGCGCGATCACCGTCGCCGCCGGCGCGTTGCAGATCCTGCTCGGATTGAGCCGGATCGCCCGCGCCGCGCTGGCCATCTCGCCTGCCATCGTGCACGGCATGCTGGCCGGCATCGGCGTCACGATCGTGCTCGGCCAGCTGCACGTCATCCTCGGCGGGAAGGCCCAGAGCTCGGCGGTGGAGAACATCGCCGAGCTGCCCGGCCAGATCGTCGCCCACCACGACTCCGCCGCCCTGATCGGCCTGCTCACCATCACGATCCTGCTGCTCTGGCCGAAGCTGCCGGCCGCCGTCCGCAAGGTGCCGGGGCCGCTGGCCGCGATCGCCGTCGCCACGGGCGTTTCGGTGGTCGCCGGGATGACGCTGCCCCGCGTCGAGCTGCCCGGTGACCTGCTGGACGTCCACCTGGTCCCGCAGCTGCCGGCCGGCTGGGGCGGGTTCGCGCTCGCCGTCGTCACCATCGCCCTGATCGCCAGCGTGGAGAGCCTGCTCTCGGCGGTCGCGGTCGACCGGCTGCACACCGGCCCGCGCGCGAACCTCGACCGTGAACTCGTCGGCCAGGGCGCGGCCAACATGCTGTCCGGCGCGATCGGCGGGCTGCCGGTCACCGGCGTCATCGTCCGCAGCTCCACGAACGTCGCCGCCGGCGCGAAGACGCGGGTGTCGGCGGTGCTGCACGGCGTCTGGGTGCTGCTGTTCGTCGTCCTGCTGGCCGGGCTGATCCAGAGCATCCCGCTGGCGGCGCTGGCCGGGCTGCTGGTGCACGTCGGCGCGAAGCTGGTCAACCCCGGGCACATGAGGACCGTCCTCGCCCACGGCGACCTGCCGGTGTACCTGCTGACGTTGGCCGGCGTCGTCGTGTTCGACCTGCTCACCGGCGTCCTCGCCGGGATCGGGCTCGCGCTGGTGCTGATGCTGCGCCGGACGTTGTGGTCCGGCATCCACGTCGAGCACGAAGGCGACGCCTGGCGCGTGGTCGTCGAAGGCGTCCTGACGTTCCTGTCGGTGCCCCGGCTGTCGAAGGTGCTCGGCGGCATCCCGGCCGGGGTGCCGGTGCGGCTGGAGCTGGTCGTCGACTACCTGGACCACGCAGCGTTCGAGAGCTTGACGACGTGGCAGCAGGCGCACGAGCGTGCCGGCGGCGCAGTGGACGTCGACGAGGTCGGCCACCCGTGGTTCGGCGAGGGCAAGGCGGGCCGTCCGACGCGGTCCCGGCTGGCCGCGAGCCGGGCGGTGCCGCGCTGGCTGGCGCCGTGGTCGGCGTGGCAGGCGGTGGAAGGGATCCCGGCCCAGCAGACCCGCCGCGGCGCGACGGAGTTCCACCGCCGCGCGGCGCCATTGCTGCGCGACACGCTGTCCGGGCTGGCGGACGGCCAGCGGCCGCGGGCGTTGTTCATCACCTGCGGCGACTCCCGGATCGTGCCGAACCTGATCACGACCAGCGGCCCGGGCGACCTGTTCACGATCCGCAACATCGGCAACCTGGTCCCGCCGGGGCAGGCGGACCCGTCGATGAACGCGTCGATCGAGTACGCGGTCGGGGTGCTGGGGGTGGAGGAGATCGTGGTGTGCGGCCATTCGGGCTGCGGCGCGATGGCGGCCCTGGCCGACGGCCCACCGGCCGGGCCGTTGTCCGTGTGGCTCCGGCACGCGGAGCCGAGCGCGCACCGCACCGGGTCGGCGACGTTGGACGGCGGGGTTCCGGAGCGGGAGGGTGATCGGCTGGCGTTGCACAACGTGCTGCAGCAGCTGGAGCACCTGCGGGAGTACCCGTCGGTGGCGGCCGCGGAGGCTGCGGGGAAGGTGCAGCTGACGGGGATGTACTTCGCGGTGGGGACGGCGCAGGTGTATCTGTTCGACGGGGCGGAGCGGACGTTCCGCCCGGCTGGGGCTTCGGCGGTGGTGCCGGGCGCTTGAGGCGGCATAGGTGGCTCGCGCTGCGGGGTGGGGCTTGGCCGGAGGCTGGACGCCCGCGCGGCCCGGCCGGCTCGCCCGGTGGGCGGGTTGCGAACAGCGGGGTCGGGCGCCGCAGCGGCGAGTGGTTGGCGCCCGAGGTTCGTGCCGGCCGGGCGCGCTCGGCCGGAGGTGGAGGCCTCGGTGCTGGATGCCGCCCGGCCCGGTCGCCCGGCGGGCGGTGGGGGCATGGCTTGCGGCCTCGCTCAGCCGCGACCGATGGGTCCGCTCCGGCGCGGTCGGGCCCCGGCGCCAGCCGGGCCGGCCGCGGCCGTTCGGAGATTCGTCGGCCGCGACCGCACCCGGGCCGCGTCCCACCACCCGAGCCCCCGAACCCGCCTCCGACCAGGGAACCTTCCCCCGCCTCCCCACGCCATCCGGTGCCCGCGGTGCGCGCCCGCTACCGCAGTCACTAAGTTGATGGTCCGTGACCATGCTGGTGATGACGGGGACCGGGACCGGGGTCGGCAAGACGATCACCACGGCGGCCATCGCCGCGCTCGCGGTGGCCGGGGGGCAGCGCGTTGCCGTCCTGAAACCCGCGCAGACCGGGGTCGGCCCCGATGAACCCGGGGACCTCGCCGATGTCCGGCGCCTCGCCGGCCGGGACGTCACCACCCGGGAGCTGCGGCGATATCCCGATCCCCTCTCGCCGGAGGCCGCCGCGCGGCGTAGTGGGCTTCCGTCGCTCGATCCCGGGGAGATCGCGCGGGCCGCCTCCGACCTCGACACCGGGCACGATCTCACCCTCATCGAAGGTGCCGGGGGACTGCTCGTGCGCTTCGACAAGGCCGGCTCCAGCCTCGCCGATGTCGCCTGGTCGCTCGGGTCGCTCGTCATCGTCGTCGCCGAAGCCGGGCTCGGGACGCTCAATGCCACCGCGCTCACCGCCGAGGTCGCCACCAAGCGGGGCCTGACCGTCGCCGGGGTCATCATCGGCTCGTGGCCCGCCGAACCGGACCTCGCCGCGCTGTCCAACCTCGAAGACCTGCCCGTCGCGGCCGGGGCGCCGCTGCTCGGTGCCCTCCCCGCCGGGCTCGGGGACGCCTCGCCCGAGGAGTTCCTGTCCGCCGCGCGGGCCGGGCTGTCGCCGTGGTTCGGCGGCGAATTCGACCCCGAGCTCTTCGCGGGCTGCGCTTCCGCCGGGAAGTGACCTGCGTCGCTGTCGTCCCGGCGTGCCGTCGTGCACGATGAGGGACGCTTCCACCACGATCAAGGAGACGCCGTGACCGCAGTCCCGGACACCGATGTCCTCGCCTACGCGCGCGAGCACGTCCTCGAAAACGGCGTCGGCCTGGGCGAAGCCGAAGTCCTCGAGGTGCTCCGGCTCCCCGACGACCGGTTGCCCGACCTGCTCGCGCTGGCGCACGACGTGCGGATGCGCTGGTGCGGTCCCGAGGTCGAGGTCGAGGGCATCATCAGCCTCAAGACCGGCGGCTGCCCGGAAGACTGCCACTTCTGCTCCCAGTCCGGCCGCTTCCCGACGCCGGTGCGCTCGGCGTGGCTCGACATCCCGAACCTGGTCAAGGCCGCCCGGCAGACCGCCGAGACCGGTGCGACGGAGTTCTGCATCGTCGCCGCCGTCCGCGGGCCGGACAAGCGCTTGCTCTCGCAGGTCCGCGAGGGCGTGAAGGCCATCCGCGAGGACGGCAACGACATCCAGATCGCCTGCTCGCTCGGCATGCTCACCCAGGAGCAGGTCGACGAGCTCGTCGACATGGGCGTGCACCGCTACAACCACAACCTCGAGACGGCGCGCTCGCACTTCCCCGAGGTCGTCACCACCCACACGTGGGAAGAGCGCGCGGACACGCTCCGGATGGTCGCGAAGGCGGGCATGGAGGTCTGCTGCGGCGGCATCATCGGCATGGGGGAGACGGTCGAGCAGCGCGCGGAGTTCGCGGTGCAGCTGGCCGAGCTGAGCCCGCACGAGGTGCCGATGAACTTCCTCATCCCGCAGCCGGGCACGCCGTACGAGCACTACGAAATCGTCGAGGGCAAGGACGCGCTGCGGACGGTCGCGGCGTTCCGGCTCGCGATGCCGCGCACCATGCTGCGCTTCGCCGGCGGCCGCGAGCTGACGCTGGGCGATCTCGGCGCGGAGCAGGGCATGCTCGGCGGCGTCAACGCGATCATCGTCGGCAACTACCTGACCAACCTGGGCCGTCCGGCTTCGGCGGACCTCGCGATGCTCGACGACCTCAAGATGCCCATCAAGGCCCTCAGTGACAGCCTCTGACGCTGCCTTCTGCGTCCACTGTGGACAGTCGTCGGACGGCGGTGCCGACCACCCGGCGTGCCACAACCCGAGGACGGCGCTGGAGCCGCCGCGCTACTGCACGTTCTGCGCGCGGCGGCTGGTGGTCCAGGTGAGCCCGCTGGGGTGGACGGCCCGCTGCAGCCGCCACGGCGAGACGGCGAGCGGCTGACGACGGCTTCGCGCCGGGCCCCGCGACACGACCGGCGGCTCACCGCCGCCACGCACCGACCGGTTACCCTCAGTCGCACCGTGTCGCAGGAGCATGGCGCAGGAGGGAGTCCGGGTGAGTGAGTCGTCGGGGCCCGCGCACCGGCCGTCGGCCGTGGCCGGCCCGTGGTCGGTGCCCGTGCTGGTCCGGGAGCGGCGGCCGCGGGTCGTCGTCAAGGCCGACCTGCTGCCCGCCGTGAGCGTGCTCGGCACCCTCAGCCTGCTGAGCTTCCCGCTCGCCTTCGCCTGGTCGCGCCTCGCGCCGCCGGAGCGCGTGCGCATCATCGGCTCCGACGGCACCCAGGGTGCCCTCGAGCTGGAGAGCTGGCACCGCTTCGACGACCTCGCCGTCTTCGGGCTCATGACGCTCGGGCTGGGGATCGTCGTCGGGGTCGTCGTCTGGCTGCTGCGCGAGCGCCGCGGGCCGGTCGTGTTCCTCGCCGCGGTGCTCGGCGTCGCCCTCGCGAGCGCGCTGGCCATGCTGCTCGGCGTCGGCTGGGCGAACAGCCACTACGCGATCGCCAGCGCGCCCGCGCTCGGCTCGGTCATCGAACTGGCGCCCCGCCTGGAGTCGTGGTGGGTGCTGCTCACCGGCCCGCTCGGCGTGACGGTCGTCTACAGCCTGCTCGCGACCTGGAACGGCCGCGACGACCTCGGCCGCCGCCTCGGCTGAACCCCGCCCCCGGGCCGGGGCGTTTCCCCTAGAGTGGTGCCCTCGACCACAGGGGGTTCAGTGACCGAAGACATCGAGGTTTCGCGGCCCAACGCCGTCCGTTTCCCGGGCATCAGCCCGCGCGCCTACGAACACCCGGTGGACCGCGGCGCGCTCGCGACCCTGCGGGCGGTGCCCGGGTTCGCCCAGGTCGTCAAGGCCGTTTCGGGGTTCTACAACGAGCGCGGCGAGCGGCTGATGGCGCTCGCGTCGTCGATCCGCGTCGGGCCCAAGCAGTACCCGGAGATCGATCGTCTGCGCCACGAGTGCGCCGAGACGCTGGACCTGCCCGCCGTGCCGAACGTGTTCGTCTACCAGGACCCGCGGGCCCAGGCGTCGGCGGTCGGGATGGACGAGCCGTTCATCCGGGTCAGCACCGGGCTCGTCGAGCTGATGGGCCACGAGTCGCTGCGGTTCGCGATCGGGCACGAGATGGGGCACGTGCTGTCCGGGCACACCGTCTACCGCACGATCATGGTGCGCCTGATCGGCCTGCAGATGTCGCTGTCGTGGACGCCGGTGAGCGCGCTCGGCATCCGGGCGATCATCGCGGCGCTGCGCGAGTGGTACCGCAAGGCCGAGCTGTCGTGCGACCGCGCCGGGCTGCTGTGCGGCCAGGACCCGACGGCCGCGCTGCGCGCCCAGATCCAGATCGCGGGCGGCGTCGACCCGGCCCGCATCGACATCCCGTCGTTCCTCCAGCAGGCCAACGAGTACGAGTCGGTCGACGACATCCGCGACAGCTTCCTCAAGCTGCGGTTCGTCGAAACCGAGACGCACCCGTTCGCGGTGGTCCGCGCGGCACAGCTGCAGAAGTGGGCGGCCTCGGAGGAGTACCGCGCGATCCTGGCCGGCGACTACCCGCGCCGCGACGACGACGCGCCGACGTCCGACTGGAAGGACGACCTGAAGTCGGCCGCGAAGTCGTACAAGGACTCGTGGAGCTCGTCGACCGACCCGCTGACGAAGGTGTTCAGCGACGTCGGCGAAGCGGTTTCCAGCACGGCGGGCAAGGTCTGGAACAAGTTCGGGAACGGCAACGGCAACGGCGCCGGGGACTGACTCAGTTGAGGCTGGCGGGCTTGCCGAGATCGGTGAGCTCGCCCGGCGGCAGCGGCACCGCGCCCAGCGTGTCCAGGAACCCCGCCTCCCGCGTCAGCAGCCGGCACGCGATGCGGAGCCGGCGCAGGGGGTGGCGTTCCTCCAGCAGCCGCTGACGGTCTTCCAGCGGCAGCAGGCAGTCCGCGGCCAGCTGGTAGGCCAGCTCGGCGAGTTCGGTGTCCGCGTCCGGGGTGTTCCAGTCGTCGCTGCGCCACGCCGTTTCGCAGTAGCGCCGGTGCGCCGTGCGGGCGACCACCGCGAGGCGTTCGGCCATGTCGCCGGACGGCGCCACCGGGTCGTCGTCGACCCACTCGACCGAGGCGATCAGGTACGGCGCCGAGACGCAGTCGAGCTCGGTGAGGCGGAAACGGCGCTGGGCCTGCGTGACGACGTCGAACCGGCCGTCCGGCAGGCGCTTCGCCTCGCGCAGCACCGTGCTGCAGCCGATTTCGTACAGTTGGTCCAGACCACGGACCTCGCGGGTCAGTGATGACCGCAGGGCCACCACGCCGAACTCGCGCCCCGGCACGGTGCCGCTGACGAGATCGGCCATCAGCTGCCGGTACCGCGGCTCGAAGATGTGCAGCGGCAGCTTGGTCCCCGGGAGCAGAACCGTCTGCAGCGGGAACAACGGCAGCAAGGTCGTCGTCGCGTCGCTTTCCGATTCCGGCTCTGTCACGCGTCAACCGTAAGGGGAGAACGCCTTCCGCGCAGGATGGTCACCGGTTCGGCGGCTTGAGCACCGCGAACGGATCGGTGATCTGCATGCCTTTGCCGGCGAAGGAGAACAGGGCCGCGGGACGCCCTCCCGCACGGCCGGGCGGGGCCGTGTGACCAGTGGGAACCAGCAGGCCGCGCCGGGAGAGCACCCGCTGCAGGTTGGTCGCCGAGACGCGGTAGCCCAGCGCCGCCGAATACAGCCCGCGCAGCGCGGAGATCGTGAACTCCTCGGGTGCCAGCGCGAACCCGAGGTTGGTGTAGGAGAGCTTCGAGCGCAGCCGGTCGCGGGCGCGCAGCACGATCGCCTCGTGGTCGAACGCCGTCCGCGGCAGCTTCGCGACGTCGTGCCACTCGGTGTCCTCGGGCACCTCGGGGTCGGCGTCGGAGGGGACCAGGGCGAGGAACGCCGTCGCCACCACGCGCGGGCCGGGGACCCGGTGGGGGTCGCTGAACACCGCGAGCTGCTCGACGTGCTCGATCCGGCGGATGTCGACCTTCTCCTTGAGCTGGCGCCGGACCGACGTCTCGACGTCCTCGTCGGGCCGCAGCCGCCCGCCCGGCAGTGACCAGCGGCCGAGGTGCGGGTCGAGCGCGCGGCGCCACAGCAGCACCCGCAGTGTGTCCGAGCGCACTTGAAGGACCGCTCCCAAAACCTCGTGGGCCAGGGGTGCCTGGGTGTTAAGATGACTTCGCACGGTTTTCGATTATAAGGCGAAAACCGGAGACAGGTCCAGGAGGGCCCGATGACCAGCACGTTGGTTCCGGAAGGTCTCACCCCGTTCGGCGGGGTCGAGGCGAACGCGGAGTGGGCGGAGGAGGTGCGGCGCCTGGCGAAGCAGCGCGACGCGGTCCTGCTCGCGCACAACTACCAGGTCCCGGAGATCCAGGACATCGCCGACCACACCGGCGACTCCCTCGCGCTCAGCCGCATCGCGGCGAGCAGCGACGCGTCCACCATCGTCTTCTGCGGTGTGCACTTCATGGCCGAGACCGCGAAGATCCTCGCCCCGGAGAAGACCGTCCTGATCCCGGACGCGCGGGCCGGCTGCTCGCTGGCCGACTCCATCACCGGCGCCGAGCTGCGCGCCTGGAAGGCCGAGCACCCGGGCGCGGTGGTCGTCTCCTACGTCAACACCACGGCCGAGGTGAAGGCCGAGACGGACATCTGCTGCACGTCCTCGAACGCGGTCGACGTCGTCGCCTCCATCCCCGCTGACCAGGAGGTTCTCTTCCTGCCGGACCAGTTCCTCGGCGCGCACGTCAAGCGCGTGACCGGCCGGGACAACATCCACATCTGGGCCGGGGAGTGCCACGTCCACGCCGGGATCAACGGCGCCGAGCTGGCCGAGCGCGCGGCCGCGAACCCGGACGCGGACCTGTTCATCCACCCCGAGTGCGGGTGCGCGACGTCGGCGCTCTACCTGGCGGGCGAGGGCGCGGTGGCGCCGGATCGGGTCAAGATCCTCTCGACCGGCGACATGGTCCACGAGGCCCGCGACACGAAGGCCAAGACCGTCCTGGTGGCCACCGAGATCGGCATGATCCACCAGCTCCGCAAGGCCGCGCCGGGCATCGACTTCCGCGCGGTGAACGACCGCGCGTCCTGCCGGTACATGAAGATGATCACGCCCGCGGCCCTGCTGCGCTGCCTGCGTGACGGCCTGGACGAGGTGCACGTCGACCTGGAAACCGCTTCGAAGGCCCGTGCTTCGGTGCAGCGGATGATCGAGATCGGGCAGCCTGGCGGCGGCGAATGACCACGCCGGTTAATGACCCCCAGGCGAAAACTCCGGTTTGGGAGGCTCGCGCGGATCTGGTCGTGGTCGGCAGCGGCGTCGCCGGCCTGACCGCGGCGCTGCGCGCGCAGGCACTCGGGCTGCACGTCCTGGTCGTCACCAAGGCGGCGGTCGAGGACGGCAACACGCGCTGGGCCCAGGGCGGCGTCGCCGTGGTCCTGGAAGACCAGCACGACCTCGACGACTCGGTAGCGAAGCACGCGGAGGACACCTTCACCGCGGGTGCCGGGCTGGTCGACGAGGCCGCCGCCCGCTCGATCCTCGACGGCGGCCCGGCCGCGATCGCCCGGCTGCGGGCGGACGGCGCGACGTTCGACTCTTCGGGTGACGGCCTGCTGGCCCGGGCCCGCGAGGGCGGGCACAGCGCGTTCCGCGTCATCCACGCGGGCGGCGACGCCACCGGCGCCGAGGTCGAACGCGCCCTGGTCGCGCAGGCCGGGCAGGCGCGGGTGCCGGTGCTGGAGCACCACATCGCCGTCGACGCGCTGCGCACGCCGGGCGGACGGGTCGCCGGCATCACCGTGCTCGATCGCAACGGCGTCCCCGGCGTCGTCCGGGCGTCGGCCGTGCTGCTGGCCAGCGGCGGGATCGGGCAGCTCTACCAGGCGACGTCGAACCCGGAGATCGCCACCGGTGACGGGCTCGCGCTCGCGCTGCGGGCCGGGGCGACCGTCGCGGACATCGAGTTCGTCCAGTTCCACCCGACCGTCCTGTTCACCCCGGGCGCGCGGGGGCGCCGCCCGCTGGTCACCGAGGCCGTTCGCGGCGAGGGCGCGACGCTGGTAGACGGCGCCGGGCTGGCGGTCATGGCGGGCGTGCACCCGCTCGGCGACCTGGCGCCCCGCGACGTCGTCTCGGCGGCGATCACGCGCCGGATGGCCTCGGCGCCCGGCGGGATCGACGACCACGTCTTCCTCGACGCGACGTCGATCGCCGGGTTCGGGCAGCGGTTCCCGACGGTGTTCGCGGCGTGCGCGGCGCTGGGCCTCGACCCCGCGTCGGACCCGATCCCGGTGGTGCCCGCGGCGCACTTCTCGTGCGGTGGCGTGGCGACCACTGTGGACGGACGCTCGTCGGTGCCCGGGCTGTACGCCGCCGGCGAGGTGGCGCGGACCGGGCTGCACGGCGCGAACCGGTTGGCGTCCAACAGCTTGCTCGAAGGTCTGGTCGTCGGGCAGCGCGTGGCGGAGGCCGTCGCGGCGGACCTCGCGGCCGGGCTGCTGGCCGATCCTGCGCGGGGGCGGTTGCCTTCGTGGACCGTCGCGCCGGCCGCCGGGCGGGACGCGCTGCAGCGCGTGATGAGCCGGTACGCGGCGATCGGCCGGGACGCCGACGGCCTGGCGGCGGCCGGTTCGGTGATCGACCTGTCGACCCAGGACAGTCCGCTGTGGACACACGCGGCGGTCGAAGACGCGGCGCTCACCGTGGTGGCGCAGGCGTTGCTCTCGGCGGCGGTCCGGCGCACCGAGTCGCGCGGCTGCCACGTGCGGACCGACTTCCCGGCGCCGGACGAGAACTGGCGGCGCAGCCAGCACATCCGGCTCAGCCCGTCCGGCCAGCCGGTGCTGGCCGACCCGATCCCCCTGGAGGGCGTGGCATGACTTTCCCGATCTCCGAACCCGTCCTGAAGCTGATCGCCGCGTCCGGCCTCGACGTCGAGGACGTGACGCGGGTGGTTTCCACGGCGCTGGGCGAGGACCTGCGCTACGGGCCGGACGCGACGACGGCGTCGACGGTCCCTGATTCCGCCGTCGCGGTGGCCGAGCTGACCCCGCGCGTCGACGGCGTCGTGGCCGGGCTGCCGGTCGCGCTGGCCGTGTTCGACATGGTGCTGGGCGACGGGTACGAGGTGCTGGCCGGGCGGGAAGACGGCGAGCGGCTGGTGGCGGGGGAGCCCGCGCTGGTGCTGCGCGGTCCCGTGCGCGGGCTGCTCACCGCCGAGCGGACGGCGCTGAACCTGCTGTGCCACCTCTCCGGCGTCGCGACCGCGACCGCCGCGTGGGTGTCCGAAGTGGACGGTACCGGCTGCGCGATCCGGGACTCCCGCAAGACGTTGCCGGGACTGCGGCTGCTGCAGAAGTACGCCGTCCGGTGCGGCGGCGGGGTGAACCACCGGCTCGGGCTGGGCGACGCGGTGCTGATCAAGGACAACCACGTCGTCGCCGCCGGTTCGGTGACCGCGGCGCTGGCCGCGGCCCGGGCGCACGCGCCGGAACTGGCCTGCGAGGTGGAGGTCGACACGCTCGAGCAGCTGGAGGAGGCGCTGGCCGCGGCCGCGGATGAGGTGCTGCTGGACAACTTCACGCCGGAGCAGTGCCGGCAGGCCGTCGCGCGCCGCGACGAGGTTTCCCCCAAGACGCGGCTGGAATCCTCTGGTGGCCTCACCCTCGACCGTGGTAAGGCCTACGCGGAGTCCGGTGTGGACTATCTGTCGGTGGGCGGGCTGACCCACTCTTCGCCCGCGTTGGATCTGGGCATGGACCTTCGCTGAACGGTGTTTCGCGGGTAGACTGGCGGTGGCGGAAGTTCTTTCCCGCCACCGTCTTTCTGTTCGGGGGTTCGGGTGCGGTTACCGGCGGTGCTCGCGGTGTCGGGCGTGGTGGCGCTGAGTCTTCCCGCGTCCGCCGTCGCCGCCCCGGCGGGCCAGTGCGCGAACCCCTCCGGCACCTACACCGGCGCGGTCCCGTGGGGGCAGCGCCTGGTCGACCCGGCGCGGCTCTGGCCGCTGACCCGGGGCGAGGGCCAGCTGGTGGCCGTCATCGGCACCGGCGTCGACGGGCAGAACACGCAGTTCGCGCCCGGGCAGCTCGAAGGCGGCACCGGCACCGAGCGGTCGGACTGCGACGGCCGCGGCACGATCGCGGCGGGGATCGTCGGCGCGCAACCGGACGCGTCGACGACGTTCGCCGGCGTCGCGCCCGGCGCGCACCTGCTGCCGATCCGCTACACCGAAGGCTCGGGCTCGTCCACGGCCGGTGACGGCGCCGGTGACCCGGGTGCGCTGGCCGGCGCCATCGACACGGCGGTCGACCGGCGCGCGAGCGTGGTCCTGATCGCGGTGCCCGCGGCGTTCGACAGCCCGGCGTTGTCCGGCGCGGTCGCGCGGGCCCGGTCGGCGGGGGCGGTGGTGGTTTCGGCGGCGTCGGCGACCCAGCAAGGCGCCCGGTCGTACCCGACGGCGACGCCCGGAGTGCTGTCCGTCGGGTCGGTGAACCCCGCGGGCGAGCCGGTGCAGACGGAGGCGGGCGACTACGTCGGCGTCGCCGCGCCGGGAGCGGAGCTGGTCAGCACGTCGGCGGGCGCGGGCGGCGCGGTCGCGCACCGGTTCCCGGTGACCGACCCGGGACTCGCGGCGGCGTACGTCGCCGGCGTCGCGGCGCTGGTCCGGGCGTACCACCCGAACCTGACCGGCGACCAGGTCGTGACGCGGCTCGAGCTGACGGCGCACCGCGCCTCGTCGGGGCGCCACGACGCGCGGCTGGGCTGGGGAGTCCTGGACGCGTACGCGGCGGTCTCCTCGACGCTGCCGGCCGACGTCCCGCCGCCGGGCGCGGTTCCCGCGTCGGGCTCGGCACCGGCGGTGGTCCCGGCCGCGGCACCCGCGCGTCCGACGTCCGACGTCACGGCGGGCACGATCGCGGTGGCCGGGGTGGCTCTCGCGGCAGCCGCCGGAGTGGCGATGGCGGCGGTCCGCCGGGCCCGGCGCCGGAACTGGCGCCCGTCCCGCTTCACGCCATAACCCGTGTCGTCCATCGGTGTACGCGTGTCGTCCGGTGGAGAACGCGAGCCGGCCGCCGGGCGCACGTCTCGGTGTACCCGGACGGACGACTCGCGTACTCAGGCGGACGACACGCGTACGTGGATGGACGACACGGTCAGGCGGGGACTGGGCGGGTTGAGCCGATGATCGCCACCGCGTGGCTGGCGCGGGCGACGTGGATCGTGAAGTCCGCGCCGTCGCGGCTGAATCTTGCGATCAGTTCGCGTGGGGTGCTGCGGTCGTGGGCCTGCCAGCCGCGCTGCTCCAGCGTCGGGAGGACGACCTCGGTGAGACGGCGTTCCGGCTCGCCCGGGTGCTCCAGGCGGACGCCGTACTGCCAGCACACCAGCTGACCCGGGCTGGTCGGGTCGCAGTCCAGCTCGCCGTTGACCGTCGGGTCCGCCGACGGGCCGAACACCGCCGCCACGTCGTCGATCACGGTCGTCAGCTCGCTCGCCAAGCGGTCCAGGTCCGGAGAGGTCATCGCAGCACACCCCCGTTGTTCAGGAACTCGACGCCGTTCTCGAGGATGCCATGCGCGTCGAAGGTCCCGTCGGGCGTGGTGGGCCCGGTGGTGATCACGCGGTACATGTTCGTCCACGACTCCGAACCCGGCTTCAGCACGTCACTGTGCGAGGACAGGCCCCACAGCTGGTCCCCGGAAGCGGACCGCCCGGTCTCCAGCTCCGTGACGCCCGGGAACGTGTCCGGGTCCGCGCCGTGGCCGATGCCGGTCCACTCCAGGCCCCACGCGTTGCCCTGGGCGATCTCGATCGGGTCGAGCGGCGCCGTCATCGAGAACCGCTGCACGCCCGCCTGGCTCGCCGGCAGGTCCGACGGCGACCACACGCCGTGGCCCATGCCCGCCGACTCGACGTGCAGGACGCGGTCGACGTCGAGACCCTGCGTCTCGGCCAGCCCGACGGTCGCGCCGCCGTAGCTGTGCCCGATCGCCGTCAGCGTGACGTCGGAGCCCGCGTGGCCCGCGATCTCGCCGCGCAGGTCGTCGGTGAAGTGCTTGAGGTCGGGCGCCATCGTCTGCGCGTAGCTCGCGTCCGGGCCCTGGGTCACCGGGTTCTGCGGGAACACGCCGTCGGCCCAGACGACCATCGCCGTGCGCCCGGTCGGGTCCGCGGCCACCAGGCTGCGCCCGAGGCCGGCGTAGGCGTCGAAGTTGGACATCTGCGTGTTGACGCCGGGCACGAACAGCCCGACGTTGCGCGTCCCCGGCTCGATGTGCCCGACGAGCTCGGCGATCCGGCCGTTGCCGGACGGGTCGAACTTCAGGATCTGCCGGTTGTTCGCGAGGATGTCTTCGTACAACGAGATCCGCGCCTGTGACCGCTTGATCTCGTCGGCGTCGGTGAGCCCGGCGAGCTTCGCCCGTTCGGCGGTCAGCGCGTCGGCGACCTTCGCGCGGTTCTGCCCGATCGCCCGCGCCCACGCGCCGGTGTCGGCCGAACCCCCGATGCCGGCCGGGTTTCCGGCGGACGGCAGGGGATCCTCGGGCAAGAGCGCCCGGTACATCGCGGCGACCTGCGTGTCGGCCCGCCGGTACCCGGCCGCCGACTCGGTCAGTCCACTTTGGAGCGTTCGCAGCCGGGAGACGCCGGAGTCGAGCTTCGAACCCAGCTCCTTCATGGTCTTCTCGAACGTCTTGGCCGCGGCGGCGGACGCGCTGACCTGACCGAACGCGGCGGCCGGGACCTTCTCGCCCGCGACCGCCGCCTGGGCGGTGCCCAAGGTGTCCGCCCGCGTGCCGAACTCGCCCGCCACGGTGTCGAGGCGGGCCGGAGCGACGCGATATCCGGCAGCCGTCACGGCCCGCCTCCGTTCTCAGAGTGGTTCAGTACGCTTCCGGCTCTTCGCCGATCACCGGCGGCGCGACCGGGGCCGACTGGCCCCAGACGTTCTCCGTCTCGACCAGCCACGCCGGGATCCGGCGCCCGGACCCCATGTCGCCGCCCCCGCCCATGCCCATCGGCATCATGGGCATCATCGGCATCGCGCCCTTGGCCGCCGCCGCGCCCGCGGCTCCGGCCGCACCGCCGGCGAGCCCGCTCAGCGCGTTGCCCGCGCCGCCGTCGCCGGCCAGGCCGGAGTGCGCCGCCGGGCCGTCGGCGCCGCCGCCGATCCCGGCCCCGCCGGGGACACCGCCGCCGATCGACGGCGCGTCACCCCCGCCGATCGGGATGCCGCCACCGGCGCCACCCTCGACGCCGGCACCGCCGCCGAGCTTCGTGCCGGGCGCTTCTTCCTTGCCGTCCTTGGGGTCCTTGCCGCTGGCCCACGGCGGCACCTTCGGCATGATCGAGCCGAACCGGCCGAACGCGGCGGCCGAAGCCGCGGCGAGCCCGGCGGTGAACATGTCGCCGAACAGCGGGTTCGACGTCGGCACGGTGCCCGGCTGCTGCGGCGTGCCGGTCGAGGGCAGCGGGTGCCCGTCGGTCGGGGTGACGACGACGCCGGGATCGGTGAGGCCGTTGCCGACGAGCCCGGGCGAACCCGCGCTTCCGGCACCGCCGCCGGTGGGCAGGGTGGCGGGCGTCTGCACGGCGTTGGGCGAAGCCGGGATCGACTCCTCGGCGGTGCTGTACTCGCCGGCCAGCTGGGTCATCACGACGATCGCCTTGCCGTGCGCCGACCCGGCCGCGTTCGCCGCGGACTGCTGGGCCTCGACGTTCGCGATGGCCTGCTGACGCTGCTGCGCCGCGGCCTGGACGACGGCGGGCGAGGAGTCCGGCGGCAGCAGCGGCGGGTTCACCGCGAGCGCGACGTCGGAGGGGGAGACGTCCGGCACCGAAACCGGCGGCGGCATCTCCTTCTTGGCCTTCACCAGCGCGTCGGCGGCGTCGTCGAGCATCACGTTCATCGCCTCGGCGGTCTGCGCCACCTTGGAGATGCCGTTCGCGAGGTCGACGATCATGTGCTGGTACTGGTCGGCGGCGCCACCGGTCCACTGGTCCTTGAACTCGGTGAGCTCCGAGTTGAGGTTGTGGGCCTGCTCGTGCAGGTGCAGCGCGGCGGACTTCCACTTGTCGGCGGCGTGGCGCGCGCTGTTCGGGTCGCCCGCCTGCAGCATCGCGTACAGCTGCTGGTGGCTGTACGCGGCGAAGTTCGTGTGCGCGGTGTTCGTCATCCCTTGCGGCTCCCGTCCGAGTCGCCCAGGCCGAGCAGGCCGAGCACGGGGTCGAGCAGGCCGGTGACGGCGCCCGAGGTGTGGAGGTCTCCGGCGACCGTCTCGTCGGCGTTCTGGTAGCCGTCGGCGACCGTGGTGGTGACGTCCTGCGCGAACCCGATCGCGCTGCGGACCTGGTCGAGCAGGCCCTGCATCTCCGAGACCGCCGCGCGGTGGGCGTCGGCCAGCGACCCGGCCTCGCCGAACTCGCCGAACAACAGCGGCTCCTCGCCGAGGGTGAGCAGGAAGTCGTTCGGTTTGGCCATCGCGTGGATCTGGGTCTCCAGCTCCCGCACGAAGTCCTTCAGCGATTCCAGGTGGACGTAGTACGACTGGTCGTGCATCGGGTCCCGGCTCTCTCGTCGCACGTTGGGGGGAAAGCCGGTCGGCCGGTGCGAGCGGGGGGTTTCCCGCACCGGCCGACCGACGTCTGGGCGCGGTTCAGCCCGCGAACAGTCCCTGGTTGCGGTTCTCCAGCGACTGCTGGAGGTCGTGGGCCTCGCCGACCTTGCCACCGAACTGGGCGATGATGGCGACGATGTCCGCGGTGGCCTGCCGCAGCCGGGTCTCCGACTGGCGGGCCGCGTCACCGGCGGAGCTGCCGGAGGCGTACCAGGTCGCGGTGATCGGCTGGAGGTTCTGGTGCAGCTGCTCCAGCTGTGAGGTGAGCGCCTTGGCCTTGGCGGCCAGGGACGCCGAGCTGTGCTGCAGCGCGGCGAAGTTGATTTCGACGACGTCGGCCATCGATCTGTCCTCTCAGGTCAGGGGTTGAGGCGGGGGATCACGCCCGAGCCCTCGAGGGAGTTCCCGACCCCCTGGAAGCTCTGGTGGACGTCGGCGTCGCCGCGGCCGTAGTTCTGGTGGCTGGTGTGGACGAGCTGCGACATGGTGTCGAGCTCCTTCACCGCGACCGTCATCTTCTCCTGGAGCCGGCGCTGGAGGTCCCAGAACGCGACGGCCTGGTCACCCTTGTAGTTGCGGAGCGCCTCGGTCAGCTCGGACTCCAAGCTGGCCATCGTGGACTTGGCGTTCGTCGCGGTTTCCTCGAAACCCTGGACGGCGCGCGTCATGGCAGCGGAATCTGCCTGGAATCCCGGACTTGACATCGACGGGCCACCTCCTTCCTGAAGCGAATACCCCTGGCGCGGTGGTCCGCGCGGTGTGAAAGTCACGCTAGAAAAGAGCTTGGTGTGGTCAAACGGCACAACTGCCGGTCGTACTGACGGCACTTATACCCACAGGGGTGGCCCCGACCGGCCGTCTGCCGTGGCATACGAGGAAAACCGCTGGTCAGCGCGATTCTGCCGAAATTCTGAGATCCGCCCGGTAGACCCGGATCCCCCGGGCGAAAGGCGGTCGAGATGGTCCACCCGCAGGCACTGCTGGACGAGCTGGGGCGCGCCCCGGACGTTCCCGCGTTCGAACACGGCTCGCACGTCACGTCGCGGCGCGAGCTGCGGGAGCTGGTCGGCCGGTTCACCGCGGGCCTGCGGGCGGCCGGGCTCGGACCGGGCGACGGCGTCGGCATCGCCACCGCCGTCACGCCGGCCGGGTTCGCCGCGATCATCGCCGCGCAGGTGCTCGGCTGCCGGGTCGTCGGGGTGCGGCCCGGCCTGCCCGTGCCGCAGCTGCGCCACGTCGTGGGCGACGTCGGCGCGCTGGTCGTCGACGCCGTGTCCGAAACGCCGGAGCTGCTCGGCACCGTCGCCGGCCTGCCGATCCTGCGCGTCGGGCCCGAGCTGCTCGCGAGCTACGAGGAGCCGGTGCCGCGAGGACGCCCGGACGACATCGCGACGGTCGTCTACACGAGCGGCAGCACCGGCGTGCCGAAGGGCGTCGCCTACAGCTACCGCGCCCTGAGCGAAGGCCGGGTGTGGCAGGCGCCGGTACCGGGCTCGGCCCACGAACGGCTCGGCGCCGGCTTCGGGCGGTTCCTGTTGTTCGGCACGCTCACCAGCGCGGTGATGCTCGAGCAGCTGGGCGTGTGCCTGCTCGCCGGCGGGACCGCGGTGGTCCCCGAGGAGCTGCCGGACTTCCCGTGGGTGCTGCCGCGGCTGCGGATCACCGCGGCGTTGATGACCGTGCCGCGGCTGCACCAGGTCCTCGACGTGCTGCGCACCGAGGACGTCGACCTGAGCGGCCTGCGGACGCTGGTCGTGGCCGGCTCGCCGGTGCCGCCGCACAAGCTGGCCGAGGCGCTGGAGCTGATCGGGCCCGCGATGCACCACGCGTACGGGCAGACCGAGACCGGGATGCTGACGATCTGCGGCGCCGGCGAGGGGCCCGGATCCGTCGGGAAGGCTTGTGACACCGTCGAAATCGAGGTCCGCGACGACGCGGGCGCGCCCCTGTCGGCCGGCTCGGAGGGCGAGGTCTGGGTGCGGACGCCGTCGGCGCTGGCCGGGTACTGGCGCGACGAAGCCACCACGGCGGAGGTGCTGCGCGAGGGCTGGGTGCGCACGCAGGACCTCGGGTCGCTGGACGCCGCCGGGTACCTGCACCTGTCCGGCCGGGCGCGCGACGTGGTGATCGTCAACGCCGTCATCCACTACACCGGCCCGATCGAGCGCGCGATCGCGGCGCACCCGGACGTCGACCAGGCGTACGTCGTGGCGGTACCGGACGAGGTGACGGGCGAGGCGGCGCACGCGTTCGTGGTGCCGGTCCCCGGCCACAAGCCGGACCTCGACGCGGTGCGCAAGGCGGTGGCGGCGGAGCTGGGGGAGGCGGCGGTGCCGGCGCGGTTCAGCTTCGTCGGCGCGGTTCCGGTCGCCCCGTCCGGAAAGCCGGACAAGGCGGCGCTGCGGGCGTCCGTCGTGGACTAGAAGTGGGTCCGGACCCCGAAGGCCTCGCGGAGGTGACGCATGTCCGCGAGGTCGTGCGGCCGGGGTTCGTAGCCCTGGTGGAAGAAGATCTGCTGCGCCGCGGACACGCACGGCACCTCGACGCCGTCGATCCGCCCGGTGACGAAACAGCCGGCGGGGTAAGGGAAAGTCCCGTCGGGGGCGGCCTGGACGGCCGACCCGTCGGCCGCGAAGACGAGCGGGTGCAGGTCGAGTTCCGTCGACCCGTCGGAGAGGACGAACCGGACCGGGCGGAGATCGACGGTCTCGCGGTAGCCGAGGGCGGCCAGCGCTTCGAGCACCGCGGGTTCCTGGTCGAGGCGGTGCAGCAGGTCGAGGTCTCGGTGTTCGCGCGTCTGCCGGCCGAGGAGTGCGTCGATGCCCCAGCCGCCGGCCAGCCAGACCTCGGCGCCGGCCAACGCCGTGAGCACGCGCAGGACCGTGCGCGCGTCCGTCACTTCCCGGCGCGCAGGTCGGTGATCACCTTGGCGACGCGCCGCTGCCGGGTCTCCTCGGTCTTCGCCTGGCCGATCGGCAGCACGAACCGCTGTTTCGCGCTGTAGGACAGGCTTTCGAAGCGGGTCCGGGCCTCGTCGTCGGCGGCCAGTGCCGAGGCCAGGTCCGCCGGGATCTCCAGCTCGCGCGGCGCCGTGTCCAGGGCGACCTCGACGTCGACCTCGTCGCCCGCCGCGACGCCGGCCTGCTCGCGGTTCTCCGCGCTGAGCGGCAGCAGGTACTGCCCGCCGCGGCTCGCGATCGTCGAACGGTAGGTGTGCCCGCCGAGCGTCACGGTGACCGCGGGCTTCTTGCCGGCGCGGAGGGCCTCGACGACGTCGCCGGGCACCGGCAGGCCGGTCGCCGTCTTGCCGCCGAGCAGGACCGTGGTGCGGAACTTCATCACGCGAGTATGCCCCGGGCCGGCCTCCCGGGCGGTGAGGCCGGCACGGGGCCGCGTGTCAGACGCCGGCGGTGGTGCGGATCCAGCTCCGGCTCGACGCGACGCTCGCGTAGTTCTGCGTGCCCTGCGGGTTCGACCCGGAGTTGCTGCCCGTGGAGCACACCCCGACCTGGAGGCCGCCCGAGAGCTGCGGGCCGCCCGAGTCGCCGTGCCACGCCGAGCCGTTGACGCCCTGGCTGGCGATGGCCGTGCCGCCGAACGCGTCGGTGCTGGTGCCCGTCACGCGCACGTTGGCGGTCTTGAGGGTGGTCGACGGCGGGCTGGTGCCCTGCGTGCGGCCCCAGCCGTAGATCTGGTTGGTCGACCCGGTCGCCGGGTTGCCGGTGCCGAGCTTCATGAACGTCGTGTTCACCGCGGTCGTCAGGTGCAGCAGCGCGATGTCGCCGTTGGGCGAGGCCTTCTGCTGGTCCACGGTGGCGTTCGTGCCCTGCTGGAGCGTCACGTTGCCGACCTTGACGTGCATGCCCGGCGAGTTCAGGCAGTGCCGCGCGGTGAGCACCCACTGCGGGGCGATGATCGTCCCCGAGCACTCGAACCCGCCGTACGTCGTCACGTTGTTCCAGTAGATCTGGGCGCCCCACGGCGCGGAGGAGACGGTGCTCCCGCCGATGATGTCCTGCTGGGCGTCCGCGACCCCTGCTGAGACCACGCTCAGCGCCGCGGCGGCAGCACCCACCGCGGCCACAGCCCTCGACATTCGCATGAAAATGCCCTTCGGCCCGGGTGATCCGGATATTCGTCCCGAACGGGACGACCAGCTCACGCTAAAAGCCGTGAAGGATTCGCGAAACCTACCGAAGTCGGGAAACCCTTCCCCGGGACGCGGGTCCTGGGGAAGGGGCGGTCACTTCGCCGTGGCGGAGACGGGGTCGGTCGGGAGGCTCGTCGACCCGGTGCGTATGCGCGCGACGATCCGGTAGTACCGCGTCTTCCCCGTCGTCAGCGAAGCCTCGGTGTACGAGGTCGCCGAGGTCTGGCCGAGCAGGTGTGCCGCGTCGATCGGCACCTGCGCGTCGTCCCCGCCGTAGACGGTGTAGGAAGCGTTGCTCTCCGCGGACAGCGGCGACCACGAGACGGTGATGCTCTTGCTGCCGCCCTGCGCGGCCGGGGCGAGCACCTGCTGGCGGATCCAGCTGTTCAGGTCGTCGACGCGCAGGCCCGTGGTGCCCTGCCGCGTTCCGGATTCGGCCAAGCAGCCGTGCTGCCACGACGACCCGGCCACCGCGAAGATCTCCGTGACGCCGCCGATCTCCCGGATGACCGGCGCGCCCGCGTCACCCTTGCAGGCGTCCGCGCCGCCGGCGCCGGTCAGCGCGAGCGTCCCGGTCGTGCCCGGCGCCGTGGTGAAGGTCGCGGAATGCGGCTGGTCCGGCACCCACTCGGTGGCCGTGCGGCCGTACCCGACGAGGCGCAGCGGCTCGCCCATCACCAGGGACGACGCGGGAAGCGCCACCGCCGGGTCGGTGACCGCGGTATTGAGGCGCGCCAGCGCGAGGCCGCGGTCCGCGCGGACGACGACGTTCGTCACCTGCGCGGTGTGGCCCGGCCGGCCCACGAGCACCGTCGTGGCCTTGGCCGGGACGCCGCCCTGCGGGTTCTCCGGGAAGCAACCGGCCGCGGTGAGCACGAAGGCGGGCGACACGAGCGCGCCGCTGCAGCCCCGGCCGTCGGCGGTCAGTTTGGCGGCGAAGGGGTAGGCGTCGGTCGGGGTGCCGTTCGAGACGGCGGACGCCGGGGTGGCGCTCACCGCGGCCGCGGCGAGCAGCGCGGCCGAAGCCGCGACGACTCTCGATCCGGTGCGTGAAGGCATCGAAGTTCTCCTCGATCGGGATGGCGGCCTCGGCCGCCGGGCGGGGTGGCTCAGAACATCGCCGACTGCGCGGCGTCGAACGTGCCGTTGCTGCTCCACTTCACGCCTTCGGCGTCGAACCCGCCGGAAGCGTTGGCGTGCCAGCGGAACAGGTTGGCGTTCGAGCTGCCGTAGTCGTAGGTGGCCAGCAGGTCGGTGCGGCCGTCGCCGTCGTAGTCGCCCACGGTCCACCGGGACTGGCCGAGGTTCCACACCCCGGTGCCGGTGGTCCACTGCGTCACCGGGGCGTCGACGCCCGTGGCGGTCGCGTGCCAGGTGCGGAACGTCAGGTTCGCGCCGCCGAGGTCGATCGCCGCGCCGAGGTCCGTGCGCCCGTCGCCGTCGAAGTCGCCGGAGACGAACTGCGCCTTGCCGGACGGGATCGCGCCGTTCCACTTGACGCCCTGCGCGTCGAACTTCCCGGAAGCGTTGGCGTACCAGAGGAACAGGTTCGCCGTGTTGTCCCGGTAGTCGTAGAACGCGGCGAGGTCGGCCCGGCCGTCGCCGTTGAGATCGCCGGCCCGCCAGGTCGACTGGAGCAGCGCCCAGTTGCCCGGCCCGGTGCGCCACTGCGTGACCGGCGCGTCGAACCCGTTCGCCGTCGCGTGCCAGGTCAGCACGCTCAGGTCGGCGTTGCCGTTGTCGTAGGCGGCGGCGATGTCCGTGCGGCCGTCGCCGTCGAAGTCCCCGGCGGTGAACCGCGCGTTGAGCGGCCGCAACGCGCCGCTCCACTTGATGACCGCGGCGTCGAAGCCGCCGGAAGCGTTGGCGTACCAGACGAAGAGGTTGGTGCCGCCGTCCAGGTAGTCGTAGAAGGCGCCGAAGTCGGTCCGGCCGTCACCGTTGAAGTCGCCGGTGACCCAGCGGGCCCGGGAGGCTTCCCAGCCGTCGGCGCTCCACTTCAGCTGCGGGGCGTCGACACCGGCCGCGGTCGTCGGCCAGACGTACACGCCGGTGCGGGCGTTCTTGAGGTCGTAGCCCGCGCCCGCGTCGTCCTTGCCATCACCGGTGAAGTCGTTGCCCGGTGAGACGGGCGTGGTCGCCGAGATCACGTCGGTCGGCGTGCTCGTCCCGCCGTCGGCCGTCGTGGCGACGACGCGGTAGTAGCGCGTCTGCCGGCCCGGCACGCCGGTCTGGGTGGCGGCCGTCGAGCCGGTGGTGGCCAGCAGGTGCGCGCCGTCGATCGGCACGTCCGGGGTGGCCGAGCCGTACACCCGGTAACTCGCACTGTCCACTGGAGACAGTGCGTGCCAGCCGACGGTGATCGCGTGGCCCACGGCCTTGGCCGCCGGGGCCAGCGCCTGCTGGCGAACCCAGCCCGCGATGTCGTCGGTCCGGGCGGCGACGGTGCCCTGCCGCGTGGTCGTCTCGCCGAAGCAGCCGTGCTGCCACGACGTGCTCGCCACCGCGACGACGCCGGAGCCCCGGAAGATCGGCGCACCCGCGTCGCCGCGGCAGGCGTCGGTGCCGTTCGTGCCGGTCAGCGCGAGCGTGGTGGCGGTCGACGACGTCGTCTTGAACGTGCCGGTGTGCAGGGTGTCGGGCACCCATTCGGCCTCGGTGCGGCCGTACCCGGCGAGGGTGAGCGTCTCGTCGGCGCCGGCCACGCCGGTGCTCAGCGGCAGCGGGGCGATATCGGTGATCGGGACGTCGATCCGCGCCAGCGCGATGTCCCGGTCACCGCGCACGACGACGTTCGTGACGTTCGCGACGTGGCCACCGGTACCGCTGAGCACGGTCCGGCCGACGGTCGCGGTGGTCGCCTTGGCGGGCACGCCGCCCTGCGGGTTTTCGGGGAAGCAGGAGGCGGCGGTGAGGATCAGGTCGGGTTCGACGAGCGCACCACCACAGGCGCGCCCGTCGGCGGTCAGCTTGGCGGCGTAGGAGTGGGCGCCCGGGGCGGCCGCGGTGCCGTGGGAGACGGCACCGGCGGGCGCCGCGGTCAGCGCGGCGGTGGCCAGGACGGCCGCGGCCACGGCGACCGCTCCGGTCTGTCGGGTGGACATGTGTTTCCCCTCGAAAAGATGTTTTGCGCGCGAACGATTCGCGGGCGCGGAAAACCGCGCCCGCGGAAATCGCGGACGTATCGGCGCCGAATGGCCGGTGAATACGGGACCGGCGTCGGGGTCAGGCGGAGGCGCGCAGTTCCAGCAGCGTGGAGGGGTCGGTCCCGGCGCCTTCGCCGATGCCGGTCCAGCCGTTCTTGGCGACCGGGACCGTGCTGTTCTGGCCGTTGATCTCGACGGTCGCCTGGACGGTGTGGCTGTCCCCCTTCACCTGGTAGGCAAAGGGCACCTCGAGGCGTAGGGAGCCGGTCGAGCCGGTGACCTTGAAGCAGTAGTGGCCGGGGTCGGGGCTGTGGTCGGCGGAGTTGTAGGCGTGCACCTCGAGCAGGCCGGACGCCGGTCCGCAGTCGACGAGGGTGATGTGACCGTCGCCGCTGATCAGGGTCAGGGCGCGGTCCTGCAGGACCTTCGCGGCGCCCGGGTACGAGTAGTCCTCGACGATGGACGGCGGCGTGTCGTCGGACGGCGACGAAGCGCCGGTCGCGGCCGATGCGCCGAAGGCCGTACCGGCGATGGCCAGTGCGGCGCCTGCCGAGGCCACTGCGGTGATGCGTGCGCGAACGCGCATGACTTCCCCCTCAGGTAGTCGAAAATGCGGCATGACCGGATCGCGGCGAGAGCTTCGCCGCGACTGGACACGAAAGGGCTGCGGCCGACCCCGAGCGGACGCGATCCGGACTTTAAACGGCTTTCGGTCGCGGAGTCAACAAATGTCCGTCAAGCTGACTCGGCTACCGGTGTGATCTTGTCCGGCTCACCCGAATGCGGCTTCCGGAGGGTTCCTTCCTTCTGCTAACTTTCGACCGCTTCGGGGGAGGAGTGAAGGCGGGAAAGCCTTTTCTGTTCGTGGTGCGCGGTTTCCGGACACCGGTTGCCGGTGGTCCCGTGCGCTCGTTTCTCCCCGGTGGCACCAGGTTTTCCGGTACGTACGGGAGGGACGGCCAGGTGCGGTTCACGAGGATGAAGAGCGCGGCGAGAGCGCGCGCGGCACTGGCGGTGACGCTGGTCGCCGCGGTGGGGGCGGGTGCGGTCGCGGTGCCCGCGCCGGCGGTGGCGGAGACCGCCGGGCCGGGCGAACGCGCGCAGGTGGTCGCCTTGTGGCAGGCGGGCGGCCCGGCGACGAAGGACGCGGCGGCCGCGGCCCTGGTCGGCTCCGACGCCGAGGTGCACACGTTCCTGGTCACCGGCAAGGCGGTGGCGGCGGAGCACGACGACCGGATCAAGGTCAGCCAGCTGCTGACGTTCGCCGGGTCGGGCCTGCGGCGTGCGTCGCAGACGGCGCTGAACGGCACCGCGGCGGACGTGCACACGTTCCTGGCGACCGGCTGGCAGCAGCCGTGGCGCGACGACAACCGCGCCCAGGTCTCGCGGTACATCGCCACCGGTGGGCACTGGGTCCAGGTGGCGGGGCAGAAAGCGCTCGACGGCAGCGAATCCGACGTCCAGAAGTTCCTCGACTCCGGCCGTCAGCAGGCGCAGAACGACGACGACCGGATCAAGGTCAGCCAGCTGCTGACCACGGGCGGTCCGGAGGTCAAGAAGGCGGCGCAGCGCGCTCTCGACGGGACCGTCGAAGACGTCCAGGCGTTCCTGGAGACCGGCTACGCGCTCGCGGCGGAACGGGACCAGGAGACCACCAGCGTCGCGCACCTCGCCGACTTGGCGCGGGACGCGGGCGCGCAGGCGGCGGCCCAGACCAAGCAGGCGCAGGACGCCGCGGACCGGGCGATCGCGGCGGCGCAGCGGGCGAAGGAAGCCGCCCAGCGGGCCGCGGCCGAAACCCAGGCGGCGCGCGACTCCTCGGTGCAGGCGGCCGGCGCGGCGGGGCGGGCGGCCACCGCGGCGCGCAGCGCGGCCGAAGCGGCGAAGACCGCGATCGGCGCGGCGGCCGAGGCCAACCGCGCGTCCCGCGTCGCGGCGAGCGCGGCGGCACAGGCCGCGACGGCCGCTTCGCTGGCGGAGCAGGCGTGTTCGCGGGCGTATTCGGCGGCATCGGCCGCGGCGGCGGACGGCGCGCACGCCGCCGAAGCCCGGCAGGCCGCGGTGGACGCGCGGAACGTCGCGGCCGGCGCCCGGGCGGCGGCGGACGCGGCGAACGCGGCGGGGCAGGCGGCGGACGCTTCGGGCCGGGCCGCGGGTGCGGCGCGCAGCGCGAGCACCAACGCGGACGCGGCGGCGTCGGCGGCGAGCGAAGCCGCGGGCTACGCGCGCTCGGCGGGCGCGAACGCGAGCCAGGCCGAGCAGGCGGCGGCCACGGCCCGCGCGGCGGCGGCCCGCGCGAACCGGGCGGCGAACGCGGCGGAGTCCCTGGCGAACCAGGCGGCCACGGCGGCCCGCCAGGCCCGCGACGCGGCGAACGCGTCGGCGGCCCACGCGGAAGCGGCGGCCACGGCGGCCGACCAGGCGGCAGCGGCGGCGGAGCAGGCGAAGAAGGACGCGGACGCGGCGGCCCGCTACGCGGCGTCGGCGAAGACATCGGCGGACACGGCGACCACGGCGGCGGACCAGGCGGCCCAGCTGGAGAAGACGTCCCGCGACGCGGACGCGGCGCGCTTGGAGGCCCAGAAGGACCAGGCGATAGCGGACGCGGAAGCGGCCAAGCAGGCCGAGGACAACCGCAAGGCGGCGGGCGAGTGGAAGGCCGGCGAGGCGGCGGCGAGGTCGGCGGAGACCCAGCGCCTGCTGGACGAGGCGGCGAACCCGGCGACCGACCCGGAGACCGTCGTCCTCGACATCCGCAAGGCGGCGGTCCAGCTCCTCGGCAGCGGTGGCCCGTGGACGAAGGCGGCGGCCGCCTCGGCGCTGTCGGCCGACGCGGCCGGGCTCAAGCAGTTCGCCCGGACCGGACTCGCCACCGCGACCCAGCAGGACGACCGCGCCAGTGTCGCGAGCCTTCGCGACACCTCGGACAACACCCGGTTCCAGCAGGCGGCGCGCACCGCGTTCGCCGCGCCGTACCCGCAGGTCGCGGAGTTCCTCCGGACGCGTGACTACCCGGGCAAGGCGGACGACGACCGCGTCGCCGTCCAGCTGATCCTCAACACCGGTGGGCCCGCCACGAAGGAGGCGGCCAACCGGGCGCTCAACGGCAGCGCGGCCGACATCGCCGAGTTCCTGCGCGCCGGCCAGTACGTCGCGGCGGAACACGACGACCGCATCGCCGTCACGCGGTTCCTCACCACGGGCGGCCCGGAAGTGCAGGCCGCGGCCCAGGCCGCGTTGTCCGGCCCGGTGTCGTCGCTGAAGACGTTCCTGCAGACCGAGCAGTACGACGCTGAGCAGCGGGACATCGACACCGCCACGCACGCCGCCGACGTCCACCGCTTCGTCACCGAGGCGGCGAGTGTCGCGGCGACCGCCCGCGCCGACGCCGCCACGGCGGCCGAAGCCGCGGCGAGGGCGCGGAACGCGGCTGACGAAGCTTCGCAGGCGGCGGCGGAAGCGCGGCGGCAGGCCGATCAGGCCAAGGTCTACGCCGACCAGGCCCGCGAGTCCGCCGAGCAGGCCCAGCGGTCGGCGGACCAGGCGGCCCAGTCCGCCCGCCAGGCTCGGGGCGCGGCGCAGAATGCCCAGCGCGACGCCCAGTCCGCCGCGGCCTCCGCGACCCGCGCCCGCGCCTCCGCGGTGCGGGCGAACAACTCCGCCGCGGCCGCGCAGACGTACGCGGAACAAGCGCGAGCTTCGGCCGTCGCGGCCGGGAAGGACGCGGACGAGGCGGCGAAGGCGGCTGACGAGGCAGCGAAGATCGCGGCGGACAAGCGGGCCGCGGAGGACGCGAAGAACCAGGAGAGCGGTTCCGGAACGGGCCCGCTGACCCCGGACGACGAAGCCGCGCTGCGGGCGGCGGGCGGACAGGAGCTGGTCGACCAGTACAACCAGGCGAAGGCGCTCGCCGAGAAGAGCCTCATCGACTGGATCATCGAAAACGGCGGGCAGATCCTGATCGACCTGTTCATCGGCGGGATCAAGGCCTGCGTCAACGACCCGGGCATCGTCAACTGCATCATGGGCGCGGTCGACATCGCGTCGCTCGGCCTCGCCGCGCTCAAGGCGTTCGAAGTCGGCAAGGCGCTGTGGCGCATCATCGCCGGCGTCGGCAGGTTCGTCGACGACGTCGCCCGGGCCCGGACCTTCCTGGGCCGGGGCAAGGAGATCATCGAGGCGGCCCGGGCCGGGAACTGCTTCCCCGCCGGGACGATCGTCCAGACGGAAACCGGACCCGAACCGATCGAAGACGTCTCGGCCGGCGATCGCGTCTGGTCGAAGGACCCGGTCACCGGCGCCTCGCAGCTGAGGGCGGTCACCGCCACCTTCCACCGCCAGGTGGATTCGCTGGTGGTCGTGGGGGTCGGCACGACCCTCGTCCGGTCGACCACGGAGCACCCGTTCTGGGTCACCGGAAAGGGCTGGACGTCGGCGTCCGACCTGCGGGCGGGCGACGAGCTCGACTCCGGGGACGGCGCACCGGCGCAGGTGACCTCGGTGACGCGGGAAACCGCGGCGGTCACGGTCTACAACTTCGAGGTCGAGACCGATCACGACTACCGCGTCTCGCAGCGCGCGCTACTGGTGCACAACATGTGCAAGCCGCTGCCGAACCAGCTGCCGGGCAACCTGGAGAAGGAGCTGGCGGACGCCGCCCGCGTCAACGTCCGGCCGGTCCGGGCCGCGCAGGGCGCGGAGCTGGACGCCGCGCTCGCCCGGGCGGACCTGGAAGGGCAGATCAAGTGGGCGATCCTGGAGGACGGTAGCCTCGTGGTGATGCCGCACACGGTCCAAGGGCTCGAGATCTCCCACGCCGTCCTCAGTGGTGGCCAAGCGGTCCGGGCGGCCGGCGAGGCGACCATCGCCGGGTCTGCCGAGATGGGGTACTACGGCCTGGAAATCTCCAGCCGCAGCGGCCACTTCGTCGGCAGCGACCAGGCACTCTGGGAGCCGATCCGGCGGCTGGGCATGGACGCGTTCGGGAAGCTGGGTATCCACTTCTGATGGCGGACGTGCTCGGGAGCCTGGATTCGGTGCCGTGGCGGGAACGCTTCGAGTGGTGGCTGGCCGGCGGCCGCCTGGCGGACGACGCCGGGCCGAACGTCTGGCTCGGGGTGGTGCAGCTGCTGACCATGCCGCTGGTCCGGCAGCTGCGGCACCCCGAGGCGACGGGGGACCGGCTGCCGGCCGCGGAGCTGGACCGGTACCTCCGCGCGGCCGACGAGCTGTTCACGTTCCTCGAACAGCGGCAGCTGATGGACGCGCACGACGTGCTGACCCGGCGGCTCGCCCTGGCGGCCGCACTCGCGGCGTCCGGGATCCCGCTCCCGGACTCGCCACTGGCGGCCGACCGGGTCGTCCGTTCGGTCCTCGCCGTGGTCACCCCGGAGCGGCTGGCCGAGGCGGAACGGCTGGGGGCGGTCTGGACAACCCTGGAGCGAGCCGAAATGCTCCGTGTCCGGCACCTCAAACAGCTCATGAAGCTCGCACTCGAGCTGCGTGAGCACCTCACCGACCCGGCCATTGCGGCCACTGTGTCGAGCTGGCAGCCGGTCGTTTCCGCGTTGCCTTGAGCGAGCCGGCCGGCCTGCGCGTCGTTGCGACGGGCAGGCCCGGCCGGTGAGCGCGGAGTTCGCCGGGAAGTAGCGTCTCCCCGCGTTTGCACACGAGGGGGAACCATGGCGGCGCCGCAGCACGATCCTGAGCTCTTCGACGAACTGATGCGCACCGAACTGAGCCGGCAGCCGGTCAGCCGGTTCGCCGTCGCGACGCTCGTCTCCGGGCTCATCGGCGGGTTGCTCGCGCCGGTGTTCGCCGTCCTCGCCTTCGGGCAGATCCGCAAGCAGCGGCAGCGGGGGCGGGTGCTCGTGGTCTGCGGGCTGGTCGCCTTCGCCTGCTGGATGGGGTTCCTCGGCTACCGGATCGGCACCGGGACGGCGTGGTGGCAGCAGCGCCCGCAGCCGGACGGCTCGGCGGCCGGCGCGGTTCACGGGGCCGATCTCGTCGCGGGGGACTGCTTCTGGGCGCCGCCGGCTTCCGGCAGCACCGATGTCGTGCGGCGGTCGTGCGGCGAGGCGCACACCGGGGAGGCGTTCGAGGTTCTTCCGCTGGGGGCGGGGCCGATGCCGGACATCCTCGACGTCTACCGGCGCTCGCTGGCCCGGTGCGAGGCCGACGCCCGGGCGATCGCGGGCGTGCGCGTCCAGGTCGTCACGCCGACCGCGGAGACCTGGAACCAGGGCAGGCACCGCGCGGTCTGCTACTACCGCTTCGCCACGGAGATGACCGCGCCCGCGCGGTGATCAGCTCTCCACCGGCTTCGTCCAAGCCACCTGCACAAGTCCGGTCCCATGCCGACGGGAAACCAGCGTCCCCCGCCCCGGCGGCTGCGGGGACGGCTTCACGTCCGCCAGCAACGCCCCTTCGTCCTTCGTCCCCGACATGATCAACCCCGGCGATCCCAGCTCCCGCAGCCGCTGCAGCACCGGCTCGAACAACGCCCGACCAGCCCCACCCGAACCTCGCACGATGATCACGTGCAACCCGATGTCCCGCGCCTGCGGCAGGAACTCGAGCAACGGCTGCAACGGATTCCGCCCCACTGTCGCCACCAGCTCGTAGTCGTCCACCAGCACGAACAGTTCCGGCCCCCGCCACCACGAACGGTTGCGCAGCTGCTCCGGCGTCACCGATGGGCCCGGCAGGCGGTTGCGCATCGCCGTCGCGCACTCCGTGATCAGCTCTGTCAGCTTGCCTTCCGCACCCGCGTAGCCCAGCAGGTGCGCCTCCGGTACCGCGCCGAGCAGGCCACGCCGGTAGTCCGCGACGATGATCGCCGCCTCGTCCGGGGTGTACGCCGATGTGATGCCCTGCGCCAACGCCCGCAGCAGCGACGACTTGCCCGACTCCACGTCGCCGAACGCCACGAAGTGCGGGTCCGTCGAGAAGTCCAGGTACACCGGCCGCAACGTCGACTCCGCGATGCCCAGCGTCACCTGGTGCGGCGGTGGCGGCGCCAGCGTGTCCAGCGGGACCTCCGGCGGCAGCAGCCGGACCTGCGGGGCGCGCGGTCCCTTCCACGCCTCGGAAATCTTGCGGACCAGGTCGACGCCGCCCGCGCCGACCGTCTCCGGGCGCTGGTCGCCGTCGATGCGGGGGAGGGCCGCCAAGAAATGGAGCTTCTCCGCTGTGATGCCGCGTCCGGGGCGGTCGGCCGGGACGTTCACCGCGACCTTGCGGTCGATCGACGAGTCCATCGGGTCGCCGAGACGCAGCTCGAAGCGCGTGCCGATCGCGTCGCGCAGCTGGGCGCGGACGCCGATCCACTGGTTGAGCGAGACGATCACGTGGATGCCGAACCCGAGCCCGCGCGCGGCCAGCCCGGTGATCTGCTCCTCCAGCTGCTCGTACTCCTGCCGGATCGTGGTCCAGTTGTCCACCAGCAGGAACACGTCGCCGAACTCGCGTCCGTCGGTGCTCTCGGTGAACTCCGCCCGCCGCTGGCGGAACGTCGTGATCGACTCGATCCCGTGGGCGGAGAAGAACTCCTCGCGCTGCTCCAGCAACGTCGTCAGCTCGGCGACGACCCGGCGGCAGCGCTGCGCGTCGCGGCGGGTGGCGTAGCCGGACGTGTGCGGCAGCCCGGCGATCGGGGCCAGCGCGCCGCCGCCCATGTCCAGCACGAACAGCTGGACCTCGGCCGGGGTGTGGGTCAGCGCGAGCATGCCCGCGATGTCCTTCATCAGCGTCGACTTGCCGCTCTGCGGGGCGCCGACGATCAGCGCGTGCCCGCCCGCGCCGGAGAAGTCGGCCCACAGCATGTCCCGGCGCTGCTCGAACGGCTTGTCCACCAGCGCGACCGGGATCGTCAGCTTGCCGTTGCCGCCCCAGCCGAGCGGGCACAGGCCGCGCGCGGCGTCCTCGCCCAGCGGCGGCAGGAGCTGCTCCAGCGTCGGCGGTTCGGCCAGCGGCGGCAGCCAGATCTGGTGCGCGGCCGGCCCCTTGCCGTCCAGGCGCGACAGCATCGCGTGGATGATCGTCTCGCCGGTGCCGTCGGCGGCCGGGGACTCCGCGATCTCGGTCGTCACCGGGATCTCCACCGGGGCCAGGGAGAACGGCAGGACGCCGAGCTCCTGCCCGTCCTCGCGCACGACCGTGCTGCGCGGCGGCAGCTCACCCGAGACGTACGCGGCCTTGAGCCGGATCAGCGTGTCGGTGTCGGACTTCAGGTACGCCGACCCCGGCACCGGCGGCAGGTGGTAGGCGTCGGCCACGCCCAGCACGGTCCGGCTTTCCGACGCCGAGAACGTCCGCAGGCCGATCCGGTACGACAGGTGGGAGTCGAGCCCGCGCAGCCGGCCCTCCTCCAGCCGCTGCGACGCCAGCAGGAGGTGGATGCCCAGTGAGCGCCCGAGCCGGCCGATCGCGACGAACAGGTCGATGAACTCCGGCCGCGCCGACAGCAGCTCGCTGAACTCGTCGATGATCACCAGCAGCGACGGCAGCGGGTCGAGCGCGACGCCGTCCGCGCGCGCCTTCTCGTAGTCGCGCACCGACGCGTAGTTCCCGGCCGCGTGCAGCAGTTCCTGGCGCCGCAGCAGCTCGCCGTTGAGCGCGTCGGCCATGCGGTCGACCAGCGCGAGGTCGTCGGACAGGTTCGTGATCACGGCGCACGTGTGCGGCAGGCCGGTCATCCCGGCGAAGGTCGCGCCGCCCTTGAAGTCGATCAGCGCCAGGTTCAGCGTCTCCGACGAGTGCATCACCGCGAGCGCCGTCACCAGCGTCCGCAGCAGCTCGCTCTTGCCGGACCCGGTCGCGCCGATGACCAGGCCGTGCGGCCCCATCCCGCCCTCGGCCGACTCCTTGAGGTCCAGCTCCACCGGCCGGCCCTCCGGGTTGACGCCCAGCGGGATCCGCAGCCGGTCACGGGCCGCGCGCGGTGCCCACGTCACGGCGGTGTCGGTGTCGCGCGGGTCGCCGATGCCGAGCAGCCCGGACAGCCCGAACGTCGCCGACATCGGCTTGTCGCCGACGACGGCGGCCGGCGTGTGCAGCGGTGTCAGCATCCGGGCCAGCGCCTCCGCGGCGCCGCGGTCCAGGATGTCCGGGCGGCCGAGGAACCCGAGCTGCTGCTCACTGGCGTCGCCGACGACCATGCCCAGGGAGTCGGGGGTGGTGTGCAGGCTCAGCAGCCGCTCGGTCGAGTACGTCCGCGGGTGTTCCTGCCCGATCTCGATCACCGTGACGCCGAGCCTGCCGTCCTCGCCGATCAGCCGGGGCTCGCCGTGGGCGTTGCCGCGGTCGACGACGACCACCAGGTGCGGCAGGTCGAGCTCGGCCGCGGCGCGCCGGCTGAACACGGGCCGTTCGCCGAGGTCCGCGCCGAGCAGCTCGGCCAGGCCGGCCGCCGAGTCGGCGGCGAGGCGCCGGGAACCGACGGCGTCGGTCGCGCCGGCCGCGGTCGCGTGCGGCAGCCACTTCGCCCACTCCCAGTCGTGCTGCCGGTCCGCCGGCACGCACAGCGCGACCCGCAGGTCGGACGGGGAGTGGAAGGTGACGAGCTGGCACAGCAGCGACCGCACCAGGCCGAGCACGTCCGGCCGCCGCCCGGCGATGGTGACCGCAGCGAACGAGCGCAGCGAGAGCGCCACCGGCAGGTCGTCGACCGTCGAGTAGGTGCGGATGAAGTGCTTGAGGCTGGTGGAGCACACCGGGTCCAGGTCCTCCAGGGGCACGGTCTGCGGTGCCTTCAGCGGCGTCGCCAGCCGCTGCGGCCCGGTGCCCGCGCGCACCTGCGCGAACTGCCCGTCGGTGCGCCGCCGGTCCCACAGCTTGCCGGTCTCGACGTAGGCCCAGAGGTCGGCGGGGTCGGGCTGGACGGCGACCATCGCGGCGCGCTGGCCGTCGGCGATGTCCCGGACCTGGGCCCGCAGCCCGGACAGATAACGCTGGTAGTCGCGGCGCTCGTCGTTGATCTGCGCCTTCTTCGCCATGCCGCCGCGGCCGAGCGACATCACGACCATGCCGCCCATGGCGCAGATGAACAGCGCGCCGAAGATGTAGGTCATCACGCCGCCGTCGCGTCCGATGTAGACGAACGACATCGCGCCCATGCCGAGCATCATCGGCAGGAACATCATCAGCTGCATCATCCCGCCGGACGAGCTCTTCGGGAGCATCGGCGGCGACTGCAGCACGATCTCGGAGGGCCGCTCGGGCGACAAGCTCATGCGTCAAGGCTCCAGCAGATCGGACGGGGTCTGACCGGTATTTTGGCCACTCGCCGACCCGGCGCGGTGGGTACTTTTGCCGTCCGCCCGCTTCCGGGGCCGAACTTACGCTCTGCCGAGCAGCCACCCGCGGAAGGAGAGCCATGGCCGGCGAGTACCGGGCTGAGCCCGAGGCGATGCGCTCGTCCGTCGGCAACGTCGGCGGCATCATCGCGCACGGCATCAACGCCGTGGCCGACCTCGAACGGCTCGTCGTGCAACCGATGTCGTTCGCGGGTTTCGGCAGCGCGGTCGCCGCCGCCAACGCCGCCCTGCACTCCAGCCAGGTCACCGCCGTCCGCACGCTCCTGCAGCTGCTGCAGCAGGTCAACGGGCTGGTCAAGGCCAGTGCCGACGCCTACCAGGCGGCGGACCGGGCCGCGGCCGCCGGCTACGGCGGGGGACACGACGGGTCCTCGGCACCCACGTCGTCGATCTGGGGGAGCTCGCACGCTTCGGAGCTCGCCACCCTGGCGATCAACGACAGCGCGGGCGCCCACGGCGAGCCGTCGTCGGTCGGGAACGTGCTGCGCTACCTGGGGGACGCGCAGCTCGGCCGGCTCGGGGACCACCCGATCACCGACACGCGCTTCCACGGCGTCGCCGACTTCAACGACTGGCTGGCCGGCGACGCCGACAACCAGGCGCGCGTCGGGCTCATCGAGGTCTACGCGGGCACCGCGCGCACCTTCTCCGACGTTCCCGGCGGCGTGCACAGCGGGGACGTCGTGGTGGTCGAGCCGTTGCTGTTCTCCGACCGCCAGCCGGTCATCGGCGTCGCCGGCGACGGCGGCCGCCTGTACAACCACGGGCTCCTCGACGCCCGCATCGGCGGTCTGGCGAAGGTCAGCGTCTACCGGCCCGCCTCCGTCGTCGCCTGATCGTCCTGTCTGGCACTACAGAACCTTGTGAGGTCCGATGCTGACTTTCCCGAACTCCAGCGCGATGGACGCGACCGCGTCCTCGGGCGGGCCGATCACCATCCTGCCGCAGATCGTCACCGGCCAGCCGGAGCAGATCGCGCAGCACGTGGTCGACCTGGTCAAGAAGGCCGAGCAGTTCCTGAGCATGTACACCGAGCTCACCAAGGCCGCCGACCAGCTCGGCAAGATCTGGTCGGGCGCGGCGAGCGAGTCGGCGCTGAAGAAGATCGGTGACTCCCTCAAGCAGCTCGAGTCGATCATCACCGTCGTCCAGAAGGGCGCCGAGCTGCTCGGGATCTCGGGCACGCTGATCAAGACGGCACAGCAGGCTTACCGCTCGGTGGTCGCCGCGGTGAACCCGACGGTCGCCTCGCTGATGTCGAACCCGTGGACCTACGGCGCGGCGGTCGCTTTGTCGACCGCGACGAGCGCGTCGCTGCGGGCGTTCATCACCGCGATCGGCGCGCTGCTCAAGGCGCTCGGCGCGGTCGACCTCGCGCAGCAGGTCACGCAGCTCGCGCAGGTCATCGGCCAGATCGAGAAGCTCTTCCACCACGACTCCGGCAGCTCGGGCGCGACGACGCCGTCGATCGGGAACACCCCGGTCACGGCGCCCCAGGCCCCGTCGTCGGTGGCGAGTCCGGCCGGGCAGCAGGCGGTGGCGGGCGGGAGCGGCGGGGGGATCCCGCAGCAGCCTTCGTTCACCGACTACACCCCGCCCGCGCTCGCCACCGGCGGCGGTTCGGGCACCGGCACGGGCGCGAACGGTGCGACCGTGCCGGTGACCGCCAACGGGACCCCGCTGGACCCCTCGAACAGCTGGATCCCCGTCGACCACTCTTCGACGGCGCCGGGTACCGGATCGGTTCCCACCACCCCGGCACCGGCTCCGGCCCCCGCTCCGGTGCACGCCGCCGACGAGGTCGTCATCCACACCAACCTGACCACCGGGGAGTCCACTGTGGAGGCTCCGGGCGGTCAGGACTTCGACCTCGACATCGACCTGGACTTCGACGGCAAGCACTTCAGCCAGCACGTCGGCTACGACGCGGCCGCCGGGAACTAGCCCATGTGGTCCTCGGGGGTCGTCGACGCGTCGGGGGTGGTCAGCTCCGTGCTGTCCGGCTACCGGCAGGTCCTGGTCGAATGCCAGAGACGGGTCACCGGTGACCCCGGTGCGCTGAGCGCCGCTTCGCAGCGGGTCGCCACCCAGTCCTCGACGGTGTCGGGCAAGGCTCGCGAGATCGACGAGTCCGCCAAGACGCTGCACGCGGACTGGGACGGCGACGCCTACACCGCGTTCGCGACGGCGGCGGGGAAGCTGGGCGAGGAGCTCACCGACGCCGCCTCGAAGCTCGACGACCAGGCGAAACGGCTCTCGACGGCGTCGCAGCTCGTCCAGTCGGCGAAGGCCGCCGTGGACTCGGTCATCGCGCAGTTCGACCAGTACGCCCAGCAGCTGACCGCGCAGGCGCGCGCGGTGAACTCCGGCTCGGTCGGCGCGTTCATCCAGGCCGCGCGGCAGCTGGGGGAGCAGAGCGTCCAGGCCGCCCGCCAGGTCGTCGACGAGTTCTCCGACGCGCTCGCCGAGCTGTTCCCGCCCGAGGGCACCCAGCGGCTGGAGTACAAGCTGGGCAAGAAGACGGGCGGCCCGCTGGGCTGGCTCAACGGCAGCACCCTCGACGGCCGGAAGCGGCCGCGGGGCGCGCCGTCGTGGTTCGGCAACTCGGGCTGGAAGAAGCTCACCTGGGACGGCCTGGAAGGCACGCGCGCCCCGAAGAAGGCGGACACGCCGTTCGGCCAGCCGAAGCCCGAGGGGTTCAAGGACAAGCTCGGCAACAACACCGAGATCACGTACTACAAGTTCAAGCACGAGCAGGACGGGCTCACCCCGGAGTACGACGGCAAGATCACGTCGAAGGGCTGGGACGTCGGCGCGTCCGGGCACACCGAGCTGGCCGCGGTGAAGGAAGAGCTCGAAGCCAAGGGCGACTGGGGTCCCGCCGCGGCGCACGCCAAGGGGACGGTCTTCGCCGGTGGCGAGGCGAGCGCGTCCGGCACCATCGGAGCGCACGGCGTGGGCGCGCACGCGAACGTCTTCGCCGGCGGCAAGGTCGAAGGCGAGGTCGCCGCGGACGTCGCGGGCATCGGCGTCGGCGCGAACGGCACCCTGCAGTACGGCATCGGCGCGCAGCTCGACGCCCAGGCCACCTACGACGCCGGGCACATCAAGGTCAACTTCAAGGCGGGCGCGGCGCTCGGCCTCGGCGCCGGGGTCGGCGCGAAGATCGACATCGACCTGCCGAAGCTCGGCCACACCATCACCGAGTACGGCGGCGCGGCCGCGGACTACGTCGGGACCGCGGCGAACGACGCGGCCAACGCCGTCGGATCCGCTTGGGACGACGCCGTTTCCTACGTGGGGCTGTGATGACACTTCCCCTGGACTTCGTCATCCCGGACGGCTGGACGGCCGTCGACCCGGGCGACTCGGGCGCGGTGTTCGTCGCCGTGCACGACGCTGCGCCGGGCGAGTTCGTCCCGAACATCACGGTCAGCGTCCAGCAGCGGCCGGACGACGCGTCGATCGACGCCATCGCCACCGAAGCCGTCGAACGCCTTTCGCTGACGCTGGCCGGCTTGGAAACACTGAGCCGCCGCGACGTGGGCGCCCCGGCCGCGCCCGGCGTCATGCAGCTGCTGCGCCTGCGCACCGGCGAAGGTGACGAGCTGATCCAGACCCAGGTGCACCTGACGGTTCCCGGCCCCGCGCCGGCGGACCGGCTGGTGCTCGAGCTCGCCTGTACGGCCGCACCCGCGACCGCGCGGCGGCTCTCACCCGGTTTCCAGCGGTTCGTGGGCAGTGTCCGCGTCCGCCAGCACGAAGGGATGCAACAGTGACCGATCCGTACGCGGTGCCGGACATGGACGAGCTGCTCGCACAGGTGCGCAAGCAGACCGAAGAGGTCCAGCGGATCCAGCGCACGGTCGAGGCGATGGAGGTCAAGGCGCACTCGCGGCAGAACGAGGTCACCGTCACCCTCCGCGGCGACGGCCGGTTCACCTCGATCGACATCGACCCCCGCGCGATCCGCGAGTACGACGCCCGCAACCTCTCGGAGATCGTCCTCGAGGCGGTGAACGCCGGGCTCTCGAAGCTCGCCGAGGCGTCGAACGCCAAGTTCGCCCCGGTGATCTCGGCCGCGAAGAACGTCTGATGACCACGGCGTCTTTGACGGGCACGACCCGCCGGGTCACGGTGGTGACGCCGAGGGCCCGGGTGGACGTCGCGCTGCCGCAGCAGTCGACGTTCGCCGAGCTGGTGCCGCAGCTGGTCCGGCTGGCCGGAGCGTCCGGGCAGGCGTCGGCCGAGCATCCGGGCTGGGTGCTTTCCCGGCTCGGCGGCGCGCCACTGGCGTTGGGCCTGAGCGTGGCCGCGGCCCAGATCCGGGACGGCGAAGTGCTCCACCTGACCCCGCGGGAACGCCCGCGGGGTCCGCTGCTGTTCGACGACGTGGTCGACTCGATCGCCAGCGTCGCCGATTCGTCCGGCGGCTGGGGGCCATCGGTGGCGCGGCGGTCCGGCCTGGTGGCGGCGGTGGTGCTCCTGCTGGCCGGCGGCCTGCTGGTGCAGGCGGCGGCGTCCGGAAGTGTGCTGGCGCCGATCGGCACCGGCCTGCTGGCCTTGGTGCTCCTCCTCGGCGGCGGCGCGTTGAGCCGCGCGTACGGCGACGCCGAGGCGGGCGCGGCCGGCGCGGTCGCGGGCGTCGGCGTCGCGCTGCTGGCGGGGATGTCCGTGCTGGCACCGCATCCGCTGTTCTCGCTGTCGGCGGGCCCGCTGGCGGCGGGACTGGCGGCGGTGACGGTGTACGGAGTACTGGCGGCGGTGTCGGTGGCCGACCGCCTGCCGTGGTTCGTGGCGATCACGAGCGCGGCGGGCGCCGGCGCGATCACGACGGGCGTGGTGCTCCTGGCGGGTGTCAAGCCGGTGTCGGCCGCGGCCGCGGCGGTGGTGGCGGTGCTGTGCACGGCATCGGCGGCGGTGGCCCCGATGCTGTCGTTGCGCTTGGCCCGGTTGCCGCTGCCGAGGGTCCCGGACGACATGGAGGCGTTCCGCGCGGACGAACAGCCGTCGGTGGGAACGGAGATGATCGGCCGGACATCCCGGGCGCAGGCCGTGTTGACAGGGTTGCTGGTCGGCTTGGGTTCGGTGGTGCTGGCGTCGTCGGTGGTGCTGTCGGCGGGCGGGCCGTGGGACGCGGGCTTGGCGGGGTTGCTCGGGGTGGCGTGGATTTTGCGGTCCCGGTCGTATGCGGGTCGGGTCCAGCGTCTGGTGCTGGTGGGTTTTGGCGTGCTGTCCCTGGTGTGTGCCGGGGTGTGGCTGGTGGCGTCGGGCGACCGGACGGTGGTGTTCGCGGCGGGCTGCGCGGTGGTGCTGGCGGCGGTGGTGTGCTTGATTTACGCGACGCGAGTCGCGCGCGGGCTTCGGTCGCCTTACTGGTCGCGGCTTTTGGATGTTTCGGAGTTTCTGGTGCTGCTTTCGCTGGTTCCGTTCGTGGGCATGATCGCGGGGGTGTACGAAGCGGTCCGCGGTTAGCTCTTCACGATCAGCCCGCGCGGGACAGATCGACTATGCCGCCCCAGCCGGTGCCCGAAGCCCGGTTGATTCCCGCCGCCGGCGCGATCACCCACCGGCTTCGCCACCCTGACCGCCCCGCCGATCAAGAAGGCCGGCGCCAGCGCGAACAACGCCAGCCGTGGACCCGCTCAACGCCCGCCGATCACATCCACGCCAACCGAACACCATTGCCGTGCCGAAGATTGCCGTCGCCGGCGGCTGGAAGAGTCAGCTGTCCAGCGCCAGCGGCAACGTCTGCCGCACCGAGGCACCGTGCCGTCCGTGCAGCGGGACCGCCGCCCCCGGCGATGGCACCGGAGCCCCCGGCCGACCTCCCACCCGCACCGTCACCTCGACCTTCTCCCGCCCCCCGGCGGTCCGCGTCAGCATGTACGACGTCGCCGTGAAAGCCGCCCCCGGCACCGCGAAATCCACCATCCGCGACGACCGCGGCCGGAAGCACATCTGGGCCGCGTCGCTCCACGTCCACGACTTCCAGCGGTCCGGTGGCCCGGACGCCGCCCCCTGGACGCCCAGCGCCACCCGCAGCTCCTTCGCCAGCTCGCCGGCCTCCAGCACCGTGCTTTGGTACCCCGCCTCCGCCAGCGTTCCCATCAAGCTCAACGCCGCCGACGCCGTGCTCCGCAACGCTCCAAGATCGCCGCCACCGCGGGCCAGCGCCGCGATCGGCGCCAGGTCCGGCCGGTAGCGCACCGCCAGCCAGCGCACCCGCAACATCTGGTCGCCACGCGGAACGGCCCACGTCAGCAGCTGCGCCGACGACAACGGCACGTCCGTACGCGCATACGCCGAACGCAACGCCTCCACCAGCGGCCCCAGCGCCCCAGGCCCCTGGGTCAGCCGGACCAGCGCGCTCCAGCCGCCGTCGATCTCGGCGACGCCGAAACGGTTGCCCGCGCGGTCGACGTGCTGGCGGACCTTCACCGAGCCGGCCACCCACAGCAGCGGGTCGGGGCTGTCGCGGCGCGTGTCGTGACGCCGCAGCCGGAACGCCGTCCACGTCAGGGCCCAGCCCGCCACGTGGCGCCCGGCGAAGCGCACGGACGTCAGCAGCACCACGAGCCCGGCCGCCACGCTCACGCCGAGCCGCACCGGCTGCGAGACGCTGTCGACCATCCACGCGAGCAGGACGGCGATGCCGGCGATCTCCCACAGCGCGGCCTGCAGCGGCCGGATCGGCAGCAGCCAGGGCAGCGGCGTCGACGCGGGCCGCGGCGGTGCCGGGCGCACGGCGCCGGCGGTTTCGACGGACACGGGCTCCCCTTTCCCCGGGTCTCCGACGCTACTGCCTCCCCGGATACCGCGTGGGCGTAAAAATTACCCTCCCCTTCCGCCATCCGGGTGCCTAACGTCGAGCACTCGGGAGGACGACGCACACAGCCGGGGGCACAGCGCGTGTGGACGCAGCGGGACCAGATCCAGGCGTACCAGTTCCTCCGCCGCAGGCTCGTTTCCGCCCTCGTCGCGGCTGATGCCAACCACCCCGTCTCGCCCAGCCGCCGGCTCGTGCTCGGCACCGTGCTGGGGCTCGTGGCCGCGCTGCTCGTCACCGCCGTCTTCGGGATCATCGGCCTGCTCAACCCCTCCGGCGGCAAGGACTGGCTGGCCGGCGGCAAGGTGATCGTCGAGGAGGGCACCGGCGCGCGGTTCGTGCTCGGTGCCGACGGCGTCCTGCACCCGGTCCTCAACTACGCCTCCGCGCGGCTGCTGGCCGGCGGCAACGGCGACGCGACCGTGTCCGTCTCGCCGGAGAACCTCGGCAAGGCCGGCCGCGGCACCCCGATCGGCATCCCGGGCGCGCCCGACTCGGTGCCCGCCGCCGGCGCGCTCGTCACGACGCCGTGGACGAGCTGCAGCCGCACCACCCAGGACGCGCCCGCGTCGGCCGAGCCGCGCACCGCCGTCCTGCTGTCGGCGCCCGCGTCCGGCGTCGAACTGCCCCGCGACCAGGGCGTGATCGTCCGGCTGCCCTGGGGCGACCGGTTCCTGCTCACCGGCGGCCGCCGGTACAAGCTGTCCGACGAGGCCGCGACCGCGCTGCAGTTCGACAGCTACCCGACGATCGCGGTGTCCGCGCGGTGGATCGACACCGTCCCGGCCGGGCGCGACCTCACCGCGCTGCCGGTCGACGGCGCCGGTGACCGGGGGCCCGGGGTGGGCGGCCGCGGCACCCGCGTCGGCGAGGTCCTGGCCGTCGTGGACGCGCTGGCCGCGCCCGGCACCGCCACGTCGTACTACCTCGTCCGCCGCGACGGGCTCGAGCCCATCGGGCAGACCGAGGCGAGCCTCCTGGTGACGACGGCGGCGAACGCGGCCGCCTACCCCGGGACGCCGGCGCCGGTGGACGTCCGCGCGGCCGACGTCGCCGCCACGCCGAAGGTCGCCGCGCCCCGCGCCGGCGGTGCCGACCCCGCGGCCTTCCCGGACCGCATCCCGGGCAAGGCGCCGATCACCGGCAACTCCGTCGTGCTGTGCATCCAGGGCAGCCGGTTGCTCGTTTCGGCCGAATTCCCGCTTTCCCCTGGCGCGAAAGCAATCCAGGTCGCCACGAGGACCGAAGCACGGGTGGCGGACGAGGTGTGGGTACCTCCGTCGGGGGGAGCCGTCGTCGTCGAATCCGGCTCGGCCACCACGTACCTGGTGACCGACACGGGCCGGAAGTACCCGGTGGTGAACGCGCAAGCATTGGCCGCGCTCGGCTACGGAGGCGTGGACAGATCACCGGTCAACGGTAGTTTGCTGGCATTGGTGCCGATGGGCCCCGCGCTGGACCCGGCCACGGCCGGGCAGCCGGCCCCGTCGGGTGGAACGGGGTGAAAGTCGTGCACATGACACAAGAGCGCTCGGCCGAAGACGACCTGGACCGGGGCCGCGTCCGGGTCGCGGTCATCGAAGACCACCCGCTGTACCGCGTTTCGGTGGAGCGGGTGCTGGCCGAAGCCGAATTCATCGAGCTCGGGGCGGTGGTCGACTCGGTGGCGCGGTTCCACGTCCACCGGCAGCCACCGGGCAGCGTGGTGCTGCTGGACCTGGGCCTCCCGGGCGTCGCCGGGGCGGCGGCGGTCCTGGAGGTCTGCGAGCTCGGGCACCACGTCCTCGTGGTCTCCGCGCAGGCGGAGCCCGAAGTCGTGCTGGGGGCGATCGCCGCGGGGGCGCGGGGGTTCCTCTCCAAGGACGTCGACGCGGACGAGCTGCTGATCGCGATCAAGACGGTGGCCGGCGGCGGCGCGTACGTCTCCGCGGTGGTCGCCGGGATGATCATGAAGGACAACGCGGACCGGCCGGCCGTCTCGGCCGACGTCGAGCTGTCGCCGCGTGAAGAGCAGGTGCTGCGGCTGGTGGCGGCGGGGGAGCGCGATGTGGACATCGCGCTGATCCTCGGCATCGGCGTCCGGACCGTGCGGGGCTACCTCGACCGCATCCGCGACAAGACCGGCGAACGGCGGCGGCCGGGCCTGGTCAAGGAAGCCATCCGGCGCGGCCTGATCGGCGGCTCCGGCCCGCGGCGCGGCGGCCGCAAATGAGCGACGACGACCAAGCGGCGGCCAAGGCGCCGCGGAAGATCCACGTCGGGGTCATCGAGGACCACCCGCTCTACCGGTACGCGCTCACCCGCGTGCTCACCGAGGCCCCGGACATCGAGCTCGGCGCGGTCGCCGACTCCGTGGCCCGGTTCGCGGTCCAGGACCAGCCGGCCGGCAGCGTCGTGGTCCTCGACCTGAAGCTCCGCGGTGTCCAGGACGCGGCCGCGGTCCTGGAAGTGGGGCAGATGGGGCACCGGGTGCTGGTGGTGTCCGCGCACGCGGAACAGCCGGAGGTGCTCGGCGCGATGCAGGCGGGCGCGAAGGGCTTCCTGTCGAAGGACGTCGACGGCGACGAGCTCCTGCGCGCGATCCGCACGATCGCCGACGACAACGCGTACGTCTCGCCGACGCTGGCCGGGATGATCATCCAGGACAGCGAAGAGCGGCACGCGGGCCCGAAGATCGTGCTGTCGGAGCGCGAGAAGCAGGTACTCCGCCTGGTGGCGGCGGGGGAGCGCGACGTCGACGTGGCGGAGATCCTCAACATCAGCGTCCGGACGGTCCGGTCGTACCTGGACCGGATCCGCGACAAGACGGGCGAGCGCCGCCGGGCGGGCTTCGTGCGGGTCGCCATCCGCGAGGGCCTGCTCCGCTAGAGCCGGCGGTTGGCCAGGGCTCCCGTCGCCGTGCGGGCCTTGGCCGACACGGCCGGGTCGACGTCCACCAGCAGCATCTCCGGCTCGGCGCCCGCCTGGGCGACGACCCGGCCGAAGCCGTCCGAGACCGTCGAGTACCCGATGCCCGTCGGCGCCTTCGGGTTGACCGTGACGCCCGTCGCCGCCGGGTCGGCCTGGCCGCAGGCCAGTACCCAGCAGCCCGAGTCCAGGGCGCGGGCCCGCACCAGGACCTCCCACTGCTCGCGCTTGCCCTCGCCGGCGCCCCAGGACGCCGGGAGCAGCACGACGTCGGCACCGTCGTCGGCCAGCGCCCGGAACAGCTCCGGGAACCGCAGGTCGTAGCACGTCGCGACGCCGTAGACGACGCCGTCCAGCTCGAACGTCACCGGGGCCGAGCCCGGCGCCACCGTGTCGGACTCGGCGAAGCCGAACGCGTCGTAGAGGTGGATCTTGTCGTAGCCGCGGTGCTGCCCGCCGCCGGTGACCAGCAGCGTGTTGCGCACCCGGCCGCCGTCCGCCGGGGTGAACATCCCGGCGACGACCACCACGTCGTGCTCGGCGGCCACCGCGGCGACCGCGGCCGCCCACGGCCCGTCCAGGTCCTCCGCGACCGGCTCCAGCGGACGGCCGAACCGGGCCATCGTCGCCTCGGGGAACACGACGATCCGCGCGCCGTCCGCCACCGCGGCCTCCACCCCGGAGCGAATCAGCTTCAGGTTCGCTTCCGGGTCGTCACCCGAGTTGACCTGGCACAACGCGATTCGCGCCACCGCTGCCTCCTGCATGCTGGGATCCGCCGTCACCGGGGAGTATCGCCGACGAGGGTCCCAGTGTGACCTCGTACCCTGGAGGGCATGTTGAACCGCACCGACCTGCGTGGGCAGGTCCCGACCGCCGCCGAACTGCGCGCCACGCTGCCCCGCGCCGAATACGACGTGGACGCGGCGCTGCATCACGTGCGCCCGGTGGTCGAGGCGGTCCGTGACCGCGGTGTCGAAGCCGTCCTCGAGTACACCGAGAAGTTCGACAAGGTGCGCCCCGCGTCCGTGCGGGTGCCGCGCGAGCGGCTGACGCGGGCGCTGGCCGAGCTGGACCCGGCCGTGCGCGCCGCGCTGGAGGAGTCGATCGCCCGCGCCCGCAAGGTGCACGCCGAACAGCGCCGCACCGACGTCACGACCACGGTCGTCGACGGCGGCACGGTCACCGAGAAGTGGGTGCCGGTCGAGCGCGTCGGGCTGTACGCGCCGGGCGGGCTGGCCGTCTACCCCTCGACCGTGGTGATGAACGTCGTCCCGGCGCAGATCGCCGGTGTCGGCTCGCTGGTCGTCTGCTCGCCGCCGCAGGCCGCGTTCGACGGCCTGCCGCACCCGACCATCCTGGCCGCGGCCGAGCTGCTCGGCGTCGACGAGGTGTGGGCGGCCGGCGGCGCGCAGGCCGTCGCGCTGCTGGCGTACGGCGGCACGGACACCGACGGCGCCGAGCTGACCCCGGTCGACGTCGTCACCGGGCCGGGCAACATCTACCTGACCGCGGCCAAGCGCCTGCTGCGCGGCCTGATCGGCATCGACTCCGAGGCCGGCCCGACCGAGATCGCGATCCTCGCCGACGAGACGGCCGACCCGGTGCACGTCGCCGCCGACCTGATCAGCCAGGCCGAGCACGACCCCCTCGCGGCGAGCGTGCTGGTGACGACGTCGGTCGAGCTGGCCGACGCCGTCGACAAGGACCTCGTGAACCGCGTCGCGGCGACGAAGCACTCCGAACGCGTCGCCGAAGCGCTGGCCGGCAAGCAGTCCGGTGTCATCCTGGTGTCCACAGTGGACGACGGCCTGCGCGTCGTCGACGCCTACGCCGCCGAGCACCTGGAGATCCAGACGGCGGACGCCCGCGCGGTCGCCGCCCGGGTCCGCAACGCGGGCGCGATCTTCGTCGGCGCGTACGCTCCGGTGTCGCTCGGCGACTACTGCGCCGGGTCCAACCACGTCCTGCCCACCGGCGGCTTCGCCCGCCACTCCTCGGGCCTGTCCGTGCAGAGCTTCCTCAAGGGCATCCACGTCGTGGACTACTCCGAGGACGCGCTGCGCGAGGTCGCCGGCCGCGTCGTCGCGCTGGCCAACGCCGAGGACCTGCCCGCGCACGGCGAGGCCGTCGCCGCGCGCTTCGGAGGTTCGGTCCGATGACCATCGGCGAAGACGTCACCCTCGATGAGCTGCCGCTGCGCGACGATCTGCGCGGCAAGTCGCCGTACGGCGCACCGCAGCTGGATGTCCCGGTCCGGCTCAACACCAACGAAAACCCGTACCCGCCGCCGCCTTCGTTGGTCGAGGACGTGGCCGAGGCGGTCCGCGCGGAGGCGGCCGAGCTGCACCGCTACCCGGACCGTGACGCCGTGGCGCTGCGCCAGGACCTGGCCGACTACCTGAGCGTGTCGACGCGGGTGGTGCTGTCGGAGGCGAACGTCTGGGCCGCCAACGGGTCCAACGAGGTGCTGCAGCAGATCCTGCAGGCCTTCGGCGGTCCCGGGCGCAGCGCGCTCGGCTTCGAGCCGTCGTACTCGATGCACCCGATCATCGCGTCGGGCACGCGCACCGAGTGGGTCCCGGCGCCGCGCCGCGCCGACTTCACGCTCGACACGGCCGCGGCGGCGGTGCTGATCGCCGAGAAGCGGCCGGACGTCGTGTTCGTCACGAGCCCGAACAACCCGACGGGTGGTTCGATCCCGCTTTCCGAGCTGCGTTCCTTGCTCGACGCGGCCACCGGGATCGTCGTGGTCGACGAGGCGTACGCGGAGTTTTCGTCGCAGCCGAGCGCGGTCGGGCTGCTGGCCGACTACCCGGCGCGGCTGATCGTGTCGCGCACGATGAGCAAGGCGTTCGCCTTCGCGGGCGGGCGGCTCGGCTACCTGGCCGCGGCGCCGGCGGTGGTCGACGCGCTGCAGCTGGTGCGGCTCCCGTACCACCTGTCGCGGCTCACGCAGGCGGCCGCGCGCGCGGCGCTGCGCCACGCGGACGCCACTTTGGACAGTGTGCACAAGCTGTCGGCGGAACGCGACCGCGTCGTGGAAGCGTTGGCCGGCCTCGGGTTCGACCCGGTGCCGAGCGACTCGAACTTCGTCCTCTTCGGACCGTTCGCGTCACCCAAGGCCGCTTGGCAGGCCTATTTGGACCAGGGAGTGCTGATCCGCGACCCCGGTATCGACGGGCACCTGCGCGTGAGCATCGGCACCCCGGAAGAGAACGACGCCTTCCTCGAGGCGAGTAAGGAAGTTTCCCGATGACCCGGATCGGCAAGGTCGAGCGGACCACCAAGGAGTCCTCGATCTTCGTCCAGCTCGACCTCGACGGCACGGGCGAGGTCGACATCTCGACCGGCGTCCCGTTCTACGACCACATGCTGACGGCGTTCGGCGTCCACGGCTCCCTGGACCTCAAGGTCGAGGCGACCGGCGACGTCCACATCGACGCGCACCACACGGTGGAGGACACGGCGATCGTGCTGGGCCAGGCGATCCGCCAGGCCCTGGGCGACAAGAGCGGCATCCGCCGCTTCGGCGACGCGTGGATCCCGATGGACGAGACCCTGGCCCACGCGGCGATCGACGTCTCGGGCCGGCCGTACTGCGTGCACGTCGGCGAGCCGGAGCAGTTCAACACGTTCACGATCGGCGGCAACTACCCGTTCGTGCTGACGCGGCACGTGTTCGACTCACTGGCGTTCCACGCGCAGATCGCGCTGCACGTCCGGGTCATCCACGGCCGCGACCCCCACCACATCGCCGAAGCCGAGTACAAGGCGGTGGCCCGGGCATTGCGCGCGGCGACCGAGCCGGACCCGCGCGCGGGCGGCATCCCCTCCACGAAGGGCGTTCTGTGAGCAAGGAAGTAATCGGAGTGCTCCTGCTCGCCCTCGGGGGCTTCCTGGCGGGCGGCGTCTACTCGACGTGGAAGACGGCGAAGTTCATGGCCGGGGTGCTGGGCATCGCGGCCGTGCTCGCCGTCGGCGGCGCGATCTTCTGGTTCGCCAGCTAGCTGGCCGACCGATTCCTTTCGGGGCCGTAGTCGGTCTACCTTGCATGACGATGACGGACTGGTCGGAGGACTTCGCGCGGCAGGCCGAGCCGTTCCGGCGCGAGCTGCTGGCGCACTGCTACCGCATGGTCGGCTCGGCCGACGACGCGGCCGACCTGGTGCAGGAGACGTACCTGCGGGCGTGGCGGGCGTACGGCGCTTTCGAGGGCCGTTCCTCGGTGCGCACGTGGCTGCACCGCATCGCCACCAACGCCTGCCTGTCGGCCCTGGACCACGGCGGACGGCGGGTGCTGCCGTCCGGGCTGGGCGGCCCGGCCGGTGATCCCGACGCGGCGCCGAGCCCGGCGTCGCCCGAGGTCGCCTGGCTCGGGCCGGTGCCGGACGCCCTGACGACCCTCGACCCGGCCACGCTCTCGGCCGAGCGGGACAGCGTGCGGCTGGCGCTCGTCGCCGCGCTGCAGTACCTGCCGGCCCGGCAACGCGCCGTCCTCCTGCTCCGGGAGGTGCTCGGGTTCAGCGCCGCCGAGGTCGCGGCCATGCTCGAGATCTCGACGGCCGCGGTGAAGAGCGCGCTGCAACGGGCCCGCGCCCGGCTCGATGAGATCTCGCCGTCGCCGGACGACGTCGTCGAGCCGGCCGAACCGCGCGCCCGTGACCTGCTGCGCCAGTACATCGCCGGGTTCGAGAACGCCGACCTGGCCGTCCTGGAGAAGGCGCTGCGCGCCGACGCCGCCATCGAGCTGGTGGGCACGCGGACCTGGTTCTCCGGCAAGGCGACGTGCCTGCGGTACCTGGCGCACGTGCTCGGCTCGCCCGGCGACTGGCTGATGACGCCGACCCGGGCGAACGGCGGGCCAACCGCCGCCACCTACTACCGCGGTGAGGCGCTCGGTGTCGCCGTCCTCGACGCGACCCCCGCCGGGATCGCCCGCGTCACCGTCTTCCCCGGCGGTCCCGCGCTGGTGGCGCGGTTCGGTCTTCCCGCGACGAGAACCGAGGCGAACCATGCCCACTGACGAGGAGTTCCTGGCCTACAACGAAGGCGTCGTCAGCGACTTCCGCGCGCACCACGGCGTGGTCAGCGTGCCGCCGTTCCCGATCCTGCTGCTGACCACGACCGGGGCGCGCACCGGACGCCGGACGACCGTGCCGCTCGGCTTCGCGGTCGACGACGACGGCCGCGTCTTCGTCGTCGCCGCCAAGGCGGGTGCTCCCCGGCACCCGGCCTGGTTCCACAACCTGCGCGCCGACCCGGCGGTGACGGTCGAGCTGGGTGACGCGTCCTACGAGGCCCGGGCCGTCGTGACGACCGGCGAGGAACGCGACCGCCTCCACCGCCGGGTGTCCGACGGCACGTCGGCCTACGAGCGGAGCACCGACCGGGTCTTCCCGGTGGTCGTCCTCGACGGCGTTCCCGCCCCGGCCAGCGGCTAGCGGCTCGCGCCGACCAGCTCGCGCTCGTCGTCATCGGGCGCGGCGTCGAGGTGCTTGGTGAGCTTCTCGCCCTCGACGTCGACGTCCGGCAGGATCCGGTCGAGCCACTTCGGCAGCCACCACGCGCCGCGGCCGAGCAGCGACATCACCGCCGGCACCAGCGTCATCCGGACCACGAACGCGTCCACCAGCACGCCGAACGCGAGCGCGAAGCCGATCGACTGGATCAGCGTCGACTCGGCCAGAATGAACCCGGCGAACACGCTGATCATGATCAGCGCCGCCGCGACGACCACCCGCGCGCCGTGGCGGAAGCCGGTGACCATCGCTTCCTGCGGCTCCGCGCCGTGGACGTGCTCCTCGCGCATCCGCGTCACCAGGAACACCTGGTAGTCCATCGCCAGTCCGAAAAGGACACCGATGAGCAGGATCGGCAGCATGCTCATGATCGGCCCGGTCGACTCGACGCCGAGCAGGTCGGTCAGCCAGCCCCACTGGAACACCGCGACCACCGCGCCGAACGTCGCCGCGACCGAGCCGAGGAAGCCGATCGTCGCCTTCAGCGGCACCACGACCGAGCGGAACACCAGCATCAGCAGGATGAACGCCAGCCCGACGATCAGGCCGAGGTAGGGGAGCATCGCGTCCGAGAGCTTCTCGGAGACGTCGATGTTCGCCGCGGTCTGCCCGGTGACGGCCAGCTTCGCGCCGGTCGCGTTCTCCAGCGCACCGGACTCGGTGCGGATCGCGGCGACCAGGTCCTCGGTCTGGGTGCTGCTCGGCCCGCTCTTCGGGATCACCGTCAGCAACGCCGTGTCACCGGACTGGTTGACCCGCGCCGGAGTGACGGCGGCGACGTCGGGCAGCTTCTGGATGTCGGCCGCGGCCTGGCCGAACGCGGCCTGCCGGTTGCCGCTCGCCCCGGCGTCGACGACGACCAGCAGCGGTCCGTTCGAGCCCTCGCCGAAGCTGCGGCTCGCGATTTCGTACGCCTTGTGCTGCGTGGACTCCGGTGCGGCGGTGGCGTCGTTGGGCAGGCCGAGCTGCATGCCGAGCGCGGGCAGCGCGACGACGGCCATCCCGGCCAGCGCGACGAGCAGCACCGGCCACCGGTGGCGGGCGACGAACCGCGCCCAGCGCTCGCCGTGCGTCGTTTCGACCGGCTTGCGGCGCAGCCGGATGCGCTCGCCGGCGACCCGGGTGCCGGCGAAGCCGAGGATCGCGGGCAGCAGCGTCAGGGCGATGACCACGGCGACCGCGACGGTCACCGCGGCGGCCACGCCCATCTGGCCGAGGAACGGGATGCCGATGACGGTGAGGCCGGCCAGCGCGATGATGACGGTGAGCCCGGCGAACACGACGGCCGAGCCGGCGGTGCCGGTGGCGCGGCCCGCGGCCTCCTCGGGATCGCGGCCGAGCTTCAGCTCGTGCCGGTAGCGCGAGACGATGAACAGCGCGTAGTCGATGCCGACGGCCAGCCCGATCATCAGCGCCAGGATCGGCGTGTTCGAGTTCAGCTCCAGGAACCCGGAGGCGAGGAAGATGCCCGCCATCCCGGTGCCGACGCCGATCAGCGCGGTGAGCAGCGGGATCCCGGCGGCGACCAGCGAGCCGAACGTGATGATCAGCACGACGGCGGCGACCGCGACACCGAGGCCTTCGGTCGCGCCGGTTTCGGGGATGCCCTGCACGGCGTCGCCGCCGAACTCGACGGTGAACCCTTGGGCGCGGGCGGCGTCGGCGGCGTTCAGGAGGGCTTGGCGGTCACCGTCGGTGAGCTCGTAGGCCTTGGCGCCGTAGCTCACCTGGGCGAGCGCGACGCGCTTGTCCGGGGAGATCGACTGCGCCTGGAACGGGTCCACGACGACGGCGACCTTCGGTGCCGTCTTCAGCTGCCCGACCAGGGACTCGACGGCGGCCTTGCCCTTGGCGTCGGTGACCGAGGTGCCGGCCGGCGCCTCGATGACGACGCGCGCGGTGGCGCCACCGGCGTTGGCCTGCGGGAACTTCTCGGTCAGCTGGTCGATCGCCCGCTGCGACTCGGTCCCGGGGATCGTCACCGAGTTCGACAGCTGGCCGGACAGCGTCAGGGCGCCCAGCCCGAGTGCTACCAGGACGGCCGCCCAGACGGCGGCGACCAGCGCTCGCCGTCGGAAGGACAACCGGCCGAGCCGGTACAGGAAGGTCGCCACGAGTCAGCTCCGTTTCGCCCGAACGGGGTCGGTTCACTCCATCTGATTACTGACCAAGCTAGCCGATCGGCAAGGAGACCTCCAAGCCGATCGGCAAGGATGTGACTTGCCGAACAGCAAGGTTTATCCCAGCCGATCGGCTAGGAGCTGGTTTGCCGATCGACAGGGAGTGACGTACGCTCCGACGGCTCGCTGAGGAGGAAGAATGACCGCCGGCCCGGCCGAGGACACCCGGTCCCGACTGCTGCAGACCGCGTTGCGGCTGTTCACCGAACACGGGGTCGAGGGCACGTCGCTGCAGATGATCGCCGACGCGCTCGGGATCACGAAGGCGGCGGTCTACTACCACTTCAAGACGAAGGCGGAGCTCACCGAGGCGGTGGCCGAGCCGGGCGTGCGCGACCTGGACGAGCTGGTGCTGCGCGCGGCCGCGCAGAAGCGCCGCGGCGCGCAGGTGGACCTGCTGCTGGAGGGGTTCGTCGACCTGGTGATCCGCCACCGCGCGCTGGTGGCCCTGTTCTCGAGCGACCCGGGCCTGGTCCGCGCGATCGAGAAGTCGGCACACGGCGGCATGGAGGGCTTCGGCCAGGCGCTGCTGGGCATCCTGTCGGGCCCGGACCCGACCCCGTCGGCGCGAGTCAACGCGATGGTGACGCTGACGGGCATCGCGATGGCGGGCGGCTCCCCGGACCTGGCCCCCCTGGGCGACGACGAGCTGCGCACAGAACTCCTGGACGTAGGCCGCCGCCTCCTGGGCCGCCCCCGCCGCCGCCTAACAACCGTGTCGACCCCGTAATCACGCGTGATGCCCCTCCAATCACACGTGATGCCCCGCCAGTCACGCGTGATGCCCCGTCAGACACGCGAGATGCCCGCCCAATCACGCGAGATGCCTCGCTGGTCACGCGAGATGCGCCCAGCTACGGGAGATGCCCCGCCAGTCACGCGTGATGCCCGCCCAATCACGGGTGATGCCCCGGCAATCACGCGAGATGCCTCGCCAGTCACGGGTGATGCCCCGCTGAGCACGCGAGTGGCGCGCTCGATCACGCGAGATCCGGCTTCCGGCGCGCGTGTCGTCCATCCAGGCACGCGTGTCGTCTGCCTAGGTACGTGTGTCGTCCATCCGGGCACGCGTGTCGTCCGCCTAGGTACGCGTGTCGTCCGTCTCGGTGCGCCAGTCGGCCGCGGCGGCGCGCCTCAGCCGATGCGGTAGAGGTACTTCGGTGGCACGCTTGCCGTCAGCCAGACTCCGTTCGCGCTCACCTGGAATGCGTGTCCCGTCTCGGACATTGCCGCGGCGTCCACTCGGAGGATCACCGGCTTGCCGCGGCGGGCGCCGACCGTCCGGGCCGTGTCGACCGTTTCCGACAGGTGGACGGCGTGGCGGTTCATCGGGCGCAACCCCTCGCGCAGGATTGCGTCGAGGAACTTTGCCACCGTGCCGTGGTAAAGCACGTCCGGTGGCGATGCGTCCGCTAGGCCGAGGTCGACCGTGACGCTGTGGCCCTGGCTCGCGCGGATGCGCGTGCCCGTCTCGTCGAATGCGAAGCGGCGCTTGTTGTTCGTCTCGACCACTTCGTCGAGCTGTTCGCGCGTGATCTTCAGTGCGCGCAGCAACGCGTCCACGCCGATCCAGCCGTCGGGAGAGAGGGTGAGGCCGGCCGCGGCCGGGTTGTGGCGCAGGTGCAGGGACATCCGCTTGGAGATGCGGGTCAGTTCTTTCTCGTTCATTTCCTCCCCAGGATCCCTCGGCGGGCAAGCGATTTAGATGCCGCCCTCGACCGCCGGACGCAGTTTGCTCGCTCCCGGGCCGAAGCGGGCCAGCTCGTCGTCGTTGTTGTAGAGCGCGCAGCTGCGCAGGGACAGGCAGCCGCAGCCGACGCAGCCCGTGAGCCGGTCGCGAAGCCGTTGCAGGGCGTCGATCCGCGCGTCGAGCTCGTGCTGCCAATCACGTGACAGCCGGGCCCAGTCGGCCTTCGTCGGGGCGTGGTCGGCGGGCAGCGTCACCAGCGCCGAGCTGATGTCTTCGAGGGAGAGCCCGACCCGTTGCGCGGCGCGGATGAACGCGATCCGCCGCAGCACCGAGCGCGGGTAGCGGCGCTGGTTGCCCGCCGACCGCTCCGAGCTGATCAGCCCTTTCTCCTCGTAGAACCGCAGTGCCGTGTGCGGTACGCCGCTGCGGTCCGCCACCTGTCCGATGCTGAGATGTTCAGCGAGCCTCGTCACCAGCTCAGGCTATCCTTGACTTCGAGTTTAGTCGAGGTTGCATCGTCGGAGTATGACCACTGCGACCGAACCGGGCTACGCCGAGCTGCCACGGCTGATTTCGCTGATGACCGGTGACGACAAGCACCACGCCGCCGCGGAGTCCACTGTGGACGTACTGTGGGTGCTCTACGACCGCGTGCTCGACGTCACGCCGTCGAACTTCCGCTCGCCGGACCGCGACCGCTTCCTGTTGTCCAAAGGGCACGGTCCGATGGCGTACTACGCCGTGCTCACGGTGAAGGGCTTTCTCGACGAGGCCGAGCTGCCGACGTGGTCCAACGCGCTGTCGCGCCTCGGGCACCACCCCGACCGCCGGCGCGTCCCCGGCGTCGAGATCTCGAGCGGCTCCCTCGGCCACGGCCTGCCGATCGCGCTCGGCACGGCGCTGGGCCTGCGCGCCCGCGGGCTGACGTCGAAGGTCGTGACGCTGATCGGCGACGCCGAGCTGGACGAAGGGTCGAACCACGAGGCGATCGTCGTCGCGGCGCGCTTCGGCCTGGAAAACCTGACGACGGTGGTGGTCGACAACCAGTCGTCGACGCGCGGCTGGCCGGGCGGCATCGCGCGCCGCTTCGACGTGGAGGGCTGGGAGACGCGCACGGTGTCCGGCCGCGACCACTCCGCGCTGTACGACGCGTTCACCGGCGCGCATCCCGGCCGGCCGCTGGCCGTGGTCGCCGTCGTCGAACCGAAGGGCTGATTTCCATGAGGGAAACGTTTTTGAAGACGACCGAAGAGATCCTGGACGTCGACCCGGACGTGGCGGTGGTGCTGGCCGACATTTCGGCGGCCCAGCTGGCCGGCGCGGCGCGTCGGCACCCGGATCGGGTGATCAACGTGGGGATCCGCGAGCAGCTGCTGGTCAGCACGGGCGCGGGCCTGGCGCTGGCGGGGCTGCGGCCGATCGTGCACACGTTCCCGTCGTTCCTGGTGGAGCGCGCGTTCGAGCAGATCAAGCTGGACTTTTCGCACCAGGAGGTGGGCGGGGTGCTGGTGTCGTACGGAGCGTCGTACGACATGTCGACGGCGGGGCGGACGCACCAGTCGCCGGGCGACGTCGCGCTGATCGACTCGCTGCCGGGGTGGACGGTCCACGTGCCTGGCCACGCCGACGAGGCCCGCCGGTTGTTGCTGGAGTCCGTCCCCGGAGATGGACGGGTTTACCTGCGGCTTTCGGCTCAGACGAACGCTTCGCCGCACCTCGGTGTCGGGTTCACTCGGCTGCGGTTCGGTTCGTCGGGCGTGGTCGTCGCGGTGGGGCCGGTGCTGGATCGGGTGTTGCGGGCTACCGCCGGGTTGGACGTGACGGTGCTTTATGCGTCGACCATCCGGCCTTTCGACGCCGCCGGTCTGCGGTCTGCGGTGCTTTCGGCTTCCGGTTCGGTCGTTCTCGTGGAGCCTTATCTGGCGGGGACTTCGGCTTTCTGGGTGTCGGAGGCGCTGTCGGATCTGCCGCATCGGTTGCGGTCGCTGGGGGTTCGGCGGGATGCGGAGGTGCGGACGTATGGGGGGATCGCGGACCACGATCTGGCGCATGGGCTGGACGCGGGCTCGTTGAGGCTGTCGATCAAGGATTTTCTGGGGGAGTAGGGGTGCTGCTGGGGGTACTGGCGGCCGGTTTTTGGTACGGGAAGGAAATCTTCCTGCCGTCGAGCAGTTTCATGAGCTCGATATTGGTCACGCGCTCCTCGTCGCTGCTTTCGGGGTGCTTCACATGGAGTTCTTCGTACAACCGGAATCGGTTGAGATCGACGACCGTGCGCACCGTGTCCATGTACTCATCCGCGCCGGCGACCGCAGCCCTGTAGGCGATCCAGGTAAACGCGTACGGCATTAGTGCGCCGAGCAGCCACCAGTTGTCCGTCAGCATCGCTGCCACAGTTTCCAAGGTGGCGAACAGAGCGACCACGCACAGCCGGATCGAGGTGTCCATCTGCTGCCGGGCGTCGTGCAGGTGGTCCACGTGCTTGTCCGGAGCGACGAGCGCGATGTACGGCGCTGTGCGGATGGCGTCGAGCCCGTATTGTCTGCCGATTCGGTCCTCGGCCGACCGGAGGGCATTTCCCAATCGGGTGGGCATCATGCGACGGGCGATCGGGTAGCGCTGCATCTGGTGCGGAACGTGGCCTAGTGCGGCATGGAAACCGCTTGCCGTGTGTGCCTTCGGGCTGGGTAGTAGCTTGAGGATTGTGTCCCTGAATTCCGCGTCGGTCAGGTCGAACGGATTCTTCGCCTGTTCCGGTTTGGTGACCAGGTCGGTCAGGTACTTGTCAACGACAACCCACGTAAGCACTTCTTGACGTCGGCTGTCGAGGTGGGTTCGCCGCCGATTCAGCCGTGATTTCTTCTTGCGGTAATGGGTGATGCGCAGGCGGAGCAGGATCGTCGCGAGCCGCGAACTGCCCCAGTACCCCTCAAGCACCCGCGTCATGCCCAGCTGCAGCGGATGGAGGAAGAGCGCACTGATGGCGGTTGCCAGCAGGATCCAGGCGTAGCCACCGAGAGTGATGCTGCTGAGATTGGTGCCCAGCTGTGCCAGGTTCGGCGTTCCAGACCAGGCACCGCTGCCGATGAGGACGACCGTCCAGCCGGTCAGGAACAGCGCGGGCAGCATGCTGACGAGGCTGAAGTAACGGCCGATTCGCGCCCCGGTGCCGAGGGCGGCATCGGTGATCGATGGCGAGGTCATGGCAGGAGTCGGTCCTCGTCGTCGATGTAGTCATCGCACAATTCGCAGTAAAACCCGTCGCCTTCATCCACGAGGTAGACCCTCGGATGGTATGGGCAGCGGCCGTTGCCGTCGTCCTCGCCGTACCCGGGCAACCCGCCATAAGGCTTGTCGGTGCCGAGCATCACCAGACCGAGGGCCAGCCGAAGTCTGCGCATGGGCCTCACCCCGCCCTCCAGGATCCGACCATGTTAGGCCAGCATTCAGGCCTAGTCGACAAGTCGGGACGAGGTGGTGATGGGCTTCTCGCCCTGGGCGGTGCCCGTCGTCGGCATCGTGGTGGTCGCTGTTGCCGGGTCTTTCGGGGCGCAGTGGGCGTGGGTCGCCGCCGGTGCTCTTCTGGCCATCGGGGTGGGGTGGCTCGGCTGGGTGGTGCTCCGCGACCGGCAGACCGATAGCGTGACCGCCATGGGGTTCAGCATTCGGCCGATCGCGCTCGGCCTGATTCGGCGGCGTACGGAAATCCTTGTCTTCGAAGGGCGGGACGACTTCAAGGACGAGACCTACTACCGCCCCCTCGGTGGTGGGGTCGAGTTCGGCGAGAGCAGCAAGGACGCCCTCAAGCGCGAGTTTCGCGAAGAGCTTGACGCCGAGGTCAAGGTCGGCAAACGGCTCGGTGTCCTCGAGAACGTCTTCACCTGGCGAAACCGCCCGGGGCACGAGATCGCCTTCATCCACGAAGCCGAGTTCGTCGACCCGGATTTCTACACCAAAGACGAGATGAAGATCCTCGACGACCCCGCCACCGCCCGGTGGGTCGACCTGAACGACTTCACCGGCGGCAGCAAGATCCTCTACCCGAACGGCCTCACCGAACTGCTCTTATCGGAGCAGTGACCGCGAAGTCGGCTCCAAAGACTCAGACCCGGCCGAAGCGACGCGGCTGAAGGACACCGTGAACGGCCCATCAGTCCGCACCGGCAGCTGCGGGAAGTTGTTCGGCGAAGGCTCAGTCTCGAACACCGCAAACGCCGAAGGCGACGCCCCGAGGGAAACGTAGACCCCGGACCCCGGCGGCGGAGCAGCCAACCCACGAACAACCGGACGCAGCAGCAACACGTTGTCCGAGTCCACCATCGTCGCGTTCGCCGCCGACCGATGCGCCTTCCACGCCGGACCGGAGTAGAACGCGGAAAGCGCGTCGGCGCGGGCAGCGAACGAAGAGAACCCCCGCAGCCACACGAACTCGTCAGGCGAGGCCGAAGTCCGGAACAACCCGAACAGATGCGCTCCGACCGCCTCCTGAGGCGCGATGAACTCGCGCTCGAACAACGCGATCAGCTCGTCGCGACGCCCCGGGTGCAACGTGTAGCGGCGCAGCTCCAGCACCGTCTCATGCGAAGAAAAGTCCACAAAAAGAAGCTAGCCGCCACCACCGACAAAAACGGATCAGCGGAACGCCGCCAGCCCCGTCACCGCCTGGCCCAGCGACAGCGCGTGCATCTCCTCCGTGCCCTCGTACGTCAGGACCGTCTCCAGGTTCGCCATGTGGCGCATCACCGGGTACTCCAGGGAAATCCCGTTCGCGCCCAGCATCGAGCGGGCCTCGCGCGCCACGGACAGGGCCGAGCGGACGTTCGCCATCTTGCCGAAGCTCACGTGGTTGTGGTGCAACGACCCCGCGTCCTTCAGCCGCCCGATCTGCATCGCCACCAGGCCCGCGCGGTTGACCTCGACCAGCAGGTCGGCCAGCTTGCGCTGCGTCAGCTGGAACCCCGCCAGCGGCTTGCCGAACTGCGACCGCGACAGTGTGTACTCCAGCGCCGTCTCGTAGCACGCGCGAGCCGCCCCGACGACGCCGAACAAGATCCCGTAGCGCGCTTCGTTCAGGCATGACAACGGTCCGCGCAAGCCGCGGACCTCGGGAAACGCTGCCGTGGAAGGCAGCCGGACGCCATCCAGGACCAGCTCCGCCGTCAGGGATGCCCGCAGGGACAGCTTGTGCTTGACCTCGTTGGCCGTGAACCCCGGCGTCGACGTCGGGACGACGAAACCGCGGATCCCGTCGTCGGTCTGGGCCCAGACCACCGCGACGTCGGCGACCGTTCCGTTGGTGATCCACATCTTCGTGCCCGACAGCACCCAGTCCGACCCGTCGCGCGTCGCCCGCGTCCGCATCGCGCCCGGGTCGCTGCCCGCGTCCGGCTCGGTCAGGCCGAAGCAGCCCAGCGCGTCGCCGGTGGCCATCCGCGGCAGCCACTCCTGACGCTGCTCCTCGCTGCCCCACTTGTGGATCGCGTACATCGCCAGCGAACCCTGCACGGACACGAAACTCCGCAGCCCCGAGTCGACGGCTTCCAGCTCACGGCACGCGATGCCGTACGCGACCGCGCTGGTGCCGGCGCAGCCGTAGCCCTCCAGGTGCATGCCCAGCAGCCCGAGCGAACCGAAGCCCTTGGCCAGCTCGGCGGCCGGCAGCGCGCCCGATTCGTACCAGTCGGCGACGTGGTCCAGCAGGTTGTCCTTCGCGTACGCGCGGACGGCGTCGCGGATGCCGCGCTCCTCCTCGGCGAGCCCCGCGTCGAGGTCGAGGAAGTCGTGCGGATCAGGGGTGCGACTCATGAGGGCTCCCGGGGGACGCGTCGATGCGGCCCTCGCAGGAAACCACAGTCAGACGTCTGTACTCCTCGTGGCGTTCGTCACGCGGACGGCAGACGCGGACGGCGAACACCGCGGCCGGATCTGCTGGCGAGGGATCAGCAGCTCGCTGAACTGCGGAAACGGCACGCTCTCGATGTCGTCACGCCAGGCGCACAGCATCTGGGACAGCAGGTCGTCCTCGGCCATCTTCGCCTCCTCGGCGTCCGGTCGTGCCGGGGTCGGCGCACACGATCGGCTGAGTTGATACCCGGTGGCCGGGAGCTTCAAACGTCCTTCTTCAAGATTCTTCCGGCCGATGACCCCGCCGTGGCAGAATCGCGTCGCCGCCGCCAAGGCCTCTACTCCCGAGGAGCGCACATGCGCGCGGCCAGTCTGCTCGCCCTCACCACCGCCACCCTGCTCACGGCCACCGGCGTCGCCACGGCGCACGAAAGCTCCTGGCGCCAGGTCGGGCACACCACCGCCGAGAACCGGGTCAGCGGCGAGGGCCTCACCACGCTGCGCCTGCCCGGCCACGCCCCCGAGACCGTCTACCGCAACGGCGCCACCATCCCGCAGCCGCTGAAGGACGAGGGCTGGGGCCACGTCGGCGACCCGGACTCGCTGCGCGGCTACGTCTTCGACGTCTACCAGGACACCGTCACCCCGACGCCCACGAAGAAGATGTACCTGGTCACCAAGCCCGACGGTACGACGACGGAGTTCGTCCACCCGTTGCAGGCCGACGAGCCCGCCCCGAACGCCAACGCCCAGGTCGCGGCCACCCCCGACGGGCAGTGGCTGGTCTCCGGCCCGCTCGGCGAGATCGACCGCCTCTACGTCTCGCCGACGCCGTTCCTCAACCCCCGCGGCCCGAAGCTCGCCGGCGACCTCCCCGTCGCCGCCCGCATCCACCTCGACCACCACATCCGCAGCGCCCAGGGCTGCGACTTCGTCAGCCCGACGCGCCTGATCTGCGCGACGAGCGACCCCAACAACGACCTGTTCCCGACCAACCTGCAGCTCCTGCAGATCGACCTCCCGCGGGCCCTGAACGGCCACGACGTCACCGCGAAGGTGCGCGAAATCCAGCAGGTTCCGCTGGTCAGCACGTGCACCGGCACCTTCACGCCGGAGGGCGTCGACTACGACGGCGGCGTGCTGCGCGTCGAGGTCGTGCCGCCGGCACCGTGCAACACCGTGACGGACGTCTATTCGTTCGAACGTCGCTGAGGGCGACGGCTACGCTGGGTGCGTGTCTCGTGTGGTGATTCTCGACTACGGCTCCGGCAACCTCCGCTCCGCCGAACGCGCGGTGGCGCGCGCCGGGGCCGAAGTCGAGGTCACCGCCGACCCGCATGCCGCGATCGAGGCCGACGGCCTGGTCGTGCCCGGCGTCGGCGCGTACTCGGCGTGCATGGCGGGGCTGCTGGAGGTCAAGGGCGAGCGGATCATCGGCAAGCGCCTCGCCGGCGGCCGCCCGGTGCTCGGCATCTGCGTCGGCATGCAGATCCTCTTCTCCCGCGGCGTCGAGCACGGCGAAGAGACCGAAGGCACGGGGGAGTGGCCAGGCGTCGTCGACCGACTGAACGCCGACGTCCTGCCGCACATGGGCTGGAACACCGTCCGCGCGCCCGCGGACACTCAGCTGTTCGCCGGGGTCGACCCGGACGAGCGCTTCTACTTCGTGCACTCCTACGCCGCGCGCACGTGGGAGCTGGAGTCGGGCCTGCCCGGCCAGGCGCCGAAGGTCACCTGGGCCAACCACGGCGAGGACTTCGTCGCGGCGGTCGAGAACGGGCCGCTCTGGGCCACCCAGTTCCACCCGGAGAAGTCCGGCGACGCCGGCGCGCAGCTCCTGCGCAACTGGCTCGCGACCCTCTGACCGGGTGACGGGGGTCTCCGCTTTAGAGTTACCGGCGTGACCTTCACGCTGCTTCCCGCCGTTGATGTGGCCGATGGCCAGGCCGTGCGACTCGTCCAGGGCGAGGCCGGCACCGAGACCTCCTATGGCAGCCCGCTCGAAGCGGCGCTCGCCTGGGAGCGCGACGGCGCCGAGTGGATCCACCTGGTCGACCTCGACGCCGCGTTCGGTAAGGGCAGCAACCGCGAGCTGCTCGCCGACGTCGTCGGCCGGCTCGACGTGCAGGTGGAGCTGTCCGGCGGCATCCGCGACGACGCGTCGCTGAAGGCCGCGCTGGCCACCGGCGCCCGCCGCGTCAACCTCGGCACCGCCGCGCTCGAAGACCCGGAGTGGACCGCACGCGTGATCGGCGAGTACGGCGACCGCGTCGCGATCGGCCTCGACGTCCGCATCACCGAGGCCGGCCACCGGCTCTCGGCCCGCGGCTGGACGTCCGACGGCGGCGACCTCTGGGAGGTCCTGGAGCGCCTGGACCGCGACGGCGCGTCCCGCTACGTCGTGACGGACGTGAGCAAGGACGGCACCCTGAAGGGCCCGAACCTCGAGCTGCTGCGCGACGTCGTCGCCCGCACCGACGCACCCGTGATCGCCTCCGGCGGGGTGTCCAGTGTGGACGACCTCGTCGCGCTGGCCGGCCTGGCCGCCGACGGCGTCGAGGGCTCGATCGTCGGCAAGGCGCTCTACGCCGGGGCGTTCACGCTGCCCGAGGCCCTCGCCGCGGTCGCGAAGGTCTAGTCCAGCACCGCCTGGATCTCCAGCGCGAGGGTGATCTTGTCGCCGATCACCACTCCGCCGCCCTCCATCGGCAGGTCGATGGTGATGCCGAAGGCCTTGCGGCTCAGCTCGCCGGTGGCCGTGAACGCCGCCCGCGTGTCGCCGAAGCGGCCCTTGCCGAAGCCGTTGAGCTCCAGGCTCAGCGGTACCTCGGCGGTCACCCCGTGGCACGTGAGGTCGCCGAGCAGGAGGAAGCCGGGCTCGAGGGACCTCGAGCGGTAGGTCATCACCGGGTACTTCTCCGTCTCGAAGAAGTCGCGGGTGCGCAGGTCGTTGTCGCGCTGCGGGTTGTTCGTGTCGATCGATGTCATGTCGATCTCCGCGGTCACCTGCGAGTCCAGCGGCTCCGACGCCGTCGTCAGCTGCCCGGAGAACCGGGTGAACCGGCCGCGGACCTTGGTCATCATGAGGTGGCGGACGGTGAAGGAGACCTCGGAGTGCCCGGGGTCGATGGTCCAGGTGCCGGCGACGTAGCCGGGGATTTCGAGTGCCTGTGTCATGATCCCCACGCTGCCGCAGGACGGTGGAAAGGTGGAGAGGAGCGCTTATCGTGGGTGCGGCACCACCACCTTCGGCCGTCCGCCGACAGGAGCTGGCGGACTTCCTGAGGACGCGTCGCGCGGCGGTCCTCCCGGCCGATGTCGGCCTGGCCGACGACGGGCGCCGCCGCCGGACGCCGGGGCTGCGGCGCGAGGAGGTCGCGCAGCACGCCGGGGTCGGCGTCTCCTGGTACACGTGGCTGGAGCAGGGCCGGGACGTCACGCCGTCGTCGCAGGTGCTGGACGCGCTGGCGCGGGCCCTGCTGCTGACGCCCGCCGAGCACGCGCACCTGTTCCACCTCGCCGGCGTCTCCCGGCCCGCCGGGGACTACCCGCGGTCCGCGCCCGACGAGCTCGTCGAGATCGTCCACGGGCTCCTGCCCCACCCGGCCTACCTGATGGGCCCGCGGATGGACGTCCTCGCGCACAACGCGGCGGCCGCGCTGGTGCTCCACGACCTCGTCGCGGCGCCGCCCGGGAACCTGCTGCGGTGGCTGTTCGCGACGGACTGGGGTTCGGTGACCGGCTGGGCGGAGACGGCGCGCGCGAACCTGGCGGACTTCCGCGCGGAGTACGCGCGGCGGCCGGGGGACCCGTCCTTCGTGGAACTGGTGACGGCGTTGTCCGCGGAGAGCGCGACGTTCCGCGAGTGGTGGGCGGAGCACGACGTCCGCGCGTACGAGCCGGCGCGCAAGACGATCCGGCACGCCTCGCTGGGGCCGCTGCTCGTGCACCAGCTGCAGAGCGTCCCGGCGGGGCACCCGGAGCTGCGGCTGCGGGTGCTGGTCCCGGCCGACGACGCGACCCGCGCAGCACTGGCGTTACCTCCGGCGTAATCGACGTCGTACCCGCGAGGCGTCAGGATTCCTTTCAGGACAACGAAAGGACCAAGCCATGACCGCCTACGGACTCGCCCACCTGCGCCCGCCCGCTGTGCTGCCCGAGGACGTCTTCCAGTATCTGGAGCGGATCCAGGCGACGCTCGACCCCCACGGCGGCAAGTTCGTCGTCCACGGCTCGCCGGTGCAGGTCATGGAAGGCGAGTGGCCGGGCGCGCTCGTCGTCATCGAGTTCCCGAGCCTGGCCGCGGCGCGCAAGTGGTACGACTCACCCGCTTACCGGGAGATCCTGCCGCTGCGCGCGGACCACATCCCCGGTGACCTGGTGCTCGTCGAAGGCTGCGGCCCGGAGCACGACTCGGCCGCGATGGCGGCGGCGATGCGGGCCCCGTTAAGGGGCTGACAGCGGCCCTCGGGGGCCGTAGGTTGCCGCGGGTGGAGGAGATCGTCACCCAGCTCGAAATGACCGCCGCCGACCAGCTCAACCCCGCGCCGGTCGTCGACGGCGTCGCGCTCGAAGCCACCGCGGCGGGGCCGGTCATCCGCGACCTGCACGTCCGGATCGGGACGCCGTACCGGTGGCCGAGCGCGTCCCGGACCGACGAAGACTGGGCGAGCTGGCTCGCCGAACCGGACCGGCGGTACCGGCTCATCGAGTACCGCGGTGACGTCGCGGGGGCCGCCGACGTCGAGCCGCGGCCCGGCGGCGACGTCGAGCTCACCACCTTCGGCCTGCTGCCGGAGTTCGTCGGCAAGGGGCTCGGCGGCTACGCGCTCACCCTCGTCGTGGCCGACGCGTGGACGCTGCCCGGCACCCGGCGCGTCTGGCTGCACACCTCGTCGCTCGACCACCCGAACGCGCTGCCGAACTACCTGCGGCGCGGCTTCCGGAGCTTCAGCCGTCCAGCTTGACGGCGATCCCGACCGTCCGGTCCGCCGGGCCGCGCAGCTTCGAGAAGAACATCGTGATCCACCCGACGATGCCGTACTTGCGCGCGATCGCCTTCCGGACGCGTTCGAGCTCCGGCAGGTCCAGCAGCCGGGCCTGCCCGGAGGCGACCGCGCCGTGCGTCTTCTGCCCGCGCAGGTCGCACGCCTGGACCTCGACCCGGCCGCTGTTGCGGATGCGCTTGACCTTCCCGGCCTTGCGCTCCGACCACAGCACGAGCTCGCCGGCGTCGCCGGCCACCCAGATCGGGGTCGGCACCGCCCGCCCGTCCTTGCGGAACGTGGTCAGGACGACGTAACGCTCGGCCGCGAGCCGATCCGTTTCGGATGCCATGGCACCACGGTAGTCACGGCGTCCGGCGGCGCAGCGTCGCCGCGCCGAGCACCAGCGCCAGCAGCGCGCAGCACGCCACGACCAGGAGGTTGCGCAGGATCACCGCGTCCACCGTCGAAGACGCCGTCACGCGGGTCAGCGCCTCGACCGCGTACGACAGCGGCATGACGTCCGAAAGCCACCGCAGCAGCCAGCCCATGTCGTCGCGCGGCACGAACAGCCCGCACAGCAGGATCTGCGGCAGCACGAACACCGGCATGAACTGGATGGCCTGGAACTCGGTGCGGGCGAACGCGCTGACGAACAGCCCGAGCGCCATGCCGAGCAGCGCGTCGAGGACGGCGATCACCAGCAGCATCACGACCGACCCCGCGAGGTCGAGGCCGAGCCACCACAGCGAAACGCCCGCCGCGAGCGCCACCTGGACGACGGCGATCGAGCCGAACGCCAGCGCGTAGCCGAAGAGCAGGTCGAGCCGGCCGATGGGGAGCGTCATCAGGCGTTCGAGGGTGGCCGTGGTCCGCTCCCGCAGCGTCGTGATCGACGCGATGAGGAACATGATCAGGAACGGGAACACGCCGAGCAGCGCGGGCGCGACGTGGCTGAACACCAGCGTCGAGTTGAAGACGTAGCGCAGCAGCACCATCAGGAGCGTGGGCACCAGGATCAGCATCACGACGGTGCGTGGGTCGTGCCGCAGCTGCAGGAGGATGCGCCGCGTCGTGGCGAGCGTCAGCGCGGGGTTCACGAGGCGGCCCTCACCAGGTGCAGGAAGGCGCCTTCGAGGTCGGCGGCGCCGGTGCGCTCGCGCAGGGCGAGCGGTGCGTCGTCGGCCAGGAGCGTGCCTTCGCGCATGAGCAGAAGACGGTCGCAGCGCGCGGCTTCGTCCATGACGTGGCTGGACACCAGCAGCGTGGCGCCGCCGTCGGCGAGCCGGCGGAAGAGCGCCCAGAGCTCGTCGCGCAGCAGCGGGTCGAGCCCGACGGTCGGTTCGTCGAGCACCAGCAGCTCGGGCTTGCCGAGCAGCGCGACGGCGAGGTTCGCGCGGTTGTGCTGCCCGCCCGACAGCGACCCGACGAGCTTGCCGGCGTGGTCTTCGAGGCCGACCTCGGCGATCACTCTGTCCACATCGGACGCCGGTGCGCGCAGCACCGCGGCGAAGTAGCGCAGGGCTTCCCGCACGGTCAAGTCGGCGTAGATGGCCGGATTCTGGGTGGCGTAGCCGATCCGGCGCCGCAGCGGCGGGCTGCCGGCGGGCAGGCCGAGGACGGTGACGGTGCCGCCTTCGACGATCTGCACGCCGACGATCGCCCGCATCAACGTGGTCTTGCCGCAGCCGCTCGGGCCGAGCAGCCCGGTGACGGCGCCGCGCGGCACCGCGAAGCTCACGTCCCGCACCACCGGCCGGCCACCGCGCCGGACCCGGAGGCCGGTGACTTCGAGGGCAGAATTAGTCATGCGTTTAATTCTGCGCCCGATGAGTTCCCGGAGTCAAGAGGCCGTCGGGCGGCGTGAAAAACGCCTAGTCCGTTCGCCTCCCGAACCCACACGACCGGCGGAAGCGTTTCAACACTGTTGTCTGAAACGCTTTGTGGTCTTGGGGTTTCCCCTGACCTGGAGGGAATGTCGATGGCCGTCACTCAGCAGGTACCGGTTCATCCGCAAGCACAGTTCTTCGGCGCGGGGCCCTATCCCACGCGCCGGGTCGCGATCGCCGTCGTCGCGGTCCTCGCCGGCTTCGCGCTGACGGCGCTGTGGTCGGCGCCGTTCGTCGACTCCGTCATCGGCGACAGCGTCGCGAACGGCCTGCTCGGCTACGACGCGAAGGCCACCCCGATCAGCGGAGTCCTCGCCGGGACGCTCTTCGCGTTCGTCTCCGGCCTCGCGGGCTCCTTCACCGCCTGCAACATCGCCGCCTTCGGCGCGGTCGCCCCGCTGGTCGGCGGCCAGGCCGGGGAGAAACGGCGCTTCGCCACCACGCTCAAGCCGCTCGGCTGGATCGCCGCGGGCATGCTCACCGTGTCGATCGTCTACGGCGTGATCGTCGCGCTCGTCGGCACGCGGATGCCGCAGTTCTCCACCGCGCCGACGTCCGGGCTCAGCCCGCGCAGCATCCAGTCGATGGTCGCGTTCGGCGTCGTCGGCCTGGTCTTCCTGGTGATGGGCCTGATCGCGCTCGGCATCATCCCGAACCCGGCCAAGGGCTTCGTCGCCCGGCACCCCGCCGCGCCGCTCGTCCTGATGGGCGCGCTCATCGGCGGGTTCCTCATCGGCCGGCCCTACCCGCTGTTCCGGATCATGTTCCGCAGCGCCGCCGAGCAGCACAACGTCTTCTACGGCGCCGCCGCGTTCGCCCTGCAGTCACTCGGCAACATCGTGATCATGGGCGTGCTGTTCCTGATCCTGACCCACGCCACCGGCGGTCGCGTGCAGCGCTGGCTCGCCGCGAAGCCCGCCCGGATCGCGACCGTGACCGGCGCGGCGCTGCTCGTCGGCGGCACGTTCACGCTGCTCTACTGGGACGTTCGCGTGCTCGGCCGGCTCGGGATCATCTGGTTCCCCACGGTCAGCTGGTAGCCCGGCCGAGCCACCGGTAGTCGGGTGCCGGGTCGAGCTGGACGCCGTTCGCTACGGCGACCAGCTCGGCCTCCGGTCGCGGGCCCGCCACCGTCAGCCAGCGCCCCGACGGGAGCTTGACCGCGACGAACGCTTCCTGCCCCGCCACGAAGAAGCCGCGGTCGCCGCGCACGATGACGGGCGCGGCACCGTTCACGCCGGGGGAGCCCGCGCTCGCCGTGACGCGGACCGCGGGCACCGACGGCCGCGCGGGATCGGCCGCGGTCAGCTCGGTGCTCGCGTCGGCCGGGCCGGTGCCCTTGACGGCGGCCGACCGTTCGGCCAGCCCCGCCGGAAGTGCGCCGAAGCGCAGTTCGCCGCGGACACCGACCGGCGCGGCGGTGACCCCCTCCGCGATCCACAGGGCCACCACGCGGGCGTCCGGCACCCCGTCGACCCGCGCGGTCAGGACGTGGTCGTCGTCGGCGAGCCAGGTGAGCAGCGCAGCCGTCCCGGTGTCGCCGGTGATCATGGCGACGCGGCCGCGCACCAGGACCTGGTCGCGGATCGACGCGATCCGCAGCTCGGTCTGCGACCACTCGGGGTCGGCGGTCGAGTAGACCGACAGCGTGACCTCCGCGTGGCCGGCGAACCACCGCCGGACCTGAGGCGTGGTGCCGGGGCCGCCTTCGCGGTACTGCTCGGTGAAGCCGTCCGGCAGCCAGCCCGGGCTGTAGCCGAGCACCGGGCGGCTCGCGGCCGGGTCGAGGTCCGGGGTGGTGATCGCCCGCGTGCCCACGAAGACCCCGGCGACCAGCACGACCACGGCGGCGGCCACCAGCGCGAGCCGCGCCCCCGGCCGGGGCTTGCGCCGGGCCAGTGCTTCGCGGACCGCCCGGCCGTCCGGGGCGCGGGCGGCGAGCCGGTCGAGGCTGTCCCGGATCAGCGTCTCGGTGTCGTGCTCGCTGCGGGTCATTCGGGGGCTCCGGTGAGGGTCGTGGGGTGCGGGGCCCGGCGGAGGGTCGCGAGGGCGCGGGAGATCTGGCTGCGCACGGTGGAGGTGCCGCAGCGCAGGACGGCGGCGATTTCGTCGTCGGAGTAGCCCTCGTAGTAGCGCAGGACGACGGCCGCGCGCTGCTTGCGGGGCAGCGTCTCCAGGAGGCCGAGCATGGCGTCGCGCTCGTCGAAGGCGGCCGACGGGTCGGCTTCCGGCGGCCCGAGCGCGTCGAGGACGTCGTGGCTGCTCGGCACCATCCGCCGCACCGCCCGCCGGCGCCACGAGAGGTACTCGTTGGTGATCATCCGCCGCACGTAGGTCGGCGGGGCGTCGATGCCGTCCCAGCGCTGCTGGGCGCGCAGCAGCACGTCCTGGACGACGTCCTGCGCCAGGTGCGGGTCGTTCGTCAGGACGGTGGCGTAGCGCAGCAGCCCGTCCAGCCGCTCCGCCACGAACTCTTCAAAGCGCACCCGCGCCCCTTCCGTCACCCCTTGGACGCGCGAGTGGGCCGGGGTGATGCACGCGTTCGCCGATTTTCCCATCCCCGGGTACATTCGATACGGAACGGTCCCGTTTCGTATTGGAGGGTGGATGCCGGGCAGACCGCGGGACGCCGGGCGGGACGTCGTCATCTTCGACGCGACGCTGCGGCTGCTGACCCGCTCCGGGTACGACCGGTTGTCGATCGACGCGGTCGCCGCCGCGGCCGGGGTGGGCAAGGCGACGATCTACCGCCGCTACGCCGACAAGGCCGAACTGGTCGCCGCGGCCGTCGAACGCCGGGCGGGGGCGACCCCGCCGGCCGTCGTGGCCGACGACCTGCGCGGCGCCCTGCTGGAGACCGTCGGGTGGCTGGCGCGCGAGATCGCCGACCAGGAGGTCGGGCTGCTCGGCGCCCTGTTCGCCGGCATGCGCGGCGACCCCGCGCTCGCCGCGGCGATGCGGCGGATCCTGCGTCGCGACCAGGCCGCGATGACCGCCCGGCCGCTCGCCGACGGCCACCTCGACCCGCGCGGAGCGGCGTTGTTCGCCGAGATCGCCCCGGCGGTCGTCGTGCACCGGCTGGTCGTCACGGGGGAGCCGTGCGACCGGCCGTTCCTCGAGCACCTCGTCGACGACGTGCTGCTTCCCCTGCTGCGAAAGGACTCCCGGCCATGATCGTCGTCACCGGCGCGACCGGCGCCCTCAACGGGGCCACGGTCGAGCACCTCCTCGGGCGCGTGCCGCCCGGGGAGCTCGGCGTCAGCGTGCGCGACGTCGCCAAGGCTCGGCACTTCGCCGAGCGGGGGGTGCGGGTCCGGCGCGGCGACTACGACGACCCGGCCGCTTTGCGCGACTCGTTCGAAGGCGCCGACCAGGTGCTGCTGGTCTCTTCGAACGATCCGAGCGCCGACGCGGTCGCGCTGCACCGCACCGCGATCGAGGCCGCCGTCGCCGCGGGCGCCCGGCGGATCCTCTACACCAGTCACCAGAACGTGCGGGGCGACAGCCCGTTCGGCCCGGCCCGCGACCACCGCGCCACCGAAGAGATCCTGGCCGGCTCGGGCGTCGCGTGGACGTCGCTGCGCAACGGCTTCTACGCCCACAGCCTCCGGTGGCTGCTCGGCCCGTGGCGGGAGACCGGGAAGATCGCCGCGCCCGCGGACGGTCCCGTCTCCTGGACCGACCGCGCCGACGCGGCCGAGGCGGCGTCGGTCGTCCTCGCCGGCGGGCGTTCCTTCGACGGGCCGGTCACGCTGACCGCCCGTCAGGCCGTCACCTTCGGCGACCTGGCCGGGTTCGCCGGGGTCGAACGGGTCGTCGTCGACGACGAGCACTGGGTCGCCGGCCAGGTCGCGGCCGGCACCGCGGAGCCCGTCGCCCGGATGCTGCTGGGGTTCTTCGAAGCCGCGCGCGAGGGCCACTTCGCGGAGACCGGCCCGGTGCTGGCCGAGCTGCTCGGCCGGGAGCCGCGGCCGGTCTCCGGTCAGGTCAGCGGGGGATGACGTCCTCGAGCCGCAGGAAGGCGAAGCCCGTGGTCGCGAGGTCGCCGATCGCCGGGCGGCGCTCGCCGTCGTGGACCACCAGCAGGCCGTGCGGGAACTTCCGGCCCAGGTACGCCGTGCTGATCGCCGAGCCGTCGGAGTGTTCCACCGAGTCCGTGCCGCGGCCCGCGACGATCCGCAGGTCACGCGTCCGGGGGCCGTACACGACGAACCGCGAGTCGCCCTGGCTGGAGGCAAACAGCGTGCCGTGCGCCACCGCCAGGCCCTCGGCGTCGGCGGTGAGCCATTTGCCGCCGAAGCCCGGGTCGGCGCCGTCCGGCACGCACTCCTCGGCGACGTCGTCCCAGCGCTGCGGGACGCCGTACGAGCGCACGCGGTCGACCAGCTCCGGCCGCCCGAAACCGGCCGGGCTCAGCGGGATCCGCCAGATCCCGACGTCTTCTTGCGCGGTGTAGAGCACCCGGCCGTCGAGCACCGAGCCCTCCAGCTGCGGGCCCTCACCGGGCTCCTCGCACGGCGACCAGGAAGCACCGTTGGGCAGCCGGAAGGACGACGGCAGGTCGATCGTCGCGAGCGGAGCCGTCCCGACGCCGCCCGGTTTGTCGACCAGCCGCAGCAGCGCCACCCGAGTCTCGTGGCGGCGGGTCACCGCCACCCAGCGGAGGCCGGTGACCGGGTCGCGGCCCGCCGCGAGGCCGTACGCGGTGCGCTGTTCGTCCACTTCGGACTCCGGGAACACCCGGGTGGCGGCCGGGTCGGTGACGTCACGCAGCACCTGCGGGCCGTCCGGGTCGATCTTGTACACCCGGACGCGGTCCTGACCGCGGTCGCTGACCACCGCCAGGTCGCCGACGACGTCGACGTTGTTGAACCGCCCGCCCGGCCCGGCGGGGACCCGCTGCAGGGTCCGCGCGTCCAGGTCGAACGCCGCCAGCCCGCCCTCCTTCAGCGTCCCGAGCACGATGCTGCGCGACGGGTCGTGCGGGTGGACCCAGATGGCGGGGTCGTCGGCGTCGGCGGGCTCGGCGAACGCCTGTGTCTGGACCACCGGCGAAGGGTCGCGAGGCGCGGCGGAGGCGGGAACGGCGATCAGCAGGGAGACGGCGGCCACGGCCACCGGAAGAAGTCTGCGCACGGGCGGCAAACTAGACGAATCGGATGGCCGCGACGTGAACGCGCCGTGATGAGCAGCCCCCGAATTCGAGCCTACGGTGGGCCACCGACGGTTTCGCGGCCTTCGAGGTAGTACTGCGCCACCGGGGCCAGCAGGGCCACGATCTCCTCGTCGTCCGCCTCGGCCAGCGGGGGGAGCTTGATCACGTACCGCAGCAGCGCCACCCCCATCATCTGCGACGCGATCCCGGTCACCCGGATCTTCGGCACGTCCAGCGCCCGCGCGACCTCGGCCAGCACCGTGCGCTCGATGAACTGGCGCATCATCAGCGCCACCTGCTCGTTCGTCGCCGCCGCGCGCAGCATCGCGATGAACGGCGTCCGCCCCTCCGGCGACGCCCACACCGCCAGGAACGCGCGCACCAGCCGTTCACCCAGCGAAGCGCGCGGACCCGCGAGGATCACCGGGACCAGCTCGGCCGGGTTCACCGGCAGGTTCATCGCCGCCGCGAAAAGCTGCTGCTTGCTGCCGAAGAAGTGGTGGAGCAGGGCCGCGTTCACGCCCGCGTCGGCGGCGATCCCGCGGACCGTCGCGCCGTCGTACCCCAGCTCGGCGAACCGGTGCCGCGCCGCGTCGAGGATCTTCTCGCGCGTCTCGGTCTGTCCCGGCCGCCGCCCCGCCCGTGCCATTGCCCGAGCTTAGAACGGTCTTGACTACGCTGGTGACCATGTCTGTCGCGGTGCGGGTGATCCCCTGTCTCGACGTCGACGCGGGCCGGGTCGTCAAGGGCGTCAACTTCGCCGGCCTCCGCGACGCCGGCGACCCCGTCGAGCTGGCCCGGCGCTACGACGCCGAGGGGGCCGACGAACTGACGTTCCTCGACGTCACGGCGTCCTCCGGCGACCGCGAGACCACCTACGACGTGGTCCGCCGCACCGCCGAGCAGGTCTTCATCCCGCTCACCGTCGGGGGTGGCGTCCGCAGCAACGACGACGTCAACCGGCTGCTGCGCACCGGCGCGGACAAGGTCAGCATCAACACCGCCGCGATCGCCCGGCCGGAGTTCCTCCACGAGGCGTCCCGGCGGTTCGGCGCCCAGTGCATCGTCCTGTCGGTCGACGCGCGCCGCGTGCCCGAGGGCGGCGAGCCGACCGCGTCCGGGTTCGAGGTCACCACCCACGGCGGCCGCCGCGGCACCGGCATCGACGCCGTCGAGTGGGCCGCCCGCGGCGAGGAGCTCGGCGTCGGCGAGATCCTGCTGAACTCCATGGACGCCGACGGCACCAAGAACGGCTTCGACCTCGAGCTCATCGAGCTCGTCCGCAAGGCCGTCCGGGTCCCGGTGATCGCCAGCGGGGGAGCGGGCGCGGTCGAGCACTTCCTGCCGGCGGTGCGAACGGGCGCGGACGCGGTGCTCGCGGCCAGCGTGTTCCACTTCGGACAGCTCAAGATCGGCGACGTCAAGGACGCGCTGCGCGAAGGCGGGGTCGAGGTCCGATGAAGTCCTGGCAGGCACCCGTCGAGGTCAAGGTCACCGCCGCCCTGCTGGTCGGGCTGCCGGTCGCCTGGGCGCTGCTCGACCTCGTCCCGGTGCTCGGCGCCGGCTCGGGCCCGGAGATCTTCCGGATCCCCGCGCTCGCGCTGGTCCTCGGCGGCGTCGTGACGACCGGGCTCGTGCTCAAGCTGGGCAGCGCCCGGATCGGCGGGCTCGTCATCACCGTCGTGTTCGCGCTGCTGCACGCGTTCCTGCTGCTCGGCGCCGCGCTGTGGTGGAACAAGCTGTTCTCCGGCCTGTCCTTCCTCGGCTACGGCTACGCGTTCGTCCTGTTCAACTCGATGCCGCTGAAGCGGCACATCCTGGGAGTACGCGCATGACCCTGGAAACGGCCGTCTCGGCGCGCCTCAAGCGCAACGCCGACGGCCTGATCGCGGCGGTCGTCGTCGAGCACGCCACTTCGGACGTGCTGATGATGGCCTGGATGAACGACGACGCGCTCGCCGCCACCCTCGCGACCCGCCGCGGCACGTACTGGTCGCGCAGCCGGCGGAAGCTGTGGGTCAAGGGCGAGACGTCCGGCCACTACCAGCACGTCCGCGAGGTGCGGATCGACTGCGACGGCGATACTGTCCTGCTGCGCGTCGACCAGACCGGCCCGGCCTGTCACACCGGCACGCACACCTGTTTCGACACCGAGGAGCGCCTGCTCCTGGCCGACGAGAAAGAGCACGCGTGACAATCGTCGCCGACGTCCTGGTCGGGCTGGTCGCCCTGATCCACGTCTACATCGTCGTCCTGGAGATGTTCCTCTGGACGACGCCCCGGGCCCGCGCGGCCTTCGGCACCACCGAGGAGTTCGCGAAGGAGAGCGCGCCGCTGGCCGCGAACCAGGGGCTGTACAACGGTTTCCTGGCGCTCGCGCTGGTGTGGGGCCTCATCGCGAGTGACCCGACGGGCTTCCAGCTCAAGCTCTACGGCATCGTCTGCGTGATCATCGCGGGCCTCTACGGCGCGGCGACGGCGAACAAGCGCATCCTGTTCGTCCAGGTCCTGCCGGGCACCCTGGCCCTGATCGCGCTGCTGCTCGCCCGCTGACCCCGGCGTAAGCTGGGCGAATGGGGGAAGAGCGGTACGCGGATTGCCTGCCACCGCGGGAAAAGAGCGAGCCGGCGTGGTCCGCGCGGGGCACGGCCGCGCTGGAGCGGCGGTTCCGGCGGCTGGCGGCGTTCATGGTCCTGGAGATCCTGGTCGCGGTCGCGTGCCTGTTCAGCGGCCGGGTGCCGCTCATGGTGCTCGGCCCGGTGATCGCGGCGTACGGGGGCTACTGCGGCTTCGTCGCGGAAAGGCGCGCGCAGGCGGCCCGCCGGACGGGCTGGCGGAGCGCGGCCGTCACCGTCGGCGATGTGCGCCCGAAGGCCACTTCGGCCCCCGTCGCCGTGCGCTTCGCGGACGGCAGCCGGCTCGACCTCCGCTCGTGGCAGGCCGGGATGGCCGCGCGGGCCCTGGTGCCCGGTGTGCCGGCGATCGTCGCCGGGGACGGACCCGCGATGTCGGTGCTCGTGCTCCCGAACCCGCCCCTGCGCGACGGCCCGGTGCTGTTCGGGGCGCGCGCCGAGGCCGCCCGCTGGCGGCCGCGATCTTGACGCACTCCCGTACGCACGCCTGGCGACTTCTTCGGCGCGGGCACGACCTACTCGCTGCTCGCCCCGACCTAAGTCTTCGAAGACGGCGAGCTCCCCCGGCGAAGCCGCCATCCTGACCGGGTCCCTGGCGCTCGCCGCGTTCGGCGTGTCCCGCCTGCGGGCCGTCGACCACCGGCTGCTCACTCTCGTGCCGGACCACGGGGCCTGGCTGCCGTTCGCGTTCGTGGCGGCGGCGGGCCCGCGCGGCCGCCCGCACCGGGTGGCGGGTCGCGGAGGTGAGCGTCGGCGACCTCGGGCGCCGGGCCGTCCGCCCGGAGGTCCGGGTCCGCTTCCGTGACGGCAGCGGGATCGTGCTGCGCTGCGCGCTGTCGACGCACGGCCCCGGCGCGCTGACCGGCTGGGAGAACCGGCGGGCGTGGATCGGCGGCTGGGGGCGGCCCGGCCCGTACGCCGTGCCCGCGTACTGATTCCGGGAGCGGGTCAGCCGATCTCGCCGGTGAGGTAGCGCTGCAGGTTCGGCGCCACCGCCCGCACCAGGACCTCGACCTCCTCGGTGGCGAACGGCTCGAACTTCGCCACGTACCGGATCATGCCCATGCCGACCATCTGGGACGCGCAGAGCGTCATGCGCAGCGAGACGTCGTCCGAGCCGATCGAGGAGATCAGCGCGGTGAAGAACTTCTGGAAGAAGTCGCGCAGCACGTGCCCGGCCTGCTCGTGGCCGGTGACGCTGCGGATCAGCGCCACGAACACCCCGCCGCCCGCGCCGTCCCAGCGGGTGATGAACGTGCGGACGATCCGTTCGCCGAGCTCTTCGTCCGGGCCGTCGCGCAGGACCTTGAGCAGTTCCATCGGGTCGAACGGCAGCTCGAGCACCGCCCGCGCGAACAGGCCCTCCTTGCCGCCGAACCAGTGGTTGACCATGGCCGCGTCGACGCCCGCGCGGGTGGCGATCGCGCGCACGGTGGCCCCGTCGTAGCCGTTCTCCGCGAACACGGCCCGCGCGGCTTCGATCAGTGCGGTGCGGGTGTCCTGGCCGGCGGGGCGCCGTCCGCGGCGTCGCGAAGTAGGCTCGGTGGTGCTCACGTCTCCATCATGACGCACGTCCCCGCTGAATTCAACAAACATTGAATTCAGGGTCTGGGAAAACCCCTTCCCGGGGGTGCAGCACAATGAGGGTCATGGTCAGCGCATTCGCCGGGTCCGGTCCCGGCTCGGTCAGCCCGTCCCGTGAGGACTTCCGCGCCCTCGCCGAGAGCCGCCGCGTCATCCCGGTCGTGCGCCGGGTCCTCGCCGACGGCGAGACGCCGATCGGGGTCTACCGCAAGCTCGCCGCCGACCGGCCGGGCACGTTCCTGTTCGAGTCCGCGGAGAACGGCGCCTCCTGGACGCGCTGGTCGTTCATCGGCGTCCGCAGCCCGGCCGCGCTCACCGTCCGCGACGGCGAAGCGGTCTGGACCGGCACCCCGCCGGTCGGCCTGCCCTCGGTCGGCAACCCGCTCACCGTGCTGCGCGAAACGATCGAAGCGTTGCACACCGAGCCGCTGCCCGGATTGCCGCCGCTGACCGGCGGCATGGTCGGCTACATCGGCTACGACTCCGTTCGCTGGCTGGAAAAGCTGCCCGAGCTGGCCGAACGCGACCTCGACATCCCCGAGCTGACGATGCTCCTGGCCACCGACCTCGCGGCGTTCGACCACCACGAGGGCACGGTCACGCTGATCGCGAACGCCGTCAACTGGGACGACTCGCCCGAGCGCGTGGACGCGGCCTACGACGACGCCGTCGCCCGGCTGAGCGCGATGACCGAGCAGCTGCAGGTGCCCGCGCCGGCCACGGTCGCCGCGTTCGACCGGCCCGAGCCCGAGTTCACGCGCAAGCGCTCCAAGGCGGACTTCCACGCGGCGGTCGAAAAGGCCGTCGAGGCGATCAAGGCCGGCGAAGCGTTCCAGATCGTGCCGTCGCAACGGTTCGAGATCCCCACCGCCGCCGACGCGCTCGACATCTACCGCGTGCTGCGGACGTCCAACCCGAGCCCGTACATGTACCTGCTGCGGCTGGAGGGCTTCGACATCGTCGGCTCCAGCCCCGAGTCGCTCGTCACCGTGCGGGACGGCCGCGCGACCACGCACCCGATCGCGGGCACGCGCTGGCGCGGCGCCGACCCGGAGGAGGACGCCCAGCTGGCCAAGGACCTCCTCGCCGACGAGAAGGAGCGCTCCGAGCACCTGATGCTCGTCGATCTCGGCCGCAACGACCTCGGCAAGGTCTGCAAGCCGGGCACCGTGCGCGTCGTCGACTTCTTCCAGATCGAGCGCTACAGCCACGTCATGCACATCGTGTCGACGGTCACCGGCGAGCTGGCCGAGGGCAAGACGGCGTTCGACGCGGTCACGGCGTGCTTCCCGGCCGGGACGCTGTCCGGCGCGCCGAAGGTCCGCGCGATGGAGCTGATCGAGGAGCTGGAGCCGGTCCGCCGCGCGCTGTACGGCGGGGTCGTCGGCTACCTCGACTTCGCCGGCGACGCCGACACCGCGATCGCGATCCGCACGGCGCTGGTCAAGGACGGGATCGCGCACGTCCAGGCCGGCGGCGGCGTCGTCGCCGACTCGGTGCCGGACTACGAGGACACCGAGTCGCTGAACAAGGCCCGGACCGTGCTGTCGGCCGTGGCCGCCGCGCAGACGATGGTCGCCGCGGGCGTCCTCGACCCCGCCGCGGACAGCGCGCATGTCTGAGGCACCGGCCGAGGCACCGGAGGCCGCCAAGCCGGCGCGGCGTCCACTGTGGATGATCGTGGTCGCGCTCCTGCTCGGCGCGCTCGCGCTGTGGGGAGCGTCACGGCTGACGTGGTTCGCCGAGTTCCGCGACGGCGGCGTGCGCGGCACGGTCCTCTACCGCGAGACCGGCGAGCAGCGCGCGACGGCGCTCGTGCCGCTGGCCCTGCTCGCGCTGGCCGGGGTGGCCGGGGTGATCGCGACCGGCGGCTGGGCGCGGCGCGTGCTGGGCGTCGTCCTCGCGCTGGCCGGCGTCGCCGCGGTGTGGTCCGGCGTGTCCGGGGTGAAGTTCTCCGGCTGGGCCGACGGGCTGCCCGTGACGCAGATGCTGCTCGGGCGCGGCCTGGCCGTGCTCGGGGGAATTCTCGTCGCGGCCGGCGGGTTGGCAGCCGTCAAGGGTGCCGGCCGCGCCGCGCGGCTCGGGGCCCGGTACGCGGCTCCGGCCACGCGCAAGAAGGCGCGTGATCCGGACGCCGAGCTGTGGGAAGCACTGTCGGAAGGAGAGGATCCGACGGAGGTCCGGGGGAGGCATTCGGAGTAACGCGCGCACCCGGAACCGGGCGCTCCAGATGCGGGGGTTAGCATCGTTTCGGCGGGAAGGGGAAGGTTTTTGTGAGCGACCTTGCGAAGGAATCCGTGAGCGCATACCCGGGCGGGGGCGCCCGGTGAGCGTGCTCGAAGACATCGTCGCCGGCGTGCGCGAGGACCTCGCGGCACGCGAGTCCGTGCTGCCGTTCGACGAGCTGAAGATCCGCGCGGCGGCCGCCCCGGCGCCCCGCGACGTGATGTCCGCGCTGCGCGAGTCCGGCATCGGCGTGATCGCCGAGGTGAAGCGCCGCAGCCCCTCCAAGGGCGAGCTGGCCGACATCCCCGACCCCGCCGCGCTGGCGAAGGACTACGAAGACGGCGGCGCGCGCGTGATCAGCGTGCTCACCGAGCAGCGCCGCTTCGGCGGTTCGCTGGCCGACCTGGACGCGGTGCGCGCGGCGGTCGACATCCCGATCCTGCGCAAGGACTTCATCGTCAGCCCCTACCAGGTGCACGAGGCCCGCCTGCACGGCGCCGACATGGTGCTGCTGATCGTCGCCGCGCTGGAGAAGAACGCCCTCGCCGCGCTGCTCGACCGCGTCGAGTCGCTGGGCATGACCGCGCTGGTGGAGATCCACAACGCCGAGGAGGCCGACAAGGCCCTCGAGGCGGGCGCCAAGGTCATCGGCGTCAACGCGCGCAACCTGCACACCCTCGAGGTGGACCGCGACGTCTTCTCGCGGCTGGCCCCCGGCCTGCCGATGGACGTCTACAAGGTCGCCGAGTCGGGCGTCCGCGGGCCGGGCGACCTGATGTCCTACGCCGGCCACGGCGCCGACGCGGTGCTGGTCGGCGAGGGGCTCGTCGCGTCCGGCGACCCGAAGGGCTCCCTGGTCAAGCTGGTCACCGCCGGTTCCCACCCCGCCTGCCCGAGGCCCTCCCGGTGACCACGGAGCACGGTGTTGAACGGCCTCATGAGTTCGGCACGCACGACCCCGACGACCGTGGCTACTACGGCCCGTACGGCGGCCGGTTCATGCCGGAGGCGCTGATCGGCGTCGTCGACGAGGTCGCCGCCGAGTACGAGAAGGCCCGGCACGACCCGGAGTTCCTGAACGAGTTCAACCGCCTGCTGAAGGACTACGCGGGCCGCCCGTCGCTGCTCACCGAGGCCAAGCGCTTCGGCGAGCACGCCGGCGGCGCGCGCGTCTTCCTCAAGCGCGAAGACCTGAACCACACCGGCTCGCACAAGATCAACAACGTGCTGGGCCAGGCGCTGCTCACCAAGCGGATGGGCAAGAAGCGCGTCATCGCCGAGACCGGCGCGGGCCAGCACGGCGTCGCGACGGCGACCGCGTGCGCGCTGCTCGACCTCGACTGCGTCGTCTACATGGGCGAGGTCGACACCGAGCGCCAGGCGCTGAACGTCGCCCGCATGAAGCTGCTCGGCGCCGAGGTCATCCCGGTCAAGACCGGTTCGCGGACGCTCAAGGACGCGATCAACGAGGCGCTGCGCGACTGGGTCACCAACGCCGACACCACGCACTACCTGTTCGGCACGGCGGCCGGTCCGGCGCCGTTCCCGACGATGGTCCGCAACTTCCACCACGTCATCGGTGCCGAGGCCCGCGAGCAGATCCTCGAGCAGGCCGGCCGCCTGCCCGACGTCGTCGCGGCGTGCGTCGGCGGCGGGTCGAACGCGATCGGCATCTTCTCCGGCTTCTACGACGACCCGTCGGTGCGGCTGGTCGGCCTGGAGCCGGGTGGCGAGGGCATCGAGGGCAACCGCCACGGGGCGACGCTCACGAAGGGCTCTCCGGGCAACCTGCACGGCGCGATGACGTACCTGCTGCAGGACGAAGACGGCCAGACGGTCGAGTCGCACTCGATCTCGGCCGGGCTGGACTACCCGGGCGTCGGCCCGGAGCACGCGTGGCTGAAGGACACCGGCCGCGCCGAGTACCGGCCGGTCACCGACGCCGAGGCGATGGACGCGTTCAAGCTGCTGTCGCGCACCGAGGGCATCATCCCGGCGATCGAGTCGGCGCACGCGCTGGCCGGCGCGCTGGTGCTCGGCCGCGAGCTGGGTCCCGACGGCCTGATCGTCGTGAACCTCTCGGGCCGCGGCGACAAGGACATGGACACGGCGGCGAAGTGGTTCGGGCTGGTGAACGGATGAGCAAGCTCGACGACCTCTTCGCGACGACGCGCGCCGAAGGGCGTGGCGCGCTGATCGGCTACCTCCCGGCGGGCTTCCCGACGGTCGAGGGGTCGAAGGACCTGATCGCGGCGTGCGTCGACGGCGGCGCGGACCTCATCGAGGTCGGCGTGCCGTATTCGGACCCGGTGATGGACGGCCCGACGATCCAGGCGGCGTCCGTGACCGCGCTGGACAACGGTTTTCGCCTCAAGCACCTGTTCGAGGTGGTCGAGTCGGTGTCGGCCCGCGGCGGCAACGCGGTCGTGATGACGTACTGGAACCCGGTGAACCGCTACGGCGTGGACCGCTTCGCGCGCGACCTCGCTTCGGCCGGCGGGCTCGGCCTGATCACGCCGGACCTGATCCCGGACGAGGCCGCGGCGTGGATGACGGCTTCGGCCGAGCACGGACTGGACCGGACGTTCCTGGTGGCGCCGTCGTCGTCGGAGGAGCGGCTCGCGCGCACGGTTTCGGCGTCGTCGGGCTTCGTGTACGCGACGGCGGTGATGGGCGTGACCGGCGCGCGCGACCAGGTGGGCGCGGGCGCGGAGACGCTGGTCCGCCGCACCCGGGCGCACACGTCCCTGCCGATCGGCGTGGGTCTGGGCGTGCGGTCCGGCGAGCAGGCGGCCCAGGTGGCGTCGTTCGCGGACGCGGTGATCGTGGGGTCGGCCCTGGTCACGGCGGCGGCCGAGGGCCCGTCCGGCGTCCGGGCGCTGTCCGCCGAGCTGGCCGAGGGCGTACGCCGGGCGGTCGCGACCGCTTGACCTGGAGTGCACTCCAGGTGCCACTCTGGGTCGGTGACGTCCTACACCCCGGCCCAGGTGACCGAAAAGACCGGTTTCACGATCGACACCCTGCGGTACTACGAGCGCATCGGCCTGCTGCACGAGGTAGGCCGCACAGCCGGCGGGCGTCGGGTGTTCACCGACCAGGACGTGGAGTTCCTGCAGTTGCTGAGGTGCCTGCGGTACACGGGCATGCCGGTGGCGGAGATGCTCCGGTTCGTGGAGCTGCTGCGCTCAGGTGAGGCGACGCGCGAAGAGCGGGTGGACGTCCTGCGCGAGCACGAAGAGCGGGTGGCGGCCCAGATCGCGCGGCTGCGGGAGCACCAGGAGCACATCCAGTTCAAGATCCGGCTGTACAGCGGCGCGGGCCAGCTGGCTGTCACCTCCGCGTGACGCCCTCACCTGATCCAGAACTGTCGGTAGCGGTCCGCATACTCCTCGTGTGATGATCCACAACGAGGGGACCGAGCGGACCTGCCACACTGGAACAGACCTGCGGCGATCGGCTGGAGCGGAGGTGAAGCGCGATGGCAGCACCGACTGAGCCCCAGCCCGGCATCCCACTACGGCCCGAAGGCTGGACTGCCGAGGATGTTCTCGCCCTGCCCGAGGACCAGACCTCCCTTCAGCGAATCGAACTCGTGGACGGGGTGCTTCTCGTGAGCCCCGCCCCGACCTCGGTGCACCAGCGGCTTCTGCAGAAGTTGCAGTTCGCCTTCGCGCCCGCACTGCCGGACGGCACCGAGCTGCTGCCGGGCGTGAACGTACGTTTCGGCGGACGCCGGCTGCTGATCCCGGACCTGGTGATCTTGACCTGCGCCGAGGTTGACACCTTGGTCTACGCGGCGAGCGATGTCCTGCTGGCGGCGGAGATCGTGTCGCCTTCGACGAAGATGCAGGACCGGATCCTCAAACGGGCGATCTACGCCGAGGCTCTGGTCCCGTTCTACCTCCTGGTCGAGCCGCCGGAGCCGGTCAGCGCCACGCTCTTCGCGCTCGAAGGCGGCGAGTACGCGCCCATAGCCAAGAGCGAGAACGGCGAACTCCACCTCACCCGCCCCTTCGAGGCCACCCTCAAGCTCTGACGGCGTTTGTACGAAAGCTGTACAGCGGCGCGGGAGAGTCCGTCCCATGGACCTCAGCCACCTCCCGCGGCGCACCTTCCTCCGCGGTGCCGCCGGCCTGGCCGCCGCCGGCGCCACCGGACTCCTGCTCCCGCAAGCAGCCCGAGCCGCGACCGAACCGCGGATCTACAGCTGTGCCGAGTGGGGTGCCCGGCCGCCCTCGGATGCGCTCACCACCCTCGACCACCCGGCGAACCGCGTGCTCATCCACCACATCGCCAGCGCCAACAGCACCGACTACTCCCTCGCGCACGCCTTCCAGGTCGCGCGCGACGACCAGCACGACCACATGGACAACAACGGCTGGTCCGACACCGGTCAGCACTTCACCGTCAGCCGTGGCGGGTACCGGCTCGAAGGGCGGCATGGCAGCCTGGATGCGCTCAAGAGCCGCACCACCATGATCCAGGGCGCGCACTGCCCCGGCCAGAACACCAACGCCATCGGCATCGAAAACGAAGGCACCTACACGAGCGTCGAGCCGCCCGAAGCGCAGTGGGCGGCGCTCGTGATCTTCTGCGCCTACGTCTGCCGCCAGTACGGCATCCCCGTCGAGGAGATCAAGGGCCACCGCGACTACTACAACACCGAATGCCCCGGCGACCGCCTCTACGCGAAACTCCCGCAGCTGCGCGACGAAGTGGCCGCCTCAATGTAGGTAGCGCATGAGCGAGCACAGCTCGTCCGGCGGCAGGGAACCCAGGCGGGCGATCTCCCCGCGCCGCACGTCCATCAACGTCGTCGCCAGCTCCGCCCCGAACGCCGAGGTCAGCTCGGAGTCCGCTTCGAACGCCTTCACCGCGTCCGCCAAGGAGGTCGGCAGGCGGACCGCCGACGGGAGCGTCCCCGGGTCCACGTCCACCGGCTCCGGCAACGAGGCCGACGCCGAAACCCCGGCCAGGCCCGCGAACAGTAGCGCCGCGACCACCAGGTACGGGTTCGCCGTGAGGTCGAAGCACTTGACCTCGAAGTTCGCCGCCCGGTCGCGCTGCCCGGCCGGGCCCCGCACCAGCCGCAGCGGGGCCTCGCGGTTCTCCAGGCCCCACACCGAAAAGACGCCGGCCCAGTGGTGCGGCTCCAGGCGCAGGTAGCTGACCACCGACGGCGCGCCGATCGCCAGCAACGCCGGCAGCCGCGAGAAGATCCCGGCGCCGAACGCCTCCGCCGTCGGCGTCAGGCCGAACCGGCCGTCGCCACCGGCGCACAGGTTCCGGTCGCCGTCCCAGAGGCTCAGGTGGACGTGGCCGCCGTTGCCCACCCCGTCGGGCGAGAACTTCGGCGTGAACGACGCCCGCAACCCGTGCTGCTCGCTCACCATCCGGATGGTCTCGCGCGTCAGCACCGCGATGTCCGCCGCGCGCACCGGGTCGTCCGGTGCCACCGACAGCTCGAACTGCCCGGCCGCGTACTCCGGGTGGACCTGCTCCACCGTCACGCCCTGAGCGGACAACGTGGACACCAGTGCGCGCAGGTAGTCCGCCTGCGCGGAAAGCCGAGCGAAGCCGTAGGCCGGGCCCGCGGTGGCCGAGCGCGGGTCGTCCGGCGCGTCCTCCGCCGTGATCACCCACTCGATCTCGAAGGCCGTCCGCACGTTGTAGCCCAGCGACGCGAGCCGGGCCGTCGCCGTCGCGGCCAGCGCCCGCGCGTCCTGCGGGTGCGGCTCGCCCTCCTGGTCGTACTTGCGGACCGGCGCCCACGCCCAGCCGGGCTGCGCGGCCAGCGGCACGAGCGCGTCGAGGTCCGGGTGCAGCCGCAGGTCGCCGACCGGACCCCGCGAGTACGTCCCGTCGGTGATGTCGTCGGTCGCCAGGAAGAAGTCGAACGAGTTCGACGCGCCGACGCCCCACGCCGCCGCCGACCACAGCCGGTCCACCGGGACCGCCTTGACCCGCGCGATGCCGCTGTTGTCCACGAAGGTCAGCGCGACGAGCTCGACCCCGGCCGCGCGCAGGCCGTCCGCCCGGAGCGCGCCCTGTTGTGCGAGTTCGGCCCGATCGAGCTGGCTCATCCTGCTCCCGTCGATGTTCACTGAATACTCTTGAGAAAGAGGTGGAGATCGTGTCAGACACCGTCGAAACCCGTCCAGGGCTGCGCCGCTCCCTCTCCGTCTGGCAGGCCGTCGGCCTGTCCGTGGCGTTGATGGCCCCCAGCATGGCCGCCAACATCAACCCCCAGCAGACCGCGTCCGCCGCCGGCCGCGCCGTCCCGCTCGCCTTCCTGCTCTCCGCGGTCGGCGTCCTGCTGGTCGCGTACGGCTTCGTCAAGCTCTGTCAGCACTACCAGCACGCCGGTTCGGTGTACGCGTTCGTCGGCGCGACGCTCGGTCCGCGCGCCGGTGTCGTCTCCGGCATCGGCCTGCTCGGCACGTACACGTTCTACGCCGTCGTCACGAGCTCGGCCGCGGGCACGCTCGGGACCGCGTTCCTGACCCAGGTGGGGATCTGGCCGAACCCGCCGTCGTGGGGCCCGTTCGTGCTGACGGCGGTCGCGCTGATCGGCGCCTGGCTGCTGTCCGTGGTGCCCGCGCGCCGCGGCACGAGCACGCTGCTCGCCGTCGAGGGCGCCACGATCGCGGTGATCCTGCTGGTCACGGTCGTGATCCTGGTCCGGCTGCTCGCCGGGAACGCGCCCGGGGGCGGCCGGTTCACGATGGACGTGTTCGTCCCGGAAACCGGGGTGTCCGGCGTGTTTCTCGGCGCGGTGTTCGGTTTCCTGTCCTTCGCCGGGTTCGAAGCCGCCGCGACGCTCGGCGAGGAAACCCACGACCCGAAGCGCAACATCCCGCGCGCGATCCTCGGCACGGCGATCTTCGGCGGCGTCTACTTCGTCGTCGTCACCGCGGTCGAGATGATGGCGTTCGGCACGGACGCGACGGCGTTCCACGACTCGCCGTCCCTGCTCGGCGACCTCGGCAGCCGGTACGCGGGCGCGTGGGTCGGCGACGTGATCAGCGTCGGCGCGGCGATCAGCGCGTTCGGCTGCTGCCTGGCCTGCGTCGTCGGCGGCTCGCGGCTGCTTTACGCGCTGGGCCGCGACGCCTACGGCGGGCGTGGCATCGGCCGGACCTCCAGTCGCGGCACCCCGGTCGCCGCGGTCAGCGCGGTCACCGGCGCGGCGGTGCTGATCATCCTGGTCTGCGCGCTGTTCTTCGGCGCGACGGCGTCGGACACCTTCGCGTGGTCCGGCTCGATCGGCACGCTGACTGTTTGAAAAGATACCATAACTTCTGTGTCCTCTGACCAGCTGATTCTCCGTCCGTACGCCCGTGTTTCGCAGGACAGGAGGAAGAAAGGTCGCTCGCCGGCCCAGCAGATCGCCGTCCTTGGAGCCGACGCCGAAGAGCGGGGGTGGAGCGTCCACCCGGACGCCTACTCCGACACGGACGTGTCGGCGAGCAAGTACGCGCGCGGGGAGCGCGACGACTTCACGCGGCTGATGGACGACCTGCAGGAGGGCCGGTTCGGCGCGGATCTGCTGGGCCTGTGGGAGACCTCGCGCGGCACCCGCCAAATGGAGCAAACCCTCCCGCTGGTGAACGCTCTCGCCGCTGCCGGTATCCGGGTGTGGGTCAGTGTCAAGAGCCGCATCTTCGATCCCCGCAACCCGCACGACCGGGTCGCCCTGCTGGAGGCCGCGGTCAAGGATGAGCTGAGCAGTGCGGAGACTTCCGCGCGCGTGCGGCGGGAGGCTCGCACCAGCGCGGAGGAGGGCCGTCCGTGGGGCGAGGCGCCGAAAGGCTTCATTCGGCGCTACGACCCGGCAACCCGCGAGTTCACCGAGCAGGTGCATGACCCCGAATGGGCGCCACGGATGCGCGATGCGTTCGAACGCATCTCTCGGCGCGAGTCGCTGCGTTCGATCGAGACCGCGTGGAAGGACGCCGGTGTACGGCACGCCAACGGGCCGTACAAGCCCGCCCACATCCGGAGCATGCTGCTGTCGCCGACCTACGCGGGGCTGCGGACCATCGACAACCCGGATGGCTCCAAGCGCTTCGTCACGGCGCAGTGGGAAGGGATCGTGTCCGCCGAGCTGTGGCACACGGTGCGGGGCATCCTGGAGGACCCTGCCCGCCGGACAGCGCTCGACGGTCGTGCCAGGTACCTGCTCAGCATGTCCACGGCTGCCCGCTGTGCGTCCTGCGTGGACGAACACGAACATCGGCACCGGAAGGCCTTTCAGTGCGACGGCTGCTCCGAGTGCTCGGAGAAGCATGTGTGCGCCGGAGAACTGGGCCCCTCAAACGCACCTCGCCTCGCCGGAGTCCCGCACTACGTATGCGCGGGCCACGGTCACCTGCGCATCGAGCGCGAGCCGTTGGACACGCTCGCGGAGCGTGTGCTGCTCGCCTGGCTCGGAGTCCCCGAAAACTACGACGCCCTGGCTCAGCCAGGGGAGAGGGTGACAGCTGAGCTGCAGCAGGTTCGCAACCAGCTCGCCCAAGCCCGGCGTGACCTTGCTGAGTACGAAGACCGGGCCGATCGTGGCGAGCTGGCCGCGATCGAAGCGCGTGCCGCGGCGGGGACCGAGAAGAAGGTGGCCGAGCTGGAAGGCCGAGAGCGAGAGCTGTCCGCGCCGACAACGCTGGTCGACATCCTCGGCGGACGCCGGGAGGATGTCCGCGCCCGATGGAAGAACGCGGCCATCTCGTCCAAGCGTGTGGCCGCGAAGGTGCTCTTCACGCCCTCCCTGATCGGCGAGATGCACGTCTTCTCCGTGGGCAGAGGGAACGCGCGGCACGGCGGCCCGCCCCTGGAGGACCGGGTGCGGTTCTTCCGGATCGTCGAGGGCGAACCAGTCTACTTGCGACTCGACGCCATCCCGTAGAGGTACGATGGAGTCATCAGGGCCTCTCTGGTCAGGTGAAGGTCCTGGTCACGTCCCCGGAGTTCGCGCTCGCGGGGACACAGAAACCCCCGCCGTAAGACGGGGGTTTTCTCTTGTCGGCACGACAAGGGATTCAAGAATGCATTCACAGAATGCCAATCACGAATCGGTAACCTTGAACGATCCGAGTTGACTGCAAGATTTTTCGGTGCGTAACGTCGGTGGGGTCAGACGAACGGGACAGAATCGCAGCGCAGATAGCGCCGTCGTCATCCATCGGATGAGAGAAGCGTTGTCGTGGCGACAAGTGTTGTTGTCTCGGTCCGTCCATTCCGGACGAAGAACCTGCTGCCCGTAGCCCTCCGAGCCTACGTGGTGGGGCTGTCGCTGGGTTCCGGGGTCTCTGTTACCCCGAAAGAACTGGCGGGGCACATGCCCCCGTTCGACGAGCGGAACATCCGCCGGGCGCTCGGGCAGCTCACCGACGAGGGGCTTGCCGAGTGGTCGCCTCGGATCAGCACGACGGGCGTGATGACGTCCGCCTGGTCCTTCGTCGCCCCCGACGGCGGCGAGTGATCCGTGCTCGCCGTTCCAACCCGGACGGTCACCTTGGCGGAGCTGATCAGCTCGACTCCGCCGATCACGTCCGAAGTCCGCGCGCTGATGCGGAATATCTTGCCGCCGGTACAAGGGAAAACCCCGTCTCCGGAGAAGGAAGACGGGGTTTTCGAACCCACTTACCCCACGAGGGGACCGCGATGATGCTCAACTTTAGCACCAGCACGCGAGTCCGTTCCGAACCGTCACTCTGCACACGGATCCCGAATGTAGAAGGGCTGACTGTCGCCGAGGCTGCGCTGGAGTACGCCCGGCGCGGAATCCGTTTGCTGCCAATCGATCCGGCGACGAAGCACCCCGGTTCGATTCTTCGTGCGGGGTGGCAGAACCAGGCCACAGCCGATCCGGGGCGAGTGATGGGGTGGTTCAACCTCCACCCATCGGCGGGAGTCGGACTGGTGCTGGGACAGTCCGGGCTGCTGGCGTTTGATGTTGACGATGCCGACGCGCTGCCGCTGAAGCTCCGTCACCATCTGACCCGAGACGATCATCCCTTCCAGGCCACGCGAAGCAACGTGCCGCTTCGAGGACACCACTTGTATCGACTGCCCGAGGGTCGGAAGATTGGCTGCCCGACGAGGTTTCTCGGCGCGGGATGGGGCGAGGTCAAGGATCTCAGCGGCTTCATCGTTGCTCAGCCCACGCCACACTCCCGTGGCGGGATGTACTGGTGGATGCGGACCGGAGACGTGCCGGAACTTCCTGTCGAGCCTGCGGAGAAGCTGCCCGAGTACGTTCCTGTCAGCCAGCTCTCCAACGGTTCGGCAGGTGTGGACGAGGTGCGGCAGTTCCTCGACCTTCACACCGTCGCTGACCGACCGGGGATGCTCGATGCCCTTGTTCGGCGGGCCGAACATGCGCTTGACGAAGGCGAGCCTCGTCACGAAGTTCTCGTTCGTGCTCTCCCGCAGGCACTTCGCGAGGCGAGCTGGGGTTGGTACCGCGCCTCTGATGCTCTGGCTGCGTTGGAGCCGTTGTTCTTCCGGGGCGGGGGCAACTCGTTGTCCGAGTGGGTTGGGCTGCAGCGGCACGCCGTCGCTGCTGCTCTTGCGGACGATGCCGATGACCGACGACGGGAAGCCGAAGCGCGGCTTGGGATCCATCGCCCTGCTGGGCGGAAGCTTGTCCTCCCTCAGCAAACTCCTCAGACACAAGGGACCTCACGATGAACGAGGCGTTGCCGGAGAGCATCCGGCTTCTGCTGACCGAAGGGAATACCGCTTCCACTGCCGAGGCGGATGGACTCGTGGACGCGCTGGTGCAGGCCATGGTCAGTGCGGGCCTGAAGATCGGGCAGGTCTCCGACGAGCTTCTGCGGTTCGCTCCCGCCGTTCGCAAGTGGCCAGAGGAGGCAACGCGCGCCGCGAAGCTCGATGAGGTGTGGGACCAACAGCAGAAGGCCAAGCGCCGCCGGGACCGGGCAACGATGTGCGCCCCGGGCCTCATCGGTGACCAGTACCTGATCGAGCCGATCGACTCGCAACTGACCGACGCGTTCTTGCACTTCTTCGGCGAGCAGATGCGATTTCTTATGACACGGAGAAATTCTACGGCTACACGGCGGGCGTCTGGCGAGCCAACGCCGTGGACCCGTTGATTCGCAGGTGCATCACGGAGCACGTGTCGATGGTCGCGGACGCGCCGGAAGGTGAGGACGACGAACCCTCGGTCTCTTTCAAGAGCCGCGCGTGGATTGGGGCAGCAGCTCAGCTCGCCTCCACACGAGCAGACCTGAAGTCGCGCGGGGAAGTCATTATTGATGTTCGGGAGTTCGACCGGGTCGACACCACGGCCGAGTTGTGGAACGCCGCGAACGGCACGGTGAACCTTCGCACCGGTGAACTGCGCGCTCACGACCCGCACGACTTCATCACCATGCGAGCCCCGGTGGCGTACCACCCAACCGCCACTCACCATCAGTTCGACGAATTCTTGGAGGAGGTCCTTCCTGGCCGGCGGGCTCCAACTGAGGAGCACCCCCTGACCGATGAGGAGAGGGCGGAGGGCGTCGAGATCCGCGCGTTCCTGAAGCGCGCCCTCGGCATGGCCATGGTCGGCAGGGTCGACGATCATGTGATTCTAAATCTCGTCGGCGGTGGCCGCAACGGCAAGGGGACGCTGCTGTCGCTCATCACCTCGATCTTCGGCGAGTACGCCACAGGCCTGAAAGAAAGGGTGTTGCTGGCGAACAAGCACGAGGGGCACAGCAGCGAACTCGCGATCCTCAAAGGCAAGCGGTTGGCGGTCGCGCAGGAGACGTCCAAAAGGGATTCGTTCAACGTCAGCCGGGTGAAGTGGCTGACCGGTGGCGACGAGATCAGCGCGAATTTCATGAGGACCGACCCGATTACCTTCGTGCCGAGCCACACGCTGATGTTGGCCACGAACAACAGGCCCTCGGTCGACGGGGACTCGGCGTTCTGGGCTCGGTACGTGGAGATTCCGTTTCCAATGTCGTTCGTCGGCAGGGAGGACACCGGGTTGGGGCGCAGGCTTCGGCGGGAGTCCCAGGGCGTTCTCGCGTGGCTTGTCGAGGGGGCGCGGGAGTACTTGGAGCACGGCCTGCAGATCCCGAAGGTCGTGCGCGACCAGGTGGTCACGGCTCGCGAGGAAGCCGACGAGATCGTCCGGTTCCTGGTCGAGCGGTTCGAGATCACCGGTAACCGGGACGACTGGGTTTCCCTGGCTGAAATGCACAGCTCGTTCGTCCTGTGGGCAACCGCCGAGCGGATCGGGTCGAACTTCGTGGGAAAGCAGGCGCTGGCGAAGAGCGCGCTGACCTACTTGACCGAGCGAGGAGGAGGTAAGGGCGGTGACCAGGGAACGCCGCTCACCCGGAACAAGCCGGGTGGTGCGTCGGCTCGGTATGTGTTCGGCCTGATCCCGAAGGCGTTGGAGTGAGGCGCCACTTTTTGCCGCTGGTCCTGGAGCTGGAAAGTGGACCGGAAGTGGAGGCAATTGTGGACCCCATAAACCACTGTTGACCTGCAGTTATATCCCCTGCAGTGGTCTAACTCCACTTTCCACTTTTCAAAGCAGGGGGGTGCCCGTGGGGAGGGGTTGATCATGAGATTGAGGACTCGTTGCAGGCTGGGAGAAATCCTTGTCAGCCTGACAGTCAATACGTGGGCTGCGGGTGCTGCAGCTGCCACGGGACCCCCCGAAAAGCCCGGTGGAATGGTGGATGCGTGGAGATATGCAGGTCAGAGGCCATTTTCCCATCCACTTTCACTCCACATTCGATCGCCACTTTTCGAGGAGAGCCAGTGAGCCACACCTTTGCCGAGGTACTCGACGACAACCCGCTGCTGCACCGGAGCGGGTACGGACACCCGAAGATCCCGCCACCCGGCTTCTCGTTCAGCCGGGAGCGGGAGGAGCTTGCCGACCTGGAAGACCGAGTCCTTCTCGTCCACGCGTCGCTCGGTGTCGCCCTCAGGCCCACGAGGACGGTCCGCAGTGTCCACCCGAGCAGCTACCGCTTGAAACACGTCGCCGAGAAGCTGGCCGGCGATCTGGGCGGCTACGTCGCCAACGGGGAGCTGATCGCCGCCGCGCTGATGGCGGGCTTCCCGGTCGACACTCGGCAGTTCAACCCGCGCATCGGAGTCCGGGCTGATGACCTGCGGGCAGCGGCCTTCTCCGCCGACTTCGCCCGTCCTGTCTGACCCGCCGCCAGAGCGAAGAAGGAGTAGAGGACACCCCGCTGAGCTGCCGGACGGGGCCGTCCTGTTCAACGCGCTACGAGACCAACCCAATCAGTGAAGCGATAGAACGACTCCGAGGAGGACCGATGAGCACCCGTCGGCACGAAAACAAGAGCCCCTACGAGTACATGTCTCCCGCACTGCGCGCCGAGCTGGTGCAGGCCTGCTTCCGTCACAACGAGCCCGCGCCGTGGCCGCTGATGGAACTCGCTCTGCAGGACATCTTTCAGCGGAAGACCCGCAGCGCAGCGGAGCCGGAGCAGTGACCGCGGCCACCGTGCTGCTGTGGGCCGTCGTCGCCTTGACCGTCCTCGTAACGGTTGCCGCCCGACAAGAGATTGACCGCCTCCGCGAGGAGGTCCGAGAGCTGAAGGAGACGGCTCGTGACTGAATTACTCTATCGCACCGCTACCGACGCCGAGCTGTGGGAGAAGCACTTCGCGTGCCTGAACGAGGACCGGACCTTCGCTGCCGATCTCGCCGGGTCTCGCATCCTCTTCGGGCTCGACGAAGAGGAAACGGATGACCTGGCGGCCAACGGGCTGACGTTCGGGTACGTGGCCCGGGTCGCCGCCCACATCGACATCGTCCGCATCAAGCTCGGCAAGGAACCGTCGCTCTGCGACGTCCTGCGGGAGTACGGCGACGAGACCCAGCTGATCGAAGAGAAGAGGACCAGGAATGAGTGAGCAGTGGTTGCGGATCAAGCCAGCAGGATTGAAGAACCCGAAGTGGGAGGAGATGCGCGGCGAGGTCGCGGCCGACGGGTCGGTGATCGTGGATGACGGTCATGACGTCATCCCGGCGCGGGACATCGCTGAGCTTGAGGTGGTTAACCGTGCTTGAGATGACCGCCGAAGAGCAGTCCAGCCACGACGAGTGGGTTGCCGAGCTGCAGGAGCGGGCGAAGGGCGACACCCGTTCCCTCTACGCACCGCCGTATGGCACCAAGGACGTCCCGCCGATGGAGGTCGGAGAGCTGATCTGGGTCGACTGCGTGGGTCAGGACTTCGTCGGGTTCGGGATGTTGATGGAGCTGAGTAAGGACGGGTTCACAGTCGATCTTCACCCGGACGACGTGCACTGGCTCCCGGCCGACGAGTGGGACTTGCCGTACGCGGAGACCTTCCGGATCGGACACCTGAGGGACGGCTTCGAGTACGTGGACAACCCCGGTGTGTTCGACGAAGAGGCATACGTCGCGAAGCGGGACAAGCTAGTCCAGCGCCCTGTAAACAGCAAAAAACATATCCGTCCTCTCGCTGTTCCGACCAATGGACGAGAGTTGGCCATCGGGCGCACGAAGCCAGTCGGTCCCGTTGTTGTCACGGAACGCAATCGCTATGCGGGGGCTCTGCAGAAGCTGTGCGCGGTAAGAGTTCTTTACCGATGTCGGAACGTTGTAATGGTCGACTATCCAGTCATGGGCCATCTCTACCCGTTGCTGAACCAAACCGTTGAGCATGTACAACAGAGCAGGTTCAGCCATCGGCCCCACTGTTGACGACTCCCATTGCACTCGCCTCTGCTCAAACGGGACCTCCAGGCGGCTCGGCTCGGTTAGCTCGACGGCCACGTGCAACCCAAGGATTGGCAGCCCCGATGCGTTGTAGTGCATCAGTGGCCGGCCATCCTCGCCGTGCTCCTCGAACCAGACGGCCACCTTGCCTGCCTGCTCCGAGGCGCGGTCTTCTTCCAGTCGTTCAAGTTGTCGAGATTGAGTCCGGTTGGTTTGGATCGTCGCACGTGCCGCGATCCCGGCGGCAATGAGAGCAAGCAGTGCGATCACCCCGGATCCCAACGAGAACCACACGCTCAACCAATCAGTGATCTTCGGTTCGTCAGCCAGCGTCAGCATGAAGGGAGTATCCCTTGTCGCACTGACATGGTTACCGAACGACACTCCGTGCCTAGCCTGGATCCGGTGAACTGGGTCCAGCAGCAGACAGTGCGTGAGCGATGACCGACGGCGCGAACAGCTTGTAACGCTAGTCGAGCGCGATCGTCTCAGTCGGATCCGGGTCATCCATGAAGTCAAAGATCCACTGGGTCAACTCGGACGTCGATATCTTCCGATCTGGTAGAACCAGATGCCCCTGAGGCGAGCGAACCCATGCGTTCCGTTGTTGTCTCTGAAAACATCGCGATACGGGGACGTCGAAACATTTGACTCCTGCGTAAATTCCTTGCACCCTCAGAGAGTTCAATTTGCTCATGTAGCCAGTCGATCGCCTCTGTGGCTATCTGTTGAACGCCCGAGTCCAAGACGGAATTATGCGCAGGCTTCGTCATTGGCCCGACGGTCGGCGACGGCCACAAGACTCGCCGCCTGTCCGGTGGTATCTCATGGTCGAGAGGATTTGATAGCTCGACAAGTATGTACAGGTCGTGGACTGGCAATCCTGAGGCGTTGTAGTACATTGCCGGTCGACCCGTCTCCGTGAATTCTCCGAACCAGACGGCCATCTTACCGGCCTGCTCGCGCAGGGAATTGTAATTCGACCGATCTGCCTGCTCGCGGGTTTGCTTATCCGACCGATTCCATCCCTCGATGGCGATCCACGCCGCGGTCATGGCGGCCGCAATGCTCCCCAGGCCGCCGACCCACTGACCCCAAGCTGACCACCAATTCGAATCCTTCCCGGTGCCCATTCCCCATGCAAGGAGCAGGAGGCCGGCCATCACGCCCAGGAAGCCCAGAAACCAACGTTCGCGCCGAAGGAAGTTCACTCTGCCTGCTCCTCGACCTTCGCACTGGGCGTCAGTTCTCCGGCCGTGTTGGTCTCCTCGGCGCGTCCCAATGTGTGGATGTGGCCGACGAGGTCTAGTCGGCCCGTGGGAAGGCGACGCCATCTCGATTCGCCATCCGAAAACTCCAACTGAATCTCAATTGGGAATTCGTGGAATAGTCGCTTGCTTGTCTCGAATGCGGCCCTTTTGTAGGCGGAAACTGCATCGCTCTTGGCTTGGACGTTCTCCCAGACCGCATCGTCCAAAGGTTTGCCTGGTGTGTGCATTTCGGCGACCTTAGAGATGAATTGCTCCATCGCGGTGGTGGCTCGTTTGAGTGTCTCCGGTCCTGTGGTCGGCGCAAGGGTTCTGAAACGATATTTATTTTCCTGCCCCACGAAAGAAAAAGTGAGTACGGCATCATATACGGGCAAGGTGCCAGCATTTTGAAAGCGCAGTGTCCGCGTTTCGCCGGTTCCCGGATATTTTACTGTGTCGGCGAAATGCAGCCACACTGCCACTTTGGACGCTTGGTCACGGCGCTGGCTCTCTTCCAGGCGTGCAAGCTGCGCGCTTTGGTTCCGGTTGGTCTCGATCGTCGCGATCGCAGCCACGCTGGCAGCCCCGAGGGCGAAGACGGCCACGACGGCGCTTGCTGCTGATGCCCATGCTGAGTACCAGGCTGAATCCTTACCGCCCCATATCCCCCACGTGACGATCCCAGCGGCGCAGAGCAGCATGACTACGCCGCCAACGATCAGCCACCTCTTCCACTTCGGTCTCATGGGGAAATTATCCCTTGTCACCTTGACATCGTTACTTATTTCGCTGCTGTGCATACCGTGTCGTGATGATCGAGTGCACCGTGGATGGCTGTGGCCGTCCCGCTGATGGCTTCGTGTGCCGGACCCATCAAGACGAACTTCGAGTGGCTCTTCGGGACCTCGCAGACGTTCTGCTGACCGAGCTGAACGTGACTCGCTGGAAGCTCTCCAAGTCCACGGCGAACACTGGCGTGGTCTCCCGGTCGGCCAGCTCCTCCCTCCTGTTCCACTCTGCGGCCTCGGACCTGGCGGGCACGGCGTACCAGACGCTTCAGGTGTGGGTACGTGAGCTGCAGAAGCGAAGCCCGGAGCTTCACCCGCCCGGCCCGTCGGCGAATGCCAGGGAGCTGGCCGGCTGGCTGAGCCTCTTCATCGGACGCATCGCGTTGATGCCGGACGGCGGCATGATGGCCGACGAGGTCGTCTGGTTGGCCAACGAAGTCCGCAAGGTCATCGACAGTCGACCGGACAGCCGCTTCCTCGGGATCTGCAGCACGCTGAACCAGGAGCGCGAGCGTTGCGAAGCTGACTTGTACGCACCGGTTGAGAAGGCCTATGTGACCTGCTGGGAGTGCGGGGCGCTGCATGACACCGAGGAGCGCCGCCGGATCCTCCTGAACGCTGTAGGAGGCCAGAAAGGCACCGTTACCGAGCTGGCTCGCGCGCTGCCGGAACTCGTTGGCCGCCCGATCTCCGTTGAGAGCGTGAAGACGTGGGTGCGGAAGGGCGAGCTGATCCCCGCCGGGCGCAACGAACGCGGGCACTCGCTGTTCCTGGTGGACGACCTGGTGGCCCTGGTGATCACGAAGCAGACACGTAAGCGGGGCAGGGTGGCATTGACCGTGGTCGGCGCTTAAACTCGCTGATTAGCAGAGGGAGAGCTGCGCTCTCGATCAGTCGCATTTCTGCGCATTCTCCTAAATGCATTCTTCGCTAGCCCTCGCCCGAGCCACCCGGCGAGGGCTTCTTGCTGTCAGGGGCAAGGCGCAAAATGGTTTACACCCTTACAGATTTGTTTTGCGGGGCAGGTGGCTCAGGTCTCGGTGCGACGTCGGTTCCCGGCGTCGAGCTGGTGATGGCGGCGAACCACTCGCCCCGTGCGATCGAGACGCACTCGCTGAACTTCCCGAACGCCGAGCACGATTGCGCGGACATCAGTCAGGTTGAGCCTCGGCGGTACCGGAGCACGGACATCCTGTGGGCTTCGCCGGAGTGTACGAATCACTCGATCGCGCAGGGCAGGAAGAAGAGCTACGGCCCCGATGAGAACGGCGAGACCCTGTCCTCCGACGTGGCCCAGCGGTCCCGCTCGACGATGTGGGACGTACCGCGGTTCGCCGAGGTCCACCAGTACCAAGCCGTCATCGTCGAGAACGTCGTGGACGCGGCCAAGTGGCCGCCATTCCAAGCATGGCTCGGTGCGATGGACGCTCTTGGGTACGACCACCAGATCGTCTCGCTGAACAGCATGTTCGCCCCGGCGGTCAACGCACCGAGGGCGCCGCAGTCCAGGGATCGCCTTTACGTGATCTTCAGCAGGAAAGGTAACCGGCGTCCCGACCTCGACATTCGCCCGGTTGCCTGGTGCTCGAACTGCCAGCAAGAGGTCCGAGCGGTCCAATTCTGGAATCCAGGTAGGACGGTCGGACGGTATCGGCAGCAGTACCGGTACCACTGTCCCCGCTTCGCGAAGTGCAAGACCGTCGTCGACCCGTAGGCCGAGCCGGCCAGCTCGGTGATCGACTGGAATCTGCCCGCGCAGCGGATCGGCGACCGGAGCAAGCCGCTGTCGCCGAAGACCATGGCTCGCATCGCCATCGGCCTGGAGAAGTACGTGCTCCCGCAGCTCGTGCCCGCAGGCGGCAGCTGGAGCGACGGAACCACCCCGGTGACCGACCCGTTCCGTACTCGCACCACCCGGGAGTCCGAGGGCCTGTTGGTGCCTGTGGAGGGCCGTCCCGGCAAGCAGGCGTCCCCGACCTGGAACCCGATGCGGACACAGACCGCGAGGGCTGAAACCGCTTTGTTGATCCCGTACTACCGGACCGGGGTCGCCCGTCCCGTCGATCAGCCGATGCCCACCTTGACGACGGTGGACCGGGCAGCGCTGGCTTTCGTGGCCGAACTCCGAGGCGGTGGGTCCACGGCTCGCTCGGTGCGTGACCCGCTGGCCACCGTGACGGCCAATGGCAACCACCACATGCTCGTGCAGCCGACGGTTCCATCGGCCGTGGAGGACTGCCGGTTCCGGATGCTGGCGGTGAAGGAGATTCAAGCGGCGATGGCGTTCACGCCGTCGTACGTGATCACCGGCACGAAACGGGAGCAGGTCCGGCAGTTGGGCAACGGGGTCACCGCGCCCAGCGCCGAATTCCTTGTGGGGGCCGTTGTGGGTTCTATAACCTAAGGGTGCTTTGGTCAAGATTTTCAATTTCTCGAAGAACGCCTTTCTCTGTGCGCTCCCAGCATCGTCCGTTTCCGTCTCGGAAAAGGACAATTATCTCTGTGTTCCTGATGATAAAATGCTGAGTCTGCAGCCCGCCGTCTCCGCCGTTCTCTGCCAAACTCTCCAGATCCTCTGTGACATCCCCGTTGTTAAAATAGGCGATTATCAGAGGGTGTGCGTCGTTGTCTGGGCCAATCGAATTTGCTATTCGCACGCTTTTGCCTGCTGATGGATTCTTTGCCCATCGGAGTATGACTCGGACGTCGTAGACGGGTAGTCGGCCGGCATTGCGATAGTATAAGAATATTTTCTTCTTCCTTGGCTGTAGCCATACCGCGAAGTTGGCGGCTAGCTCTCGCTCTCTATCCTCTTCGAGGCGTGCCAGCTGACGTGTTTGCGTTCTGTTCGTCTGGATTGTCGCCCGTACGGCGATCGCAGCGGCAATTAACGCAAGCAGGGTGATCACCCCAGATCCGAGGCCGAACCACACGCTCAACCAGTCGGTGACTTTCGGTTCGTCGGCAAGCACCATGCAGACGAGTCGTCCGGGAAGCCGCCCACGTTGCCCTCGTGATCGATCCGAGAGGAACCCGTGATGAACCTCTTCGGCGTCCTGCTGGCCATCGGCGTCGCCGTCTTCGTCCTGGCCGGCTTGATCTCCGACGTGACGGCCCGCATCGCCGTGACCGTGGTGTCAGCGTCCTGCCTCGTCCTAGCCGCTCTCGTGGCCGCTGGGGTCTTCTGATGGTCTGGTGGTTCATCCGCTTCACCGTCAGCGTGCCGACGATGCCGACCAACGTGGGCCCGTTCTCCAACAAGGAACAGGCCGAGCTGTTCGTGAGGCGGCATTGCGTCGAAGCCGACTACGAGATCCTGTCGATCGTCCCGCCTACTGAGCTGCGCGACGACCACGACTGAGCGGAGACCTACCGGTGCGGGACGAGCTTCCCATCTTGGTCACGGAACCAACTCTGGCCATTGGCATCGCGGAAACTGATCACGATCTCGACGCTTGCCCGAAGTCGTAGTCGCTCGGTCATCTCCTCAAGCACGGTCATTCTCCGCTGACCGGTTTCCTGATCCTGAGCTGATCGGAACAGAGTTTCGAGTCTGTTCCCGAGTCCTTGCCGGAGCGCTGCAGAGGCGGCAACGTGCTCCTCGGTCTTCTGTGTCGGCCCCACATTCCCGATCTTGATCAGTGGAGTGACCGGGCTGCGGTCGACCAACAGTTGCATGTGTACGTCAAAGGCCCGGAGCGGCGCTCCGTTGTAGTAGGAAACCGCCGGTGCTCCCTCCTCGGTCCAGTGAATCCAGAACGCGAACTGACGTGCTAGCTCGCGTGAGTCCCGCTGCTTTCGGTCGCGGTCGCTTCGCCGCCACCCCTCGCCCGCGATCCAGACGGCGGTCACCGCAGCGGCGATACTGCCGATGCCGCCAATCCATTCACCCCAAGCGGACCACCATCCTGAATCCTTGCTCAGGGCGATCCCGAGCGCCAAGAGCAAGACGAAGCCGACGGTAACCAGGAAGCCAACGAACCAGGCGTGATCGCGGAGCTTGTTCGACATGGCAGCAGTATCTCTTGTCAGCCGGTAGGCATTCGCGCACGACACGAGCCGGCCGACATGATCCACCAAGCCCGGGAGCGCGCTACGGCAACCTGAGTAGAGCTGGAAAGCCTGACTCTAGAGGGGGCCAAGCCAGAGTACGAAGGCAACACCGGACGTGATTAGCAGACGCCTTGCGCCGCGATCTGGAAGGCTCGTCGGGTCGCGGGCATCGAGCCAGAACGGACCGCCCTGAAGCTGCTCCCTTATGTGCTGCTGAAGCTGGTCCGGGTCCTGGTCATCTATCTGGAACAGAGCGCCTGCGTACTGGAAGCGAACAGCCATGACCGAGTAGTCGTCAGTAGTTGTTCCCTCGTTTCGTCTCGCTAGTCACGATCGGGGATCGGTCGTGATCAGCGGGTATACCGGCGGGCAAGGACGGCGAACTGACGGGTTGCTTCGTCGAGTTCACGAAGCGCGGCTTCGAGTTCAGCTGGAACGCTCATGATATCGGTGACTTCCTCCGTGGCAGTGATTCGACGGTATGCGGCATCTTCGGCTATAGCTACCTTCCGTGACTCAACTGCGAGATCATCCGGTCCATAGAGGTAGAGCAGGTTGGAGGTCTGCCGGAGGGCATCCCGCGCATCGTTGATCGCGGTTATCCAGCCATGTCGCTGTTCCTCCCTGGCCTGGAGTTGCCGCGCCATCCTCGCTCGGTAGTCGCCGTTAAGAGACACGATGCTTTCCCGGACCGTCGTCACTGCACCGATGAGCTTCGCGCACTGCTCGCCACGGATCTGCCTGGTCTTCGCCCTGGCTGTGATCAAGCTCTTGACCGGCTCCATCGCGGTGCCGACGACGACGCCGAACAGCGTGAAGAGACCCGTGACGACGGTGGCCCACATACCCGGTGAGTCGCTGACCGGCAGTACGGCGTTGCCGCTCCGGTGATCACGATCAGAGGTCGATCGCGATGCGCGTCTTCTGCGGAGGGCACGTCCGGCCCGCCGTCCGTGCGGAGCAGCGGGCTCGGAGCGCGGTGGGTCAGTCCTCCTCCCGCCCGATGATGACCAGCGACCACCAGGGGTGCGGTGACGCTGAAGAGCGCCCCTACCTGCGGATCAATGTGGTTGATGACCTGTGTAAGCACCGCGATGAGTGCGGTCATCAGGGCCTTGATCTCGTCGATCGACATCGGCTTCTCCTGCCGACGGAGCAGACGCCTGAAGCGCCACAGTCCGGAGTTCCCTTTCCTGCGCGCATTGGCGCTCGAAATCCCGCCCGCATACAGGACGGTGAAAGCCGACATCTGCCGTCCCGTCCATCACATGCAGCGAAGTGGCTGGTGAGACCGGTGTTCGACCTCACTCTGTTGCACCCCGATGATCACGATCAGAGGTGACCCCTGCCTACCCCGTCCCAAACAGGCGGTACGGGGAGGGCAGTGCGATGGCCTCCCAGCTAGAACTCAAGGCTCCCCAGCTCTGGCGCTACTGGACCCACGGCGAGGGCCTGGCCCGCTGGGCCGACAGCGCCACCCCATACCGCACCCTTGTTGCCCAGCTCGCCAGCGAGGAAGTCCCAGCTGGACAGATCCACGGCCTCGCTGCCCGGATCTACCACGAGGTCTTCGGCACCTGGCCCGGCAAGCACGACGGCGGGAAGCACTGATGGCCGGCGGCTGGAAGCGGGAGACCAGGCGGGTTCACTCCCGCGAGTGGCACCGCGTGATGGCCATCGTCGCCACCCGCTCTGGCGGTAAGTGCGAGGTTACGGAGAACGGCCACCGCTGCAACGCCCCGGCCAAGGACACCGACCACATTGTCCCCCACTCGGCAGGTGGATCGGACACCGTGGACAACGCCCGGCGAATCTGCGATCGGCACCACCGTGCCAAGTCCTCGGCCGAGGGAGTGGCAGCCGGCGGTCACGGACCACGACGGCTCCGCCCTGCCCCGCCCCACCCCGGGCTCCGGTCCTGACGGACACGAAGCCTCGGCGAGCAGCAGGCCAGCACGACCATGGCCGTACCCCGCATGACCAACGAGGCCTCGTTCTTCCACGCGAGCCACGTCCTCTGGCCAACCCAGGGGGCACTCCCCACCCCTCCAAGGTGCCCTGGTCGGTGGTTTAGCGAAAACGAATGTCCTCCCCGAATCGTCTTTGCCCAGGTCAGGAGGTTGTGACCATGCCTGGAGTCCCGGGACGCAGCGGCGGAGCGAACCGCAAGCGCAGTGACCAGAAGCTCGGCCACCCGAAGGTGGGCAGGGACAACCCCGCTCACCCGGACAATGTCTCGAAGCCTACGGCCCAGGTAGCCGCCGAGCAGCCGCCCTTGAAGTTCCCGCCCGGGGTGCAGGCCCCGTTGAAGGTCACGAAGGACCTGTGGGACTCGATGGCCGTCTCCGGCTACGACGAGTTCTTCACGGCCTCGGACTGGGCCACCGCCCAGATCTACATGATGGCCATCGACGACTTCATTCGAGACCTGATCGCCGGGAACGGCTGGAGGGCCGTGAAGATGGCCGAGGTTCGCTCGATGATGTCGGAGATGCTGACCACCGAGTCCGCCCGGCGACCTCCGGCGCGGGACTGGTGCCATCGGCGGGGTCCGGATCGTCCTACCCGGCGATTCCGATACCGCAGGTCGGGTCGGGGATCAGCGCTATAACCCGACGACCGACCTTTTCGAGGTCAAGGACAGCTCGGGTGCGTGGCGGCAGTCCGTCACCAACGTCGGCACCACCGACAAGGTGGCGCGCGGGGTGGTCGGCACCCAGGCAGGCAACACCGACACGAACGTCAACACCGGTACCGAACAGATCATCGTCTCGAAGACGTTCACCGCGGTCTCCGGTCGCCGGTACAAGTTCACCTTCGACGGCGAGTACTACCCGAAGAACGCAGGCGCGCAGAACAGCAACATGAAGATGACTCTCCGCGTGATCGCCGGTAGTACGCCCACCGCGACGGCAGGCACGGAGGTCCGGAACAAGTACCCGAACATGGCCGCAACCTCGTTCATCACACTGCCCTTCACGCTGTGCGGGACCTGGGTCGCAACCGGAAGCGGCACGTTCGCCGCGTCGTTCACGGCCAAGGTGGACGGCGGCCAGGGCGGCATCGCGGGCGGCGCGTCCGCCCACACCTACGAACTGCTGATCGAAGACGCGGGTCTGTGATGAGCGAGTACACCGCGTTGGCCTACGACACCGCGAGCGGTCGTGTGCTGTACGAGCTGGACCTGGCCGCTGAGCCGGAGTGGTCGGCGAGGATCAACGATTCCGGCGATTGGAAGGTCTCGGTTCCCCTTGAAGGCGGAGCCAGGACGTCACGCGTCCGGGAGTGGTGTGTGCCGTGGCGGTTCTCCGTCGCGGTCGTGCGAGGCCGTGGAACACCTGCCGACACCGTATGCCAAGCGGGACCGATCGTGGCGTACGCGCCGAACGACGACTCTCCCGTGCATACGGTGGTCGGGAAGGGCCTCTGGGAGATCTTCACCAAGAAGCGGGTGTTGCACGCCCGCACGTGGAACCCCGTCACTGCCCGGATCACCGACATGTCGGCCGACCTGACGCTCAACGACAGCTTGCCGAACATTGCCCGCAGCATCGCCGACCACGCCACCTCGATGACGTACCGGACCGGTTCTGCACTGCCCTTGGACCTGCCGGTGCCGACCGCGGTGGGGACGAGTACCCGGACCTACCACGGCTACGAGATGGCGTTCGCCGGCCAGCGGCTACAGGAACTGACCCAGGTCGACGGTGGCCCGGACGTGCTCTTCCGGCCGTACCTCACGGTCTCGGGCGGGCTGCGCTACGTCCGGCACCGGATGCTGATCGGCAATCCGTACCTCGTGCAGCCGGGCGTGCCGCTGCTCTTCGACTACCGCTCGAATCTCGTGAAGCTCACCATCGCGGGGGACGGGTCAGGCCAGGCGAACACCGCGTTCGTCAAAGGCGCGGGGAACGAGGCCGGGCAGCTCTACGGCTACGCCACCGACAGTTCGCTGATCTCGTCGAACTGGCCGCTGCTGGACATGGTGGACTCCGGGCACGCTTCCGCGTCTGATCAGTCCACGTTGGATGGCTGGTCCACGGCCGATGTGGCGCTGTACAACTCGCAACCAGAGCAGTGGCAGGCCACCGTGCGCGCCGACACGGAACCGCAGCTCGGCTCGTACCTGCCGGGACACTTCGCCGACTACAGCGTGAAGAACCACCACTGGCTCAAGAACGGCAAGTACTCCTATCGCATCATCGGCATCTCGAACGGACCGGACCGAGACAAGGTTTTGCATCAGCTGCAAGCGGTCAGGGGGTCCTGAGTGGTTGCGAACCAACCGATCGAACGTCCCCAGTCGACCGACTTCCTGTTCAATCAGCTGAGTGATCTTCAGCGACAGCTCGACGAGTTGACCCATCAGTCGAAGTTCCCGTTCACGGTGTCGCACACTGGCGGGGTCCTGGACTTCGCCGTGGTGCCTCGACCGAACGCCGCCGGCGGGGCTGCGGTGCTGATCTACGACGGCGCTGCACACCTCGTGCTCGGGTCCGATGTGGACGTCGGATACGGACTGGCGCAGCCCTACATCCAGGTGCCGATGTACCCGACAAACCCGGGGCTGATCTTCAACACCAGCACGTCGTTCGCCTCCTACTACACCGGGCAGGTTCAGCAGCTCAACAGCTGTTTCCTGGCGCAGTGGCGAATGAACGACTCCTGGGGCGGCGCCGGAGCCGCGTCGGTGGTCGAGAGCTACGTGAAGATCTACGACGCGACGACCGGGTGGACCTGGACCAGCCCCACCGTGACATCGCCCGCGTCAAGCACTACAGCCCCGGGTGTGCTGACCACGTGCGGCCCGTACTCGGTGCAGGTGCCCGCAGCGTCGATCGGGAACTTCCTGGGCGTCGACATCTTCTCGCGGGTGGTATCGGGTGGCGCCCAGTCGGCCATCGCGGTCACGCCGGTGTCGATGCTCGGTGCTGCGTACTCGTTCGCTCGGACGTGGTTCGGCGGGACCACGTCCCCCTGAATCAATTGAAAAAGGTCGGCTACGGCGCGGTCTGACGGAGAGGACCTTGTGGCTAATAAGCAGGTTGTGCTCTACGGCGATGTGATCCAGTGGCAGAACGACGGCAAGACGAACAACTTGGCCGAGATCCAGGCGGTCGCCGTGGTGCCGAACGCGCAGCTCTACCCGGATGACAACAACGCACTCGGGATGCTGAAGCAAGGGCCGACGAACTACCAGTGTTACGCCTACCCCGGGGACTACCTGTTGTGGTCGATGGACCGATGGTGGCGCATCCCGCAGACGGACGCCACCACAGCGGTCTCCCTTGCCACGGCCAAGCCGGTCACGGTCCAGCGCAAGACGATCGCAGTCCCGGCGATGCTGCTGGGCTGGAGGCAGACCCTCACGGTCACGTGGGACGCCGCGATGGCGTCGACGGACTACATGGTCGTCGTGACAGCGATAGGTGCTCAGAACGTCACTGGTGGCCTTGCGTGGGGACTGGTTTCGCGTACAGCTAGCGGAATTCAGCTTGCTGTCACCGCAACAAGTGCACTCCTCGCGGGTCAGATCACGCTCGACGTGGCCGCAATAGGCACTTAGGCACTGGGGGAAGCCGTGGACGCTGGCACGTGGGTGGCGGTGCTCGGGATCGTGGTCACGCTGCTGCTTGCGTTGATTGCTGGCGGGTGGACGGTATTCACGCGACAGAACGACCAGCTTCGCGAGCGGATCAGATCACTTGAAGCCGATCTGAAGGTGGCCCAGGCGACCACGGTCACGAAGGACCAGCTCGTCTCGGAGCTGAAGCTGCAGAACTCGAAGCTGGAGATCACGGCGCAGATCCAGAACCAGTTCTTCGGCGAACTGCGCGCACGGGCACCGCACCGAAACGAGGGTGGCGATACGCCATGACGTGGTGGCGCAAGCGGCGAACGCACGATCGCACCGTCGCACCGAGTGCAGAGCAAGTAGTTCAGTACGAGCGAGCCGAGCGGGAGCTACGAGAAATCCGCGCCAACCGCCGGAAGGTCGATGACATGCAGTCGAACTTGCTCGATCACCTTGAGGCCAACGGCTTTGCCTGGCGGATGGCCGAGGCGATGCGAGAGACGAGGCGGGCATGAACCTGACCGGCTGGGAGCGGTGGATGTTCCTCGCACTCCTGATCATCGGGGCGGCTGCCTCGTGGTCCTTCATCGGCTACTACACGTACAAGTTCAGCTGGTGGCGGAACTCCCTCGGCCAGAACCTGGTGTCCTTCTCCGCGATCGTCGGAGTGTTCTACACGTGGTACCTGGTTCTCTTCATCTGGCCGGACATCCCCTACAAGAACGCGGTCAGGACCGTGCTGTTCCTCGCACTGACCCTGGTCGTGGTGTGGCGGACCGCCCTCTTCGTGAAGATCACCCGCGAGCTTGAGCGCTCCAATGTGGAACGCATCGTCCCGCGCAAGGAAGAGAGGCGGGTCGATGACGCGAGGCATTGACGTTCACCCGTACTACCAAGCGGGCCTCAACTGGAGTCAGGTGCAGAACGTCGGCTTCGTGTGGGTCAAGGCCTCCGACGGGGCAACGGCCTACACGAAGACCGTCAACGGCGTGGTGTACCGACCGGACACCCACGTTGCCGGAGCGAAGTCGCGCGGTATCCCCGTGGGCGTCTACCACTACGCACAGCCAAGCCCGGCCCCTGAAGTGCAGGCGGACGTCATGCTCCGCGAGGCCGAACGCCTCGGCGCGATGGACGTGGTGCCGATGCTCGACTTGGAGGCACCCTTCACGGCGAACGCGGCAGCGAAGAGCTTCGCCACGGCTTTCCTGAACCGGGTGATCGCCCGGGGCTACCGGCCCTGCGTCTACCTGAGCAACGCCTTCGCGAAGGTCTTGCGCCCGGACCTATGGGGCATCCCGAACCTCGTGATCGTCATCGCCCGGTACGGGGCGAAGCCGGATGCGGCAGCCGGCCGCTACGACGTCCACCAGTACGACGACAAGGGGTCCGTGGCGGGCTTGGCGGTCGACCTGGACGAGTCCTACACCAGCGCCCACCTGATGACCTCGGAGGACGACATGCCCAGCGTCAATGACTTTCTGAACGCCAGCATCGGCAACCGGCCGAACGGAACTTCCGTGAAGCTCGGGGAAGCTATGTTGAACCTGTACAACGGAGCCTACTACGGCGGCGGCGACGCAGGCCCGAACCCGGTCTTCAAGACGGTGAACGCCACCGACGCGAAGGTGGACGCGCTTGCCGCAGCGCTCGCTGCAGCGACGAACGATCCGGACATCGACCTGGACGCCGTGCGGACCATCGTCACCGAGGCAGTGAGGGCCAACATGCGGATCACGGGGACCTTGGAGGTCACCGGCAAGGACGCGACGTGAGCCAGTTGGAACAGGTCACTCGGAGCTGACGGCCCGCCTGAACCAGTAAGAGGTCTCGCGCACGAGGTTGTTGATGGTTGGGCCGTCCGGCGTGCGTTTGCTCGCCTCGGTTTTCTGGGAGTGGCCAGCGTCCTTCATCCATTGCCAGCCGTCAGCACCCAGGCGGTTCAAGAACTCGGTGAACTCCTCGATGTAGTTGGGCTGTTCATCGAGGGGGTCTGGCTTACTGCTGGCCGTGCCATCGGGTCCGACCATCACGTACTGGACTGTCCAGAAGGTCTGTGCGACGAGGGCCCGCCCGTCTGGATCCAGCGGCGTATGTGTGCCTTCGAGTCGTGTGATGTGTGTGTACTCCCACTTGGTGACCACATATCCTCCCAGTTCGCGTTCGCCCTTGAGTCGGCAAAGTTGGATCATCCGTTACCGACTTGGCAGTTTGTCAGCGCGGAACCTAAGCAATGGGCGATCGCCATCAGGCACGCCTTCAGCTGCGAGATCGACCCGGCACTTACCGCGGTCATCGTCGGCATCGCTTCCACGCTGGCCGGCTACCTGACCCCGTCCCCCGCCACCAACGATCAGGAAGGAAGCCCGCAGTGAGCGAGCAGGAGTATCACCCCCGAGCGCCCAGTTCAACCCGGCCCACCCGGACAACGCCGGTTGGGCGAACGGACCGAAGCCGCCTCAGCTTCCCGCCGAGGCGCAGATCGTCCGGAACTTCACCGACCCGGAGCAGGCCCCGCCCGCCGAGTCCGGGATCGTGCAGGCGCACCAGGACGGCGCGTTCGCCGACGAGCACGTCGCCATCCCAACAGCCGAGGACGAGCCGAAGCAGCCTGAGCCGGCCAAGGCCGAGTCCGACGAGACCCCGCAGGACAAGACGGCCCGCAAGCGCTGACCGGTTCCGGCACTACGAAGCCGACCCGCCCTGACGCGGGTCACCAAGGCCCCCGCGCTCCCTGGCACTCGATCGCCGGGTTGAGCGCGGGGCCTCCTTTGTGTCTTCGGGGTGTAGCGGGTGGCCGATCTCTGCCGACAAGAAAGGTGTAGGTCGACATAGGGAGGCACGCCAGTGCAGCGACAGCAGATCGACGTCTTCACGAATGATGATCTGAACCAGCTTGCGTTGGACATCGAGAGAGACCTTGAGCAGAAGCGGCTCAGCCACCCACGAACAGAGATCCGTGTGTCGTCGATGACGTTGACCAACGTCTTCGTGCCGAGAGGCCATCCGGACGCCGGGCTCACGTTCAGCGCCCTCGTCTGCTTCGACATCGGCTGACTGAGGTCCATGCAGTAGCGATGGCGCTCCTGTCATCAACTCTTCGTGAGAACCCGACTAAGGAGGTAGCAGTGCCCAAACAGGTCATGGGTGCGTACACCCACGTGGACCCCAATCACATCGCGCAGCAGGTGAGCAAGACGCTCGAAATGAACTCGGAGTGGACTGTGTCGTCGATGTCTATGAGCGAGAGTTGGACCCCGGACGGTACCAACTACCGGATGACCGCGCTGGTGGTCTTCAATGTCGTTGAACCCGTCTAGCCCTGCGTCTTAGGCGGATAGTGCGGAGCCCCACGGCGGCCGACTGGGACGTGGGACCGTGGGGCTCCGCCTTCACCCGAAAGTGAAGTGGACACCCGGCCGATGCGCACACTTCGGAGGACCGCGCACCGACCGGGCTGACTATGGGCGACGCCTGGGAATGTTCTCGCTCTGGCGATAGGCCACGTCGCACTCCCAGCACGTCGTGACACATGGGGGTCGGTGCTCGCTCGGCTCGAACTCGATGTCCTCGACCCGACCGCACAACGTCGTCAGGGTGCGTTCGGGGAAGTCCACCCGGGCAACTCGGTGCCACATGTCATCGACGACCGGTTGAAGCCCGGCCCGGTTCAGATAGACAACGACGCTCACGTGGACCACCCGCACACCGGCGTCCGGACCTTGGTGCCGCCTTCAAGGACCTCCACGCGCGTGTCTGCCCGCACGGGCACTTCTCATCCGGGAGCGGCCTCGCGTTGCGGGTGAGGATGACCTTCGGTGCCTCGCTGGTCTTCATGACGGCCGTCCGTTCCGAGCTTCCTGCCGCTCGCTGAGGCACCCGGGGCACACCTCGAACCGGCCGTGCCGCTGCAGGGGCACCGGGTCGATCTCTCGCCGGACGTGCTGGAGAGGAAGAAGCCTTCCGGCCTCGCACCACGGCGTCAGGTGAGCGAACGAGGGATCGGCCAACTCGCGCTTGCGGTAGTCGGGGACCAAGCCGTCCGCCGATCGGTGCCGTTGGGCGTAGTCGGCTTCGGTGTCGGCCCTGACCAGTCCTCGCACTCCGCTCATGACTTTGGTCCCCATGTGTGTTGCCCATCGCCACTTATCATGACGTCCTGACAAGTTTACTGTCACATGCGGCGGGCAACTGGTCAAGACGAGTTGACGAGTGGAGAATGGTTGTCATGGTGGACCGCACGAGTGGAGTTCCAGCGTTCCGGCAAGTGGCTACCGATCTTCGGCGGAAGATCGATGCCGGTGAGTACGCGCCCGGAGCCAAGCTTCCGAGTGAACGCGAACTGATCGACGCCTATGGCGTTTCGCGGCCGACCGTCCGCGAGGCGGTGAATCTGCTGAGGTCCGAAGGCGTGGTCAATGTCGAGCACGGACGCGGCGTGTTCGTCCGGCCTCCGTCGAACATTCAGCGGCTTGCCCGTTCCCGGCTCTCCCGAGAAGCACGCGGTCGGAACGAAGGCGCGTTCCTGGCCGAAGCGAAGGCCAAGGGCTTCACGCCGTCGAGCAACGTCAAGGTCCGTTTCGAGTCAGCCGACGAGCGTGCGGCCGAATACCTGCAGGTAGACGTGGGTACTGAGCTGACCGTGAGAGATCGGGTGATGCGAGCCGATGGGCTGGTGGCTCAACTCGCGGTGTCCCGGCTGCCTCGCGAAATCACTCGGGGCACCGCGATCGAGAAGGTCGACACCGGACCGGGAGGTGCGTACGCCCGTCTCGAAGAAGCCGATCACGAAATCGGTTCCTTCGCCGAACACGTCGGTGCCCGGATGCCTTCTCCGGACGAACTCCGGCTCTTGCAGCTCGGTGACGGCGTGCCGGTCCTGACGATCACTCGCGTGGCCTACGGCACCGACGGCAGGCCGCTGGAGATGAACGACATCACGCTCCCGGCCAGCCTGTACCAGCTAAGTTATGAGTGGGCCGCCGACTGAGCTGAAACACGCGAAGGCCCCCGACGCCATGAGGTGCCGGGGGCTTCTTGCTGGTCAGGCTAGGTGTACATCGCGTCTTCGATCGCTTCCACGAGGGCTTCGATCTGCTCGGCGCTCTGCTTCGAGTACGGGAACTGGTTCGACGGCGCCTTCGACGACATCGCGGGCATCTGCTTGGGCAGCTCCGGCGACTCGCCGGACAAGCGGAACGTGAGCATCCCTGTCGGGTCCAGCCGGGCCGGACGCTTGTGCTCGATGGCCTGGATCCGATCGATCCGGAACCGGTTCTTCAGCTCGCCCCGGGATGCCCAACCGCCGGTCACGATCGTGATGGTCACGGACTTGCCGTCGAACTTGATCCTCCGGTGCGCTCCCGGTGCGCCGATCTCAAAGGTGGTCTCTGACATGCGGGTTGCTCCTTATCTACCGGCGTGAATCTGAGACGACGAGCCAAGTCAGTACGACCACTCCCAGCCATGGGCGCCGGGGCCGAACAGCCCGGACCCGTCGGTGAGCTGTAACGTGCCGCTCTTCGACGGCGTCCCTACGGCCACCTGACCGGTGTAGGTCCGGTTGGGGGCGTAGGCCGAGGGAAAGGCCTTCGGCGTGACGCACATGTCGGTCTCCGCCTGGTTCGTGACGCCGTCGCTGCCGGTCGTGGAGAACGCGTACGGGTTGATCAGGCCCGGCAAGACGTTGAACGCGCTGACCCCGTTGGCGGTGTCCGTGTCGGTGTAGGTCTTGACCGTCACGTCGAGCAACACGGTGTGTTTGCCCGCCTCACGGGAGGCGTACGGGCTGCACTTCGGGTCGACGGAGATCTTCGTAACCCAGAAGTCGACGGACGGGCTGCCGTCGTTGCCCGAGATACCGGCCTTCTCGCCGATCTTCTTCGCGATGTAGGCCGGCTGGGTAGTGGACGGGGCGGCCGAGGTCGACGAAGTCACGCTGGCCGGGGCAGCCGCCGGTGATGCTGAGGTCGGAGCCGGGGCGGGTGGCTCGTTCCCGCAGGCAGTGAGGCTGAAGGCGGCGATCGCAGCCGTGACGAAGAGGATCGTGCGCTTGATCATGATGTAGCCCCTCGGGGGTGTAGTGATCAGGAGTCGCAGCCAGCAGCAGGCCTGTTACGCCCGATTCGCGAACCCCTGACGAGTAGTGGTTCTTTGTTGGATGAGTAGCACGCTGATCCTGCTGGTGATCTACCTGCTCACGACCGTCGGCGCGATCCTGCTGCTGTTCGTGAAGCGCCGGATGCGCGTGCCGGGCTGGCACCTCGTGTTCCCGATCGGCGCGCTCGCCGTGCTCGGGTACACGGTGTACGTCAACGTCGTGCCGTACCCGACCGAAGGTCCGGCGCGGTGGTTCCCCGTGGTGGCCGGGGCCGTGCTGGTGCTCGCGGTGATCTTGGTGCTGTCCGCGCCGGGCTTCGCTCGTAGGGTGGGGGACAGGCTGACCACCATGGACGGAGGCGCATGACCGACCTGCTCCCGTTCGTCGCGGACCTGCCACTGGTGGACCACCACTGCCACGGTGTCGCCACCGGTGGCGTGGCCCGCGCGGACTTCGAGGCGATGCTGACCGAGGCGGACACGACGTCGCCGCTCGGCACCAGCCTGTTCGACTCGCTGATCGGGCTGGCCGTGCGCGCACGCTGCGCACCGGTGCTCGACCTGCCCGAGCACGCGGCAGCCGATGCCTACCTCGAACGCCGCGCCGAACTGGGCGCGGCCGAGGTGGCGCGGCGGTTCCTGCGCGCCACCGGCACGACGGACTTCCTGCTGGACGGCGGGTTCCTCCCGGACGCGCTGACCACGACGGCCGAGTTCGCGGAGCTGGCCGGCGCCCGCGCGCACGACGTCGTCCGGCTGGAACAGGTCGCCGAACACGTCATCCGGGGATCCACCGCGGCCGGGTTCGCCGCGGCCTGCACCGACGAGCTGGGGAAACGGGCGAAGACCGCGGTGGGGTTCAAGTCGATCGCGGCCTACCGCGTCGGGCTCGAGCTGGCGGGGGAGCGGCCGTCGCCGCCGGAGGTCGAAGCGGCCGCCGGCCGGTGGCTCGCCGGGGGCGGCGGGCGGCTCGCCGACGAGGTCCTGCACCGGTTCCTCGTCTTCACCGGCCTCGACCTCGGCCTGCCGGTGCAGTTCCACGTCGGGTACGGCGACGCCGACGTCGACCTGCACCGCTGCGACCCGCTGCGGCTCACCGGGCTGCTGCGGGCCACCCGCGACCGCGGCGTGCCGATCCTGCTGCTGCACAACTACCCGTTCCACCGCAACGCCGCCTACCTCGCGCAGGTCTTCGAGCACGTCTTCGTCGACGTCGGCCTCGCCACCCACAACGCGGGCTTCCGCGCGCCGGCGATCCTGGCCGAGCTGCTGGAGATCGCGCCGTTCGGGAAGGTCCTCTTCTCCACCGACGCGTTCGGCCTGGCCGAGCTGTACCACCTGGGCACGGCCCTGTTCCGCCAGGGACTTTCGGACTTCCTGCGCGCCGGGCTCGCCGCCGGCGCGATGTCCGAAGTGGACGCCGTCCGGCTGTGTGCTTTGGTGGGACACGAGAACGCGAAGAGGATCTACCGCTTGGAGCACGGGTGAACGACCTTTGGGACCGCTGGACGCGGGCGATCGACGAGGAACTGCCCGCCGCGATCGAACTCCGGCACGCGGTGCACGCCGACCCGCGCGGTTCAGGCGACGAGGAGGACACCGCCCGGCTGGTGGCCGAGGCCCTCGGCGCCGGTGACGGCACCCGCGTCGCCAAGACCGGCCGCGCGATCCCGCTGCCCGGCGGCGACGGCCCGGTCGTGGCGCTGCGAGCGGAGCTCGACGCGCTGCCGGTGCTGGAGGGCACGGGCGTGCCGTGGGCGTCGGGCAACGAGTTCATGCACGCGTGCGGTCACGACGTCCACCTCGCCGCGCTGGTCGCGGCCGGCCGGGCGGCCGTGCGCGTCGGCGTGCCGCGGCCGATCCTGGCGCTGCTGCAGCCGCGGGAGGAGACGTCGCCGCCCGGCGCGCTCGACATCGTCGAAGCCGGTGTGCTGGCCGAGGCCGGGGTGGACGCGGTGATCGGCGCGCACGTCCAGCCGCGGCTCGCGCACGGCGTCGTCGCGGCGGTGCCGGGCCCGGTCAACGCGTCGACCGACGAGTTCGAGGTGACGATGCGCGGCCAGGGCGGCCACGCCGGCTACCCGCACCTGCTGCGCGACCCGATCCTGGCGCTGGCGCAGCTGGTGGTGAGCCTGCAGCAGCTCGCGTCCCGCCGGATCGACCCGGTCCACGGCGCGGTCTGCTCGGTCGGCCGGATCCAGGGCGGCACCGCGGCCAACGTCGTCCCGAACAGCGCGAGCGCGTTCGGCTCGCTGCGCCTGATGCGCGAGGTCGACCGCGAGCGCGCGCTGGAGACGCTGGCGGAGATCGTGCATGGCACGGCGAAGGCGCACGGCTGCACCGCCGAGCTGGAGATCAGCCCGTGCGAGCCGGTGCTGGCCAACGACCCGGCGCTGGCGACGGGGGCCCGGAAGTGGCTGAGCCGCGCCGGCTTCACCGTCGACGACCAGTTCCGTTCGTTCGGCGCGGACGACTTCGCCCACTACTGCGGCGGCGCGACGCGCGGGCTGATGCTGTTCGTCGGCCTCGGCGACACCGCGGGCGTCCCCAGCCTCCACGACGAACGGTTCCTCCCGCGCGACCAGGCTGTGGTCCGAGTGGCGCACGCGCTGGTGGCGGGCTACCTGGCCGCTGTGGAAGCCGAGAGCCGCTAGCGCTACGGTGGCCGCGTGATGAGCGCCTACCTCGCGACGATCCCGAGCCCGGACCAGGGCGTCTGGCACCTGGGGCCGATCCCGGTCCGTGCGTACGCCCTGTGCATCATCGCCGGCATCATCGTGGCGATCTGGTGGGGTGAGCGGCGCTGGGCCGCCCGCGGCGGCACCAAGGGCACCGTGATCGACATGGCCGTGTTCGCCGTGCCGTTCGGCCTGGTCGGCGGCCGGTTGTACCACGTGATCACCGACCCCGAGCTGTACTTCACCGAGGGCAAGAACCCCTGGAACGCGTTCGCGATCTGGGACGGCGGCCTCGGCATCTGGGGCGCCATCGCCCTCGGCGCGGTGGGCGCGCTCATCGCGTGCCGCCGCAAGGGCGTCCCGCTGCCGGCGATGGCGGACGCGATCGCCCCGGGCATCGTCGTCGCGCAGGCCATCGGCCGCATCGGCAACTACTTCAACCAGGAGCTCTACGGCGCGCACACGGACCTGCCGTGGGGCCTTGAGGTCTACCAGCGCTTCAACCCGGACGACCCCAACAACCTGCTGAACGGCGTCGCGACGGGGCACATCCCGCTGCCGGAGAGCCCGGTCCACCCGACGTTCCTGTACGAGCTGATCTGGAACCTCCTGGTCTCGCTCGTGGTGGTGTGGGCAGACCGGCGCTTCAAGCTCGGGCACGGACGGGTGTTCGCGCTGTACGTCGCGGGGTACACGGTCGGCCGCGGCTGGATCGAGATGATGCGCACGGACACGGCGAACCACATCCTCGGCCTGCGGGTGAACGTGTGGACGTCGATCCTGCTGTTCATCGCGGCGGTGGTGTACTTCGTGCTGGCGGGCAAGCGCGGGCCGCGGGAGCTGCCGGAGACGCTGGTGAGCAAGGACGCGCTCACCGACGCCGAAGTTCCGGTGGCGGCGGAGCCCGCCTCGGAAGAGGAGCCCGAGCACGCGAAGGTGGCCGCCGAGGCCCCGGCATCGGAGAAGCCCGCGTCGGAGGACACCCCGGCCGAGGAGCCGAAGAAGACCGACGAGAGCTGAGGGTCAGAGGTCGGGCAGGCCCAGCTCCAGGTTGGGCGCCTGCAGGCCGCCGTCGACCTCGAGGATCTTGCCCGTGATGTACCCGCCGGCGCGGGATGCCAGGAACACCACCGTCGCCGCGATGTCCTCCGCCTCGCCGATGCGACCCAGCGGCGTCGCGGACTCCATCTTCTCCTTCAGCTCCGGGTTGCCGACGACGATCTCCAGCGCCGACGTCGCCACCGAGCCCACGGAGATCGCGTTGACGCGCACCTTCGGCGCCAGGTCCGCGGCCGCCAGGCGGGTGTAGTGGGCCAGGGCCGCCTTCGCCGTTCCGTACGCCGCGAAGCCGCGGCCGGACAGCCGGCCCATCACTGACGAAATGTTGACGATCGAGCCGCCCGTCTTCACCAGCGAAGGCGCCGCCGCCACCGTCAGCGCGTGGGCCGTCGCCACGTTGAAGCGGAACGCTTCCTCCATGAAGTCCACCGAAGACTCCAGCAACGGGCGCGGGTACGTGCCGCCGACGTTGTTGACCACCAGGTCGAGCCGCCCGAACTCGGCCACCGCCGTCGCGGCCAGCTCCGCCGTGGCGTCCGGCGACGAGAGGTCCACCGGCACGGCGTGAGCCCGGCGGCCGACGGCCGAAACGCGCGAAGCGACTTCGGAAAGCTGAGCGGCGGTGCGGGAGGCGATGACCACGTCGGCGCCCGCTTCCGCGAGGGCCACGGCGGTGGCCGCGCCGATCCCGCGGCCGGCGCCGGTGATCACCGCGACCTGGTCGGTGAGATTGAACCGATCGAGGATCATGCGGCGAAATGTAACACGTTCTAGTGATCGGCAACACATTCCCGAGGTGCCGCGTCGGGCCCGTCACGTTAGGCTTGACGTGAGTTTCCGAGCCGTATACTTAGCAGAACGAACTACCGGGAACCCATCAGGAACTACGTCGTTCCGCGCAGCCAGATCGTTACCGTCCGACGTCGCTCGGGGCGCTCTGAACGGGTGCTGGCATGTTTCCCAGGTGTTAAAGTCGCGCTAACAAGCGGGCCATCGTCGTCCCGTGCGCTCCCCGGCCGGTAGCCCGGCCCCGCACGACAAGACGACGAAGGAGGTCCCTTCATGATCTTCTCCGCCATCCCCGGCAAGCAGGGTCTCTACGACCCCGAGACCGAACAGGACTCCTGCGGTGTGGCCATGGTGGCCGACATCCGCGGGCGGCGCTCCCACGGAATCGTCACCGACGGCTTGGCCGCGTTGACCAACCTCGACCACCGCGGCGCCGCCGGCGCCGAACCCACCAGCGGCGACGGCGCCGGCATCCTGTTGCAACTCCCCGACACGTTGCTGCGCGCCGAAGCCGGCTTCGCGCTTCCCGAACCCGATGAGCACGGCAACCACGCCTATGCCGCCGGCATCGCGTTCCTGCCCGAAGACGCCGAGCAGCGCCGCAAGGCCGTCGAGCTGGCCGGACGCATCGCCGTCGAAGAGGGCCTGGAGGTCCTCGGCTGGCGCGAGGTCCCGGTGGACGCCGACCGCGCGGACATCGGCCCGACCGCCCGCTCGGTCATGCCGCACTTCGCCATGCTTTTCGTGGCCTCGGAAGGAAAAGCGGGCATCGAGCTCGACCGCCTGGCCTTCTGCCTGCGCAAGCGCGTCGAGCACGAAAGCGCGAACTCCGGGTGTGGCACGTACTTCCCGTCGCTGTCGTCGCGGACGATCGTCTACAAGGGAATGGTGACGCCGGAGCAGCTGCCCGCGTTCTTCGCCGACCTGCGTGACGAGCGGCTGGAAAGCGCCATCGCGCTGGTGCACTCCCGCTTCTCCACCAACACCTTTCCGTCCTGGCCGCTGGCCCACCCGTTCCGGTTCGTGGCCCACAACGGCGAGATCAACACCATCCGCGGCAACCGCAACCGCATGCGGGCCCGCGAGGCGCTGCTCGAGTCCGAGCTCCTCGACGGCGACCTGTCCCGGCTGTTCCCGATCTGCTCGCCGGACGCGTCCGACTCCGCGTCCTTCGACGAGGTCCTCGAGCTGCTGCACCTGGGCGGGCGGTCGCTGCCGCACGCCGTGCTCATGATGATCCCGGAGGCGTGGGAGAACCACGCCACCATGAAGCCCGAACGCCGTGCCTTCTACCAGTTCCACGCGAGTCTCATGGAGCCGTGGGACGGCCCGGCGTGCGTCACCTTCACCGACGGCACCCTGGTCGGCGCGGTCCTCGACCGCAACGGCCTCCGTCCCGCGCGCTGGTGGCGCACGGCCGACGACCGCGTCGTGCTGGCCAGTGAGGCCGGCGTCCTCGACGTCGCCCCCAAGGACGTCGTGGCCAAGGGGCGGCTCAAGCCCGGCCGGATGTTCCTGGTGGACACCGAGGCCGGCCGGATCGTGGACGACGAAGAGGTCAAGTCCGCGCTCGCCGGCAAGCTCCCGTACGAGGGCTGGCTGCACGCGGGCCTGCTGAAGCTCGCCGAGCTGCCCGACCGCGACCACGTCGTGCAGAGCCACGACTCGGTGCTGCGCCGCCAGCTTTCCTTCGGCTACACCGAAGAAGAGCTGAAGATCCTGCTCGCGCCGATGGCCGAGAAGGGCGCCGAGCCGATCGGCTCGATGGGCACGGACACCCCGCCCGCGGTGCTGTCCCAGCGATCCCGGCTGCTCTACGACTACTTCAAGCAGAACTTCGCGCAGGTGACCAACCCGCCGCTGGACGCGATCCGCGAGGAGCTCGTCACCTGCATGGCGCGGATCATGGGCCCGGAGCGCAACCTCCTGGCCCCGGGTCCGGCGTCCTGCCGCCACCTCAAGCTGCCGTACCCCGTCATCGACAACGACGAGCTCGCGAAGCTCATCCACATCAACGACGACGGCGACCTCCCCGGCTTCGCGTGCAGTGTCCTTTCCGGACTGTACGAAGTGGACGGCGGCGCCGAGGCGCTGGCCGGCGCGATCGAGCGCGTCCGGCGTGAGGCGTCCGAGGCGATCGCGGCCGGCGCGCGCACGCTCGTGCTGTCCGACCGCGACTCCGACCACCGGATGGCGCCGATCCCGTCGCTGCTGCTGGTCTCCTCGGTGCACCACCACCTGGTGCGCACCAAGGAACGCCTGCGCGTCGCGCTGGTAGTCGAATCCGGTGACGCGCGCGAGGTGCACCACATCGCGCTGCTGCTCGGCTACGGCGCCGCCGCGGTCAACCCGTACCTGGCCTTCGAGACCATCGAGGACATGATCGGGCAGGGCGCCGTGACGGGCATCGAGTCCGGCAAGGCGATCCGCAACTACGTGCAGGCGCTGGTCAAGGGCGTCCTGAAGATCATGTCCAAGATGGGCATCTCGACGGTCGGCGCGTACACCGCCGCCCAGGTCTTCGAATCCCTCGGCCTCGCTCAGGACCTGCTCGACGAGTACTTCACCGGGACGTCGTCGAAGCTCGGCGGCGTCGGCCTCGAGGTGCTCGCCGAAGAGGTGGCCGTGCGGCACCGCCGCGCGTACCCGGACAACCCGACCGAGCGCGTCCACCGTGGACTCGACACCGGCGGCGAGTACGCCTACCGCCGCGAGGGCGAGCTGCACCTGTTCACGCCGGAGACGGTGTTCCTGCTGCAGCACGCGTCCAAGACCGGCCGCGAAGAGGTGTACCGCAAGTACACCGACGAGGTGCACCGCCTCTACCGCGAGGGCGGCACGCTGCGGGGGCTGTTCTCCTTCCGCGGCGGCGTCCGCGAGCCGATCCCGCTCGACGAGGTCGAGCCCGCCGAAGCGATCTTCAAGCGCTTCAACACGGGCGCGATGTCGTACGGCTCGATTTCGGCCGAGGCCCACGAAACCCTCGCCATCGCGATGAACCGCATCGGCGGCCGGTCCAACACCGGCGAGGGCGGCGAGGACCCCGAGCGGCTCTACGACCCCGAGCGCCGCAGCGCGATCAAGCAGGTCGCTTCGGGCCGCTTCGGCGTGACCAGCGAGTACCTCGTCAACGCCGACGACATCCAGATCAAGATGGCGCAGGGCGCGAAGCCCGGCGAAGGCGGCCAGCTGCCGCCGAACAAGGTGTACCCGTGGATCGCGCGGACCCGGCACTCGACGCCGGGCGTGGGGCTGATTTCCCCGCCGCCGCACCACGACATCTACTCCATCGAGGACCTGGCGCAGCTGATCCACGACCTCAAGAACGCCAACGAGCACGCCCGCATCCACGTGAAGCTGGTGTCCTCGCTCGGCGTCGGCACGGTCGCGGCGGGCGTGTCCAAGGCACACGCGGACGTCGTGCTCATCTCCGGGCACGACGGCGGCACCGGCGCGTCCCCGATGAACTCGCTCAAGCACGCGGGCACGCCGTGGGAGATCGGTCTCGCCGAGACCCAGCAGACGTTGCTGCTCAACGGGTTGCGTGACCGGATCACCGTGCAGGTCGACGGCGCCATGAAGACCGGGCGCGACGTCGTCATCGCGGCGCTGCTCGGCGCCGAGGAGTACGGCTTCGCGACGGCCCCCCTCGTCGTCGCGGGCTGCATCATGATGCGCGTCTGCCACCTCGACACCTGCCCGGTCGGCGTCGCCACGCAGAGCCCCGAGCTCCGCAAGCGCTACACCGGCCAGGTCGAGCACGTGGTGAACTTCTTCAAGTTCGTCGCCGAAGAGGTCCGGGAAACCCTGGCCTCGCTGGGCTTCCGCACGCTCGACGAGGCCATCGGCCACGCCGAGCTGCTGGACACCGACGAAGCCGTCCACCACTGGAAGGCGTCCGGGCTGGACCTGGCGCCGATCTTCGAGATGCCGTCCGAGACCCCGTACGGCGGCGCGAAGCGGCGCACCCGCGGCCAGGACCACGGCCTCGAGCACGCCCTGGACCGCACGCTCATCCAGCTCGCCGAGGCGGCCCTGGAGGACGCGCACCCGGTGCGGCTCGAACTGCCGGTGCGCAACGTGAACCGGACCGTCGGCACGCTGCTCGGCTCGGAGATCACCCGCCGCTACGGCGGCGACGGCCTGCCCGAGGGCACGATCACCGTCACGCTGACCGGGTCGGCGGGCCAGTCGCTCGGCGCGTTCCTGCCGCGCGGGCTCACCCTCGACATGGTCGGCGACGCGAACGACTACGTCGGCAAGGGCCTGTCCGGCGGCCGGATCGTCGTCCGGCCCGACCCGGAGGCCGCGTTCGCCGCCGAGGCCCAGACGATCGCGGGCAACACGATCGCCTACGGCGCGACCGGCGGCGAGATCTTCCTGCGCGGCCAGGTCGGCGAACGCTTCTGCGTCCGCAACTCCGGGGCCACCGTCGTCGCCGAGGGCGTCGGCGACCACGCCTTCGAGTACATGACCGGCGGCCGCGCGGTGGTGCTCGGCCCGACCGGGCGCAACCTGGCGGCCGGCATGTCCGGCGGCATGGCGTTCGTGCTCGACGTCGACCGCAAGAAGGTCAACCAGGACATGGTGGACCTGCTCAAGCCGACCGCCGACGACCTGGTGTGGCTCAAGAAAACCGTGCAACAGCACTACGATCTCACCCGCTCCGCGGTGGCGGCCTCGCTGCTCGGCGACTGGCCGCGCCGCTCCGTGGCGTTCACCAAGGTGATGCCGCGTGACTACCAGCGGGTCCTGGACGCGGCCAAGGCGGCGAAAGCCGCGGGCCGCGACGTCGACGAGGCGATCATGGAGGCCGCTCGTGGCTGACCCGACGGGCTTTCTCAAGTACGACCGCGAAGAGCCGAAGAAGAAGTCCAAAGAGGACCGGCTGCACTCGTGGGGCGAGGTCTACGCGGACGTCGACCCGGGCGAGCGCAACGAAAAGGTGCGCAAGCAGGCGTCCCGCTGCATGGACTGCGGCATCCCGTTCTGCCACTCCGGTGGCTCCGGCTGCCCGCTCGGTAACCTGATCCCGGAGTGGAACGACCTGGTCCGCCGCGGCGACTGGGCCGCGGCGAGCGACCGGCTGCACGCCACCAACAACTTCCCCGAGTTCACCGGGAAGCTGTGCCCGGCGCCGTGCGAGGCGGGCTGCGTCCTGTCGATCTCGCCGGACTCGGGCGGGCCGGTGGCGATCAAGCGCGTCGAGCAGGCGATCGCCGACCAGTCGTGGGAAGCGGGCTACGTCCAGCCGCAGGTGTCCGAAGTGGCCAGTGGGCAGCGGGTCGCCGTGGTCGGCTCCGGCCCGGCCGGGCTCGCCGCCGCCCAGCAGCTGACGCGCGCCGGTCACGAGGTCACGGTGTTCGAGCGCGACGACCGCCTCGGCGGCCTGCTGCGCTACGGCATCCCCGAGTTCAAGATGGAGAAGAAGGTCCTCGACCGGCGCCTCGCGCAGCTGCGCAAGGAGGGCACCAAGTTCGTCACCGGCTGCGAGGTCGGCGTCGACCTTTCGGTGGACGACCTGCGCGCGCAGTACGACGCCGTCGTGCTCGCGGTCGGCGCCCTGCGCGGCCGCGACGACACGACGACGCCCGGTCGCGAGCTGGCCGGCGTCCACCTCGCGATGGAACACCTGGTGCCGGCCAACAAGTACGTCGAGGGCGACGGCCCGTCGCCGATCGACGCGCGCGGCAAGCACGTGGTGATCATCGGCGGCGGCGACACCGGCGCCGACTCCTACGGCACCGCCACCCGCCAGGGCGCGCTTTCGGTGACGCAGCTGGACCAGTACCCGACGCCGCCGTCCGTCCGCGACGACGAGCGGTCGCCGTGGCCGACCTGGCCGTACATCCTCCGCACCTACCCGGCGCACGAGGAGGCGGGCGAGCGGAAGTTCGCGGTCGCGGTCAAGCGGTTCGTCGGCTCCTCGGAGGGTCGCGTGACGGCGGTGGAGCTCCAGCAGGTCCGCGTCCGGAAGGACCCCACGACCGGCCGCCGCGAGGTCATCCCGGTCAACGACGAGATCGAGACGCTCCCGGCCGACCTGGTCCTGCTGGCGATCGGCTTCGAGGGCGTCGAAGAGATGCCGCTGCTGGAGGGTCTCGGCCTGGCGCTCACGAAGCGCGGCACGCTCTCGTGCGGCGCGGACTGGCAGACGGAGACCCCGGGGGTCTTCGTCTGCGGCGACGCCCACCGCGGCGCGTCGCTGGTGGTCTGGGCGATCGCGGAGGGCCGTTCGGTGGCGAACGCGGTCGACGCGTTCCTGACCGGCGCGTCGGACCTCCCGGCCCCGGTCCACCCGACGGCGTTGCCGCTCGCCGTCGTCTGAGCTCCCGAGTCCGAAGGCCCCCTCGCCGCTGGTGAGGGGGCTTTCGACCGTTTCGACCCATTACGCCGAACGGTGGCTGTGCTCTGTGTACACGGACAACTACTTTCGAGTAGTTGTGCCGGTTTTGCGACAATTCACTTTCGCGGAAGGTGGGGCGTCTTGAAGCACACTTCGTTCCGGGCAGCGGTCGTCACCGCGGTCCTCTCCCTCGCGTTCGCCCTGGTCGGCATGCCCGCCCAGGCCGCGCCGAAACCCTTCTGGACGCCCGATGCGATGCGGGCGGCCATCCCGATGGACAACCTCGTCAAAGCCCCCGCCTTCACACCGAAGGACGTCGAGCGCGGGCGAAGCGCGATCATCCAGAGCATCCCCAACGGCGGCGGCGCCTGGACCGGCGGCGGCCAGGTCACGCACACCGCCGGGCGCGTGTTCTTCGTCTTCAACGGACAGAACGCCTCCTGCTCCGGCGACGCCGTCACGAGCACCAACGGCAGCGTCGTCGTCACGGCCGGCCACTGCGTCAAGTACCAGGGCACGTGGCACACGCAGTGGACCTTCGTCCCGGGGTACGACAACGGCACCGCGCCCTACGGCCAGTGGGCGGCCAAGACCACGCTGACCACCCCGCAGTGGGAGGCCAGTGAGGACATGAACTACGACGTCGGCATGGCCGTGGTGAACCCCCTCAACGGCCAGCGGCTGACGGACGTCGTCGGCGCGCAGGGGATCGCCTTCAACCAGCCGAAGAACCAGAGCATGTACACGTTCGGCTACCCGGCCGCGGCGCCCTACGACGGCACGAAGCTGATCTACTGCAGCGGCAGCACGTTCACCGACTTCCTGCTGACCAAGGACCACGGCATGAAGTGCAACATGACGGGCGGTTCGAGCGGCGGGCCGTGGTTCCTGTCGTTCGCCGAGGGCACCGGCACCGGTATCCAGGCCTCGGTGAACAGCTTCGGGTACACGTTCCTGCCCGGCTACATGTTCGGGCCGTACTTCGGCACGGACGCCCAGAACCTCTACAACCGCGCGCAAGCCGGCTGACGTCCCCTGGGCCGTCCGCGTTCGCGTCCGGCCGTCCCCGCTGAACCGGGGCGGGTTCTCCCGCCGTGCGGACTCGTGCCCGGCCCGCCGGGCACGAGTTCCCAGCTCGGCGGGGAAAACCGGGGGTTTCCCGCTTCGCCACTTCTAGTGGTCTGCCAGCTCCGGGGCGAACCGGGCGAAGCGGAGTGGGGCGGGAACCTTATCCTGGTGTTCGTGAACTGGACTGTGGACGTCCCCGTCGACACACTGCCCGAACTGCCGCCGCTCCCGCCCGAGCTCCGGGCCCGGCTCGACAAGGCACTCGCCCTCCCGGCCGCGCAGCAGCCGGAGTGGCCGGATCCCGAGCTGACCAACCGCGTCCGGGGTGTCCTGGAGAGCGTGCCGCCGATCACCGTCCCGGCGGAGATCGACCGCCTCAAGGGCCGGCTCGCGATGGTCGCCCGCGGCGAGGCCTTCCTCCTGCAGGGCGGTGACTGCGCGGAGACGTTCGAGTCCAACACCGAGCCGCACATCCGCGCCAACCTGCGCACGCTGCTGCAGATGGCCGTCGTGCTGACCTACGGCGCCAGCCTGCCGGTGGTCAAGGTCGGGCGCATCGCCGGCCAGTACGCGAAGCCGCGCTCGGCCGCGACGGACGCGCTGGGCCTGCCGGTGTACCGCGGCGACATCATCAACTCGCTCGTCCCGAAGCCCGAGTTGCGCGTGCCGGACCCCGGCCGGATGATCCGCGCCTACGCGAACGCGGGCGCGGCGATGAACCTGGTCCGCGCCCTCACCGGCGCCGGCATGGCCGACCTGCACCAGGTGCACGACTGGAACAAGGACTTCGTCTCGGCGTCGCCGGCGGCGCAGCGCTTCGAGGCGCTGGCCAACGAGATCGACCGCGGCCTGCGGTTCATGTCGGCGTGCGGCGTCACCGACACGTCGCTGCAGTCCACCGAGATCTTCGCCAGCCACGAAGCGCTCCTGCTCGACTACGAGCGTTCGATGCTGCGCCTGGACAACGCCGACGCGGCGAACCCGAAGCTGTACAACCTGTCGTCGCACTTCCTCTGGATCGGCGAGCGGACCCGCCAGCTGGACGGCGCGCACATCGCGTTCGCCGAGCTGCTGGCCAACCCGATCGGGTTGAAGATCGGCCCGACGACCACGCCCGACCAGGCCGTCGAGTACGTCGAGCGGCTCGACCCGCGCTTCGAGCCGGGCCGGCTGACGCTGATCGCGCGGATGGGCAACGGCAACGTCCGCGAGGTGCTGCCGGGCATCGTCGAGCGGGTCGAGGCGTCCGGGCACAAGGTCATCTGGCAGTGCGACCCGATGCACGGCAACACGCACGAGTCGTCCACCGGCTACAAGACCCGCCACTTCGACCGGATCGTCGACGAGGTCCAGGGCTTCTTCGAGGTCCACAACCAGCTGGGCACCTACCCGGGCGGCATCCACGTGGAGCTGACGGGCGAGGACGTCACGGAGTGCCTGGGCGGCGCCCAGGAGATCTCGGACGTCGACCTGTCCGGCCGCTACGAGACGGCCTGCGACCCGCGCCTGAACACCCAGCAGTCCCTGGAGCTGGCGTTCCTGGTCGCGGAGATGCTCCGCGGCTGACGCCCGCCCGCTTGCTCGGCGTCAGGAGGCGTCGAGCAGGCGGGCTGTCGATTTCAGCACCGCGTCCCGCAGCGAACCGACGTCCGGCACCGCTTCGCCGTTCACTTGCAGTCCGATGTGGACGGAATCGCGATAGGTCGCGACCGCGATGCCGACCGCGTGACGCGGGGCCAGCGGCACGAACGGGTAAACCTCCGAAAGCCGGGCGCCGTCGATCGACAGGCGGGCCGGCGGGACCGGGACCGTCGTGATCACCAGGTCGAACAGCAGCGGGGCCGCCTGGCCCGCGGTGCGGGCGCCCAGCCGGTGCAGCAGCGGCGGGACGCGGCCGGCCAGCAGCGGCAGCGCACCCGCGCCGCGGCTCGGGCCCGCCGCCTTGTTGCGGGCCATCTCCCGGCGGACCACGCGCAGCCGCTCGGCCGGGTCGTCCTCGCCGACCGGCAGGTCGCAGAGGTACCCCGAAAGCTTGTTGCCGCCGAGCTCGTCACCCGCCCGGCCGCGGACGCTCACCGGGATCAGCGCGCGCAGCGTGCGGCCGTCGGCGCGGTGGCCGCGGTTCACCAGCCATTCGCGCAGTGCGCCGGAAAGCACCGCCAGCACGACGTCGTTGGTCGTGCCGCCGTGGGCCTTGCGCACCTGGCGCAGCTCCGCCAGCGGCAGCCGCACGAACCCGAGCCGCCGCTCGGCGGACGCGGGCGCCGACACCGGGGACAGCGTCGGCCGGGTGGCCCGCACCACCGACGACGCGATGCCGGCGGCCTCGTTCGCCTGGTCCCACGCGGTGCCGAGCGCGTCCTTCATCGTGTCCAAAGTGGACCGCCGGGCCGGGGTCCGCTGAGCGGGGATGCGCTCCGGCAGCTCGACGCCGTCGAGCAGGCCGGCCGCGACCGCGTACGCGCCGGCGCCGTCGGTGAGCGCGTGGTGCAGTTTCAGCAGCAGTGCGAACTTCCCGTCCGGCAGTCCGGTGACCAGGGTGAGGTCCCACAGCGGCCGGGACGTGTCGAGCGGCTCGGCGATCCACCGCGACGCGTACGCCGCGAGGGGGTCCGGTTCGTACAGCGAGCTCAGGGTGGCGTGGTGGATGTGGTCCGCGGCAGCGAATCCCGGGGCTTCGGCCCAGCTGGCCGAGCCCGGCGGGAACAGCTCGGCGCGGGCCCGCTGGCGCAGCTTCGGCAGCCGGGCGGCGCGTTCGGCCAGCACCGCGGTCAGCGCGGCGGGGTCCACCGGGCCGCGAGCGGTGAAGGTGACCACCGCTCCCATGTGCATCGGGGAGGTTTCGCTTTCCAGGCAAAGGAAAGCGACGTCGAGGGCGCTGAGCGGAGAGCCTGCCATGGGCGACCTTTCCGGGTTCGCGGGGTGTGCACGGCCACGTGCGTCGGAAGGGGAGGAGACCCACTCCACCAGCCCGACATGACGGCCGGGTGGTCGAAGTGTTTCCACGACGCTAACGACCCACCCGGTTCATCCATTCGAGATACCCCGGGCGCCGGTGCGCGGGGTCACAGATCAGGAAACGCGCTACTCCGCGGGGGTGGACCCGGGTTCTTCCGCCCGCACCACCGGGGTCCCCCATTCGGGGGTGAGCGCCACCTGCTTGCCGACGCGGCGCACCGGCAGGCCGTTCACCTGCCGCTTGTGCAGCCCCGGCCAGATTTCCGCGGCGTCCTTCGCCGCGGCCCGGATCGCGCCGCCGTCGAGCGTCGTGCGCGTCTCGGGGATCTCGCGGTCCGTCCACTGCACGACCAGCTTCAGCGGGCCGGCCGGCGGCAGCGGCCACAGGAACACTTCGTGCTCGACGGCGAAGCGCGTGCCGCCGACGGGCTGCGCCCGCAGCACCGGGTCCTCGGGCTCGGACGCGGACGGCACCGAGATCGTCTCGGAGCTCGCCCGGCTGCCGTCGGCGTAGAGCACGCCGATGAGCAGCCCGTTGTAGTCGGGCTTGCGCCGGTGGTCGATCAGGCCATCGGCGGGGTCGTCGACCAGGCTGTCCCGGGAGAACACCGTGATGCGCAGCGTCAGCGCCTCCGGCCACACCTCGACGGACCGCAGCGCGACCACCGTGCGCTCGGAGCGGCCCAGCGGCTGCGCCAGCGGCAGCACGGCCGGGACGATGTACTCGCGCGGGGGATCGGTCCAGTGCCGGCCGTTGAACGCGTAGAGCTCCTGCTCCGGGACGGGGAACAGGGGACGCTCGCGGGGGCCGCCGGTGAAGAAGCTCATCGGGCGGCCCGCGACCCGCTGTCCGGCACCATGCGCCAACGGTAGGACAACCGCCCGGGAATTTCCGCCCCCGAACGGGCGTACGGCCCTTGCCTCCCGTGATCCGGGACACAAGGGCCGCACGCAGCGTGACGCACCGGTCGCTGAACCAGTGCCTAGTCGGTCAGCTTCAGCTCGCCGTTCGCCTGGGCCTGCTTCTCGAGTTCCTTGTCGGCCGGCTTGCCCATGGAGTCCATCAGCTGGCGGGCCAGGCCGAGGCCGGTGCCGCCGAGCGACAGCGCCTTGGCGAACATGTCGGACATGCCCTCGGCGCCGTTGAGGACGACCATGTGGTCGATGTTGCCGAACGCGCCGGCGCCCGCCTCGACGATCTCCGGCCAGCGCTCGGCCAGCTGCTGCGCGACGACCGCTTCCTGGTTCTCGGCCAGCGCCGCGGCCCGCGCCTTGATGGCGTCCGCCTCGGCCAGGCCCTTCGCCCGGGCCGACTCGGCTTCGGCGAGACCCTTCGCCTTGGCCGCTTCCGCCTCGGCCAGACCGCGGGCCTTGGCCGCGGCGGCCTCGGCCTCACCGGTCGCCCGGGTCGCGCCCGCCATCGCCTCGGCCCGCGCCTTCGTGGCCTGCGCCTCGGCCTCGGCCGCGGTCTTCACGCGGGTCGCGTCCGCCGCGGCCCGCAGCTCGGTCTCCTTCGCCTCGGCCTGGGCCTTGGCGATCGAAGCGTCACGGGCGGCGTCGGCCGACGTCCGCGTGTCGTACGCCTTCGCGTCCGCGGGCTTGCGGACCTGCGACTGCAGCCGCTGCTCGGCCAGCGCCGCTTCGAGCTCGGCGGCCCGCGTCTCCTGGACGACGACCTCCTGCCGCGCCGTCGCCTCGGCCAGCGGGCCGGACTGGCTCGCCTTCGCCTTGGCCTGGTCGACCTCGGCCTGGTAGCCGGCCTGCTTGATCTGGCTTTCGCGCATGGCCGCCGCGCGCTTGGCGGCCGCGACCTGCTCGGCCTCGGTGGCCTCCTGGTCGCGCTCGGCCTCGGCGATGCGGGCGGACGCGGCGATCGCGGCCGCGTGCGGCTTCCCCAGGTTCAGGATGTAGCCGGACTCGTCGTCGATCTCCTGGATCTGCAGGGAGTCCACGATCAGCCCGAGCTTGATCATCTCCGTGGCCGAGGACTGGCGCACCTCGCCGGTGAGCGCGTCCCGGTTGTGGATCATCTCTTCGATCGTCAGCCCGCCCACGATCGAGCGCAGGTGCCCGGAGAAGAGCTCGTGGATGGTGTCGTTCATGCCCTTCTGCTGGTCCAGGAATCGGCGGGCGGCGTTGGCGATCGACGAGAAGTCGTCACCGACCTTGTAGATCACCACGGCGCGCACGGTGACCGGCAGCCCCTGCCGGGTCACGCACGAGACCTGCAGGTTGACGCCGCGGGTGTCCAGGGACAGCCGCCGGGCGGTCTGGAAGCCGGGGATGACGTTCACGCCGCGGCCGGTGATGATCTTGAAGCCCAGGCTGTCCGCGGTCTCGCTGCGTTCGACCCGGATCCCCCAGCCGGACACGATCAGCGCCTCGTTCGGCTCCGCGACCTTGTACAGGATCCGCAGCAGCCCGAAGATCACGATCACGCCCACGACGGCGATGCCGACGATCAGCAGGATGTTCATTGGCCTCCCACACCCCTCGGTTTTCAGTTGTTGCAGTCGGTTGGTAGCCCTACGACGCCGCTAGACGCTCAGCGGTTGCCACCGTTCGACATAAACCGTGCGGGGAGGTTCGAAGTCCACGACGAGCACCTGCGTGCCGGACGTGAAGGTCGCTTCGGGGTCGATCGGGTAGGCGTAGAACGCCTCGGTGCCGCCCCGGACGTTCAGGAGCACCTCGCCGATGAGGCCGGGGCCGATCGTGCCGGTCACGCGGCCTCGGCTGCCGATCATCCCCCGAAGCCCTTCAGCTTGACCTTGCTGCCCTTCTGCACGAACGTGCCCGGCTGCGGGTCCTGCTGGAAGACGAAGTCGAACCCGCCGCCGCCCCCGCCCCGGCCGCCGCCCTTGCCGTCGCGGTCGGCCTTCAGCCCGGCCTGCTCGAGGATCTTCTGGGCGTCGTCGAACGAGCGGAACCGCACGTCCGGCACCTGGACGGCGTTGTTGACGAAGACGCCGATCCGCTTTTCCCTGGCCTGCGCGTTGGCCGGCGGGTCGGTGCGGGTGACGGCGCCACCCGCGACGTCCTGCTTGAACTCCTCGCCCGCCTGGAACGGCTCGAAGCCGGCCTGCTGCAGCAGCTGGAACGCCTCGTCCTTGCTCCGGCCGGTGACGTCCGGGACCGGCGGCAGCGGGATCGGGCCCTTCGACACGATGATCGTGACCTGGCCGCCGATGTTCAGCTGGCTGCCCGCGCCCGGCGTGGTGCGGATGACCGCGCCCTGCGGGACGTCGGCGTCGAAGTCGTCGGCGCCGCGGGTCGGGGTCAGCTGCGCGGTCTTGATCGCCTGCTCGGCGTCGGCCAGCGCGGTGCCCGGCCGGATGTCCGGCACCGCCGGGCGGCCCTTGGACAGCACGACCGACACCTGCGAGTTCGGCTGCAGCGGCGTGCCCTCCGCGGGCTCGGCCCGCAGCACGGTGTTCGACGGGACCGAGTTGTCGTACTCCTGGCTGAACTGCGGGTTCAGCTTCACCGCCCGCAGCGCGTCACCCGCCGCGGCCTGGTTCAGCCCGACGAGCTTCGGGACGGTCGCGGTCTTGTCCCCGCCGGTGTCGGTGAGCATGAAGATGAACGCCGTGATCAGCCCGCCGAACAGCAGCACCGCGCCGGCGATGATGGCGATCCGCTTCCGGTTGTCCCGCGGCTTCTCCGGCTCCGGCTCGCCGCGGCGCCGCGCCGACGGCGGCCGCGCGGGCGGGAGCTGCTGGGTGAAGCCCGGGGGAGGGGTGCCGGGGTGGCTCAGCGCCTGGGTCGCGTTCGGGCGGCTCACCGGCATCGTCTTCTCGGTGTCCGGCACCTGCGGGATCCGCGGCAGCGTGCGCTCGGTGTCGGCGAGGTCGCCCTGGCCGTGGGAGACCGGGACGGGCACGGTCACCGGCAGCAGGCCCAGCTGCGCGCGCACGGCGGTCAGCTCGGTCAGGAACTCCCCGGCGTCGGCGGGGCGCAGCGCCGGGGCCCGCCGGGTCGCGCGCATGATCAGCTCGTCCAGCGCGGGCGGCAGGTCGGGGCGCAGCTCGCTCGGGCGCGGGACGTCGTCGTTCACGTGCCGGTACGCCACCGAGATCGCGGTGTCGCCGGTGTAGGGAACCTGCCCGGTGAGCATTTCGTAGAGCAGGATGCCGGCCGAGTAGACGTCGCCCTGCGAGGACGCCGCGCCCGTCTCGACCTGCTCCGGCGACAGGTAGGCGACCGTGCCCAGGATGACGCTGGAGCTCGTCGTGCCCGCGCTCGCCACGGCCCGCACGAGCCCGAAGTCGGCGACCTTCACGACGCCGCCGGTGTGCGGCCCGGAACGGCCGATCAGCACGTTCTCCGGCTTGACGTCCCGGTGCACCAGTCCCGCCCGGTGCGCGGCGGCCAGCGCCGAGAGCACCGGCTCGGCCACGCTCAGCGCCAGCGCGATGTCCAGGGGGCCCTTGTCCTCCAGCAGGTCGCGCAGCGTCCCGCCGTCGACCAGCTCCATCACCAGGAACGCGAGCCCGGACTCGGCGCCCTGGGGCAGGTCGAAGCCCTGGTCGTGCACCGCCACCACGTGCGGGTGGTGCAGCTGGGCCGCCGACTGCGCCTCCCGCACGAACCGGTCGACGAACGACCGGTCGTCGGCGAACCGCGGGTCCATGATCTTGATCGCGACCGGACGGTCCAGCCGGGTGTCGGTCCCCCGGTAGACGGAGGACATCCCCCCGTGCGCGAGCAGCCGGTCCACCCGGTAGCGCCGCTCGAGGAGCGTGCCGACCAAGCTGGGTTGGGTGCGAGTCACGAGTATGGATCGTACGGAACCGCACACGGTTGGTGGAGGAGACCTCACGGGTCACCCATGCGCACTAACGGGCGTGAGTGCGGAATGTGGCAGAGTGTCACGTGTGAGTGGGATTCCTGTCGCCGACGACGTCCTCGACACCGCCATCGCGGTCCTCCCGGTGGGAGAGGTCGCGAAAGTACTCGGGACGTCGGCCAACAAGGTCCGCCAGATGCTGCGAGACGGGCAGCTGATCGCCGTCAGGCGTGACGGTGACCTGTGCGTTCCCGGCGCTTTCTTCGTCAAGGACGGGATCGTGAAGGGCCTGGCCGGGACGATCACGGTGCTGGCCGACTCCGGGTTCTCCCGGACCGAGATGCTCCGGTGGCTCTTCGAGACCGACGAGTCCCTGCCGGGCAAGACGCCGGTCAACGCCCTGCGCACCAGCCACGGCACCGAGGTGAAGCGGCGCGCGCAAGCGATGGCCTTCTGACCTGCGCAGACAGCTGGCAGCAGCGGTGAGCTGAACGGCCGCGGCGACGCTCAAGCACGCCGGCAGCGACCAGGTCGCGAGCGGCCCGGCGGCGGCCGCCCCGGCCGCGAGACCGGTGATCTTCACGCTGGCCGCGGTCGTGAACACCTGCGCCCGGACGTGCTCCGGCGCTTCCCGGTGGCGGATCGCGAACAACGCCGTGAGCTGCGGTCCTTCGGCGAACCCGGCGATCGCGGCCGCCGCGACCAGCGTCTTCGCGTCGGTCGCGAACGCGGCCAGGGTGGCGCTCGCGCCCAGGACGAGCGTGCTCAGCCAGACCGTCCGGTCCGGGGACCACGGCAGCGGGTACTTCGCGAAGACCGCGTTGGCCAGCAGGGACGTGGTCGCCAGGACGGTCAGCAGGAGGGCACCGTCGGCCGGGCCGCGGAGGTGGGCCGCGCCCAGCAGCGGGTAACAGACGGTGACCATTCCGATGCCCGCGCAGGAGATCGCCGACGCGCGGGTCGCCCGCCTCAGCGGGGCGTTGCGCACGAGAACCGTGAAGCCGTCCTTGAGCCGGCTCGCGGCGGCGGGCCGTTTCCCGGGAAGTGACCACGCGACCGGGCTCGCGGCGGCGACCAGGACGACGGCCACCCCGAGCCCGAGCGGCCCGCCGAGCAGTCCGGCGAGCCCGGGACCGGCCAGGGCGGCGGCGGTGAACGTCAGCGCGTCGAGCCGGCTGGCCCGCTGGATCCCCGGTCGGGCGACCGAGGGCAGCTGAGCGGTCCAGCCGCCGGCGATGGCCGGGTTGAGCAGGCCGGTCACGACCGCTCCGGCGACGAGGGTGCCGAGGGGCAGGTGCCCGAAGAGGGCGGTGATGACGGCGATCCCACCGGCGTACCCGGCCAGGGCGATGGCCAGCAGCCGTCCCGGGGTGGGGGAGCGGTCGAGGAAGGCCCCGAACACGGGCCCGCCCACGGCGGCGGCCGCGGTCAGACCGGCGAGCAGCGCGGCGCCGGCGTGCGGACTGGCGGTCAGTCCGAGCAGGAGGAGGGCGGGGCCGGACAGCTCGTCGCCGGTCCGCGCCAGCGTCGCCCCGACCAGGTAACGCCTTATCATGAGCAAGACGTTACAGTGGGGTATGGCTTTTCCGCACCGCGATTCCGTGCAGCGCGCGGTCGACCTGCTGGGCGTGCTGCTCTTCGACGGCGACTCGGCCGCGGTCGCTGGTGTCTTGCGTGCGCACGGGGAGCCGGAGATTCAGCTGTCGCCGTCGGATCTGGCGGAACTGCGCACGGCGGCGGTTTCGCTCCGCGAGGTGTTCGCGGCGCCCGACGTGGCTTCGGCGGCTTCGGTGCTCAACGGTCTCTTCGCGGCGTACGCAGGTCCACCGAGGCTGACGGACCACGAAGAGGGCTACGGCTGGCACCTGCACGCGGACGCGGCGGATGACGGCCCGTGGGGAGCGTGGCTGGTGACGTCGTCGGCACTGGGGCTGGCAGCGCTGCTGGCCGAGCGCCAGGACGTCCCGGGAGGACTGTGCGCGTCACCGTCGTGCGGCAAGCCGTTCGCCCACACGGGCGGCGGAAGCCCCCGGAGGTACTGCTCACCCCGGTGCGCGACCCGCGAACGCGTCGCCGCGCACCGGGCGGGCCGAACGTGACGCGCTGAGGTCGTCAGGCCTGTCGAGCAGGGAGACGGGCCGCCTTCGCGAACGCGAGGGAGCAGGCCTATGAGAGCAGCGCGTCGGAGTCCGCGGGGCAGTCTTCGGAGGCGGCGGCCTGCTCAGCTGTGGCTGAAAGCCCGCCCCGGCAACCCCGGGGCGGGCCTTTCGAAACTCAGCCGTTGTTCTTGTCGCGCCAGGCGATCCAGGACTTGAGGGCGCCCAGGTCGTAGTCCGGGCCGCCCACGCCGACCGTGAACGTCGTGACGCCCAGGCTCAGCAGCTTCGGGCCCAGCTCGTCCGGCTCGCCCTGGACGCCGCACGAACGCTCGATCTCGGCCGGGTCGCGGCCGACGTCCGCGCAGTGCTGGTCGAGGATCTTCACCTTGCGCTCGACGACCTCCGGGTCGCCGAAGCCGTGCCAGATATCTCCGTGCTTCGCGACCAGCTTGAGGGTCTTCTTCTCGCCGCCCCCGCCGATGAGCACCGGGATCTTGCGGGTCGGCGGCGGGTTCAGCTTGCCGAAGCGGGCCTCGATGCGGGGGAGCGACTCCGCCAGGTTGTCCAAGCGGCCGCCGGCGGTGCCGAACTCGTAGCCGTACTCGTCGTAGTCCTTCTCGAACCAGCCGGAGCCGATGCCGAGGATGAGCCGGCCGCCGGAGATGTGGTCGACCGTGCGGGCCATGTCGGCCAGCAGCTCGGGGTTGCGGTAGCTGTTGCAGGTCACCAGCGCGCCGATCTCCACGCGCGACGTCGACTCCGCCCACGCGCCGAGCATGGTCCAGCACTCGAAGTGCTTGCCCTCGGGATCGCCGTACAGCGGGTAGAAGTGGTCCCAGTTGAAGACGATGTCGGCGCCGAGGTCCTCGGCGGCCGAGGCGGTGCGCCGGATGGTGTCGTAGTCGGCGTGCTGCGGCTGGAGCTGCAGCCCGATCCGGATGCGTCGTTCGGTCATGAACGCAGCCTACGACCGCCCCGGAACGTCTCGCGCGCCCAAACCGTGGCCAAGGGTGGTAGCGCGACTACCAGCCTGCGGGACTTCGGCACCACCGCGCGCCGCGTCAGGATGTCGTAGTCCAGGGCCGCGATCTCGTCCAGGATGCCTTCGTACAGCGTCAACGCCGTCCGCACGCACGCCCGCGATTCGGGACGCAGCAACGGAACCCCCGCTTCGGCCCGCCGGTACACCGCCCGCGTCCGCGAGACGAAGTACGCCAGCGCCGCCCGGATCCGCGGGTCGGGCCGCCGCTGCTCCAGCAACGATCGCGAGACGCCGAACGCCGCCAGCTCCGAAGTCGGCAGGTACAGCCGGCCACGATCGAGGTCCTCGCCGACGTCGCGCAGGAAGTTCGTCAGCTGGAACGCCTCGCCCAGCGCGATCGCGCCCGGGGCGGCGTCCGCCAGAGCGCCGACCGTGCCGAACACCGGCAGCATCTGCAGCCCGATCACCGCGGCCGAGCCGTACATGTACTCGCCCAGCTCGGCGAACGTCCGGTACTCGACCGGCTTGAGATCCATCCGCATCGACTTCAGGAACGCGTCGAACAGGCCGCGCTCGATGCCGTACCGGCGCACCGTGTCGGCCAGCGCCGCGAGCACCGGGTCGGCCGGGGTCCCGCCGTCGAAGACGACGTCGACGAGCGCGGCCACCCGGTCGAGGGCCACCGCCGGATCGCTGCCCGGCTCGGGGTTGTCGACCAGTTCGTCGGCCATCCGCGCGAACCCGTAGAGCGTGTGCGCGGCCGGCCGGGCCCGCGCCGGCAGCAGCCGGGTGGCCAGGAAGAACGTGCGCCCGTGGTGGGCGTTGATGCGGCGGCACTCCGTGTACGCGGCCCGCAGGTCCGGGTCGGCGATGCCCGCGGCGTCCAGTTCCCGATTCGGCCGAAAGCAGGCGGACACGGCCCGCAGTCGATCCGCATGAGGCGAGGGTTTCCGCCGTGACTGCCGGTCGGATCGGGAACTATCGGCAAAGTCGTTCACCGGCCGGTGATCCTTTCCGCTGCCAGTCGTCCGGAGATGAGCACGGGCGGGATGCCGACGCCGGGGGTCGTGCCGCAGCCGGCGAGCACGACGTTGCCCGCCGCGCGCACCAGGTTCGCGGGCCGGAACGGGCCGGTCTGCGCGAACGTGTGCGCCAGCGAGAACGGCGTCCCGGCCGCGAGCCCGCGCGCCGCCCAGTCCGCCGGGGTGATCGTCTCGTCGAGGGTGAAGTCGTCGCCGAAGCCGGTCAGGCCGCGCGCTTCGAGCGTGCGAAGGAGCTCTTCGCGGTACGGCCCGCGTACGCGCTCCCAGTCGATCGGCCCGCGACGCAGGTTCGGCGCCGGCGCGAGCACCGAGACGATCTCGCCGCCGCGCCCGGCGAGCCCCGGGTCGGTCGCCGTCGGGCGCGTGACCAGCAGCGACGGGTCGCTCATGAGCTTCCCCTCGCGGATGATCTCGGCGAACGTCCGCTCCCAGGCGTCGCCGAAGTAGATCGTGTGGTGCCCGAGGTCCCACGCCCGCGTCGTCCGGCCGTGCAGGACGACGGCGGACGGCGAGTACCGCAGCGGCACCGGCCGCCGGGGCCGGGCGCCGATGAGCCGGTAGGCCGCGGTCAGCTCGGTGGCGAGGACGACGGCGTCGCAGGCGATCCGCTCGCCCGAGCGCGTCCGGACCGCGCGCACCCGCGAACTCACCCGCTCGAGCCACGCGGCCTCGGTGCCGAACCGCACGTCCGCGCCCGCCCGGGCCGCCGCGCCGGTCATCGCCCGGCCGATCTCGCCCATCCCGCCCTCGGGGTAGTAGACGCCGCCGACGGTGTCCATGTAGGCGATGACGCCGTACGCGCCGATCGCGCTCGCCGGGTCGAGACCCGCGTAGAGCGCCTGGAAGGTGAACAGCCGCCGGACCCGCTCGTCGAGCAGGTAGCGGCCGACGCGCGGGCCGAGCCGGCCGAACCCGCCCAGCGCCGCGAGCTTCGCCAGCTCGGGACGGGCCAGGTCGAACGGCGAATCGAAGTTCGTCGCGAGGAACCGGTCCTTCTGCACGGCGTACAGCTCGGTCAGCCAGCGTCGCAGCGCCCGGTAGCCCGCCGCCTCGCGAGCACCCGCGAAGGCACGGATCTCGGCCTCCATCGCGTCGCCGTCGGTGTGCAGCGCCAGCTCGCGGCCGTCGGCGAACCGCGCCCGGTAGGCCGGGTCCAGCCTGGTCAGGCGAAGGTTCTTGGCCAGCGGCTCGCCGACCGCGGCGAACGCCTCTTCGAGCAGTTCGGGCATGGTCAGCACGCTCGCGCCGGTGTCCACGGCGTTGCCGTCGAAGTTCGCCTGCCCGGCGCGCCCGCCCGGGACGTCGGCCTGCTCCAGCAGCGTGACGCGGCGGCCCGCACCGAGCAGGTGCAGGGTCGCGGAAAGCCCGGCCAGCCCGGCCCCGATGACGACGACGTGGTCGGCCGGGCCGTCGATCCGCCGCACGTCAGTACGTCCGCTGGGTGGCCTTGACGACCAGCCCGGTCAGCGCCTCCGGCGCGGGCTCGGCCAGGTGCGCGCGCTCGAGGGCGGCCATCGCCGCGGTGGTCAGCTCGTCGATCCGCCGCTCGACGGCGTCGACCGCGCCGACCTGCTGCAACGCCATCCGCACGGTCTCGACGCCCTCGTCGGAGAGGTCCGCGTCGCCGATCGCGTCGGCGATGACCGTCGCCGCGGCCGTCTCGCCCGTCTCGGCGGCGAGCTGCAGGCCGAGCGCGACGAGCAGCGTGCGCTTGCCCTCGCGCAGGTCGTCGCCGGCGGGCTTGCCGGTGACCGACGGGTCGCCGAACACGCCCAGCAGGTCGTCACGCAGCTGGAACGCGATGCCGACCTCGCCGCCGAACTCGAGCAGCGTGTCGATCAGCTCGGGGGAGGCCCCGCCGAGCGCGGCGCCGAGGTGCAGCGGCCGCTGGACGGTGTAGGCGGCGGTCTTGAGCCGGTCGATCTTGAGCGCGGCCTCGACGGAGGCGTCGCCGGTCGCCTGCGTGCGGACGTCGAGGTACTGCCCGGCGAGCACCTCGGTGCGCATCGCGCGCCACGCGGGGCGGGCCGCGGCGAGCGTTTCGGCGGGCAGCGGGGCGTCGGCGAACATGTCGTCGGCCCAGGCCAGGGCCAGGTCGCCGACGAGCACCGCGGTGGCCAGGCCGAACGTCGCGGGGGAGCCGAGCCAGCCCTGGTCGGCATGCAGCTTCGCGCCCGCGATGTGCACGGTCGGGAAACCGCGGCGGGAGTCGGAGGAGTCGATCAGGTCGTCGTGGATCAGCGCGCACGCCTGGATCAGCTCGAGGCTGGACACCGCCTGCAGCACGCCCTCGGCGTCCGGGCCCGCCGGGTCGCCGCCCGCGCCGCGCCAGCCCCACCAGGCGAACGTGGGGCGCAAGCGTTTGCCCCCGGTCAGCACGAACCCGCTCAGCGCGTCGATCCCGGCCTTCACGGTCGGTTCGGTCGCCACGATTTCCGCGCTCGCCCGGCCGAGGAACCCGGCCAGCGCGCGCTCGACGTCGGCGGGCAGATCGGCGTCGGAAACGGGCGTGTTCATGCGGCCATCCTCGCGGAACCGGCGGGGGCGCGGGCCGCCGGGGCACCCGGATGTGGCGAATCAGACTCCGGTCAGACTCCGGCTGTGGCGGCCCAGAACGGGCCGGTCAGGCCCGCTTCGGCGAAGTAGGCGACGGCGCTGTCCGGTTCGCGCCGCCGGTAGCCGCGCTCGAGCCGGCCTTCGTACCAGCCGCGGGCGAGCCGCCAGAGCGTGACGAGGTCCATGACGTACCCCTTGGCCTGCCCGGTCGCCGCCAGCCAGGCGTCCACACAGGACTCGCAGCAGAACAGCCGCTGGTGCCCGCAGGTGTGCAGCACGTCGTCCCACATCCGCGCGGCGGGCACGAGGAAGTGCGCCACCTGTGCGCCCGCGGGCGGCGCGGCGCGGTCGACGACCAGGGCGTGCGGCTGGTCGCAGCCGGGACAGCGGGTCGCGACGAGCACCTCCGGCTCGTCGGCGACCAGGTGGGGGATGGCGAAGGAGTCCCACGCGCAGCCGCCCCACCACAGCGTGTGCGAGCCCATCACCGAGAAGCCGAGCGACTTCGCCGCGAACGGGTGGGCCAGCACGACGTGCTCGCACTCGTCGAGCACCAGGTGGTGGGCGCCGGCGAGGCGGTGCAGCGCCTGCTTGGCGACGGCCAGCGACCCGCCGGCGGCGTCGGCCAGCTCCGGCCCGCTCGGCGCGCGGCCGCGGTCGGCGAAGGCGTGGTAAACGGCCAGGCGCACGTCCTCGTCCCAGCTCGCGTCGTCATCCCTCATCGCTCACTCCTGTATCGAGTCTAGAGCCGGGACCCTTAACATTCGAGGTATGACGTCGGTGATCGAGCGGTTGCGCGGAGAAGGGCCGAAGTTCTCCATCGAGTTCTTCCCGCCCCGGGACACGGCGGACGAGGCCGTCCTCTGGAAGGCGATCCGGGAGCTCGAGCCGTACGACCCGGCCTACATGTCGATCACCTACGGTGCCGGCGGCTCCAGCCGCGACGGCACGATCCGCAGCATCGCGCGCGTCGCCACCGAGACCACGCTGGTGCCGATGGCGCACCTGACCGCGGTCAACCACACCGTCGCCGAGCTGCGGAACGTGATCGGCTGGTACGCCTCGGTCGGCGTCCGCAACATCCTCGCGCTGCGCGGCGACCCGCCGGGCGACGTCTACGGCGACTGGGTCCCGCACCCGGAGGGCCTGACCTACGCCGAAGAGCTGGTGCAGCTGGTGCGCGAGCTGGGCGACTTCTGCGTCGGCGTGTCGGCGTACACCTACGGCCACCCGCGCTCGGCCGACCTGGAGACCGACACGAAGTACCTGGTCCGCAAGCTGCGCGCGGGCGCGGACTTCGCGATCGCGCAGCTGTTCCACGACGCCGAGGACTTCCTCCGGCTGCGCGACCGGGTCGCCGCGACCGGCTGCGACGTCCCGGTGCTGCCCGGCGTCATGCCGCTGACCACGCTGCGGACCCTGCAGACGACGATCAAGCTGTCCGGCGCACCGGCGCCCCGCAAGCTGCTCGACCGGCTCGAGCCGCTGGCCGACGACCCCAAGGCGTTCCGCGCGGCGGGCATCGACGTCATCACGGAGCTGTGCGAGAAGCTGATCGCCGAGGGCGTGCCGAACCTGCACTTCTACACGTTCAACCGGTCGAAGGCGACGCGCGAGGTCATCGCGCGGCTGGGGCTCGTCCCGGCCCGCACTTAAGTCCGTACCGCGGGCCCGTAGTGGCCCGGTAGCGTGCGGCGCATGGCTTCTACTGCTTCCGAAGGCGTTCACGAGATCTGTGACCGCTACGTCGACGACTACGCGGCCGCGGACCCGGTCGTCGCGACGGTCATCGGCGTCAAGGGTCACGACCGCCGGCTGACCGACTACTCGGCGGACGGGTTCGCCGAACGCGCCGGGCTCGGCGCCCGCGCGCACGCCGGCGTCACGGCCGCCGAGCCTCGGGACGCCGCCGAGCGCGCCGCCAAGGCCGTGTTCACCGAGCGCGTCGGGCTGGAGCTGGAGATCCACGAGGCCGGCCTCGACGTCGCGAGCCTGAACGTCATCTCCAGCCCGGTGCAGGAGCTGCGGATGGCGTTCGACCTGATGCCGCTCGACACCGAGCAGGACTGGTCGGTCGTCTCGGCCCGGATCGGCGAGGTCCCGCAGGCCCTCGCGAACGTGCGCAACGGCCTGCTCACGGCGGCCGACGCGGGGCACGTCTCGGCGCTGCGTCAGGTCGCGAAGGTGGCGGAGCAGTGCGAGACGTGGGCCGGGCTGAAGGAGGAGAAGGGGTTCTTCACCCAGCTCGTCGGCGGCGCGGCTTCGCAGGGTGAAGCGCTGAAGGGCGACCTCACGCACGGCGCGCGGGCGGCCGAGGAGGCGTTCGCGGAGTTCGCCGGGTTCCTGCGGGCCGAGCTGGCGCCGAAGGCCCCGGTCAAGGACGCCGTCGGCGAGGACGTCTACCGCCTGTGGTCGCGGTACTTCGTCGGCGCGGCGCTGGACCTGCGCGAAGCGTACGAGTGGGGCTGGGCGGAGTTCGCCCGGATCGAGTCGGAGATGCGGGCCGTCGCGAACCGCGTCAAGGCGGGTGCGTCCCTGACGGAGGCCGCCGCGATCCTGGACGCCGACCCCCGCTACCGCGTCCGCGGCCGCGCGGAGTTCGAGGCGTGGATGCAGAACCTGTCCGACGAAGCGCTGAAGTCGTTGCGCGGCAAGCACTTCGACATTTCCGACCGCGTGATGGCACTGGAGTGCAAGATCGCCCCACCGGGCGGCGGCGTCGGCGCGTACTACACGGGCCCGAGCGAGGACTTCGGCCGCCCGGGCCGGATGTGGTGGTCCCTGCCGTCCGGCCGCGAGGAGTTCGTCACGTGGCGCGAGACGAGCACGGTGTACCACGAGGGAGCACCGGGCCACCACCTCCAGATCGCGACGGCGGTGGACCAGTCCGAGGGGCTGAACAAGTACCAGCGCCTGATGGCGTTCACGTCGGGCCACGCGGAGGGCTGGGCGCTGTATTCGGAGCGCCTGATGGAGGAACTGGGCTACCTGTCCGACGACGGAGACCTCCTGGGAATGCTGTCCGAGCAACTCTTCCGCGCGGCGCGCGTGGTGGTGGACCTGGGCATGCACCTGGAGCTGGAGATCCCGGCGGGAACGGGCTTCCACGAGGGTTCGCGGTGGACGCCGGAGCTCGGGCTGGAGTTCATGCTGACCCGCACGATCACGGACGAAGCCCACGTACGCGACGAGATCGACAGGTACCTGGGCTGGCCCGGCCAGGCCCCGGCGTACAAGATCGGCGAGCGCCTCTGGCTGGCGGCCCGTTCGGAGGCCCAGAGCCGCGCGGGTGCGGGGTTCGACATCAAGCGGTTCCACACGCAGGCGTTGAGGATGGGCGGGATGGGGCTGGACACGCTGCGGGAGCAGCTGGCCCAGCTGGACTGAGGTTCGCCGTGCGGTCGCCGGAAAACCGGTGGCCGCACGGCGCTCACCGCCGTTAGGTTCGCCCTCGTGCGCCGAATTCTCGTCATCTCCCCGCCGCCCCGCGTCTGAGCGGGGTGGTCCCTCGCCGCGTGGCCTCGAGTGCCCGCGGCTGATTTCTGGTGCGCACCGCCCCGCGTCGTCGATCTCCCGAATCCTTCGACGCAGGAGCGTTTCCTTTGCTGTCACTACCCACGCGCGCCCGTTCCTCGGCCGCGCTCGTTCTCGCCGGTGTCCTCTGGGGCACCGGTGGCCTCGCCGGCTCGCTGCTCGGTCAGCTCGCCGGCCTCCACCCGCTCGCCGTGGCCGCGTACCGGCTGCTCGTCGGCGGCGGCGTCGCCACCCTCTTCGTCCTGCTGAAAGGCGGCACTCTCCCGCGTACGGCCGAAGCAGCGAAGCGCCTTCTCGCCGTCGGGGCGCTCTTCGCGCTCTTCCAGGCGAGCTACTTCGCCGCCGTCGCGCTCAGCTCGGTCAGCGTCGCCACGATGACCACCATCGGCGCCGCACCCGTCTTCGTCACGCTCGCCGCGGTGCGCCGGCCCCATCGCTGGACGCTGCTCTCCCTCGCCGGCACGCTCGCCGGCCTGGCGCTGCTCCGCTGGTCACCGGACGAACCCGCCCACCTGTTCGGCGGTCTCGGCCTCGCGCTCCTCGCCGCGGCGGGCTTCGCGACCCTGACGCTGCTCACCGCGAAGCCGGTCGACGGCCTGGGGCCGCTGCCCACGACGGCGTTCGGCTGCCTGACCGGCGGCCTCCTGCTCACCCCCGTGGCGAGCTGGACGGGCATGGCGCTGCCGCTGCACGCGGACGTCCTCGCGGTGGTCTGCTACCTCGGCGTGGTGCCCACCGCGCTCGCCTACGCCGCCTACCTGCGCGGCCTGGCGACGGCGCACCCCGTCCTGGGCGCGCTGTCGGCGGTGCTCGAGCCGCTGACGGCCGCGGTCCTGTCCGCCGCGTTTCTCGGGGAACGGCTCAGCGTCACGGCCTGGTGCGGCGCCGCCGTCCTGGCCGGGGCACTGGCGATCGGGTACTGGCGGCCTGAGCGACGCTGAGGTTCAGCGCGGGTCGAGGGGCAGCGCGCGCCCGAGGATCGCGAACGGCCGCGGGTCGCCGGCGAAGTGGTAGTCGCGCAGGACGTCGACGAACCCGGTCCGGCGGTAGAGCTTCCACGCCCGGCTCGTGCCCTCGGGCGTCGACAGCAGGACGTTCGCGCTCGGCACGCTGTCCAGCAGGCTCCGCAGCAGGTCCTCGCCGATCTGGTGGCCCTGGTTCTCCGGCTTGACGTGGATCTCGGTCAGCTCGAAGTAGTCCGACAGCCAGCGCTCCGCCGCTTCGGGCCCGAAGCGGCGGCTCAGGCCGTGGCGCACCTGCTCGTGCCACCACTGCCCGGCCCGGCCGCGGTAGCCGTAGGCGAGGCCGAGCAGGACGCCGTCGGCGTCGAGCGCGGCCATGCAGCGCCAGCCCTCACGCAGCGCGTGGGTGAGCCACATCGGCGCGCGCTGCTCGGCGGTGCCGGCCGGGTAGCGCATCGCCCGGACGTAGATGTCCAGCGCCTCGGGCAGGCGGGCGCGGAACTCGTCCGAGGAGAGCTGGACGTAGCGGGAGCAGCCGGCGGGCATCGCGGTCACGGCTGTCCATCTTCCTCCGCGCCGCTGAGCGCGCCCGGGGTGCCCCCGGTCAAGGCGACCAGCTCCGCGAAGGTGGTGGGGTAGACGGTCTTGGGGTGCCCGGCGGCGGCCCACACGACGTCGTGGGCGCGCAGGGCGGTGTCGACGAGGGTCGGCAGCGGCGACGGGTGCCCGGCCGGGGCGACGCCGCCGATCGGCTGGCCTGTGTGCTCTCGCACAAAAGTCGCGTCGGCCTTGCCGATTTCGGCCCCGGCCAGGCGTTCGAGGGTTGCCGGATCCGCGCGGTGGGCACCCGAGGTCAGCGCGAGGAGCGCTTTTTTGTCGGACCCCAGGCGGAAGATGAGGCTGTTGGCGATGGCCCCCACGGGCACGTCGAGCGCTTCGGCCGCCTGGGCGGCGGTCCGGACCTCGGCGGGCAGCACGCGGATGCCCTCGGCGGCGGCGTGCTGCCCGGCTTCGGCCAGCGCGGCCGCCACCTTGGCGACGGCGGGGTGGTCCAGCGAACTCATGAACCTATGAGATCACGCCACCGACCTGGTGTCCCGCACCACGTCCGGGGATTCCACCCGTGGGGTTGAGCGGACACCGGGTCGGGGTTACTCTGGAAATTGTTCGAACAGACGTTCGACATCGGTGAGCGCGCACCGGTCAGGTGCCCGGCGGCGGGGCGGGGGAAGCGTCCCGCCGCCGGGTGCTCGATCGGGCTCACCCCGCGCAGGAGGAGGGTCGTCATGTCCGTCAAGGTCGTGTCCCCCACGGAGTCCGGGCAGCCGCAGCTGCCCATGCCGCTGCGCCCGCCGGTCACCCCACCAGCGGCCGGCACCCACCACGGCCGCCCCCGGCGAACCCCGCCGAGGTCCGCGGGGTCCCGTCCGCGCTCGTCGGTTCCGGTCGACTCGGGACAGCCTGAGCTGCCGATGTCGCCGCGCCCGGTGGGTGCGAATTCCCAGCTGCCCACCTCCCCGCGCCCGCCTGCCGCCCGTGCGGAGCGCTCGCCGGTCGCCGGTGCGGAGCGCTCGCCGGTCGCTGATGCCGAGCTTGAGCAGGCCCAGCTGCCGATGCCGCACTCGTCGGTGCCGACCGCGGTCTCGGGGCAGCCAGAGCGCCTGGCTGCCGCCGGTGCGGATGGCGGTCGGGCCGAGGTGCCTGCCTCGCCGCGCCCGGCCTCCGCCGATGCGGATGGCGGTCCGTCCGAGCTGCCCGCCTCTCAGCGCCCGGCTGCAGCGCGTGCGGAGCGCTCGCCGGTCGCCGGTGCGGAGCTTGAGCAGGCCCAGCTGCCGATGCCGCACCCCTCGATGCCGACCGCGGTCTCGGGGCAGCCAGAGCGCCCGCCCGCCGCCCGTGCGGATGGTGCTCGGTCCGAGCTGCCCAGCCCCCCGCCCGCCGCCCGTGCGGATGGCGGGCCGTCGATGTCGCTGCCCCGGCCGGCCGCCGATGCGGAGCTTGAGCAGGCCCAGCTGCCGATGCCGCACCCGCCTGCGCCGACCGCGGACCCCAGTCAGCCTGAGTTGCCGACCTCGCTGCGCCCGCCCGCCGCCGATGCCGAGCACGTCCAGTCCCAGCTGCCCATGTCCCTGCGCCCGCCCGCGCCGCCCGTTGCGGCCGGGCTGCTCGCCCAAGCTCGGCGCGGGCTCGCCGAGGCCGAACGGGAGACCGCTCCCGCCGAACGCTTCATCGGTGCCTACCTCGCCGCCCTGCGCGGGGCCGCCGCTGTGCTCGCTGCGCGGGGGCGGCCGCACCGGGGGCGTGCGCGGCCGGCCAGCACCTGGCTCCTGCTCGACTCCGTTGCCCCTGAACTGCGGGAATGGTCGGCCTTCTTCGCGGGCAACTCGTCCGCGCGCGCCGCCGCGCAGGCCGGGATCACCGGCAAGGTCACCGCCGAGTCGGCCGATGGGCTGGTGCGCGCCGCCACGCCGTTCCTCGAACTGGTCCGGCGCCTGGTGCACGGCCTCCCGATCACCGGGGAAGCCCATGTCGCGTGAGCACGGCCCGGTCGACCAAGGGCGGCTGCTCACGGCGCTGGGGATCGAAGGCCGGGTGCTGGCCGAGGCCGTCCACGCGGCGCCCGCCGAAGCGCCGGTGCCCGCCTGCCCGGGCTGGTCGGCCGCCGAGGTGGCGCGGCACGTCGGGAGCCTCTACCGGATGGTCCGGCGCCGGCTGGCCGAAGGCCGCAACCCCGAAGACTGGCAGCGTGACCCCGAGCCGGGCCAGAGCGTGGCGGCCTACCTGGAGATCGGTCTGGCCGAGCTGCTCGACGAGTTGGCCGCGCACGAACCGGAAGAGCGCGCCGACACCTGGTGGCCGGCGGACCCGACGTACGGGTTCTGGCGGCGGCGGATGCTGCACGAGACGCTGGTCCACCGCGTCGACGTCGAGCAGGCGGCGGGCACCCCGGAGCGTGACATCGCCGAAGACCTCGCGATCGACGGCATCGACGAGGCGCTGACCCTCTGGTTCGGCCAGAAGCTGCCGATGCTGGGGCTGACCGGCACGAAAGCGGGCTCGGTCGGCGTGCGCACCGGCGCGCACAGCTGGATCGCGCGGGCCGGGCCCGAGGCGACGGAGGCCTGGCGCTGTTCGGCCGAGGAGGCCGAGGCCGCGGACGACGTCGTCACGGCCGCGGAACCCGGGCGGATCTACCTGTGGTTGTGGGGCCGTTCGTCCCTGACCTCGGTGACCGTGCGGGGAGTGCACGACCAGGCCGCCCAGCTCTGGGCGCTGATGCGGCTCGCGACCCGATGACCCGGCCGGTGGGGAAGCCGAACCGGAACTGTCGGGGGTGGCGGTTAGCCTGCGGCGCATGACCACGCGCCTGGTGAACCTGGTGATCGACGCGGCGCGGCCAAGGGTCCTGGCGGACTTCTGGGCCGCGCTGCTCGGCTGGCACGTCGCGCTCGAGGAGCCGGACGAGGTCGACGTGCGCGCTCCGGAAGCCGACGGCTGGGGCCTGGACCTCGTCTTCGTGCCCGTTCCCGAGCCCAAGGAAGTGAAGAACCGGATCCACCTCGACCTGGCGAGCACGACGCTCTCGCACCAGGCCGAGCTGGTGTCGCGTGCCTTGGAGCTCGGCGGCAGCCGGGTCGACCTCGGGCAGGGCGCGGTGCCGTGGGTCGTGCTCGCGGACCCGGAGGGCAACGAGTTCTGCGTCCTCGAGCCCCGCGACCGGTACGCGGGGGCGGGCGCGGTGGCCTCGATCGTGGTCGACGCCCATGATCCGGACCTCATGGCGGGCTTCTGGGCGCGGCTCACCGGCTGGCCGGTCGGTGCCCGCGAAGGTGACGTCCTGGTGGGGCTGCGCGCGCCGTCGGGGCGCGGGCCGTGGCTGGAGTTCCTCCGCAACGACGACGTGAAGCGGGTCAAGAACCGGGTCCACCTCGATGTCGCGCCGCCTTCGGGTACCGAACACGCGGAGGCGGTGTCGGAGGTCGTGGCCGCGGGTGCGGCGCCCGCGGACCTCGGCGGGCCGGCGCTGCCGTGGCGCGTGCTGATGGACCCGGAGGGCAACGAGTTCTGCGTGCTGACGCCGCGCTGACCGTTTCGGCCGGGTTGCCGGCCGCGGCGAACGCTGATCTGCGCGAAACACTCGCGTCCCGGAGCTGCAACAAGCGCGGAGGACCGTGGGGGGCATGAAGACCTCCAGAGCGTTGCCCCAGCTCGGCCTGGACACGGCCGTCGAAGTGGCGGCCGAGCCGCCGGTGTGGCGGGTGCGGATCCGGATGCACGACCACCCCGGCACGTTGGCCCGCATCGCGATCCGGCTCGCCGACCTCGAGTGCAACATCCTCGGCCTGGCCGTGCTACCCGTGCCCGGCGGGGTGCTCGACGAGATCGTCCTGCGCCCGGCGACCGGCCTGCCCCGGCGGCACCTCGTCGACGCCATCCGCGCCGAGGGCTGCGAGTGCACGGCGATCATCGACGCCGACGTCCACGAGCTGGTCGACCCGGCGTCGTCGACGCTGCTCGCGGTCCGCCGCGCGGTCGACCAGCCCGCTCGGCTCGCCGAGGTGCTGAAGGACGTGCTGGCCGCGGACGTGGTGACGCGCGTCCCCACGGCGGAGGCGAACCCGGCCCGCACCGAGAGCGGGCACCGGGCCGTGTTCGGGCTGAGCGGCGGGGACGCGCTGGTGGCGCGGCGTCAATGGGCGCCGTTCGTGCAGCTGGAGCTGACCCGCGCCGAAGCGCTGGTGACGCTGCTGACCGCGGCGGCCCGGAACGTCTCGGGCCCGGTGGTGCTGAACCGCCCGGACGGCGCGGCGATCGTCCTGCGCAAGGGCGTCCCCGCCGACGCCGAAGCGGTGTCCGGACTGCACCGCCGCTGTTCGACGGCGACGCTCTTCCGCCGCTACCACACGGGAGTCCGGACGGTCCCGCGCCGCTGGCTGCACCGGTTGCTGGTGCCCCCGCGCGGGACGAGCGTGCTCGCGGTCTTCGGCCGCGAGGTGATCGGCCTGGCCCAGCTGATCCCGTCCGCGGCGGGCGGCGCCGAGATTTCCCTGCTGGTGGAGGACGACTGGCAGCGCCAGGGCATCGGCACGGCCCTGCTGGACAGGGTGGCGGTGCTCGCGGAGGCCGAAGGGATCAGGGAGCTGCGGGCGGACTGCCTCCCCGGCGACGAGGTCCTGGCTCGCACGGCGGCCCGAGCGGGCTTGCGGACGGAACGCACCACCGAGGACGGCACCCAGCTGCGGATGGTTCTGCCGGCCTGACCGACGACCCGACCGCGGCGACGGCTTGACCGACGCCGAGACGGCCCGCGCCAAGGGCCGGCTGCGCGGCTTAACCGACGCCGGGTGGCCTGGGGCCGAGGACCGGCTACGCGGTCTGGCCGACGCCGAGGTGGCCCGCGCCAGGGCCGGCTGCGCGGCCTGACCGAGGCCGAGGTGGCCTGGGGCCGAGGACCGGCTACGCGGTCTGGCCGACGCCGAGGTGGCCCGCGCCAGGGCCGGCCGCGCGGCCTGACCGAGCCGAGGTGGCCTGGGACCAGGGGCCAGTTGCGCGGTCTGGCCGATGCCGAGATGGCCCGCGCCAAGGGCCAGCTACTCCGCCGACCGGCGCCGAGGTGGCCTGCCAAGGGCCGGCTGCGCGGCTTGACCGGCGCCGAGGTAGCCCGGGGCCGAGGGTCGGCTGTGCGGCGGGATCGTGCCGGGCCTGGAGGACACGTCGTCGCCTGGTTGCCGGGATGGTCTCGGTGCCGCGAGTGCCGCCTGCGTGCGCGATGCCATCGTGCGCAGTGAGGGACCCCGCCGCCGGGCTCAGCTGGTCAGCGCTTCCAGAACCAGTCCTTGTCGCGCGCTTCGCGCATGGCCGTCTTCTTGCGCTCGGCTGTGAGGCGGTCCAGGTAGAGCACTCCGTCGAGGTGGTCGGTTTCGTGCTGGAGGCACTGGGCCAGCACGTCCTCGCCTTCGACCTCGATCGGCTCGTTGTGGATGTCGACGCCTCGGACCTTCGCGTGCTTCGCGCGCTTCGTGGGGAACCACAGCTCCGGTACCGACAGGCAGCCCTCGTCGATCTCGTGCGTCTCCTCGGACAGCTCGACGATCTCCGGGTTGACGACGTACCCGGCGAGCCCGGCGACGTCGTAGCTGAAGATGCGCAGCCCGACACCGATCTGCGGTGCGGCCAGCCCGGCGCGCCCCGCCGGCTTCACCGAGTCGACCAGGTCCCGCACGAGTGCCTCGAGCTTTGCGTCGAACACCTTGACCGGGTCGCAGACGGACTTGAGGATCGGGTCCCCGAAATAGCGCAGTTCGCGCATGGCCATGAGCAGAACATCCTTCGTGCGTGTCGGACTGGCAGCTTAGGCCCGCAGACGCAGGCCTGAGGGCGTGGCCCGGAAACCGGCTTCCCGCAGGACCTCCGCCAGCTCCGACGTCAGCGCCTGCTCGCCGTCCGCGCGCTGGACCGCCAGCTGGCCCAGCCAGCCTTCCCGGACCGCGGCCGACAGCGCCTGCGCCGCGTCCGACAGCGGTTGCCGTTCCTCGGTGAAGCTCAGCAGTGACCGGCCTCCTCGCTCGACGTACAACGCCGGAACTCCGTCCACCAGCACCGCCAGCGCACCGGCCTTGCGTGCCGGACGGTGCTTCGTGTCGCCCGTCGCGGCCGGCCAGGGGAGCGCCGCGCCGTACGGCTGGGCCGGGTCCGCCGCCGCCAGCACCACCGCGCGGCCGGGTGCCGGGCGGCCCGGGCCCGACAGCGCGCGCAGCCTGTCCACCGCCCCCTTCGCCGCGAACTGGGCCGCGCCCAGGCCTTCGACGACGTAGCCGCGGATCACCTGGCCGGTGTCTTCCATGCCGCGGAGCACCTTGTAGATCCCCGAAAACCCGCCGGTGACGCGTTCGGTGTCGAGCGCGCCGCGGGTCAGGACGCCGTGGCGCTCCAGGAACGCTTCCGTCCGCGCGTGGGCCCGCCGGGTCGCGTCGGTTTCGCGCGACGGCGTCAGCGCCCAGCGGCCGGCGACCGTCGGTGGTCCCGACCGTGACGGCATCTGCGGCCGCCCCGCCCGCAACCGCGCGTACCGGCCGCGAGGCGCCTGGCGCCGCGGCTTGTGCGCGCCGTGGCCGGCCACCTGGGCCCGCAACGGTCCCAGCGTGTCGCCCGTGACCAGCCCGGCCCACACCAGGTCCCACAGTGCCGCCACGACTTCGGCGTCGTCCGGTGCCTTGTCCACCAGCACGCTCGCGCGGTCCACCAGCTGGCGGAAGAACAGCGCGCCACCCTCCAAAGTGGACACGATCGCGTCGTGCAGCGGGCCGGTCGGGATGTCCTCGACGACCTCCGGCAGCAGCAGGTCGGCGACGTCCGTGGGAGCGAGGGCGATCCACCCGTCCCCGCCGGACAGCGCGCCGCAGCCCGCCCACGTGACCTCGCCCGCGGTCGTCAGCTCGTCCAGCAACGCGGGGGAGTAGCCCGGCAGCCGGCCGGGCAGGATCAGCGACTCCACCGCGCTCGCCGGCAACGGTGCCCCGGCGAGCTGCTCGACCACCGACAGCACGTCGTCCGCCGTGGGTGCCGCCCGGACGCGGCCGCCGAACCCGTGCCACGACGGCAGGAACCGGCCCAGCGCCGCCGGTTCGACCGGCTCCACCTCGGCCCGCAGCTTCGCCAGCGACGCCCGCCGCAGCCGCCGCAGGACCGCCGAATCGCAGTATTCGACACCCACTCCGTGGGTGTCCGGATGACCGATCGGGCTCAGCTCGCCACGTACCAGGCGGCCTTCCCCGGTCATCCGGTCGAGGACGCCGGTGACGACCGCCATGCCCAGACCGAACCGGGCGGCGACGGTCGCCGCCGCGAACGGCCCGCGGCCGCGGGCGTAGCGGGACAGCAGGTCGCCGAGCGGGTCCGCGACCGGTTCGGTGAACGCCTCGGGCACCCCCACCGGCAGCGCGGTGCCCAGCGCGTCCCGCACCTTGCCGGAGTCTTCGATGGCCAGGAACCGTTCCGTGCCGCCGATCCGCACCCGGATCGCCCGCCGCGCCGCCTCCAGCTCGGTGAGCCATTCGGCCTGGATGCCGCGCTCGGCCGCCTCCTCGACGGTCAGGTCGCCGAGGAACCGCAACAGGTCGGCGGCGTCCTCCGCCGAGCGTGCGTGCCGATCGGGCTCGAGCCGCTGCAGCGACCGTTCGACCTCGCGCACGGCTTCCGGGTCGAGCAGTTCGCGGATCGCTTCCGTGCCCAGGAGCTCGGCCAGCAGCCCCGAGTCCAGCGACAGCGCCGCCGCGCGCCGCTCGGCCAGCGGCGCGTCGGTCTCGTACAGGAACATCCCGACGTAGCCGAAGAGCAGGCTCCGCGCGAACGGCGACGCGGCCGGCGTCTCGACCTCCACCAGCCGGACCTTGCGGGCCCGGACGTCGGCCATCAGCTCACGCAGTCCGCCCACGTCGTAGACGTCCTGCAAGACCTCCCGCATCGCTTCGAGGACGACCGGGAACCGTTCGTACTTCGACGCGACCGACAGCAGTTGCGACGCGCGTTGCCGTTGCTGCCACAGGGGAGTGCGGCGCCGCGGGTCCCGGCGCGGCAGCAGCAGGGACCGGGCCGCGCACTCCCGGAACCGCGCCGCGAAGACGGCCGAGCCGCCGACCTCCGCGACGATCAGCTGCTCGACCTCTTCGGGATCGAGCAGGATGTCGTCCGCGCCGATCGTGACGTCGCCGCCCTCGGCGTCGAGCGCGTCCGGCAGGCGCAGCACGATACCGTCGTCGGAGTGCGCGACCTGCGCGTCGACCCCGCGGTTCTCCCGCAGCCGAGCGGCGATGGCGAGGGCCCACGGCGCGTTCACCTGCGCACCGAACGGCGAGTGCACGATGATCCGCCAGTCGCCCAGCTCGTCGCGGTAGCGCTCCAGCAGGATCGTCCGGTCGTTCGGCACGTGCCGGGTGGCGGACTTCTGTTCGGCCAGGTAGGCGAGGAGGTTGTCGCACGCCCGCTCGTCCAGCCCCGCCGCGGTGGCCCGCTCGCGCGCCTTCTCGTCGTCCGATGTGGACAGTTCGCGGACGAACTTCCCCAGCGCCCGGCCGAGTTCCAGCGGACGGCCCGGCGCGTCGCCCTTCCAGAACGGCATCCGCGCCGGCTCGCCCGGCGCGGGCACCACGATGACCCGGTCGTGCGTGATGTCGGTGATCCGCCACGACGACGTGCCGAGCAGGATGGTGTCGCCGACGCGCGACTCGTACACCATCTCCTCGTCGAACTCGCCGACGCGCGAACCGGGCTTGTCGTCCCCGCCCGGCGTCATCACGGTGAACAGGCCGCGGTCCGGGATGGTGCCGCCGGAGGTGACGGCCAGCCGCTGCGAACCCGGTCGCCCGCGCAGCTCGCCGGCGATGCGGTCCCAGGTGATCCGGGCTCGCAGCTCGCCGAACTCCTCGCTCGGGTACCGGCCGGCGAGCATGTCGAGCACCGCGTGCAGCGCGTCGTCCGGCAGCGAGGCGAACGGCGCCGCCCGGCGCACCAGCGACGCGAGGTCCGCCACCGTCCACGGCTCCAGCGCCACCATCGCGACCACGTGCTGCGCCAAGACGTCCAGGGGGTTGCGCGGGTAGCGGACCGCTTCGATCGCGCCACTCGCCATCCGCTCGGCGACCACCGCGCAGGAGACGAGGTCGCCGCGGAACTTGGGGAACATCACGCCGGACGACACCGCGCCGACCTGGTGCCCGGCCCGGCCGACGCGCTGCAGCCCCGATGCCACCGTCGGCGGCGCCTCGATCTGCACCACGAGGTCGACCGCGCCCATGTCGATGCCCAGCTCCAGCGACGACGTCGCCACCACGCACGGCAGCCGCCCGGACTTGAGGTCTTCCTCGACGTGCGTGCGCTGCTCCCGCGACATCGACCCGTGGTGCGCGCGGGCGATCACCGGCGGCGCGCCGGTGCTCACCCCGGACTGCCCGACGGCTTCGGCCGGGAACGTGTCGGCGGGCGTCAACTCGGTCTGCTCCGCGGCCAGTTCGTTGAGCCGGGCCGTCATCCGCTCGGTGAGCCGCCGGGAGTTGGCGAACACGATGGTCGAGCGGTGGTCCTGGATCAGGCTCAGTACCCGCTCCTCGACCGCGGGCCAGATGGACGGCCGCTGCACGGGGTTGCCGGCGATCTCCTCCAGCGTGCCCAGGCCACCGGGCGCGATGTCGCCGGGCGGGAACGCCTCGGTCAGCGACTCCAGTTCGTCGAGCGGGCTCGGCGCCGGACCGCCGCGCGGCGCGTCGAGGTTGCTCATGTCCTCGACCGGGACCTCGACGCGCACCTCGATGGTCTTCGCCAGCTTCGGCTGGACCACCCGCACCGGACGGCCGCCGGCCAGGAACGCGCTCACCTCGTCGACCGGGCGGACCGTCGCCGACAGGCCGATCCGCTGCGCCGGCTTCGGCAGCAGCGAGTCCAGCCGCTCCAGCGACAGCGCGAGGTGCGCCCCGCGCTTGCCGCCGGCGACCGCGTGCACCTCGTCGACGATCACGGTCTCGACGCCGCGCAGCGACTCCCGCGCCGACGACGTGAGGATCAGGAACAGCGACTCCGGTGTGGTCACCAGCACGTCGGGCGGGGTCTTGGTGAAGGAGCGGCGCTCGGCCGCGGTGGTGTCGCCGGTGCGCATGCCGACCTCGATCGCGGGCACCGGGAGCCCGAGCCGCCGCGAAGCCTGCGAGATGCCGGCCAGCGGCGCGCGGAGGTTCCGCTGGACGTCGACGGCGAGGGCCTTCAGCGGGGAGACGTAGAGGATCCGGCAGCGTTTCGTGGCCTCCGCCGGCGGCGGTTCCACCGACAGCCGGTCCAGCGCCCAGAGGAACGCGGACAGCGTCTTGCCGGACCCGGTCGGCGCGACGACGAGGGCGTGCTCGCCCGCGTGCGCCGCCCGCCAGGCCCCTTCCTGCGCCGCGGTGGGCGCGGCGAAGGCCCCCGCGAACCAGTCGCGGGTCGCGGGGGAGAAGAGGTCGAGCACGTCAGCTGCCACGTCGTCCATGATGCGCGGCACCCCCGACAGTTTCCGATCCTCCGGCGAGGATCACGCTCTGGGCGAACTGCGGATACGTGACGTCGACCTTCGGTTCGTCGGTGATGAGCCGGTAGTCGCGGTCGAGCGGCGTCCAGTAGGAAAAAGGGGCCTGGTCCAGCTTGGAGTGGTCGGCCAGGACGTACGCCTCCGCGCCCGCGTGCAGCATCGCGTGCTTGACCACCGACTGCTCCAGTGACGGGCAGCACAGGCCCCGGCCGGCGACCAGGCCGTCGGCCCCCAGGAACACCCGGTCGGGTGAGATGTGCCGCAGCTGCGCCAGCACGGTCTCGCCGAGGATCGCTTCGTTCGGGTGCCGGAGGCGGCCGCCGAGGACGATCAGGTCGATCCCGGCGAAGCCCGCGAGCTCACGGATGGCGTTGACGCCGTTCGTGACGACGGTCAGCCCTTCGCGGTGGGCGAGGTGGCGGGCGAGCCTGCCGGTGGTCGTGCCGGCGTCGAGCAGCACGACCTCGCCGTCCTCGACCAGCGCGGCGGCCTCGCGGGCGATGGCGTCCTTGGCCGCCGCGTGCTCCTGGTCCTTTTCCCGGGGACTGCGTTCGGTGTCGAGCGCGCCGCCGTAGGTGCGGACGACGTGCCCGGCCCCGGCGAGCGAGGCGAGGTCGCGGCGGATCGTCGACTCCGAGACGCCGAATTCCTCGGCCAGCTCCGCGATGCCGCCGGAGCCGTCGCGGACGGCTTCCAGGAGCATCGCGCGCCGGTCACGGGTGCCTGGTCGCGGCTGGGACATGCGCCGACTCTTCCACAGTCGCGGGTTTCAGCCCGAAGAACGCCAGCCCGGCGGCCACGGCGAGGAACGCCGCCAAGACCACGAACCCGGTGGTCGCGCTGCCGGTGACGTCGGTGAGCCAGCCGACCAGGTACGGCCCGGCGAACCCGCCGAGGTTGCCCAGCGCGTTGATCAGGCCCATCGCCACGGCGACGACCTCGATGCCGAGGATCCGGCTGGGGATCGCCCAGAACGGCCCGTAGGGCATGTAGACGCCGGTCGCGACGACGCAGAGCAGCACCAGCTGCACCGCCGCCGGCCAGTGCACGAGGTTGCCGAGCAGCAGCCCGGCGATCGCGACGAGCAGCGGGACGGTGACCGCGAGCCGCCGGTCCCCGGTCCGGTCCGACCAGTGCGCGCACGCGACCATCCCGGCCAGCGCGAGGACGTACGGCACGGCCGACAGGAACCCGACGGCGGTCGCCGAACCCCCGGTCATCGTCTTCACCACCGACGGCAGCCAGAGCGAAAAGCCGTAGAACCCGGTGATCCAGAAGAAGTAGATGCCGATCAGCAGCAGCACCTGCCGGTTCGCCAGCGCTTGCCGGTAGCCCTGTTTCGCGAACGCGGGCTTCGCCTCTTCTTCGGCCTTCAGGGTGGTTTCGAGGTACTCCCGCTCCTCGGCGGAGATCCAGCGGGCCTTCGCCGGCCGGTCGGCCACCGCGAACCACCAGACCACCGCCCACAGCAGCGGCGGCAGGCCCTGGATCACGAACACCCAGCGCCAGGACATGTGGTCGAGCATCAGCCCGGACAGCGGGGACATGACGATCGCCGAGATCGGCAGGCACGTCATCCACAGCGCGTTCGCCCTGGCCCGTTCGGCCTGCGGGAACCACGACGCCAGCAGGATCAGCACCGCCGGCCACACGCCGCCCTCGAACAGCCCGAGCAGCAGCCGGGCCAGGTGCAGCTGGGTCTCGTTCCGGACCAGTCCGCACAGCACCGTCGCGACGGACCACGCGATCATCAGCAGCAGCACGGTTTTGCGGGCGCTCCACTTCACCGCCAGCACCGCCGCCGGGATCTGCAGGACGAGGTAGCCGACGAAGAAGATGCCGCTCGCGAGTCCCTTGGCGCTGGCCGACAGCGGGAAGTCGTCGCCGATGTAGGGCAGGATCACCGCGACGTTCGTGCGGTCGAGGTAGGCCAGCATGTACATGACCACCGCGACCGGGATGACGTACGCCCAGCGCTTGCGGGGGATCACCGGACGCCCGGCGGGTAGATGGCGGGCAGCTTCCGCGCGTACGGCGCCAGTGTCGCCGCCGCCTTGAACGCCGCGACCATCGTGCCGTGTGAGGCCCGGCCGGTGCCGGCGATGTCGAACGCCGTGCCGTGGTCGACCGACGTGCGCAGGATCGGCAGGCCGACCGTCACCGACACCGTGCCGTCGAAGTCGTACGTCTTCGACGCGATGTGCCCCTGGTCGTGGTAGAGCGAGAGCACGCCGTCGAACCGGCCCTGGATCCCTTGGTGGAACACGGAGTCCGCCGGGATCGGGCCGACCACGTCGAGCCCGGCCGCCCGCGCGGCGGCGACCGCCGGGGCGATCGCGACGATCTCCTCGTCGCCGAACTTGCCGTTCTCCCCGCCGTGCGGGTTCAGCGCCGCCACGGCGAGTCTCGGTTTCTCGGTGCCGAACACCTCGAGCGCGGTGTAGGCCTCGCGGATGGCGTGCTCGATGTTCTCGCGGGTGATCTGGTCGATCGCCTCGCGCAGGGAAAGGTGCCGGGTGGCGAAGAAGATCTTCAGCCCCGACACCCAGAACATCGTGTTGAACCGGGTCGAGCCGGTCAGCTCGCCGAGCATCTCGGTGTGCCCGAGGTGCTGGGAGCCCGCCGCCCAGATCGCCTCCTTGTTGATCGGCGCGGTCACGACCGCGTCGACCTCGCCGGCCAGCGCGAGCCGGGTGGCCACTTCGATCGCGCCCACGGCGGCGGCCCCCGCGGTCGCGTTGACCTCGCCCCACGGCAGGTCTTCCCGGACGACGCCGAGGTTGAGGATGTCGATCACGCCGGTGGTGAAGCGCGCGTCGGCGACCGTGGCGATGGGGTTGATCTCCAGGTGCAGGCCGAGGTGCCGGACCAGGCGTTCCAGCACGACCGCGTCACCGACCGCGACGCCGCGGGCCATCTGCAGCGACTCGGGCTCGGCGAGGGTCTTGAGGGTGATTTCCGGGCCGATGCCCACGGGGTCGCCGAGGGTGACGGCGAGGATGGGGAGGTCGCTCACGGGTTCTTCCTTCCGGTGGCCAGCACGTGGTTCAGGTGTTCCAGGCAGGCGACGGCGGCGTCGCGCCCGCCGATCAGCCCGCCTTTGGTGGCGAAGGGCAGCCCGTCGTGCGGGCCGCCGGAAAGCCGCCCGGCGACCGCCAGGGGCAGTACTTCGGTGTCTATCTCGAAGCCCTCGGCGCCGAGTGACTTCGTGACCTCGACGGCGATGTCGCCGCCGGTGGCGTACAGCCCGCCGATCCGGTGCGTGCCGAGCACCAGCCGGGCCGCCTCGCCGAGCGCTGGCGGGATCCGCGCCGCCACCTCCGGATCGACCGGGACACCCGGCGCAGGGGCCCGCGTCCGGATGCCCACGACCCGGTGCCCGGCATCCAGGAGCTCCCCGGCCGCGGCGGCGATCGACGGTGGATCCGGGTGCTCCGGGTCGACGTCGACGTACCGCGCGTCCAGCACCAGCTCGGTTTCCAGCAGCTGGTCACGGGTCTGCCCGGTGATGCTGCCGACCACGGAAAGGACCGGCGGGACGGTGCCGTGGCCGGGTGCGAGGCCCAGCGCGGCCGCCAGCCGGACGCCGAACGGCCCGGAGTCCACCGAGATCCACCGCGTGCCTTCGGCCGCCAGCCGGGCCGCGGCCTTGGCGACGGTGGTGAGGTGCCGGTTCGTCGTGGCATCGCAGACGACGATCCCGGCCGGGCGGCGCAACGCGGCCACGACCGCCTCCACGCCCTCCTCGACGACGTCCAGCGGCAGTTCGGCGATCTCCCGGTCGGTCGGCTGCAGGAGCGTGCGGATCCGCGACGACCGGACGGGGGCCAGCGGATCGCGCGCCGCCGGGCTTTCGGCCAGGGGCACGCCGTCGACCAGGTGCAGGCCGCCCAGGGTGACCCGGCCGGCGTCCGGGAACGCAGGTACGACCAGGGCCCGGGCGTCCGGCGCCGAAGCCAGGACGGCCTCGGTCTCCACGCCGACGTTGCCGCGCAGCGTCGTGTCCACGCGCTTCACCGTCAGCGCGACGGGCCCGGCCAGCTCGATCGCGGTTCGCACCGCCCGCGCGGCGTGTGGTGGCGGTGCGTGGCGGGTACCCGGGTTGACCACGAGGGCGTCGATCCCGCTCTCCGCGCGGAAGCAGGGCGCGTCCGGCTCGAGCGGCGCGTTGACGGAAACCGCGCGCAGCCCGAAGCGGGCGTACAGCGCTCCGGTCGCGTTGCTGCCGGTCAGGTCGTCCCCGAGGACGAGCAGCTTCGGCATCCGGACGCTCCTCTGCGCGATCTGAGCAACTCGGTTGACCGAACTGCGCAACTATCGTGCCCCGAGATCACCGCCCAAGTCAAGGAGCGATGACTTTCGCGGGTCCGCACGCACGGTGACCGCGCGCATGGCAGCATCACGGCGAACGCCGTCAAGGCGTGTTTTTCGTGAAGGGGAGTGCAGTGCGGATCCTGTCGGTGGACCTCGGGACGTCCAACACCGTCGCCGTCCTTTCGGCGCACGGCATGCCGCCCCGGGTCGTCGAGGTGGACGGCTCGGCCAACATGCCGTCGGCGGTGTTCGCGACCGAAGAGGGCACGATCATGGTCGGCCGCGACGCCGAGCGCCGCGCCCGCCTCGACCCGACGCGCTTCGAGCCGAACCCCAAGCGCCGCATCGACGAGCAGACTCTGCTACTGGGCACCGACGTCGTCCCGGTGACCGACGCGCTGGCCGCCATCCTGCGCCGCGTGCTCGAGGAAACCTCCCGCCAGCTCGGCGGCGAGCAGCCCGACGAGGTCCGGCTGACCCACCCCGCGCAGTGGGGCCAGACCCGCCGCAACGTCCTGATGTCCGCCGCCCGGCTCGCCGGGATGGACCGGAACATCCTGCTGGTGCCCGAACCGGTCGCCGCGGCGGCGCACTTCGCGTCGTTCCCCGGCAAGTCGCTGGCCCCCGGCCAGGCGCTCGCGGTCTACGACCTCGGGGCGGGCACCTTCGACGTCGCCGTCGTCGGCGCCACGCAGAACGGGTTCACCGTGCTCGCCGAGGACGGCCTGCCCGACCTCGGCGGCCTCGACGTCGACCAGGCGCTGATGGTGCACGTCGGGCGCGAGGTCTCGCACTCGGACCCGCAGCGCTGGCAGCGGCTCCTGCGTCCCGAGTCCACCGGCGACCGGCGCACCCGGCGCGCGCTGCAGGAAGACGTCAAGGCGGCCAAGGAGGCGCTGTCGCGGCACCCGCAGACCGAGGTGCCGATGCCCGAGCCGTTCAAGGACGTCCTCGTCACGCGCGGTGAGCTGGAAGGCCTGGTCCGGCCGGCGATGCTGCGCAGCGTCGAGCTGCTCGCGCGGACGCTGCGCTCGTCCGGCCTGACCCCGGACCGGCTGGCCGGCATCTACCTCGTCGGCGGGTCGAGCCGGCTGCCGCTGGTCGGCACGATGATCGCGGAGAAGCTCGGCGTCGTGCCGGGCAGCCTCGACCAGCCGGAGACCGCCGTCGCGCTCGGTGCCCAGCACGTGGCCCGCGACGGCTTGGGCGCGCGCACCCAGAACGTCGAAGGGGCGGTGGCCGCGGGCCGCCCGCAGTACGCGCCGCAGCCCCCGCCGCCGCAGTACCAGGGCTACGCGCCGGCGAACTTCCCGCCCAGCGGCCCGCAGCAGGTGCAGAACCCGGCGCCGTCGAACTTCCCCAGCTACTCGCCCGCGCCGGAGCGGGCCGAGCCGAAGTCCGGCGGGAAGAAGAAGCTGCTCATCGGCATCGTGGTCGCGGTCGTCGTGGTGCTCGCGGCCGGGCTGGCCTTCTTCCTGACGTCGTCGTCCTCGGCGGCCACCTACACCGCCGATCAGTGCAAGACGCCCGGCCAAGCCGACGACAAGGGGCTCACCGGCTGCCTGCGCCAGCTCGCCGGGAAGATCGCCGACACCGGTGACTGCAAGCCGGGCATGGGCAACGGCCCGGCGGCGCCGGCGGAGAACCTCGGGGTGGCCTCGACCTGCTCCGCGCCGGGCCGCGCGGGCACGCAGGTCACCTACGTCCAGGGCAGCAGCGCCGACTCGCTCAAGCAGTACACCGACGGCCTGCTGACCTCGGCGGGCGGCGACCGCACCGAGGCGGACTGGGGCGGCAACGGGCTCACCGGCCACTACTCGTCGGCCGCGGGCCGGACGTCGGCGGTGCTCGTGTTCACGGTCTCGGACCGGCCGCTGGCAGGGTTCATCTACCAGCTGAACTCGAGCGACCAGGCCCAGGCGACCACGCCGGACACGCTCGCCAACTACTTCGAGGCGAGCGTCCAGCCGGGCGGGTAGCGAACGGACCGTTCGCGCCCTCCGGTTAGAGTGGTTCCGATGCGGATCACGGTTTTCCGGCGGCTGATGGCCGAGGAGTTCGGCCCTGGGCGGGCGCAGGTGCTGGCCAGGGACCACGTGATCAGCGCGCTCGGCGGCCGCACGGTCGACCAGGCGCTGACCGCGGGAATTCCGGCCAAGGAGATCTGGCACGAGGTCTGCGACGCCTTCGACGTTCCGCGTGAACGGCGCTGACCTGGGCGGATGCGCACGAACCTGACCCGGGCGGGCGAAAACTCTAGCGCAAGGGTGTGTCGCTGCCGACCTCGAACAGGTGTTCGTCTAAGGTGTTGTCCACATCGGGTCCAGCGATCCACAGATTGGGCGCCGCGCCTGGAATTGTCGGTCCCCGCCGCTAGCGTCGGACCGGACAGCTGAAGAACCGACACAGAGCCCTCGGGACGGGGGGCTTCGACCAGCGAGGTGGACTTCCATGCCTGCAGCACCCGACAAGGACAAGGCGCTCGAGCTCGCGCTCGCGCAGATCGACAAGCAGTACGGCAAGGGCTCGGTCATGCGGCTCGGCCAGGACGGCCGCGCGCCCGTCTCCGTGATCCCGACCGGCGCCATCGCCCTCGACGTCGCGCTCGGCATCGGCGGGCTGCCCCGCGGCCGCGTGGTCGAGATCTACGGCCCGGAGTCCTCCGGTAAGACCACGGTCGCCCTGCACGCGGTGGCGAACGCGCAGCGCGCCGGCGGCATCGCGGCGTTCATCGACGCGGAGCACGCGCTCGACCCGGAGTACGCCAAGAAGCTCGGCGTCGACACCGACGCGCTGCTCGTCTCCCAGCCGGACACCGGTGAGCAGGCGCTCGAGATCGCGGACATGCTGATCCGCTCCGGCGCGCTCGACATCCTGGTCATCGACTCCGTGGCCGCGCTCGTGCCGCGCGCCGAGATCGAGGGCGAGATGGGTGACTCGCACGTCGGTCTCCAGGCCCGCCTGATGAGCCAGGCGCTGCGCAAGATGACCGGTGCGATGAACAACTCCGGCACCACCGCGATCTTCATCAACCAGCTGCGCGAGAAGATCGGCGTCATGTTCGGCTCCCCGGAGACGACGACCGGTGGTAAGGCGCTGAAGTTCTACGCGTCGGTCCGCCTCGACGTCCGTCGCATCGAGACGCTGAAGGACGGCGGCGAGCCGGTCGGCAACCGCACCCGCGTCAAGGTCGTGAAGAACAAGATGGCCCCGCCCTTCAAGCAGGCCGAGTTCGACATCCTGTACGGCCACGGCGTCTCCCGCGAGGGTTCGCTCATCGACATGGGTGTCGACCAGGCGATCCTGCGCAAGTCCGGTGCCTGGTACACCTACGAAGGCGACCAGCTCGGCCAGGGCAAGGAGAACGCGCGGAAGTTCCTGCGCGACAACCCGGACATCGCCAACGAGATCGAGAAGCGGATCAAGGAGAAGCTGGGCATCGGCGCGCAGGTCGACGCCGAGGCCGTCGAAGCCGTGCCGGCGCCGGTCGACTTCTGATCGAAGGAGTTCCGGGGCTGCGGGATTGGGTGAAGTGTGCTCGCGGAGTGCGCTTGCCTTGATCCCTTCGCCGTGTCCTCCGGGGGTCGAACCCCCGGACCCCCGCCAGGGGGCGAGCCCCCTGGACCCCCGCGGTGGTTGCGTTGCGCTGTGGTGCTTGGGTTGTGAAGACGAGGAGTGATCGAGGGTGGCGAGGGCGCCGAAAATTCCGCCGGCCGAGCTACCTCCCGAGGAGCGCTACAAGAAGGCCAAGGAGATCTGTTACGACCTCCTGGCCGTGCGTGCGCGGACTCAGGAGGAGCTCCGGCAGGCCTTGCGCCGCAAGGGGTTCGACGAGGAGACCAGCGAAACCCTGCTCGGCAAGCTCGACCGGGCAGGGTTGGTGAACGACGCGGAGTTCGCGGAGCTGTGGGTGAAGTCCCGGCACGAGACCCAGGGGCTGTCCCGCACCGCGCTGATGGCCGAGTTGCGACGCAAGGGCGTCGACGACGAGGTCGCCGCGCAGGCTGCGGGCGAGGTAGACCGCGAGTCCGAGGAGCAGATGGCCAGGGAGCTGGTCCGCAAGCGCCTCGGCTCGCTGGGCAACGTCGACGAACAGACGGCGCTGCGGCGGCTGCTCGGCTTCCTGGCCCGCAAGGGCTACCCGCAGGGGCTGGCGTACAAGGTGATCAAGGAGGAACTCCGCGAGTACGGCGCGGAGTCCACCCTGCTCGACGACGCCTACATCGACTGACGGCGGCCGGCTCCCCCGACGGCATGTGGGTGGGGGAGTCCGGTGCGTCAGTTCCGGAGCTTCTCCACGTCCACCTCGCGCAGCTCCGAGCCGTGGCAGCGGCGCTCCGGGCCGGCCGCCGGGAAGCGGGACACGGGCGCGGCGACGCGGGTCAGTGCCGGCGAAACCGGTGCGGCCGGGGCGGTCGCCGCGACTGTCGCGGTTTCGCGGACCGGCGCTCGGCGGTCCGAGCGGTGCTTGCGGACCACCAGCAACAGCACCGCGAGCAGCCCCATCACCCCGCACGTGACCACCGCCGACAGCACCAGGAACTCGTTCAGCTGCCCGGCCGCCAGGTACGCGCCCAGTGCCACCGCCACCACCGCGCACACCGCGCGGTCCACAATGGACTCCATCGACAGGAGTGTCGCGCGGTAGCGGGAGTCCGGGATGGAGTCGTTCAGCAGCTGCTTCTGGACCGGGAAGGAAATCCCCGTCGCCACCGCGAAGACGCACAACGCGAGCACCGTCGCGAAGGAGCCCACGAACACGACCACGCCCAGGCAGAGCGCCATCACGATCGTCAGTGTGAACACCGACCCCACCGGGCCGATCGCGCGGCGGAGCCGGTGGGGTCGGGCCGCGCCCAGTGCCTCGAAGACCGTCATCGCGGCCAGGACCGCGCCGTACCAGTTCACCGACAGCGACTTCGACTCCAGGATCGGCTGGAACAGGTTCACCTGGCAGATCCGGACCAGCGTGAACATCGCGATGCCCTGCACCATCAACAACACCAGCCACCGCGACGAACGCAACGCCGACAGTGCGCCGCCGACTCCGGCGAGCAGCGAGGCCGTCTTGCCCGCGGCGCGCCGGCCGCCCGGGATCGCCGGGAGCTTCAAGGCGAACACGAGCGCGACACCCGCGTTGAGCGCCGTCAGCCAGTACGGGGAAGGGAGGTTCCACGTCATCAGCAGGCCGATCACCGGCCAGTACACGATCTTGCCGATCAGGCTGAACGCGCGCCCGACCCCTTCGACCCGCAGGTAGTCCTCCCCGGAACCGGACGCGTGCAGGTACTCGTACAGGTACGCGCTCTGCGCGCCGGACACCAGCGACCGCGCCAGTGCGATCAGGATGAAGTGCAGCAGGAACCCCGTGTACGAGCCGAGGAACACCGGCACCAGGTTCGCCGCCACGAGCACGCCGGCGCCGGCCGCCAGCGAGGTGCGGTAGTCGAACCGGTCGGCGATCATCCCGGTCGGGATCTCCAGCAGGCAGAACACGATGTAGTAGATGCTCTGGATGCCGAAGATCTCGCCGTCGGACAGGCCGACGAGCTTCTGGTACTGGTAGAAGATCGGCACCCACAGCAGCAGGCCGAAGAAGAACTGGAACCCGTAGGTCAGCCGGACGGTGCGGCGGACGGCGGGGTTCGCGGGCATGCGAAGGCCCAGCATGACGCTTTCTCCTGAACTCAAACGGAATACGGACGCAGCTGCACGAGGTGGAGGTGGTCGCCGTCGGCGAGCCACTCGACGTCCACCGGCGAGCCGAACGTGTAGTCGGGCGAGAAGTGCCCCTGCAGCAGGCGCCCGGCGATCGCGAGCCGCTGCAGCTGGTCGTGCGCCCGCGAGTCGAGGTCCGACGTCGCGTCGCCGAGCGACACCGTGCGGCCGCCGCCCTCGACCGTCGAGTACAGGTACTGCATCGGCAGGGCCGAACCGTCGACGACGTCGGTCACGCGAGGCGACACGTTGACGTACACCGTGCGGAAGTCCGCGCGGTTCATCGGGTTCGTCGTCACCAGCACGCCGCCGAAGTCAGCCGCGACCTGTTCCTGGATCACGACACCCATGTAGCACTCGTCGAGGGAGATCCCGGCCTGCCGCCGCAGCCGGACGCTGCGCACCGACACCAGCGAAGCCCAGACCTCCTTGACGCTGGCGAAGATCCGCTCGGCCGTGGTGACGTGGTTGAGCGACTCGTAGATCCCGGCCGCCGAGAACCCGGCCAGGTCTTCGGCGTTCGACGAGCTGCGCACGACGAACGTCCGCACGCCGGCCAGCTGCGACACGAGCGCGGAGTCGATCTCCCCGGCCAGCGCGCCCGGCATCCGGGCCGACCGGATCAGGCTCTGCAGCTCGACGCACAGCGGCTCGATCTCGCGGGCGTCCAGCTCCAGGGCCATCTTCAGCTTGCCGATGGCCTGCTGGATCCGCGGCGACGACTCCAGGAACCGCCGCTGCAGCGAGAACGGCAGCGCGATGCCGCGGGGCACGCGGACGTGGTCGTCCAGCAGCCGGCGGGCCGCCTCGGCGAGGTCGGCCTCCGGCGAGACGTCCAGCAGCCGGGCCAGGTAGGGGAGCAGGTTCTCCCGCGGCGGCCGGGGCACCTGGTAGAAGCCGAGCAGCCGCTGCGAGCCGTGGGCCAGCACGTGGTGCAGCTCGCCGAGGTTGGCCGCCTTGGTGCCGTAGCGGTAGCGGTCGGCCGCGCGCAGCCGCGCGAGGTTCACGATCGGGCTGCGCTCGGACTCCGGTTCCTCCAGCGTGACGCGCTGGGCGTACCAGCTCGGCGGCGGGGCCGAGGCCGGCTCGGCGATCTCCCGCAGCGAGAGCTCCTGGGCGTCCACCGTGTACTCGACCCACTTGCCGTCGAGCCCGCGGCGCTCGATGTCGGCCAGCGCGCCGAGCTGGACGGCGTTCGGGATCTGCCAGCCGGTGGCGAGGACGTTGGTGTGCGACAACGGCGTCGTGTGCCGGGCGTTGACGATGCCCGACAGGCGCGGGATGTCGTCGGGCACGCGGTCCATCACGATGATGTCCGACCAGTCCAGCGTCGCCGCCCGGTACTCGGCCTCGGTGCGGAACGCGCGCAGCCGGCCCGTGGCCGTGCCGGGGTTCAGCGCGACGAACGGCGCCGTCGAGAACAGCTCGTGTGCGAACACGCGCGGCAGCTCGCCGGCCGGGATCTCCCGGACGATCCGCTCCTGCAGCTGGTTGGCCGGCTTGAACACCAGCGGCAGCGCCGGGTCGACGTACTGCGCGACGAAGGCGTGGAACTCCCGGATCAGCGCGGCCGGCATGGTGTCGACCTCGACCGTCTCCAGCGAAAGCATCTGCGGGTGCCGGGCCAGGATGCCGAGCAGGAACCGGCGGTCCGGCGCGTGGTAGAAGTCCTGGTTGAAGGAGTCGATCTCGGCGCGCACCCGTTCTTCGGGGACGCCGAGGATCTCTTCCCCGATATAGATCGCGTGAAAGGAATGACGCGCGTCGTTCAGGAAGTGGATGACCGAATTCTCGCGGTCCACCACGACCTTGACGAAGGAATAGCCGCCGAGGGTGCCGCCCAGCTGGTTGAGGGCGGACAGCGAAAGGCGTTCGCCGATGAGTGCGGCGACGTTCTCGGGGGCAGGACTGGGGGCGACCACGCTGGTCAGGGACACCGGTTCTCCTCGCTCGAAACAGCGAGGAGGAACGATAACAGGGGGTGAATCACCCACCGTCAGGCAAATGGACCGATCACTGGCACAAATGGGCGAACGCATGACCGGCGCCACACCCGTTAGGAGCACCGTTCCAGTGTCTGGGAACGGTGCTCCCGGAATCCGGACGTCAATTGCGCCGTTCGGGCCCGGAATTCCGTGGGGTGATCTCGGCTACAGCTTCGCGGCTTCCGCGGCCAGCTTCTCGATCGTCGCGACGTCGAGCGAGGCCGTCAGCCACGAGCCGCCGATGCAGCCGACGTTCGGCAGCGCCAGGTAGGAAGGAGCCGACGCCACCGTGATGCCGCCCGTCGGGCAGAACTTCAACGACGGCAACGGGCCCGCGATCGACTTCAGGTAGGCGACGCCGCCGGACGCCTCCGCCGGGAAGAACTTCAGTGCCGAAAGCCCGCGTTCGGCCAGCCGCATCGCCTCGGACACGGTGCTCGCGCCGGGCAGGAACGGCAGCCCGGTCTCGAAGCACGCGTCGACGACCGCGTCGGTGCAGCCGGGTGTCACGAGGAACTTCGCCCCGGCGTCGGCCGCCTGCTTCGCGTGGTCCGCCGCGGTGACGGTGCCGGCACCGACGACGATGTCCGGCACCTCGGCCGCGACGCGCTCGATCGCCGACAGCGCCGCCGGGGTGCGCAGGGTCAGCTCGATGACCCCGATCCCGCCGGCGAGCAGCGCCCGGGCGACCGGCACCGCGTCGGCGGCATCGTCGATCACCACGACGGGCATCACGGGGGACAGCTCGAGCAGGTCCTGACCGGTGGTCACTGACCGACCTCCTGGGTTGCGAAAACGGGCGTTCCGAAGTGCTCCGGCGTCAGGCCCCCGAACACGGAAGCGCCCTGGTCGGCGGGGCCGACGGCACGGCGCAACGCGGCGAACAGCTCTCGGCCGGTGCCGGTCCAGGATGCTTCGGACGGCGGTGCGTCCACAAGCTCACGGCGGGCGAGTTCTTCGTCACCGACCAGCACGTCGAGGCTGCCCGTGGACGCGTCGAGCCGGATGACGTCGCCGTCCGCGATCCGCGCGATGGGGCCGCCCGCCGCGGCTTCCGGCGTCACCTGGATGGCGGCCGGGATCTTGCCCGACGCGCCCGACATCCGGCCGTCGGTGAGCAACGCCACGGCGTGCCCGCGGTCCATCAGCACGCCCAGCGCCGGGGTGAGGCCGTGCAGCTCCGGCATGCCGTTGGCCCGCGGACCTTGCTGCCGGACCACCACGACGACGTCGCGGTCCAGCTCGCCCGCCTCGAACGCGGCCGTGAACGCCTCCTGGGTGGTGAACACCCGGGCCGGCGCCTGGACGACCCGGTGCTCGGGCGCCACCGCGGACACCTTGACGACCGCGCGGCCGAGGTTGCCCTCGACCATCCGCAGCCCGCCGTCCGCGGCGAACGGGCGCCACGCCGGGCGCAGCACCTCTTCGTCGAGGCTGCGGGTCGGGACGTCGCGCCAGACCAGCTCGCCGTCGGACAGGATCGGCTCGGCCCGGTAGCGGTGCAGCCCGAAGCCAGCCACGGTGTGGACGTCCTCGTGCAGCAGCCCGGCGTCGAGGAGCGTGCCGACCAGGAACTGGATGCCGCCGGCGGCGTGGAAGTGGTTGATGTCGGCGCTGCCGTTCGGGTAGACCCGCGCCAGCAGCGGCACGACGGCCGAGAGGTCCGAGAAGTCGTCCCAGGTCAGCTGGATGCCCGCGGCCGCGGCGACGGCGACCAGGTGCATCGTGTGGTTCGTCGACCCGCCGGTCGCGAGCAGCGCGATCACGCCGTTCACGAACGCCTTCTCGTCGAGGATCCGCGAGACCGGCGTGTACTCCTCGCCGCGCGAGATCGCGACGATCCGGCGTCCGGCTTCCTCGGTCAGCGCCTGACGCAGCGCCGAGCCGGGCTGGACGAAGCTGGCGCCGGGCAGGTGCAGGCCCATCACCTCGACGACCATCTGGTTGGAGTTGGCCGTGCCGTAGAACGTGCAGGTGCCGGCCGAGTGGTACGACGCCGCTTCGGCGTCCAGCAGGTCTTCGCGGGTCGCGAGGCCCTCGGCGTACAGCTGGCGGACGCGCGCCTTCTCCTTGTTCGGCAGCCCGGAGTTCATCGGCCCGGCCGGGACCAGCAGAGCCGGCAGGTGTCCGAAGGACAGCGCGCCGATCAGCAGGCCCGGCACGATCTTGTCGCAGACGCCCAGCAGCAGGGCCGCGTCGAACATGTCGTGGGAGAGCGCGATCGCCGTCGACATCGCGATGACCTCGCGGCTGAACAGCGACAGCTCCATGCCCGCGCGGCCCTGGGTGATGCCGTCGCACATGGCCGGGACGCCGCCGGCGAACTGGGCGACACCCCCGGCGGAACGCACGGACTTCTTCAGCCAGGCCGGGTACTCCTGCATCGGCTGGTGCGCGGAGAGCATGTCGTTGTAGGACGACACGATGGCGACGCCGGGAGAGCGCGCGGCCCGCAGAGCCGCCTTGTCGGCGCCTTCCATGGCGGCGAAACCGTGGGCGAGGTTGCTGCACGCGAGGCCGCGGCGGACCGGGCCTTCTTCGTGCGCGGCGGCCGTGCGGCCGAGGTAGGCGGTGCGGGTCGCGGCACTGCGCGCGGTGATGCGGGCGGTGACTTCGGCGACGGTGTCGTTCAGGGAGGTGGGGCTCATGTCCGGCTCCGGATCACTGGTGTGTGGTGGTCCGCGGGACGGCAGCGCTGACGCCTCTGGGTCGTGACACTGGCCACAGTACCTCGGGAAAACGCCGAATCAAAATCGATTCAGAAGATCCACCCGCGTGACCCCGATCACCCGGGGAACCGTTAGTGTGCTAGTTGTCACACTGCACGACGCGTGGCAAAGCCCTACGGCGAGCGATCGCCCGGCCGGCTCCCTGCCAGCCCCACCACCACCCGGGAGGAATGATGTCCACCTCCGAGATCGCCGAGCTGCGGCGAACCATCGGCCAGCTCAGGCAGTGCGTCGGCGCACTGCGCTCGCGTTACGGCGACGCTTCGGCGGTCCGCCGGCTCGCCAACGACGTGGAGCGCCTCGACATCGACACCGCGGACCTCGACGGCACGCCGCTCGCCGTGCCCGCCCAGGCGAAACCCGCCGAGCGCGTCCCGGTACCCGACACCCCCTACGACCCGGCGCTCTGGCACGGCGCCGATGACGAAGGCGTCGGCGGCTACAAGCGCGACCAGCGGTGAGCGCACCGGCTGACAACGGCGTCGGCACCGGCGTCCGGGCCCCCAAGCGGGCCCGGATCGCCGAGCGCACCCTCCGCACGGACCGGTGGTGGCTCCAGCCGCTGCTGACCGTGCTCGGTCTGTCGGCGTTCATCATCTACGCGACGGTCCGGTCGTTCGTGCGCACCGCGTACTGGGTGCCCGACTACCACTACCTGACGCCGTTCTACTCACCCTGCCTCTCGACGTCCTGCGTCGAGGGCTCGAGCCACTTCGGCCACTGGTTCGGCGACCTGCCCGGGTTCATCCCGCTCGGCTTCGTCGTGCTGCCGTTCCTGCTCGGGTTCCGCCTGACCTGCTACTACTACCGCAAGGCCTACTACCGGGCCGTGTGGTTCTCCCCGCCCGCCTGCGCGGTCGCGGAGCCGCACGCGAAGTACACCGGCGAGACGCGGCTGCCGCTGATCATCCAGAACGTCCACCGCTACTTCTTCTACGTCGCGCTGGTCGTTTCGCTGATCAACACCTACGACGCCATCACGGCGTTCCACGGGAAGACCGGTGGCTTCGGGTTCGGGCTGGGCAACATCGTCCTGCTCGCGAACGTGATCCTCCTGTGGGCGTACACGCTTTCCTGCCACTCGTGCCGGCACGTGACCGGTGGCCGGTTGAAGCACTTCTCCAAGCACCCGGTGCGCTACTGGATCTGGACGAAGGTCTCGAAGCTCAACACCCGCCACATGGCGCTGGCCTGGACGACGCTCGGCACGCTGGTGCTGACCGACTTCTACGTCATGCTCGTCGCCAGTGGCGCGATCTCGGACCTGAGATTCGTCAACTAGCCCCGTCCCGACAGTGCTCCCCAAAAACTGACGTCCCCAGTTCCGAGGTGGAATTTCTCTATGACCGAGGTCGAACGCCACAGCTACGACGTGGTGGTGATCGGTGCCGGTGGTGCCGGGCTGCGCGCTGTGATCGAGGCGCGGGAGCGCGGCTTCCGCGTCGCCGTCGTGTGCAAGTCCCTGTTCGGCAAGGCGCACACGGTGATGGCCGAGGGCGGGTGCGCGGCGTCGATGGGCAACGCGAACTCGAACGACAACTGGCAGGTCCACTTCCGCGACACCATGCGCGGCGGCAAGTTCCTCAACAACTGGCGGATGGCCGAGCTGCACGCCAAGGAGGCACCCGACCGCGTCTGGGAGCTGGAGACCTACGGCGCGCTGTTCGACCGCACCGCCGACGGCCGGATCAGCCAGCGCAACTTCGGCGGCCACACCTACCCGCGCCTGGCGCACGTCGGTGACCGCACCGGTCTCGAGCTGATCCGCACGATGCAGCAGAAGATCGTGTCGCTGCAGCAGGAGGACTTCGCCGAGACCGGCGACTACGAAGCGAAGATCAAGGTCTTCGCCGAGTGCACGGTCACCGAGCTGCTCACCACCGACGGTGCCATCGCCGGCGCGTTCGGCTACTGGCGCGAGAGTGGCCGGTTCATCCTGTTCGACGCGCCCGCGGTCGTGCTCGCCACCGGCGGCATCGGCAAGTCGTTCAAGGTGACGTCGAACTCGTGGGAGTACACCGGGGACGGCCACGCGCTGGCCATGCGGGCGGGCGCGAACCTGATCAACATGGAGTTCGTCCAGTTCCACCCGACCGGGATGGTCTGGCCGCCGAGCGTCAAGGGCATCCTCGTCACCGAGGGCGTCCGCGGTGACGGCGGCGTGCTCAAGAACTCCGACGGCAAGCGGTTCATGTTCGAGTACGTGCCCGACGTCTTCAAGGGCCAGTACGCCGAAAGTGAAGAGGAAGCCGACCGCTGGTACGCCGACGCGGACAACAACCGGCGCACGCCGGACCTGCTGCCGCGCGACGAGGTGGCCCGCGCGATCAACTCCGAGGTCAAGGAGGGGCGCGGCTCCCCGCACGGCGGCGTCTTCCTCGACATCGCCAGCCGGCTGCCGACCGAGGAGATCAAGAAGCGGCTGCCGTCGATGTACCACCAGTTCAAGGAGCTGGCGGACGTCGACATCACGGCGGAACCGATGGAGGTCGGCCCGACCTGCCACTACGTCATGGGCGGCATCGAGGTCGACCCGGACACGGCCGCGGCGAGCGTGCCCGGCCTGTTCGCGGCCGGCGAGTGCTCGGGCGGCATGCACGGCTCCAACCGGCTCGGCGGCAACTCGCTGTCCGACCTGCTGGTGTTCGGCCGTCGCGCGGGACTCGGCGCCGCCGAGTACGTGGACGGCCTGGCCGAGCGGCCCGCGGTCGCACAGTCCGATGTGGACGCGGCGGCGAAGATGGCGCTCGCGCCGTTCGACCCGCCCGAGGGCGCGTCGGCGGAGAACCCGTACACCCTGCACACCGAGCTGCAGCAGTCGATGAACGACCTGGTCGGCATCATCCGCAAGGCCGGGGAGATCGAGCAGGCGCTGGAGAAGCTGGGCGAGCTGCGGCAGCGGATCCTGCGCGTCACCGTGGAGGGGCACCGGCAGTTCAACCCCGGCTGGCACCTCGCGATCGACCTGCGCAACATGCTGATGGTCAGCGAGTGCGTCGCGAAGGCCGCGCTGACGCGGACCGAAAGCCGGGGCGGGCACACCCGCGACGACTTCCCGGGCATGGACGCCGAGTGGCGCCACAAGCTGCTGGTGTGCTCGTCGTCGCCGGGTGACAACCCGGTCGTCCCGGACATCGGCGTCGTGGTGAAGGAGCAGGTGCCGCTGCGGCAGGACCTGCTGGAGCTGTTCGAGTTCGGCGAGCTCGGGAAGTACTACACCGGCGGAGAGCTCGAGACGCACCCGGGGAGCAAGGAATGAGCTACAAGGCGAGTTTCCGGGTCTGGCGCGGTGACGACACGGGCGGCGCGCTGCAGGACTTCACGGTGGAGGTGAACGAGGGCGAGGTCGTCCTCGACATCATCCACCGGCTGCAGGCCACCCAGGCGTCGGACCTCGCGGTGCGCTGGAACTGCAAGGCGGGCAAGTGCGGTTCGTGCTCGGCGGAGATCAACGGCAAGCCGCGCTTGCTGTGCATGACGCGGATGTCGACGTTCACCGAGGAAGAGGTGATCACGGTGACGCCGATGCGGACGTTCCCGGTGATCCGCGACCTCGTCACGGACGTGTCCTTCAACTACACGAAGGCGCGCGAGATCCCGTCGTTCACCCCGCCCGCGGACCTCAAGCCCGGTGACTACCGGATGCAGCAGGTGGACGTCGAGCGGTCGCAGGAGTTCCGGAAGTGCATCGAGTGCTTCCTGTGCCAGAACACCTGTCACGTGGTGCGCGACCACGAGGAGAACAAGGAGTCCTTCGCCGGGCCGCGGTACCTGATGCGCATCGCCGAGCTGGAGATGCACCCGCTCGACGTCGCGGATCGCCGTGACGCCGCGCAGGAGGAGCACGGCCTCGGCTACTGCAACATCACCAAGTGCTGCAGCGAGGTCTGCCCGGAAGGCATCCACATCACCGACAACGCGCTCATCCCGATGAAGGAGCGCGTCGCGGACCGCAAGTACGACCCCATCGTGTGGCTGGGCAACAAGCTCTTCCGCCGGGACAAGTAACGCTCTTTCGTTCGACGCTCGCGAACCGCGTGCCGGCCGCCCTCGAGGCGGCGGTCGCCGGTTCGCGAGCGTCGTTACGGGGTTCGCTCGCCCGCGGAACCGCGGACGCCTGCAGCGACATCGACGTCGAGTGGCAGGTGCCTTCGGCCGCGTTCCCTTCCTGTCTCAACGTCGCGCCGGTGTTGTCGGCGGTTCAGCCGGTGGCGGCAGTCCGGTTCTCGCCGGACTTCCTGCATTCGCCGGTGCAGCGGTTGGTCTTCGTGCGCTTCGAGGGCGTGCCGCTGTTGTGGCGGCTCGACCTCGACGTCCGCACCGAGGCGGCCGACGATCGTCCTGCTCCCGCGGCGGAGGGGGAGTGGTCGCGGTCGGCCAGTACCTTGGCCAACGCGCTCGGCGCGGTGAAGGCCGTCGCCGCGCGGGCGGTTCGACGACGCGCGGGGACTGCTCGACCGGGGCTTCGAGCGGATCGGCTCGGCCGACCGGGCCACTGGCGAGTGGGTCGAAGACATCGACCGGCTGGCCTTGGCGTGCTCGCGTCGCGAGCCGGAGCTCGGCGTGCTCGCGTGACAAGGTGGGGGCATGGAGATCGAGCTGCTGCCGCCGTCCGCCGGTCCTGCTGTGATCGCGCGGATCACGGCTCTCGTCAACCAGGTCTACGCCGAGTCCGAGAAGGGGCTCTGGCTCGGCAGTACCGACCGGACCTCCTCCGACGAGGTGGCTGGGTTCGTGCGGGCCGGGGAGATCGCCGTCGCCCGGGTCGACGGTGACGTCGCCGGATCGGTGCGGGTCCAACGCCTCGACGACGCGACCGGCGAGTTCGGCATGCTCGCGGCCGACCCCGCGCGGCGCGGGCTCGGCATCGGACGGGACCTCGTGACGTTCGCCGAGCGGGCCAGCCGGGACGCGGGCTGTCGCGAAATGCAGCTGGAACTGCTCGTGCCGCGCGAGTGGACGCATCCGGCGAAACAGTTTCTCGCCGAGTGGTACGACCGGCTCGGCTACCGCGTGACGCACCGCGCCGATCTCGCCGAGGACTACCCGCACCTCGCGCCGTCGCTGGCCACGCCGTGCGATTTTCTCGTCTACCGCAAGGATCTCGCGTGACGCTGCTCGCCGGCGCGCGCGTCTTCGACCCCGAAACCGGTGAGACGACCCGCGCGGACGTCCGGCTCGACGGCTCGCGGATCGCCGAGGTCGGGCCGGGCCTCGACGGCGACGAGCGCGTCGACTGTTCCGGCGGGCTGCTGATCCCCGGGCTCATCGACTGCCACGTGCACGTCGCGTTCCGGCAGTCCGGCTCCCTGCCGCGCAGCGCGCGCGTCCTCGAAGCCGTGCCGGTGCTGCGCCGGTTGCTGGCGCGGGGAATCACCACCGTGCGGGACGCCTGGGGCGCCGACGCCGGCTTCCGGCACGCGCTGCGCGAGGGCTGGATCACCGGGCCGGACCTGCTGGTCAGCCTGCGTCAGCTCGGGCCGACCGGCGGGCTCGGCGACACGTGGGACCCGGCCGCGGGCGCCGTCGACAACTACGGCGATCCGTCGCTGCCGGACCCGCTGTTCGACGGCCCGGACGCGGCTCGCGCGGCCGTCCGCCGGATGGTGCGGGCGGGTGCCGACTGGATCAAGGTCGGTGCGAGCGGCTCGATGCGGGCGGTCCGTGCGGGCGTGGACGTCCGCCCGACCGACGACGAGCTCGCCGCCGTGACCGACGAGGCCGCCCGCTGCGGCCGTGACGTCCTGGCCCACGCGCACACGTCGGCGGCGGTCGTGTCGGCGGCCCGCGCGGGGGTGCGCAGCATCGAGCACGGCACGTTCCTCGACGACGACGCCGTCGCGGCCCTGGCGGACGCCTGGTACGTGCCGACGCTGTCGCCGATGAGCGACACCGAGTTCGCCGGCACGCACCGGCGTTCGCTGCGCCTCGCGATGGAGGCGGGCGTCCGGATCGCCGCGGGGTCCGACCTCGCTCCGCGTCCGCATGTCGACTTGACGACCGAGCTGCGTTTGCTGGCCGCGGTCCTCGGCGACGCGGCGGCCCTGAAGGCAGCCACGTCCGAGGCCGCCCGACTGCTCCGGCTCGACGACGACCGTGGCCGCGTCGAACCGGGCCTGCGCGCGGACCTCGTCCTGCTCGACGGCACGGACCTGGACGTGACGGACCTGCCCGGGCGGGTCCGCGCTGTCTGGCACGACGGGAAACGGGCCGGCGAGGTCACTTCGTCATGAGATCGAACTCCTCGGCCAGCCGGACCAGGAACTGCCGGGACTCGTGCTCGGACAAGGCCACCTGCTCCAGCCGCGTGCGGAGGACGTAGAACGCTTCGACCGCTATGCGTTCGTCGATGAACAGCCCGGCGGCGAAGGTCTCTTCGTAGGCCACCGGCGGGTGTTCGGCGAACTCGAGGATCGTGAACCGGCTGCCGACCAGGTGGTACGGCGGCGCGGAGGCGGGGATGACGCGGATGGTGCAGTGCGGGAGGTTGGTGGCCAGCACCAGGTACTGCAGCTGTTCGTGCATCAGCGCCGGGTCGCGCAGGACCGACCTCAGGGTGTGCTCGTAGACGAAGTAGAGGCACTGCGGCGGGTTCCGGCGTTGCAGCAGCTGTTGCCGCTCGACCCTCGCTTGGACGAGCGCCTGCAGCCGATCGCTGGTGTACCGGCCGGACAGCTCGAAGGCGGTGCGCACGTAGTCTTCCGTCTGGAGCATGCCCGGCAGGGCCAGCGGGCTGTTCGAGATCACCGCTGTGGCCAGGTTTTCCTGGATGATCAGGGACTTCATCGGGTCGACGAACTTGTCGAAGTACGGCCGCACCCAGTACAGGTCGCTCGGTGGCCGGGTCAGGTGCAGCAGCCGTTCGCGTTCCGGTGCGTCGGTTCCGCAGTGCGCGAGGTAGATCGCCGCGTCGATCGGCGAGATCCGCCGGCCGTTCTCCCAGCCGGACACCTTCGACGCCGACCAGTGGGCGCGCCGGGCGACCTCGCGCAGCGACATCTGTCTCGCCTCGCGCTGGGTCTTCAGCTCGACACCCATCTCCCGGGTGCGCACCGTGCTCGTTTCGGTCATGCCCCGCACGTTAAGGGCAAGCACCGACAAAACGGCTCTTGCCGCGCAGTGGTTCACCGGAAGGGATGTTGCTGTTCTGCCTGTGTGACAACAGGTTTCGCGCGCGAAGCGCTGCGAAGCACCTTCGCATAATGAAGCGCGCTTCGCAGCTCTAGTAAGCCACAATGGCATTCATGACGTTCATTCCGGGAATCGAACTGAGCCGCCGGTTCTACGCTGAAACCGTTGCGCCGCAACTGCATGAACCCTACAGCGCGGCGCTGGTCGGACCCGGCTCCGAGGTGCTCGGCTTCGACACCGGACGCTCCACCGACCACGACTGGACCGCCCGCGTCTTCCTGTTCCTCCCCGAAGTCCGCGAAATCCGGGTTCCGGCCACGTTCCTCGGGCACCCGGCGAAAGCGGTCGTCGCGACGCTCGACGGCTGGACGCGCGGCTTCCTCGGCTTCGACCCGCGGTGCCCGGAGCCGCGCGACTGGCTCGCCACGCCGACCCAGGTCTTCGCGGAGTTCACCGGGGGCGCCGTCTTCCACGACGACCTCGGGCTCGAAGCGCTCCGGCAGCGCGTCGCCTGGTACCCCGGCGACGTCTGGCGGTACGTCCTCGCCTGCCAGTGGCAGCGGATCGGCCAGGAAGAGGCCTTCGTCGGCCGGTGCGGGGAGGCCGGCGACGAGCTGGGGTCGGCCGTCGTCGCGGCGCGGCTCGTGCGGGACCTCATGCGGCTGTGCCTGCTCATGGCGCGCCGGTACCCGCCGTACGGCAAGTGGCTGGGCAGCGCGTTCGCGCGGCTGCCCGCGGCCGCGACGCTGTCGCCCCACCTCACTGGCGCCCTCGCGGCGACGACGTGGCCGGAGCGCGAACGTCACCTCGTCGCCGCCTACGAGACCGTCGCCGAACTGCACAACGCGCTCGGCCTCACCGAACGGCTGGACCCGCGGACCAGGCCGTACTTCGACCGGCCGTTCCAGGTCGTCGACGCCGGCCGGTTCGTGCCGCCGCTGCTGGCCGGGACGCCGTGGACGCACCCGATCGGGGCGATCGACCAGTTCGTCGACAGCACCGACGCGCTGGGACACCGCACGCTGACCCGCGCGGTGGTTGACTGCGCGCATGGCTGAACCGAAACCACGGGACCTGGCCGCCCTGCTGCTGACCCTGACCGTCGTGACCGGGATCGTCGACGCCGTCAGCTTCCTCGGGCTGGGCCGGGTGTTCGTGGCCAACATGACCGGGAACGTCGTCTTCCTCGGGTTCGCGGCCGCGGGGGAGGCGACGCTGTCGGTGCTCGCGTCGCTGACCGCGGTGCTGGCGTTCCTGGCGGGCGCGCTCGCCGGTGGACGGCTGGCCCGCCGCGAGGACGACTACGACGCCCTCCGCCAGGCGACCGCGGTCCAGGCGGCGCTGGTCGCGGTGGCGGTCGTGCTGTCCGCGACGCTCGGCAGCGGCACCCGGCTCGGCAGCGAGCTGCTGATCGTCGTGCTGGGCGTGGCGATGGGCCTGCAGAACGCGGCGGTCCGCCGGATCGGCGCGCCCGACCTGACGACGACGGTCCTGACGATGACGCTGACGGGCTTCGCGGCGGACTCGAAGGCGGCCGGCGGGCCCGGGTCGCACCCGCTGCGGAAGGTCGTCGCCGTGGGCGCGATGCTGGTGGGCGCCTTCGCGGGCGGCCTGCTCCAGCTGCACGTCGCCATGTGGACGGCGCTCACGCTGGCCTGGGTGCTCATCCTCGGCGTGCTGGCGATGCTGCAGGTCAGCCGAGGGCGCGGCCGCCGTCGACCAGGAGCCGCTGGCCCGTGAGGAAGCCCGCCTCCTCCGAGGCGAAGAAGCTCACCGCCGCCGCGACGTCGTCGGGGGTGCCCAGGCGGCCCACCGGCACGCCCGCCAGATAGGCCTCGCGCTCGGCCTGGGGGACGTCCGCGTGACGCTCGACCGGGACGAAACCCGGGGCGACCGAGTTGACCGTGATGCCGTCCGCGGCCAGTTCGCGGGCCCACGACCGGGCCAGGCCGACCTGGGCCGCCTTGGCCGTCGCGTACGCCGAACGGCCGGGCGGCGGGCGCTCGGCGACCTCCGAATCGATGTGGATGATCCGGCCGTAGCCGCGGGCGCGCATGCCCGGGAGCACCGCGTGGCCCAGCAGCACCGGCGACCGCACGAAGAAGTCCAGGTGGCCCAGGTGGTCCGCCCAGTCCACTTCGGACAGGAAGACGTCCGGCTGCGGACCCGTCGCGTTGAGCACCAGCACGGTGATCGGGCCCAGCAACGCCGTCACCGCGTCGACCAGCTCGCCGACCTGGTGCCGGTCGGTCACGTCGGCGGCGAAGGCCGCGGCCTTGCCGCCCTCGGCGAGGACGCTCTCCGCGGCGGTCTTGAGGTCGGGGTCGTCGTGCAGGCCGTTCACCGCGACCGCGAGCCCGTCGCGGGCCAGCCGCCGGGCGATCACCCGGCCCAGCCCTCGGGAACTTCCGGTCACCAGTGCGACGCCCATGAGTCCGACGCTAGGGGAGACCCCCGGGTAGGACAACCCCGGCGAGCCTCGATCGGGGCAAAAGAAAAGCGGGTGGGTGCGCCGATGCGCACCCACCCGCTTCCGTGGCCGAGGGTCAGACCGCCCGGCCGGTGTTGAAGTCGGTCGCCGCCGTCACCGCCGCCGGCGGCCCCTCCAGCGGCTTCGCGCCCCGAGGCGCCTTCTTCCGCCGCGACAGCTTGCGCTCCAGGTACGAAGCGAGCCGCGTCAGCAGCAGGTTCAGCACGATGAAGATGAGCGCGATGACGATCAGCGTCGGGATCGTGTTGTTGAAGTTGCCGGTGATCGGTCCCGAACCGCGGATCAGCTCGTCGTAGCCGATGGTCAGCTGACCGGCCAGAGCCGTGTCCTTCAGGATGACCACGAGCTGGCTCACCAGCGCCGGCAGCATGAGCGTGACGGCCTGCGGGAGCAGGACGTTGGTCATCAGCTGCGTCTTGCGCAGGCCGAGCGCCGAAGCGGCTTCGGTCTGTCCCTTCGGGAGCGAAAGGATGCCGGCCCGGAACACCTCGGCCATCACCGAGCCGTTGTAGAGCACCAGGCCCGTGACCGCGGCGAACAGCGGGCGGGTGTCGGCCTCGATGCCGGTGTAGTAGGCGTAGAACGACGCGGCGAACACCATCAGCAGCAGCACCGGGATCGCCCGGAAGAACTCGACGACCGCGCCGACCGGGATGCGCACCCACTTGTGCGCGGACAGCCGGCCGATGCCCAGCAGCGCGCCGATCGGCAGGGCGATCACGATCGACAGCGCGGCGGCCTTGAGCGTGTTGAGCAGGCCCGGCAGCAGGAACTGGGTCCAGGTCGACCCGTCGATGAACGGCTTCCAGAGAGCACCGGCCCACTGGCCCTTCTCGTCGAAGCCCTTGTAGACGAACCACGCGACCAGGAGCATCACCAGCACGAACAGCACGCTGTAGAGCCAGTTGCGAGCGCGGGCCTTCGGGCCGGGGACGTCGTAGAGGACGGACTGCGTGCTCATCGCTTGACCTCGGCTTTCTTGGCGACCCAGCCCAGCAGGAGGCCGAGTGGCAGGACGATCGCGACGAACACCGCGGCGAAGACGACGAAGACCAGGAAGAGCGAGCTCGACTCGTTCTCCACCATGGCGGCCATCAGGGCGGCGGCTTCGGCCACGCCGATCACCGAGGCCACGGTGGTGTTCTTCAGCAGCGCGATCAGGACGTTCGCCAGCGGCGCGATCACCGCCCGGAACGCCTGGGGCAGCACGATGATGCGCAGTACCTGCAGGAAGTTCAGGCCCAGCGCCCGTGCGGCCTCGGCTTGGCCGACGGGCACCGTGTTGATGCCCGAGCGCAGCGATTCGCAGACGAAGGTCGACGTGTAGACGATGAACCCGAGGATCGCCAGCCGGAACGCGTTGTCGTCCAGCGACGTCGGCGAGTTGGGGTCGGCCAGGTTGATGCCGAGCGTCGACGACAGCCCCAGCGACGTGAACACGATGATCACGGTCAACGGGGTGTTCCGGAAGATGTTGACGTACGTCGCGGCGAAGCCCCGCATGATGGGGACCGGGCTGACGCGCATCCCGACGAGGACGGTGCCCCAGATGAGCGAGCCGATCGCGGAGAAGAACGTCAGCTGGAGCGTCATCCAGAAGGCGCCGACTAAGTCGTACTCAGGATTGCTGAGGAAATCGAACACGGTTGTCCAACCTGGCCTCGGAACGGGAACGGTGCGCCGCTTGCACGGCGCACCGTTCGACTTCGGAACCGGATATCAGGGCGCGATCGCCGGCGCGGCCGGGATCTTGTAGCCCGAGGGGCCGACGTTGGTCTGCAGCGCCTTCTCCCAGGAACCGTCCTGCTCCATGGCCTGGATCGCCTTGTTGATCGCGGCCTTGCCGTCGGCGTCGTCCTTCTTCAGGCCGACGCCGTAGTTCTCGTCGGAGAAGCCCTTGCCGACCAGCTTCAGCTTGCCGGGCTGCTGCGCGGCGTAACCCGCGAGGATCACGTCGTCCGTGGTCATCGCGTCGACGGTGCCGTTGAGGAGCGCGGTCACGCAGTCGGTGTACTTGCCGACCTCCTGCAGCTGCACGTCCTTGGCGTACTTCGTCTTGACGTTCTGCGCCGGGGTCGAGCCCTTGACCGAGCAGAGCTTCTTGTTGCCGGTCAGCGACTCGGGGCCGGTGATGTCGGTGTTGTCCTGACGCACGAGCAGGTCCTGGTGCGCGACGAAGTAGGGGCCACCGAAGGAGACGTCGTTCTTGCGCTTGTCCGTGATCGAGTAGGTGGCGACGATGAAGTCGACCTCACCCTTCTTGATCAGGTCCTCGCGCTGCGCCGACTGCGCTTCCTTCCAGGTGATCCCCGACTCTTCGACGCCGAGCTGCTTCGCGATGTACTTCGCGACGTCGACGTCGAAGCCGGCGTAGCTGCCGTCCGGCTTCTTCAGGCCGAGGCCCGGCTGGTCGAACTTGATGCCGATGACCAGCTTCTTGTTGTCCTTGGCCCGCTGGACCAGGTTCTTGTCGCCGCTCGCGCCGCTGCCGCTGCCGGAGCCACCGCCGCAGGCCGTCAGGGCCAGCCCGGCGGCCAGCACGACCGCGCCGACCTGCAGAACTCGGTTCAACCGCATCGTCTCTCAGGTTCCTTCCGAATCATGTCCGGCCACGCGGGCCGGGGAAAAAGTGTTCAGTGGGTCAGGATCTTGCCGAGGAAGTCCTTCGCGCGCTCGCTCTTCGGCGCGGTGAAGAACTCTTCCGGCGTCGTGTCCTCGACGATCTCGCCGTCGGCCATGAAGATCACCCGATCGGCTGCCCTGCGGGCGAAACCCATCTCGTGGGTGACGACCAGCATGGTCATGCCGTCCTTGGCCAGGCCGGTCATGACGTCGAGGACCTCCTGGACCATCTCCGGGTCCAGCGCCGAGGTCGGCTCGTCGAACAGCATGACCTTGGGCCGCATCGCCAGCGCCCGCGCGATGGCGACGCGCTGCTGCTGGCCACCGGAAAGCTGCGCCGGGTACTTGTCGGCCTGGTTGGCGATGCCGACGCGCTCCAGCAGCTCCATCGCGGTCTTGCGGGCCTCTTCCTTCGAGGCCTTGCGGACCTTCGTCGGCGCCAGCATCACGTTCTCGACGATGGTCTTGTGCGCGAATAGGTTGAACGACTGGAACACCATGCCGACGTCGGCGCGCAGCGCGGCCAGCGCCTTGCCCTCCGCGGGCAGGGGGACGCCGTCGACGGCGATCTCGCCCGAGTTGATGGGCTCGAGCCGGTTGATCGCCCGGCAGAGGGTCGACTTGCCCGACCCCGACGGACCCAGCACCACGACAACCTGGCCGCGAGGTACCTCGAGCGTGATCTCCCTGAGCACGTGCAGGTCGCCGAAGTACTTGTTCACGACGGACGCCTTGATCATCGGCGCCGCCACCTCCGCGGTCATCTGGCCTCCAGGGTCGTTCGAATGCGGCGTGGGTCACCCGCGATGGCGAGAACCTACCGTTGCTTTACCGGCCCGCAAGGCCGCTTGAGCAATACTTAGGGTTTCAACTGCGTATCGATGTCCATTTTGGGGGGTATCGGGGTGGCCGCCACCCGCGTACCCCGATACTCACTGAGGGTGACCGTACGGGTGGCTCGTGCGCGCCGCTCCCCGAGGTCCTAGAGTTCGGCGCTACCGGCCGGTGGAGCAGGTCACCATGGGAGGCGGACGGGTGCGGGTGCTGCTGGTGGAGGACGACGACCGGGTCGCGGGTGCGCTCATCCCGGCGCTGGCCCGCCGCGGTCTGGCGATCGCCCGGCTGGCGACCGGCGCCGGCGTCCTCGAGCGCGTCCACGAAGTCGACGTCATCCTCCTCGACCTCGGCCTGCCGGACATCGACGGCGTGACCCTGTGCACCCAGATCCGCGCGGTCAGCGACGTCGCGATCATCGTGGTGTCGGCCCGCGGCGAGGTCGACGACCGGATCCGGGGCCTGCGCGCGGGCGCCGACGACTACCTGGTCAAGCCCTACGACGTCGAGGAGCTGCTCGCCCGCGTCGAGGCGGTGCGGCGGCGGCGCCCGGAGCACGCGGCCGCCGAGCCGGCGGTCATCAAGGTGGGGGACGTCAGCGTCGACCTGGCCCGGCACGAGGTGCTGGTCGACGGGCAGGCGATCGCGTTGTCCCGCAAGGAGTTCCAGGTGCTCGCCCTCGTGGCGGGCGCGCGCGGCGCGGTGTGCTCGCGCGAGCACGTGCTCACCGAGGTGTGGGGGCACCGGGGTCCCGCGGAGAGCCGGTCGCTCGACGTCCACGTCGCGACGCTGCGGACGAAACTGGGCCGCCCGGCGCTGATCGAGACGGTGCGCGGGGTCGGCTACCGGCTCGGCGGCCAGACCGCCCGGAGCTGACGGCGTGCGCGTCCGGCTGCAGGGCATCGTGCTGACGCTGGTCGCGCTGCTGGTCTTCGGCCTCGGCATCCCGCTGGCCATCTCGATCGCCGCCGGCGCGCAGCAGGACCTGTTCCTCGACCGGCTCACCGACACCGCGCGGTTCGCGTCGCTGGCCCAGCGTCCGCTGCTGGACAACAAGCCGTACCTGATCGAGCCCGACGTGCGCCGCTACACCGAGGTGTACGGCGTCCAGGTGGTGGTCGTCGACCAGGACGGCAAGCCGGTCGTCACCTCGCTCGGCCCGGCCGCCGCGCGCATCGACCTGCACGACGAGCGGATCAGCGACCCCGTCCACGAGGCGCTGGCCGGCCGCCGGTCGCAGCCCTCCGGCGTGCTGATGCCGTGGGACTCGACGCCGCTGGTGCTCTCCGAACCGGTGCTCGCCGACGGCGAGGTGCGCGGCGCGGTGCTCACCGTGTCCGCCACCGACTCCGAGCGCGCCGCCGTGCTGTGGTGGTGGCTGCTGCTCGCCGCGGGCGGGATCCTCGCCTTCGTGGTCGCGCTGGCCGTCGCGATCCCGGTGGTCCGGTGGATCCTCAAGCCGGTGAAGCGGCTCGACGACGCGACCGGCGCGCTGGTGGCCTCGGTGGTCAGCGGGCGGGAGGCCGAGCCGGTCGGGGAGGGCGGCGGCCCGCCGGAGCTGCGGCAGCTCGGCCGGTCCTTCGACCGGATGGCCGAGAGCGTGTCGGGCGCGCTGGCCGCGCAGCGCGCGTTCGTCGCGGACGCTTCGCACCAGCTGCGCAACCCGCTGACCGCGTTGAAGATCCGGCTCGGGAACCTCGACGGTCACGTCGTGGACGACCAGTCCGCCGCCGATCTGGAAGCCGCGCGCATCGACGCCGGGAGGCTGCACCAGATCCTCGACGGCCTGCTGTCGATGGCCCGCGCCGAGGCGTCCGGCGGCGAGCTCGACCCGGTCGTGCTCGACGAGGTCGTCGCCGAGCGGGTCGCCGACTGGACGGTGGTCGGCGAGGCCAGGGACGTGCGGCTGGTCGTCGACACCGCGGGCGACGGCGCCCGGGTCCGCGTGCCGCCGCGCGGTGCCGAGACGATCCTCGACGCGCTGCTCGACAACGCGCTCAAGTTCACCGCGTCCGGCACCGAGATCCGGGTCGCCGTCGAGCGCGACGGCGACCGGGTGCGCCTGTCGGTGCGCGACCACGGGCCGGGGCTGCCGCCGGACGAGCTCGACCGCGCGCTGGACCGGTTCTGGCGGAGCCCCGCGCACCAGAACGTGCCGGGGTCGGGGCTGGGCCTGGCGATCGTGTCCGAGCTGACCGCGCACTCCGACGGCGAGCTGGCGCTGGACCTGCCCGAAGGCGGCGGCCTGCGGATCGCGATGACGTTCCCGGCCGCTTAGGTCTTCTTCGCGCGGTAGTAGCGCAGTGCGCCGGGGTGCAGGGGGATCGGCTGGGTCTCGATGCCCGGGTGGACGTCGATCGACAGCGCCGCCGGGTTGGCCACCGCCAGCTGCTGGCGCGCGTCGAACAGGCCGCGGACCAGCGCCTCGGCGACGTCGTCGCTCATCGATGTCGGGACGACCAGGAAGTTCGGCACCAGCAGCGTGGTCACCGGGCCCGGCTGGTTGTAGGTGGTGGCCGGGATGGACGCCGTGCCGTAGACCTGGTTGACCTCCTGCATCTTCGGCATCACGTCGGCGATGTCGAGCAGGCGCAGGGACTGCTTGTCGTTGTACTTGGCCAGGCCGGGCGTCGGCAGGCCGCCGGACCAGAAGAACGCGTCGATCTCGCCGTTCAGCAGCGCCTTGACGGAGTCGTCGAGCCCGCGGGCGCTGGTGGTCACCGACCCGGTGAGCCCGGTCGCCCCCAGCAGCCGGGTGGCGATGTACTCGACGCCCGACGACGGCGAGCCGATCGCGATCCGCCGGCCCCGCAGCTGGTCGACGGTCCGGATGTCGGAGTCGGAGCGCACGACGATGTGCAGGTAGTCGTCGTGGATCCGGGCGAGGGTGGCCAGCCGCCGGTCGTCCTTGTACCGGTCGGCGGCGACGTCCGCGGCGACGAACGCGACGTCGGCCTTCCCGGCGAGGACCTTGTCGAGGTTGTCGGGCGACCCCTGGGTCTGCAGCACGGTGGGCCGGTCGATGTCGAGGCCCGCGGCCCACGCGGTGGCGAGGGTCTGGGCGAGCTTGTCGTAGACCCCGCCCGGGTTGCCCGCGGCGATCCGCAGCTTGAGCTCGCCGAAGCCGGCGCTGCAGGAGGCGAGCACCAGCAGCAGGGCGGCCGCCATCGCGAGCACTCGCCCCCGCCGCGTCCCGACCACCGCCCGATCGTGCCAGATCCGGCGGCCCGGTGGTTGGCGACGGCCGATCCGGGCACTCCCCGGGAGGACGGAAGGAGACCGGGATGGACGTCGTGGTCGTGGGTGGCGGGCTGGCCGGGCTGAGCGCGGCGCGGCGGCTGAGCGAGGCCGGGGCGGCGGTCACGGTGCTGGAGGCGGGCGACGACGTCGGCGGCCGGGTGCGCACCGACGTCGTCGACGGGTTCCGCCTCGACCGCGGCTTCCAGGTGCTGCTGCCGGCTTACCCGGCGCTGCGACGGCTGGCCGACGTCGGCGCGTTGCGGCCGCGCCCGTTCACGCGCGGGACGATCGCGATGACCGGCTCCGGGCGCCGCTGGCTCGCCGGCCCGTGGCACGGGCTGCCGGCGGTGCGCGGGGCGGCGGGGTTCGTCGCGGGCCGCCCCGCCGACGGCGCGCGGATGGCGGCGCTCGCGGCCCGGGACGTGCTGAAGGCCGACCGCGCCGACACCGGGCGCACCACCGCCGAGGAGCTGCGACGCTGGGGGCTCACGGAGTCCACGGTCGAGGAGGTGCTGCGGCCGTTCCTCGCCGGGGTGTTCCTCGACCGCGACCTGGCGACGTCGGGCCGGCTGTTCCACCTGATCTGGCGCAGTTTCCTGCGCGGCGGGGGCGTGCTGCCGGCCGAGGGCATGCAGGCCCTGCCGCGTCAGCTGGCCGCCGGGCTGCGGGTCCGCACCGGCGTCGAGGTCGGCTCGGTCACCGAGGACGGCGTGCGCACGCGCGACGGCGAAGACATCGCCGCGCGGGCCGTGGTCGTCGCGACCGACGGGGACACCGCCGCCCGCCTGCTGCCCGGCGTCGAGGCCCCGGCGTGGCACGCGGTGACGACCTTCTACTACCGCGCTCCCGTGAGCCCGCTGCGGTCGCCGACCTTGCTGGTCGACGGCCTCGACGAGCTGCTGCTCAACACGGCCGTGCTCAGCGAGGTGGCGGCGGGGTACGCCCCGCCCGGGTCGGCGCTGATCAGCGCGTCGGTGCCCGATCGCGCCGATCCCGGTCTCGAGCCGCGGGTGCGGCAGCGGCTGGCGCGGATCTACGACACCGACACGCGGGGGTGGGAGCTGCTGCGGACGTACGCGGTCCCGAAGGCGCTGCCGGTGTTCGGCCCCGGTGCTCCGCTGCGGCGTCCGGTGCGGGTCGGCCCCGGCCGGTACGTCTGCGGAGACCACCGGGACACACCGTCGGTGCAGGGCGCGCTCGTGTCGGGCCGGCGGGCGGCGGTCGCGGTGCTGGCCGATCTCGTGGCTTGAGCCCAGTGTCCACAGTGGACACAGAGGACACGGTGGACGTCGTGCGCAGGGCACCGCTGGACATGGCTGACTCCCGGTGAGCCGGCCCCTGAGCGGGTGGCGGCGCCACGCAGAGGGTCGATGGAACCGGTTCCGAGGATCGCCCCGTAGCTCCGAACTGTCAAGGGTTGACAGGTCGGGGGCGGTGGTATGAACCTTTTCATCGATCGTCCCCGCCGGCCCTCGAGGGCATCCGCCCGGCGCTCGGGGACGAGCCGGACGACGCCGTCCCCTGACCGGCGGCGGGTCCGCCCCACTTCCCGGCCAGGGAGGAACCATGCCCTCGAACACCCTGCCGCGGCGCCGCCGCGGACCCGGTACCCGCTTGGCGGCGCTCGCGGCGGCCCTCGCGGTCGCCGTGCTCGGCTTCGCCGCTCCGGCCGCGAACGCGGCGGACAGCCTGATCTCGCAAGGAAAACCCGCCACGGCGTCCTCGGTCGAGAACGCCGGGACGCCCGCATCCGCCGCGGTGGACGGGAACACCGGCACCCGCTGGTCGTCCCAGTTCAGCGATCCACAGTGGATCCAGGTCGACCTCGGCGGCGCGGCGACCGTCAGCCGCGTCGTGCTGAACTGGGAGGCCGCCTACGCCACGGCCTACCAGATCCAGGTGTCCGCCAACGGTTCCACGTGGTCCACTGTGTACCAGACGACGACCGGGACCGGCGGGACGCAGACGCTGACCGTCACCGGGTCCGGGCGGTACGTGCGCCTCGCCACGACCGCGCGGGCCACCCCGTACGGCGTCTCGCTGTGGGAGTTCCAGGTGTTCGGGACGGGCGGCGGGACCACGCAGCCCGGGGCCGGCACCCCGCCCGACTCCTTCTGGGGCGACACCGCGAGCATCCCGGCCGCGCGCAACGTGCTCACCGTGAAGGTGCTCAACCGCACCAACGGCAAGTACCCGGACAGCCAGGTGTACTGGAACTTCGGCGGCCAGACCCACTCGATCGCCGAGCAGCCCTACATCGACATGCCGGCCAACTCGGCCGGCCGGATGTACTTCTACCTCGGCACGCCGAACGGCCAGTACGCCGACTTCATCGAGTTCACCGTCGGGCCGGACGTGTTCAACGGCAACACCACCCGGGTCGACGCGTTCGCGCTGAAGCTGGCCATGCGGCTGCACGCGCACGACGGTTACGACGTCCAGGTCGGTGACGACTACGGGACCTTCCAGGAGGACCGGGCGGCCACCTTCGCCAAGTTCCAGGCCGAGGTGCCGACCGAGTTCAAGGGCCTGGCGACGGTGAACGCGCCGTACCGGATCCCGGCCCCGGGCAGCGCGCCGGACTTCCGCGCGGGCGGCCGGTACGCGAACTACTTCACCGCCTACGCGCAGTCGGTGGGCGTCAACGAGCCGACGTCCAACATCACCGGCTGCGCGGGTTCGCTGGCGGGCAACCCGAACATGTGCGCGGCGCTGAACCGCCACACGGCGCAGCTGCCGGCGTCCCAGCAGCAGGACCCGGCGAACTACTACAAGGCGGCGCCGGCGAACTACTACGCGAAGTACTGGCACGACCACGGCATCAACAACCTGGCGTACGGGTTCCCGTACGACGACGTGGCGGGCCAGTCCTCGTTCGTCTCCCACGGCGACCCGCAGTGGCTCCTGGTGGCGGTCGGCTGGTGACCGGTCCCCGGTGTGGCGGCTTCCGGGCCGTCACGCCGGGGTTCGGCTCAGGCCGGCCAGGAAGATGTCGATGCCGGCCAGGAACTGCTCGCGGTCGTCGTGGTCGCGCAGCCGCGCCGCGGCCTTGCGCACGAACGGGTACCGCTCCGGGTCGAGGTCGTCCCACTGGGCCGCGACCTCGGCCAGGAAGGCCGACCGGTCGGCGTCACCGGCGGCCAGGAGCCGGGCGTTGGCGGCGTTCTGCCCGGCGACGCCGAGGACGTAGTTCACGAGCGCGCCCGCGGCGTCGAAGAGCGTCCGCTCGGGAACGCCCAGCGCGTCGAGCAGCCCGCCGATGCGCTCGTAGATCGTCAGCAGGGCGGGGCGCCACGGCTCCCGCGAGAGCTGCGCGCCGACCCAGGGGTGGGCGTCGATCGCGTCGAACAGGCCGAGTGCGACGGTGCGCAGCGCTTCCCGCGGTTCCGTGGCCGCGACGTCGCCGGTCATGACGTCCGCGATGACGTCGTCGGTGGCCGCCGCGAGCAGGTCGCTCTTGTTCGCGACGTGGTGGTAGATCGCGCCGTAGCCGGTGCTCAGGTGAGTGGTGAGCGCGCGAAAAGTGAGCGCTGTCTCGCCGCCGGCGTCGAGGAGGTCCTTCGCGGCCTTGACGATCAAGTCCTTCGACAGGCCGTCGATGCGCCGCTTCGTCATGGGTGCAGTATCGCACGTTTGGATCGTCGATCCAAAGTCGTGCTAGCGTGGTTGGAATGACGATCCAAAATCCTGTGACGATCATCGGAGCCGGCCTCGGCGGCCTGGTACTGGCCCGCGTCCTCCACCTCCACGGCATCCCGGCGACGGTCTACGAGGCCGAGCTGTCGCCGGCCGCGCGCCGCCAGGGCGGGATGCTCGACATCCACCCCTGGAACGGGCAGCAGGCGCTCGAGGCGGCCGGCCTGATCGAAGGGTTCCGCGAACTCGTCCTGGCGGGCCGCGAGTCCTACCGGGTCGTCGACCGCACCGGGGCCGTGCTGGCCGACCGGCCCGACGACGGCACCGGCGAGCGCCCCGAGGTGCAGCGCGGCGAGCTGCGGCAGCTGCTGCTCGACGCGCTGCCGCCCGGCACCGTCCACTGGGGACACAAGGTCACCGGCGTGCGGGCCCTCGGCGAGGGGAAGCACGAGGTGAGCCTGGCCGACGGCACCACCGTCGTCACGAGCCTGCTCGTCGGCGCGGACGGCGCGTGGTCGCGGGTGCGTCCGGTGCTTTCCGACGCCATTCCGTCCTACGTCGGGTTTTCCGTCGTCGAGACGTTCCTCTTCGACGGCGACACGAGGCATCCGGCCGCCGCGAAGGTGGTCGGCGCCGGGTCGCTGTTCGCGCTGGCGCCGGGCAAGGGAATCCTGGCCCACCGGGAAAGCGGCGGGACCCTGCACGCGTACACGCAGCTCCGGAAGCCCGCGGACTGGCTGGACGGTGTCGATCCCGCGCGGGTCGTCGACGAGTTCGCCGGCTGGGCCCCCGAGCTGACCGCCCTGATCACCGACAGCGACGTACCGCCGGTCCTGCGCCGCCTGTTCACCCTGCCGGCCGGACACCGCTGGGACCGGGCACCGGGCGTGACCCTCCTCGGCGACGCGGCCCACCTGATGCCCCCGAACGGCGAAGGAGCCAACCTCGCCATGCTGGACGGCGCCGAACTGGGCCAGGCCCTCGCGGCGCACCCGGACGACGTCGAGACCGCGCTGGCGGAGTACGAAGGGCGGATGTTCGAGCGCGCGGCGGCCGAAGCGGACGACGAGGACATCTACGCCGTCATGTTCGGCGATGACGCGCCCCACAGCATGGCCGCGCTGCTGACCGGGGCCGAGTAGCAGGTGGGACCAGGTCTACCCTGATCGGTGATGACCGAGACACAGGCACCCAGGGCGTACCAGATCCGCACCTTCGGCTGCCAGATGAACGTGCACGACTCCGAGCGGCTCGCCGGGCAGCTCGAAGACGCCGGGTACGTCCCCGTCGACCACGGGGCCAAGCCCGACCTCATCGTGTTCAACACCTGCGCCGTCCGGGAGAACGCGGACAACAAGCTCTACGGCACCCTCGGGCACCTGCGGCCGGACAAGATCGCCAACCCCGAGCTGCAGATCGCCGTCGGCGGGTGTCTCGCGCAGAAGGACCGCGGGGAGATCGTCAAGCGGGCGCCGTGGGTCGACGTCGTCTTCGGGACCCACAACATCGGGTCGCTGCCGACGCTGCTGGAGCGCGCGCGGCACAACGCCGAGGCCGAGGTCGAGATCCTCGAGTCACTCGAGACCTTCCCCTCGACGCTGCCCGCGCGGCGCGAGTCGTCCTACGCGAGCTGGGTGTCCGTTTCGGTCGGGTGCAACAACACCTGCACCTTCTGCATCGTCCCCGCCCTGCGCGGCAAGGAACGCGACCGGCGGCCCGGCGAGATCCTCGCCGAGGTCGAGGCGCTCGTCGCCGAGGGCGTGCTCGAAGTCACGCTGCTCGGCCAGAACGTGAACTCCTACGGCGTCGAGTTCGGCGACCGGCTCGCCTTCGGGAAGCTGCTGCGCGCGGCCGGCACCATCGACGGCCTGGAGCGCGTGCGCTTCACCTCGCCGCACCCGGCGTCCTTCACCACCGACGTCATCGAGGCCATGGCCGAGACGCCGAACGTCTGCCACCAGCTGCACATGCCGCTGCAGTCCGGCTCCGACCGCGTGCTGCGCGAGATGAAGCGGTCCTACCGCTCGGCGCGGTTCCTGAAGATCCTCGACGAGGTCCGCGCGGCCATGCCGGACGCGGCCATCACCACCGACATCATCGTCGGCTTCCCCGGCGAGACCGAGGAGGACTTCCAGGCCACGCTCGACGTCGTCGAGCAGGCGAGGTTCTCCAGCGCCTTCACCTTCCAGTACTCGATCCGCCCCGGCACGCCGGCCGCGACGATGCCGGACCAGCTGCCCAAGGCCGTCGTGCAGGAGCGCTACGAACGCCTGGTCGAGCTGCAGAACGCGATCTCCTGGGAAGAGAACAAGAAGATCGTCGGCCGCCGGGTCGAGCTGCTCGTCGCCGCGGGCGAGGGGCGCAAGGACGCCGAGACGCACCGGATGAGCGGCCGCGCCCGTGACGGCCGCCTGGTGCACTTCACCCCGGGCGACGCCCAGGTCCGCCCCGGTGACGTCGTCGAGACGGTCGTGACCTACGGCGCCCCGCACCACCTGGTCGCCGACGGCGACCTGCTGTCCCACCGGCGCACGCGCGCCGGCGACAACGCGGAGGCGGGGCTCCGGCCGAAGACGAGCGGCGTCACGCTGGGCTTGCCGGGCTTCGGTGCCCCGGCCGCGCAGCCTGAGCCGGTGAGCGGGTGTGCGCTGTGACGGAGTCCAAGGGCAACGGCGAGCTGGCCGAGCTGGCCGCCGAGATCGACGAGGTGGGCGACCGCGCGTCGCGCACGGTGGAGCTGGGCCGGCGCGGGTTCACCATCGCGGTGTTCTCGTTCGTGCTGCTGATCTGCCTGCTCCTGCCGTGGGTCGGCGAGTACGCGGGCTGGCGGGTGCTGGCCGGCGAAGGCGGCGGCATCCCGCAGCTGTTCGCGGCGACGTCGACCGGCGTCGGCATCGTCGCGTCGGCGCTGGCGCTGGTGACGCGCCGGTGGTGGCTGGCCTGGGTGTGCGCCGCCGGCGGCTGGTTCGCGTCGGTGGACGGGCTGCTGGCCATCTGGTCGCAGCAGTCGTCGCACGCGAGCGGAGCCGCGGGCGGCGGACCCGGGTACGGCCTGATCATCGGCTGGATCGCGACGATCTGCCTCGCGGTGTCGTGGATGCGGACGGCGTTCTCGCGGAACTGAGTCAGATCACGACGATGCCGATCAGGCTCGACACGACACCGACGTAGAGCTCGGTTTCCGGGTGGAAGACCCGCAGCGTGACGTTTGCGCGGATCCGGAAGCTCACGCTGAACCGGAACACACCGTTGGGCTTGCAGGTACCGGTGGTCAGGTCGACCCAGACGCCGGCTTTGAGCTGCTGCACGATCACCGGTTCGCCACCGGAGACGCTCTCCTGCCCGCCCAGGTCGGCGAACGAGCCTTTGATCTTCGTCTCTTCGCCGACCTTGACGCGGGTCTTGTCGGCCTTCGCCTCGAGTTTGGCCTTGTGCTTCTTTTTGCCCTGAACGGCGGCGGGAGCGGGACCAGTGGCCGCCAGAGCGACGGTCGGCGCGGCGAGCGCGACGGTGCAGGCGATGACCAGTGCGGACACGAGGTTCGATGGCTTGCTCATGATCGAAGTGGAGCACCGGCGCGGCGGGAAAGCGCCGGAAAGCCCCCGGTCGTGACGCGGTAGCGCCCCCTCCGGGTGACGGGTTAACCGTCCGCTTGCCGACTGGCTTGCGCGTGTGCGTGGCCCCGGGGAGCCCTGCTTCGCAGCGAGTGGCGACTTGCCGCGGGAGCTGTCCCCACTGACTCAATCGCTCCCAGTGGGGCACTCGCGACCTCGCCCGAACTGCCCGCCGGTGGTGGAGCGAGCCGGATCCGGGGCCCGCGCGCGGCCCGCCCTCCCTGGGGGCTGCCCCCGCTTCCAGCGTATCGGCGCCCACCGACGGGACCGCCGCAACCGGCGCCGAGCGGCCGGCTTGTCCACATCACGGCGGTGCTGTGGACAAGCCGGCCGGTGGAAGCTCAGCGGTAGGTGACCACGGCCTTAGAGCGGTCGGCGACCAAGGCCTTGGCGGCCTAAACGGTCGGCGACAGCGGCCTCAGCGGCCTAAGCGGTCGGCGACCACGGCCGCAGGCCGAAAGAACCTCAGCGGTAAGCGACCACGGCAGCCGAAGCTCAGCGCTCGGCGACCGTGGCCTCAGCGGCCGGCGACCACGGCCGCCGACCGGCGAAACTTCAGTGGCCGGCGACCGCGGCCGCCGACCGGCGAAACTTCAGTGGCTGGCGACCATGGCCGCTGGCCGGCGAAACCTCAGTGGCTGGCGACCATGGCCGCTGGCCGGCGAAACCTCAGCGGCCGGCGACCACGGCCGCCGGCCGGCAAACCTCAGCGGTCCGCTACCGCAGCCTCCGCGGCCTGCAGCCACTCACGCCACTGGGCGGCCTGCTCATCCGCCTTCTTCGCCCGACGCTCATCCCCAGCCGCCCGGGCCTTGGCCGCCTGGGACTCGAACTGCTCCACTCGCTCGCGGAACTGGGCCGCGCGGGCCTGGGCCTCCGGGTCGGTGCGGCGCCAGCGGCTGTCTTCGGCGGACTTGACCGTGTCCTGGACCGCCTTCAGGCGGCCGTCGAGCTCGCGGATCCGCTCGCGGGGGACCTTGCCGATCTCGTCCCACTGCTCCTGGATCTTGCGCAGCGCGTTCTTCGCCGCCTCCAGGTTCGCGGCCGCGTCGATCTTCTCGGCCTCGACCAGCAGCTCTTCCTTGCGGGACGCGTTCTGCGAGAACTCCGCGTCGCGCTCGGAGAACACCGAGGACCGGCGGGCGAAGAACTTGTCCTGTGCCGCGCGGAACCGCTGCCACAGCGCTTCGTCGCTGTCCTTCGGCGCCCGGCCGGCCGCCTTCCACTCGGTCATCAGGTCCTTGTAGCGGCCCGCGGTCTCGCCCCAGTCCTCGGACTCGCTGATCGCCTCGGCCTCGGCGATGAGCTCTTCCTTGCGCGTCTTCGCCGAGGCGCGCTGCTTGTCGAGCTCGGCGAAGTGCGACCCGCGCCGCCGGTTGAAGCCTTCGCGGGCCTTGGAGAACCGCTTCCACAGCTCGTCGTCGGTCTTGCGGTCGACGCCCTTGACCGTCTTCCACTCGTCGAGGATCGTGCGCAGCCGGTCGCCCGCCGCCTTCCACTGGGTGGAGTCGGCGGCGATCTTCTCGGCTTCTTCGGCCAGCTCCTGCTTCCGGGCGACGGCGGCTGCGCGGGCCACCTCGCGCTCCTGCTTCGCGCTGGCCAGCGCCTTCTCGGCGTGCCCGATGACGTACTCCAGGCGCGCGGCGAGCGCGGCCAAGTCGCCGACCACCGCGGCTTCGGCCAGGCCGTCGCGGATCTGGGTGGCGCTCGACAGCGCGTGCTTCGGGTCGCCGGCGCCGGAGGCCAGCCGGGTCTCCAGCAGCTCGACCTCGGTGCGCACGTCGTCGAAGCGGCGGGCGTAGTGCACCAGGCCCTCGTCGGGACTGCCTGCCTGCCAGACGCCGACCGCGCGCTCGCCCTCGGCGGTGGTGACGTAGACGGTGCCCTCTTCGTCGATGCGGCCCCAGGTGGACGGGGTGGTCTCGGCGAGCGGCACGGGCGGGGCGGCGTGCCCGGCGTGCAGCGCGTGCGGCACCGGGTGCGGGGCCGGGGTACCGGTGGAAGTGTTCTCCTGGGCCATCGCAGGCTCCTTATCGCCTGTACGCCCGCTGGTGCGGGCGCCCCGCCGCGGAAGCGGGGCCGGGTAGTGCGGTCGTCACGGGCCGTGCTCGGATGCTACGGCCCCTCGCGGCATTCAAGCAGCTCAGCGCGCACCGTGGTACTGGATGGGCCACTCGAAGCTCGTGATCCTACTTCCGGTGGACGCTCCGTGGCGGCCCGCCGGTATCGTCAGCCGCCGTGAACAGCCAGATCGTCCCGGTCGCGGTGGTCGGGCCGACGGCCACCGGCAAGACCGCGCTCGCCGTCGAGCTGGCCCTCGAACTGGGCGGCGAAGTCGTCAACGCCGACGCGCTCCAGCTCTACCGCGGCATGGACATCGGCACCGCGAAAGCCACCGAAGCCGAGCGCCGCGGCGTCCCGCACCACCTCCTCGACGTGCTGGATGTGACCGAGACGGCGTCCGTCGCGGCCTACCAGCGCGACGCGCGCGCCGAGATCGAGCGGCTCCTGGCCGGGGGCAAGGTGCCGGTGCTGACCGGCGGGTCCGGGCTCTACGTCCAGGCGGTGCTCGACGACCTGCGGTTCCCGGGCACCGACCCGGTGGTGCGCGCCCGGCTGGACGCCGAAGCCGTCGAAGCCGGCACTCCCGCCCTCTACACCCGGTTGAGTGAACGCGACCCGGCCGCCGCGGCCGCGATCCTGCCGACCAACACACGCCGGATCGTGCGCGCGCTCGAGGTCATCGAGATCACCGGCGCGCCGTTCTCGGCGAACCTGCCGAAGCCCGGCCCGGCCCGCTACGACACGGTCGTGATCGGCGTCGACCGGGAAGCGGGCGAGCTCGACGAGCGCGTCGACGAACGCGTCCGGCGGATGTTCGCCGCCGGACTGGTCGATGAAGTCCGCGCGCTCCTGGAGCGGGGTCTGCGCGAAGGCAAGACGGCGTCACGGGCGCTGGGGTACCAGCAGGTGCTCGCCGAGCTGGACGGCGAAGGCGACTTCGAGGCGGCCGCCGCGGCGACGGCGCAGGCCACCCGGCGCTTCGTCCGGAAGCAACGGTCCTGGTTCCGGCGCGACAAACGGATCCATTGGTACGACGGCGCGGAAACCGGGCTGGCCGCACGCGTCCTGGATACCCTGGGCCGGTAATCTTGCCCCTATGGGCGGAATCGAGTTCCTCAAGGGGCACGGCACGCAGAACGACTTCGTGCTGCTCCCCGACCCGGCGGGCCGCCTCGAGCTGACCGAGGCGAGGGTCGCCGCGCTGTGCGACCGCCAGCGCGGCCTCGGGGCCGACGGTGTGCTCCGCGTCGTCCGCGCCGCGGCGCTGGACATCCCGTCCGAGGGCGAGTGGTTCATGGACTACCGCAACGCCGACGGGTCGATCGCCGAGATGTGCGGCAACGGCGTGCGGGTCTTCGCCCGCTACCTCGTCGACGCCGGTCTCGCGACCGAGGGCGAGTTCGTCATCGGCACCCGGGCCGGCGACCGCCCGGTGGTGGTGCACCCGGACCGTTCGGTGACGGTGTGGATGGGACCGGCGACGATCACCGGCACGTCGGTGACGGTGGTGGCCGGCCGGCCGTTCTCGGGTGTGGCGGTGAACGTCGGCAACCCGCACCTGGTGTCGGTGCTCGACGACGTCGACGTCGCCGACCTCGATCTGCGCGACCAGCCCGACTTCGACCACGACGTCTTCCCGCACGGGGTCAACCTCGAGTTCGTCAACCGCATCGGCGAGGGCGCGCTGCGGATGCGCGTGCACGAGCGCGGCGTGGGGGAGACCCGGGCGTGCGGCACGGGCACGGTGGCCGCGGTGGCGGCGGCGCTGCACCTGGCGGGCACGGACACGGGAGCGTCCACGGTGGACATCCCGGGCGGCCGGGTCGAGGTGACGGTGGCGCGCGGCGAGTCGACGCTGTCCGGGCCCGCGGAGATCGTGGCGCGCGGCGAGCTCGACGAAGCCTGGTGGGCCGCCGCCGGTTCGTGACGGCGTCAGCCGGTTTCGAGGGCGTTCAGGATCTTCCAGGTGTGCCAGTGCGAGTCGTGCTCCTGACAGAGCAAGGAAACGGCGGTCAGCACCGCCACGAGCGCGTTGGTGTGCGTGACCTGGCCCGGCGCGGTGATGTGGTGGCTGGTCACCTGCTGGCTGAAACTCGTCGGGGCGGGCGCTCCGCTGCCCGGCGACCACGGTGTCATGGCGTTCAGCAAGGGCATCACGGTGGCCAGTTCGCGCAAGATGCCGAGCGAAGCGAAGAAGGACAACCCCGCGCTGCGGGCTCGTTCCGACAACGTCTGGACGCGGCTCGGCGCCGGGGCGTGGCTGTGCCGATCGCCGTAGACGATCGTGAACGCGGTGCGGGCAAGCTCGTCGATGAGGTTCGCGGCCGCCGACTGAGCCGGTGCCGGAAGATCGAGACGAAGTGCCCGGACCGCTTCCCGGGCGACCCGGACCGACGGTGCCGCCGCGGGGGCCCGGTCCACCTCGTCCAGGCGGCTGTCGCAGTGGTCGAGGATCGGCTCGCGGCGGTCGTCGAGAACGGCGTGGACCGAGGCTGTTTCGTCGTCGTGGGCGGCCAGGAGCAGCTTGACGGTTTCCGGGTCGGGCACCCAGGCCAGGGGAACGCCGTGCGCCAACGAGAGCCGGACGGCCGCGAAGTAGTCGACGTCCGCCTTGCCATCGGAGACCCAGTTCGGCGGAGCGGCCCGCCGATGGAGCTCGTCGACCCTCTTGCCCGAGGCCCTGGCCGTTCGTTCGACCCAGGGCCAGAACCCGTCGATCGCGCGTCCGATGGAGTCCGCCAGCTGCTGCGTGGGCTCGGGGGCCGGCTCGGCCGCAGCCGGTTGGACCAAGGGCCGGAACGGTCGCAGCAGGTCAGCGACGGCGAACACGAACTCGTCTCCGGTCGCCGCGGGACGCTCCCCGCCCGGCGCATCCGTACTCATGGCGAGAGATTAACGGTCCGGCCCGGCGGAATTCCCGTTTCCGCGGCAGGAATTCCGCCGGGCCCACCGGCGTCAGATCTTCGCTTGCACCGAGAAGTCGCCTTCGCGCGTCTCCACCGACGTGATCGCGCCCGCGAGACGGATGTCCGGCTCGATGCCCGCGAACCGGGCCAGCACCTCGGCCGGGCCGGTCACCGTCAGCGTCTCCACCGCCGTCCGCATCGACACCTTCGCGTCCGTCTTCGCCCGGCGCACCGCGGCGATCACCTCGCCGGCCAGCGTCAGCAGTTCCGGATCGCCCTCGGACGCCGACGCCGCGGGCCAGGACGCCCGGTGCACCGAACCCTCCTGCCACCACGACCAGACCTCCTCGGTCGCGAACGGCAGGAACGGCGCGAACAGCCGCAGCACCGCCGACAACGCCGTCACCAGCGCGGCCTGGGCCGACTGCGCTCCCGCCGGCCCGCTGTCGCCGTACGCGCGGCCCTTCACCAGCTCGACGTAGTCGTCGCAGAACGTCCAGAAGAACGTCTCCGTCACCTGCAGCGCCCGCGCGTAGTCCAGTGCCTCCAACGCCGCCGTCGCCTGCTCGACGACGACGGCCAGTGAAGCCAGCAGCGCCCGGTCCAGCGGCTCCGTGGCGACCGCGTCCGGCGTCGGCACGCCGAGACCGAGCACGAACCGGCTCGCGTTGAGCAGCTTCGTCGCCAGGCGGCGGCCGACCTTCATCTGGCCTTCGTCCACCGCCGTGTCGACGCCGGGGCGCGCGCTCGCCGCCCAGTACCGCACCGCGTCGGAGCCGAAGCGCTCCAGCAGGTCCACCGGTGTCGTCACGTTGCCCTTGGACTTCGACATCTTCTTGCGGTCCGGGTCGAGCACCCAGCCCGCGATCGACGCCGCCCGCCACGGCAGCACGCGGTGCTCCAGCTCCGCACGCACCGCCGTCGAAAACAGCCAGGTGCGGATGATCTCGTGCGCCTGCGGCCGCAGGTCCATCGGGAAGACCCGCTCGAACAGGTCGTCGTCGAGGCTCCAGCGGCCGACGATCTGCGGCGTCAGCGACGACGTCGCCCACGTGTCCATCACGTCCGCCTCGGCGACGAACCCGCCCGGCACGCCGCGCTGGTCTTCGGTGAAGCCCGGCGGGACGTCGCTGCTCGGGTCGACCGGCAACGCGGTGTCGTCCGGCAGCAGACGCGCGTCGTAATCCGGCTCACCATGGGGATCGACCCGGTACCACAACGGGATCGGCACGCCGAAGAACCGCTGGCGGCTGACCAGCCAGTCGCCGGCCAGGTTCTCGACCCACGACGAGTAGCGCACCTTCATGTGCTTCGGCACCCAGTTCAGCTCTTCGCCGCGGGCCAGCATGCGGCTCCGGAACGCCTCGTCGGTGCCGCCGTTGCGCAGGTACCACTGCCGGCTGGCCACGATCTCCAGCGGCCGGTCGCCCTGTTCGTAGAACTTCACCGAGTGCGTGATCGGCCGCGGTTCCCCGTGCAGGGCACCGGATTCGCGCAGCAGCCGGACCATGATCTCGCGTCCCGTGTGGACGGTCTTGCCGACCAGCGGCGCGTACGCCTCCGCCGGCACGCCGTGCGGCGCGTCGGGCAGGAACCGGCCGTCGCGCCCCAGGACCACCCGCGTCGCCAGGCGCAGCTCGCGCCACCACGTGATGTCGGTGATGTCGCCGAAGGTGCAGACCATCGCGATGCCGCGGCCCTTTTCGGGATCCGCCAAGTGGTGTGCCACCACCGGCACCTCGACTCCGAACACCGGCGACCGCACGGACTTCCCGAACAGCGGCTTGAAGCGCTCGTCGTCCGGGTGGGCGACCAGCGCGACGCACGCGGGCAGCAGCTCCGGCCGGGTCGTCGCGATCACGACGTCCGAGCCGTCCTCGGCCGTGAACGCGAGGTCGTGGAACGCGCCGGGGCGTTCGCGGTCCTCCAGTTCGGCCTGTGCGACGGCGGTGCGGAAGCTGACGTCCCAGAGCGTCGGCGCTTCGGCCTGGTACGCCTCACCCCGTTCGAGGTTGCGCAGGAACGCGCGCTGCGAGATCAGCCGCGAGTCGTGGCCGATCGTCTGGTAGGTCATCGTCCAGTCGACCGACAGCCCGAGCTGCCGCCACAACGCCTCGAACGCCTTCTCGTCGGTCACGGTCAGGGTTTCGCACAGCTCGACGAAGTTCCGCCGCGAGATCGAGACCACGTCCTTGCCCGGCTTCTCCGGGGCGCGGAAGGCCGGGTCGTAGGGCAGCGACGGATCGCAGCGGACGCCGAAGTGGTTCTGCACGCGACGTTCGGTCGGCAGGCCGTTGTCGTCCCACCCCATCGGGTAGAACACCTCGAGCCCGCGCATCCGCTTGAACCGCGCGAGAACGTCGGTGTGGGTGAAGGAGAAGACGTGCCCGATGTGCAGCGACCCGCTGACCGTCGGCGGCGGCGTGTCGATCGAGTAGACCTCTTCGCGCGTCTTCGTGCGGTCGAAGCGGTAGGCGCCGGTGGACTCCCATACGGGTACCCACTTGGCCTCCAGACCGTCGACACCGACCTTGTCCGGGACTCGCGGGCGCTCGTACGGAGTACTCATGAACCAACTCTAGGCGGCGGGAGAACCGCTTTTCGCCGCGGTCGGCAGATCGCGCATGTGCCGCAGGGGTGAGCACACCACCCACAACGCCGAGGCCACCTCGCCGGCGAGCGCCACCCACAGCGCGCCGTGCAGCCCGAGCACTTCGCCGAGCGCGCCGCCCAGCAGTCCGCCGAGCGGGATCGTGCCCCAGACGACGAACCGGACGCTCGCGTTCATCCGGCCGAGCAGCCGGTCCGGGCAGATCGCCTGCCGGTAGGAGACCTGCGCGACGTTGTAGGTGACGAGGCCGAACCCGCCGAGGACCAGGCCTGCCCCGGCGAGCACGAGGCGCCAGCCCGGCGCGGCGAGGGCGAGCATGAGCTGGCCGGGCCAGGTGAACAGCGGGACCAGCCAGATCGCCCGCGCCTGGCCGAGCCGCCGGGTGACCGCGCCGGAGCAGAGCGCGCCGAGGATCCCGCCCGCGCCGCCGGCCGCCAGCAGCACGCCGACCGCGGCCGGCGGCAGCCCGGCGACCCGAGTCAGGAACAACACCTGCACGGCGGCGAGCGCGCCGCCGAAGAAGTTCGCCGTCGCCGTGCACGCCACGATCGCGCGCAGCGGCTTGTCGGAGAAGACGAACCGCAGCCCTTCGACGATCTGCGGGAGCAGCCGGGCGTGGACGCCGCGGTCCGGCTCGGGGTCCCTCGTGCGGATGCGGAGCAGGCACAGCGCCGACGTCAGGAAGCCGAGGCCGGTGACGAGCACCGTGTTCGCCGCGCTGATGAGCTGGACCAGCACGCCGGCCGCGCTCGGCCCGGCGATCTGCGCGGTCGACTGGACGGCCTGCAGCTTCGCGTTGCCCTCCACCAGGCGCTCCCGGCCGACGAGCGAAGGCAGGTACGACTGGTACGCGATGTCGAAGAACAGCGTCGCGATGCCGACGAGCAGGACGACCACCAGCAGCTGCGCGAGCGTCAGCACGCCCGCCCACCAGGCGATCGGCACGCTCAGCAGCAGCGCGAACCGGGTGAAGTCGGCGGTGAGCATCACCCGGCGGCGGCTCAACCGGTCGACCCACACCCCGGCGGGCAGCCCGAGCAGCAGGAAGGCGAGCGTCTCGGCCGCGGCCAGCAGACCCATCTCGAACGGCGTCGCGGCCAGTGTCACCGCGGCCAGCAGCGGGACGGCGGTGTTCCCGACGAACGTGCCGAGCTGACTGGCCGTGTCGCCGGCGAAGAGCCGCCTGAAGTCGGCGTGGCGGAAGAGTGACCCCCTGTGCATGGCTCCCGAGTCTGGCCCGAGTGATTGGAAAGTGTCAATCACTGTTCGCTCTAGGCTGTGCGCGTGCCGCCCGAGAAACGACGTACCGCCACCGAAGCCGAGGCCGCCGCGCTGGCCTCCGGAATACGGCTGCGCATCATCCGGTTGACCTTTTCGGAGGCGCTCACGAACAAGGAGCTCGCCGAGCGGCTCGGGCGGGACCCCGCGACGACCCTGCACCACGTGCGCAAGCTCGTCGAGACCGGGTTCCTGGCCGCGCAGCCGCCGCGCCGCGGAGCCCGGGGCGCGAAGGAAATTCCGTATCTTTCGACGGGGCTGTCGTGGACACTCGACTCATGCGGTGATCAGGGTGTGAAGCAGGCGGCGCTCGAGGCCTATCTGGCCGAGATCGCCGATACCGGTCTCGAGGAAGTGCGTCAGACGCGCCTCGTCGTCCAGGTGGCCCCTGAGGAGCGGGAAGAGCTGGAAACCCGGCTCGACGCCCTGTTCGAGGAGTTCCGCGCGCGCCCCCGCCGTCCCGGCGCCGAGCGCACCGCGGTCTACCTCGCCACCTATCCCAGCACGTAAAAGTTCGGTTCCCGCGGCGAATCGTGGGAACATGGAGGCACGATGACAGAACTGACACACACCGAAGACCACGACGACGACCTGTACGACCCGTCGACAGGTGAGATGGAGCTCGAGGACCGCGCGTCCCTGCGGCGCGTCGCGGGACTGTCCACCGAGCTCGACGACGTCACCGAGGTCGAGTACCGGCAACTGCGGCTCGAACGCGTCGTACTGGTCGGCGTGTGGACCGAGGGCACCGCCCTGCAGTCCGAGGCTTCGCTGGCCGAGCTGGCGCGCCTGGCCGAGACGGCGGGCTCGGAAGTCCTCGAAGGGCTCATCCAGCGGCGGACCAAGCCGGACCCGGCCACCTACATCGGCTCGGGCAAGGTGCGGGAAGTCCGCGACATCGTCGTTTCGACCGGCGCCGACACCGTGATCTGCGACGGCGAGCTCTCGCCGGGCCAGCTGCGGCAGCTCGAGGAGAAGGTCAAGGTCAAGGTCATCGACCGGACCGCCCTGATCCTCGACATCTTCGCCCAGCACGCCCGGTCCAAGGAGGGCAAGGCGCAGGTCGAGCTGGCCCAGCTGCAGTACCTGATCCCGCGGCTGCGCGGGTGGGGTGCGTCGCTGTCCCGGCAGGCCGGTGGCCGCGCCGGTGGCGCGAACGGCGGCGTGGGCCTGCGTGGTCCCGGTGAGACCAAGCTCGAGACCGACCGGCGGCGGATCAACAAGCGCGTGGCGAAGCTGCGCCGGGAGATCGCCGCCATGGACACCATCCGCGAGACCAAGCGCGGGCGGCGGCTGGCCAACGAGGTGCCCAGCGTGGCGATCGTCGGCTACACCAACGCCGGCAAGTCGAGCCTGCTCAACGCGCTGACCGGGGCCGGGGTGCTGGTGGAGGACGCGTTGTTCGCCACCCTCGACCCGACCACGCGGCGCGCGCAGACCGCGGACGGGCGCGGCTACACGCTGACCGACACCGTCGGGTTCGTGCGGCACCTGCCGCACCAGCTGGTGGACGCGTTCCGCTCGACGCTCGAGGAGGCGGCGGACGCCGACCTGCTCGTGCACGTGGTGGACGGGGCCGACCCGGCGCCGGAGGAGCAGGTCAGCGCCGTGCGCGAGGTGCTCGGCGAGATCACGCGCAAGCGCAACGAGCCGCTCCCGCCGGAGCTGCTGGTGATCAACAAGATCGACGCGTCCGACGAGGTCAGCCTCGCCCGGCTGCGGCACGCGCTGGCCGGCTCGGTGCCGGTCTCGGCGCGGACCGGGGCGGGCATCGCGGAGCTCGTCGAGGTGATCGCCGAGCGGCTGCCCCGGCCGGAGGTCACGGTCGACGCCCTCGTGCCCTACGCGCGCGGCGAGCTGGTCGCGCGGGTGCACGCGGAAGGCGAGGTGCTCGAAGAGGAGCACGCCGAGGACGGCACGCGCCTGCTGGCGCGGGTCCGCCCGGATCTCGCCGCGGCTTTGCGGGAGTACGAGACCAACTCGACCCGGGCCTGAGACGTCTACATTCCAGTGTGCGATCGGCGTGATCGCACACTGGAATGTTTTCGGAGGTGGCTGGGTGCGCTGGGTGGTCGCGACGGCGGCGGGGTTCTTGGCGTTGTCGAGCGGGCCTTCACCGGCGTGGGCGGCGGAAACGCCGCAGCCGGTGTGCTCGGTGAAGGACTCGCGCATCGGCGAGCTGTCCGGCCTGGTTTCCGACGGCGCGAAGCTCTACGCGATCAACGACGGCGGCACCAAGGTCCAGGTGTTCGTCCTGGGCCGGGACTGCAAGGTCCAGAAGGTCCTGTCCGACAAGACGGACCCGTTCGACGTCGAAGACCTGGCCCGCACCCCCGACGGGACGCTCTGGCTGTCCGACACCGGTGACAACAAGAAGGGCCGGCTGACGGTCGCCCTGCTGGAGATGAGCCCGGCGGGCAAGGTGACCGTGCACCGGCTCACGTACCCGGACGGCCAGCACGACACCGAAGCGCTGATCATGGACAAGGCGGGAACGCCGTACCTGATCACCAAGGACATCCTCGGCGAGGCCAAGGTGTACCGGCCTTCGGGGCCGCTGGCCAGTCCCGGGCCGACCAACCTGGAGAAGGTCGGCACGGTGAAGATCTCCGAGACCGACACGCCGGGCGGCCCGGTGGGCTCGTTCGGCTCGGTGCTCGTGACGGGTGGCGCGTCTACGGCCGACGGAAACGTCGTGGCGCTGCGGACCTACACCGACGCGTACGTGTACGCGGTTCCCGACGGCGACGTGCTGGCCGCGCTGCAGCGGACGCCGGTCCGGATCCCGTTGCCGGGGGAGAAGCAGGGCGAGGCGATCGCGTTCGACCCCGACGGGACGCTGCTTTCGGGCAGTGAGGGGGTCGGCGAGCCGATCCGCGCGGTGAAGGGCGCGGCGGCGCTGGCTCCTCCCGTGTCGGCTTCGGCGGACGGCAAGCCCGCGTCGAGTGCGAGCGGCGGTGCGTCGGACGGCGGGGGAGTGCCGGTGCTGCCGGCGGCGGGGATCGCGGTCGCCGTGGTGGGCCTCGGCTGGTTCGGCTTCACCAGGCTGCGCCGCCGCCGCGCCTGACGTGGTCGCCGTCCGGCGGACGGCCGGCCCCTCCGAGCGGTGCGGGGCGCGGCCGGCGTGGCCGCGCGTCCTGCGCATCGCACGGAGGGGCGAACACGAGCACGTCGTCCGGCTCGGCGGGGGACGGGGCCGGGCTTCCCGTCCTGCCCGCCGGCGGGATCACGCCCGCGGTGGCTCCGCTGCCGATCTCGGCTCCCCACGGCCAAGATCATCCGATCCGGTGAACCTCCCGGGCCGTGCGATAGCCCGGAAGGCACCCCTCAAAGGCGTCGCAGCACGGCGACGACCTTGCCGAGCACCGTCGCGTCGTCGCCGGGGATCGGCTCGTACGCCTCGTTGTGCGGCATCAGCCAGATGTGGCCGCCCTTGCGCTTGAACGTCTTGACCGTGGCCTCGCCGTCGATCATCGCCGCGACGATCTCGCCGTTGTCCGCGTCCGGCTGCTGCCGGACCACGACCCAGTCGCCGTCGGTGATGGCCGCGTCGATCATCGAGTCGCCGGTGACCTTCAGCAGGAACAGCTCACCCTCGCCGACGATCTCCCGCGGCAGCGGGAAGACGTCCTCGATGGCCTGCTCGGCCAGCACCGGGCCACCGGCGGCGATCCGGCCGACCAGCGGCACGTACGCCGCCTTCGGCATGACCGGCTGCTGGTCCATCTCGATGCCCATGGGGTTGTCGTCGGTCGCCGAGAGCACGCCGACCGCGCGGGGACGGTTCGCGTCCCGCCGCAGATAACCCTTGCGCTGCAGGGCACGCAGCTGGTGCGAGACCGACGACGTCGACGTCAGCCCGACCGCCTCCCCGATCTCGCGCACGCTCGGCGGGTAGCCGAAGCGGCTCACCCAGCCGCGGATGACGTCGAGGACCTGCTGCTGGCGGACGGTGAGGGTCTCGTCCACGTCGTACACCTCCGGCATGGAGTGCACACTGCCCCCGGGGGACCCACTGGTCCTGCCCGCCTTGTTCTCCTTCGCCACTGCGTCGCCTCCCAGACGTTCGCTGCACGTATCGCGCGCCGGCTGCCGCCCGCCGGGTGCGGGCAGCCTCGCCGGCGGCATCTGCCCGGCAGATGCCCTGGTCACCGACGTTAGCCCCCGGGCACGACGATTTCAAACATCTGTTCGATCGACACGCCGTGTCCGCTCGATTTTGTCGGTGGCAGGTGGTAGACCTTCGCACGGGCGTTCGATAGAACGCCTGTTCGACCTTGATCCACGGGCCGGCCCCGGCCCCGGAAACAGGCGGACACCAGGGTTTCGAGGAGGTTCGGATGTCCATTCTGGCCGAACGCGGGCAGGCCCGCCCGGCGATCCCGGTCCCGGCGCCACCCCGGCCCGTGCGCGTCCTGCGCGGGCGCCGCGGCGAGGTGCAGCGCCCGCCGACACGCGCACGCGTCGTCGCGGGTCGTCGCCCGGCCGGTTCCCCGTGTGCGGCACCGCGCCGGGTGCCGGTGCGGTGGCCGTGGCTCGCCGCGCTCGCCGTCGCGAGCTGCCTCGTGGTCACCGGGCTCGGCGTTTTCGGTGGTGGCGGCGCCGCGAGCGCGCCCGTGCCGGAACGGACGGCCACGGTGTCGGTCGGTCAGGGCGACACCCTTTCTTCGCTGGCCGCGCGGTTCGCGCCGGACAGCGACGCGAGCGCGGTCGTCGCCCGGATCAAGGAGCTCAACCGCCTGGACGAGGCCGTCCTGGTGCCCGGGCTGCCGCTGACGGTGCCGGTCGCCGGTGCCGTTCCCGCGCCGTGACGCCCGCGGACCGGCCGGACGAAGATCACTCGCTCCGGTGAACCTTCCGCTGGGCCGAACCGGTGAACGCCAGCGTCGCCGCGGGATGGTCCGTTCGGTTCTCACCCGGGCGGGGTCGACCGCGGCCGTGTCGCTTGCGCACGCCCCCGCCGAGTTCTACGCTCGCCCGCTATATGTAGTAGTTACACCGCTGTAGTTGGTCCACAGGTTGGGGTAGACTGGACAGCAGTTGTCCACAGCTGGTCGGCTCTTACCCACCGGATGTCCACAAAACGATCACCAGGTGCAGGGGTGCGTGGTGGCCGGCGGACGTCGACCGGGGCGGTCGGCCGTGAGGGGAAGGTGATCGGCGGATGAGGTGCCCGTTCTGCCGGCATGCGGACTCCCGGGTCGTCGACTCCCGAGAGGTGGATGAAGGCCAGGCGATCCGCCGGCGGCGCTCGTGCGCGTCGTGCGGACGGCGGTTCACGACTTCGGAGACGATGGTGCTCGCCGTCGTCAAGCGGTCCGGGGTCACCGAACAGTTCAGCCGGGACAAGGTGGTGAGCGGCGTCCGCCGCGCCTGCCAGGGCAGGCCGGTCGACGACGACGCGCTGCAGCAGCTCGCGCAGCGCGTGGAGGAGTCGATCCGCTCCGCCGGTCTGGCGGAGATCCCGAGTCACGAGGTCGGCCTGGCCATCCTGGGCCCGCTGCGTGACCTCGACGGGGTCGCCTACCTCCGGTTCGCCAGTGTCTACCGCTCCTTCTCGTCGGTCGAAGACTTCGAGAAGGAGATCTCCGATCTCCGTGAGGCCATGGCGGGTTCTGCTGCCCCGGAGGAGAGCGATCAGCGCGACGACGGTGACTGACCGTCCCGCTGCGGGAGTGAGGGATCGACCGATGACCGAAACCGTGGGAACCGGGGCCGGCGCGGCCGCCGGCAAGAAGAGCAAGGCCACCGGCGGCCTGAGCGTGAAGCGCGTCTTCACGACCGAGGGGAAGCACCCCTACGACCAGGTGACCTGGGAACAGCGCGACGTCGTGATGACGAACTGGCGCGACGGCTCGGTCAACTTCGAACAGCGCGGCGTGGAGTTCCCCGCGTCCTGGTCGGTCAACGCCACGAACATCGTCACCAGCAAGTACTTCCGCGGTGCCGTCGGCAGCCCGCAGCGCGAGCGCAGCCTCAAGCAGCTCATCGACCGCGTCGTGAAGACGTACGTCAAGGCCGCGCGCGACCACGGCTACTTCGCCGCACCGCAGGACCTCGAAATCTTCGAGCACGAGCTCACCTGGATGCTGCTGCACCAGGTCTTCAGCTTCAACTCCCCGGTGTGGTTCAACGTCGGCACGACGTCGAAGCAGCAGGTCTCGGCGTGTTTCATCCTCGCCGTCGACGACACGATGGAGTCGATCCTCAACTGGTACCGCGAAGAGGGCCTCATCTTCAAGGGCGGCTCGGGCGCCGGCCTGAACCTCTCGCGCATCCGCTCCTCGAAGGAGCTGCTCACCTCCGGCGGCACCGCGTCCGGCCCGGTCTCGTTCATGCGCGGCGCCGACGCGTCCGCGGGCACCATCAAGTCCGGCGGCGCCACCCGGCGCGCGGCGAAGATGGTCGTGCTCGACATCGACCACCCGGACATCGAGGAGTTCGTCCGGACGAAGGCCCGCGAAGAGGAGAAGATCAAGGTCCTGCGCGACGCCGGGTTCGACATGGACCTCTCCGGCGCGGACATCTCCTCGGTGCAGTACCAGAACGCGAACAACTCGGTCCGCGTGTCCGACGAGTTCATGCAGGCGGTCGAGAACGGCACCGACTTCGGCCTGCGCGCCCGGCTCACCGGCGAGGTGATCGACCGGACCGACGCGAAGAAGCTGTTCCGCGGCGTCGCGCAGGCCGCGTGGGAGTGCGCCGACCCCGGTATCCAGTACGACGGCACGATCAACGACTGGCACACCTGCCCGGAGTCGGGCCGGATCACCGCGTCGAACCCGTGCAGCGAGTACATGCACCTCGACAACTCGAGCTGCAACCTCGCGTCGCTGAACCTGCTCAAGTTCGTCACGCCCGAAGGCACGTTCGACGCGCCGCTGTTCGCGCGAGCCGTCGAGTTCATCATCACCGCGATGGACGTCTCGATCTGCTTCGCGGACTTCCCGACCGAGCCAATCGCCGACACCACGCGGAAGTTCCGCCAGCTCGGCATCGGGTACGCCAACCTGGGTGCGCTGCTGATGGCGCTCGGCCACGCGTACGACTCCGACGGCGGCCGCGCGCTCGCGGCGGCGATCACGTCGCTGATGACCGGTGTTTCCTACCGGCGCTCGGCGGAGATGGCGCAGGCGGTCGGCGCGTACGAGGGTTACGCGCGCAACGCCGAGTCGCACCAGCGCGTGATGCGCAAGCACGCGGCGGCGAACGAGCTCGTCCGCACCTACCACTCGAACGACGCCGCGGTCCGCGCGCTGGCGACGCAGGAGTGGAAGAAGGGCATCGACATCGGCACGAAGCACGGCTGGCGCAACGCGCAGGCGTCCGTGCTCGCGCCCACCGGCACCATCGGCTTCATGATGGACTGCGACACCACCGGCATCGAGCCGGACTTCTCGCTGGTGAAGTTCAAGAAGCTCGTCGGCGGCGGGTCGATGCAGATCGTCAACCAGACGGTGCCCCGCGCGCTCGAGGCGCTGGGCTACCAGGCCGAGCAGGTCGAGGCGATCGTCGAGTTCGTGGCGCAGAACGGCCACGTCGTCGACGCGCCGGGGCTGCGTCCCGAGCACTACGAGGTGTTCGACTGCGCGGTCGGCGAGCGCTCGATCGCGCCGATGGGGCACGTCCGGATGATGGCCGCGGTGCAGCCGTTCCTGTCGGGTGCCATCTCGAAGACGGTCAACATGCCGGAGACGGCGACGGTCGAAGAGGTCGAGGAGATCTACTTCCAGGGCTGGAAGCTCGGTCTCAAGGCGCTGGCGATCTACCGCGACAACTGCAAGGTCGGCCAGCCGCTGTCGACGGCCAAGAAGGACAAGGCCGTCGCGGAGCCGGAGAAGGTCGTCGAGTACCGGCCGGTGCGCAAGCGCCTGCCGAAGAAGCGCCCGAGCCAGACGGTGTCGTTCACCGTCGGCGGCGCGGAGGGCTACCTGACGGCGGGGTCGTACCCGGACGACGGCCTCGGCGAGATCTTCGTCAAGCTGGGCAAGCAGGGCTCGACCCTCGCGGGCGTGATGGACGCGTTCTCGATGTCGATCTCGGTGGGCCTGCAGCACGGCATCCCGCTCGAGTTCTACGTCTCGAAGTTCTCGAACCTGCGCTTCGAGCCGGCGGGCATGACCGACGACCCGGACATCCGCATCGCGACGAGCGTGATGGACTACCTGTTCCGCCGCCTGGCGCTGGACTACCTGCCGCACGAGAAGCGTTCGCAGCTGGGCATCCTGTCGGCGGACGAGCGCTCGGCGGAGGTGGAGGCGAGCTACGGCACACCGGACCTCGAAACCCTGAGGTCCACAGTGGACTCCTCACCGGAGCCGCACGCGGAGGAGCCCCTGCACCCGCACCGCGAAGCCCAGACGACGACGGAGCTGATGGAGCTCCGCCTCGGCAAGGCGGCGGACGCCCCGCTGTGCATGACGTGCGGAACGAAGATGCGCCCGGCAGGCTCGTGCTACGCCTGCGAAGGCTGCGGCGCGACGTCCGGTTGTAGCTGACGGTCGAGCTGCGGCAGGCGTTCAGTCGAACGCCTGCCGCAGCTCGGAAACCGGCGGCAGGTCGCCGACGAAGCCGAACCGGCCCGCGAGCATTTCGCGAGCTCCGTCCATGAAGGACTTCAACGCGAGCCGCGACAACGCCGCGCCGATGCTGACGCGGCGGACGCCGATCGCGGCCAGCTGGTCCAGGGTGATCGACGGGTCCGCGAAGCCCATCACGACGTTGACCGGCTTGCCCACCGACGACACCACCGCGCGCATCTCCGACAAAGTCCGCAACCCCGGCGCGTACAGCACGTCGGCGCCCGCTTCTTCGAATGCCTGCAGGCGCTTGATCGTGTCGGCGAAGTCGTTCGCGCCCCACAGCTGGTTCTCGGTGCGGGCCGTGAGCACCACCGAACGCGCCCGTGCCGTCTCGACCGCCGCGCGGACGCGGTCGACCGCCAGGCCGAAGTCGTAGATCGGCGCGTCCGGGTCGCTCGACTGGTCCTCGATCGACACGCCGGCCGCGCCCACGTCGGCCGCCGCGTCGATCATCTTCGCCGCTTCGGCCGGGTCGTCGGCGAAGCCGTTCTCGAGGTCCGCGTTGACGGGCAAGGGCGTCGCCTCGGCGATCTCCCGGACGTTGGCCAGGATCTCCGCCCGGGTCGCGCGGGTCCGGCCCACCACGTTGGCCACGCCGAGGCTCGTCGTGGCCAGCGCCTCGTAGCCGAGCCCGGCGAGCAGCCGGGCGGTTCCGGCGTCCCACGGGTTCGGCAGCAGGAGAGGATCGGGCCGATCGTGCAGTGCCCGGAACACGTCGGCGGTCGTCATGCGTCCACCTTCCTCCCGCGAGGGCCGGCGGACAATGGTCAGCGGGCCAGGATGCGGTCCACCGCCCCATCGAGGTCGGCCGCCCGCCCGCGCCAGGCGATGAAGTGGTCCGGGCGCACCAGCACCGCGCCGCCGTCCTCGATTCCCGTTTCCCGCAGCCAATCTTCGTCCTCGACGACGTGGACGTCGAAGTCGCCCGCCGGCGGTTCGCCGGGGCCTGTGAGCAGGGTGAGCCGGCGTCCGATCAGGTCCAAAGTAGACATATCGTCGGCGAGCCAGGCGTGGGGGACCCGTGACCCGGGTGTCCCGTCGAGCACGACGTCCTCGGTGGACGGCAGCCCGGGCCGCGCGTCGAGCACCGCCGCCGAGTCGTAGCGGTAGCCGAGGTGGACGACCGGGGCGTTGACGACGCCGGCCGCAGCGCGGGCCGCCGCCGCGGCGGGGCCCTGCTCCCAGTGCAGGCGCGGGTCCTCGAGCCGTCGCAGCGCCTGGTCGAGCGCCAGCGCCGCCACCGGACGGCGTTCGGCTTCGTAGGTGTCGAGCAGAGCCGGACCCGCGGTGCCGTCGAGGACCGCGGCCAGCTTCCACGCCAGGTTGTGCGCGTCGGCGATGCCGGTGTTCGCACCGAACGCGCCGAGCGGCGGCACCGCGTGCGCCGCGTCGCCGGCGAGAACAACGCGGCCGGCGCGGAAGCGGTCGGCCAGCAGCCCGCGCACCCGCCACGGCAGGACGCTCAGCACCTCCACCGCGAGGTCCGGGACGCCGACCGCGGCCCGGATCAGCGCGGCGCAGCGCGACGGCGGGAAGGCGTCCGCCGGCTCGTCGCCGAGCTCGGTGTGGAAGATCCAGTCCTTCTCGGCGTCGACGGTCACCAGCATCCCGGGCGACTCGGGGGTCGTGATCGTGCAGTTCGCGAAGTGGTGGCCCTTCGTGTACGGCGTCAGGTCGGCGCGGAAGAGGATGTTGAGCAGGGGCTGCCCCAGCGCGCCCGGGCCGGTCGTGCCGATGCCGAGCGCGGCCCGCACCTCGCTGCGGCCGCCGTCGGCCGCGACCAGGTAGTCGGCGCGCTCCGTCCGCCGTCCGTCGGGGCCGTCGAGGACCGCGGTGACGCCGTTGTCGTCCTGCTCGAACGAAACGAGCGTCGTCGAGTACGCGACGGTCGCGCCGCGCTCGCGAGCCGCGGTGAGGAGCACCGAGTCGAGCCGGTCCTGCGGGCAGGTGCCGCGCAGCACGCTCGGGCTGTGCCGCGACGCGGCGACGTTCGGGCTGTTCGGCATGGCGGGCGGCGTGTCGGGCAGGTCCGCCGTCGCCAGCGTGGGGGCGTAGATCTTGCCGAGGCTCGCGGTGCGCCGGACGGCGACCGCCTCGACGGCGTCGGCGATCCCGGCCTGGCGGAAGAGCTCCAGGGTGCGGAAGCCGAGGCCGGTGGCGCGCGGGTGCGCGGACGGGCCGTCCGCGCGTTCGACGACGAGCGCGGGCACGCCGTGGTGGGCGAGGAAGAGAGCGGTGGACAGGCCGACGGTGCCGCCGCCGGCGATGAGTACGCGAGTCATGCTTGCCCCCAGTGGCTACGGTGTTCTCATTACGGATACATCGTAGCCAATCAGGTACGCTGTTCGCAACGAACCCCGGGAGGACGACGATGGCGGACGAGCCGGCGCTGGTCTGGGCGAAGGAGCGGCGCAGTCCGCGGCGCCAGGCCCCGAGCGTCGAGCAGATCGTGCGGACGGCGATCACGATCGCCGACACCGAAGGGCTGCCCGCGCTGTCGATGCGCCGGGTCGCGGCCGACCTCGGCTCGGGCACGGCGTCGCTCTACCGCTACGTCGCGAGCCGCGACGACCTGCTGGACCTGATGATCGACGAGGTCAAAGGCGCCGAGACGACCGAGCCCACCGGCGACTGGCGCGCGGACCTGGCGAACATCGCCCGCCAGGTCCGCGCGACGCTGCTGCGGCACCCCTGGCTGAGCGGCGAGATCCCCGGCCGCCCGGCGCTGGGGGCGAACTCGCTGCGTCGCCACGAGGCCGCGCTCGCGGCGGCGGCGCCGCTGGCCGGGGACATCACGTTCGTCGCGGGGGCGGTGGACGTGGTGCTGGCGTACGTCTTCGGCACGGTGACGCAGGAGCTGGCGGAGCTGCAGGCCCAGCGCCGGTCGGGCCTGACGAAGGAACAGTGGCAGGCGAGCGTCGGTCCGTACATCCGCGACGTCATCGCGAGTGGTGAGTACCCGCAGTTCTCGCGCCGGGTGATCGAGGGGGCGGACCGGAGCGCGGAGGAGGTCTTCGAGTTCGGCTTGGGCTGTGTCCTGGACGGCATCGCGGCCCGCGCGCCGCGCTGAGCTCGGCCCTCAGCTGCCGGCTTGGAGGATCCACTCGCGCCCGTCGGGATCGCGGACGGTCATCTCGCGGGTCCCGAAGTGGGTGTCCTCGAAGGGGGAGACGACGTCGACGTCGGGTGTCGCGTCGTCCGGGGTCTTGACGACGAGCTTCATCCCGGTCGGCCGGCTCTCGGGCACTTCGGCGACGAAGACGTAGGGCCCGTCGCCGTTGCGCAGCAGTCCCGAGTTGTGGTCGGTCGCGAAGTCGAGCTCGAACCCGAGGGCCTGGAAGAACTTGGCTGTCTTACCCCAGTTGTGCGTCTCGACGTACACGGCTTCGATGGTCACGGCTGTTCTCCTTCGGTGGCGAGGTACTGGCGAAGCGCCTCGGTGACGAGCGACGACAGCGACTGCCCGGTGTCGACGGCGTGGTGCTTGACCTCTCGGATCAGGTCCACGGGGAGGTACACGTTGAACTGCTTGACGTCCTTGTCCGCCATGACAGGATGCTAGCATCCTAACTTGGTAGCACGTCAACCTTCACCGGATCTCCACCGGAGGCGCTCGGGAAATCCACGACCGCGCGGCAGGATCGGGCCCGATGAACTGGTTGCGGGAGTTCGAAGCGGAAGCGGAGCGGCGCCGGGGTCGGGAGGACCCACCCTGGGCACGCGGCGCCCGGCTGCACCCGGACGTCGCGCGCAGCATTCAACGGTTCCAGGTCGGCGAAGCCGGCGACGGCGCCAACCTGATCGCCAAAGCCGGCGACGGTGACTACCTCGCCGCAGTCCGGCTCTTCGTCGCCGAGGAGCAGAACCACGCGCGGATGCTGGCCGAACTCCTCGCCGCCGCCGGGGTACCGACCATCGAGAAGCACTGGTCCGACACGGTGTTCGTGTGGTTGCGGCGCGCGCTTGGGCTGCGGCTGGAGCTGATGGTGCTGCTCATCGCCGAGGTCGTCGCGCTGCGGTACTACCGCGCGCTGCGCGACGGCGCCGACGACCCGCTGGTCACGCAGGTCGCCGCCCGCATCCTCGCCGACGAGGAGCGGCACGTGCCGTTCCACTGCGACCGGCTGCGGATCGGGTTCGCGGGCCTCGCCCGGCCGGTGCGGGCGGCGGTGTTCGGGGCCTGGCGGGTGCTGCTGCTCGGCGTCGCGGTCACGGTCGCCGCCGACCACGGGCCCGCGTTGCACCGGCTCGGCCTCGGACGGCTCGTCTTCGTCGCCGACGTGTTCACCGCCTTCGAGGTCGCCCTCGCGCGGATCCGCGGCGAAGAGCCGAAACCGAGGCGGGTGTACGTCCCGAAGCGGGCTCGGCCGCGTGGGCTCGACTAGAGGAGGCTCGCCAGCTCCCGTAGCGACGCGGTGATCCGCTCCGGCGAAACGCCCCGCGCCCGCTGGTGCAGGTACAGCTCCGGTGCGAGCGGCGCCAGCAGGATGTCGGCCAGGACGTCGGGATCGGCGGTGCCCGCCGCCAGCACGCGGACATGCGTGCGCCAGAAGCCGTACGCGCCCGTCGTGAAGCGGGAGTGGCCCACCTCCGTGCCCAGCACCAGGTGCGCGTGCCGCTCCAGCAGCTCCACCATCGCCGCGTAGAACGCCGCCAGCCGCTCGGCCGGCGGTGCGCCCGGGCCCAGTGGCGGGTCGCCGCGGATCAGCGACTCCTGCAGCCGGCGCTCGTGCTCGTCCAGCAGGGCGACGGCGATCGATGCGCGGTCCGGGTAGCGGCGGTAGAGCGTGCCGCGACCGACGCCGGCCGCGCGGGCGATGTCCTCCATCGTCACGCCGGCGGCGCCGTGGGCGGTGAACAGCTCGTCGGCCGCCGCGAGGATCTTCGCGCGGTTGCGGGCCGCGTCGGCGCGTTCGGGCATGGCGCGAGCCTAGGGAATAAGCGGACGGGGCGTCCAGTTGGCCTCAAGTGGACACCGCGTCCACTTGAGGAGGAATCGTGAGCCACCTGCTGCACCTCGACTCCAGCGCCCGCCGCACGTCGTTCTCGCGCGAGCTGTCCGCGCGCTACGCCTCGACCTGGGAGGGCACCCGCACCTACCGCGACCTCGCCGCCGACCCGGTTCCGGTGATCGGCGAGGCCTGGACCGAGATCTGCGACGCACTCCTGACCGCGAGCATCACCGATCCCGCGCACTACGCCGACGTCGTCGAGACCCCAGCGCAGAAGCAGGCTTGGGCGATCGTCGAGCCACTGCTGGCCGAGCTGCTCGAAGCCGACGTCGTCCTGATCGGCGCGCCGATGTACAACTTCTCGATCCCGGCCGCGCTCAAGACGTGGATCGACCAGGTGACGTTCCCGCGGATGTCGTTGAGGGGCAAGGCATTCGTCATCGCCGGCGCCCGCGGCGGGACGTACGCGCCGGGGACGCCGAGAGCCCCGTTCGACCACCACGAGCGCTACCTGCGCGACTTCATCGCCGGGCACTACGACGTCGACGACGTCCGGTTCGTGCACGCCGAGCTGACCAACGCCCTGGTCGACCCGCACCTCGCCGCCCGCGAAGCCGACCGCGTGGCTTCCCGTCGTCAGGCTCTCGAAGGAGTCTCATGGGCTGGGTGACGCTCGTCTGCGCCGGGCTCGTCGAACCCGCTCAGCGTCGGCCGGGTGGCCGCGCTGGCCCTGATCGTCGGCGGCGTCGTGCTCGCGCACGTTACTAATCCGACCAAAAGTAGGCCGGCCCCTGAGCGGCAGGAAACCGTTGCCACGAAAGCCATCCGGCCGTGACTGTGGTCGGATTAGTAACCGACGGCTCAGTACTTCGTGAGCTGCTCCCACAGGAACTCGAAGACCAGCGCCCACTTGAACGCCAGCTGCTCGTTGTCCGCCGCGGCGCCGTGGCCGCCTTCGATGTTCTCGTGGTAGCGGACGTCGTGCCCCTGCTCACGCATGAGCGCCACCATCTTGCGGGCGTGGGCGGGGTGCACGCGGTCGTCGCGCGTGGACGTCACGAACAGCGAAGGCGGGTACGCGCGTCCACTGTGGACGTTCTGGTAGGGCGAGTACTTCGAGATGTACTCCCACTCCGCGGCTTCGTCCGGGTCGCCGTACTCGGCCATCCACGACGCGCCGGCCAGCAGCAGGTGGTAGCGGCGCATGTCCAGCAGCGGCACCTGGCTGACGATCGCGCCGAACCGCTCCGGGTAGCGCGTCAGCATGACGCCCATCAGCAGGCCGCCGTTGCTGCCGCCCTGGATGCCGAGCTGCTCCGGCGTCGTGATGCCGCGCTCGGCGAGATCCGTGGCCACCGCGGCGAAGTCCTCGTAGACGCGGTGGCGGTGCGCCTTGATCGCCTGCGTGTGCCAGCCCGGCCCGTACTCGCCGCCGCCGCGGATGTTCGCGACGACGTACGTGCCGCCGCGCGCGAGCCAGCCGCGGCCGATCATCCCGCTGTAGGACGGCGTCAGCGAGACCTCGAAGCCGCCGTAGCCGGTCAGCAGAGTCGGCCCGCCTTCGGCGCCCGAGGGCCGGACGACGAAGTACGGGATCTTCGTGCCGTCCTCCGACGTCGCGAAGTACTGCGCGACGTCCATGCCCGAAGCGTCGAAGAACGCCGGAGCCTGCTTCAGCACTTCGACCTCTTCGCCGACGTGGCCGTAGCTCAACGTCGACGGCTGGAGGAAGCCGCTGGAGTTGAGCAGGTACTCGTCGCTGACGTCGGGATCGGTGTCGAAGATGTCCGCGCTGCCGAACTCCGGCCCGCCGGACAGCGGCTCTTCGGCCCAGCCGTCCGGGCCCGGCGTCAAGGTGCGCAGCTCGGTGCGGACGTCGCGCAGCGTGCCGAGCAGCAGGTGGTTGCGCGTCCAGGCCCAGTAGTCGAGCGAGGTGTGCTCGTCGGGGGTGAAGAGCGTCGTGAAGGCACGGTCGCCGGCCATGAAGTCGTCGAACCGGATGCCGATCAGCGAGCCGGCCGGGTGCTCGGTGCCGCCGGTCGTCCACGCCGTCCGCGGCCGGACCAGCAGCCATTCGCGGTGGACGGACGCGCTCGCGTCGTCCGGCACGTCGATCTTGACCAGCGCTTCGGGCGTCCGCAGGTACAGCTCGGAGCGGTAGAAGTCGACGGAGCGGCTGACGAAGTCGCGTTCGAAGCCTTCGGTCGGGTCGTGGGACGCGCCGATCGAGACGTCTTCGGGCTTGCCTTCGTAGACCAGGGTCGCGGCTTCGATCGGGGTACCGCGGCGCCACTCCTTGGCCAGCCGCGGATACCCGGAGCTGGTCAGCGTGCCCTCGCCGAAGTCGGTGCCGACGTAGACGCGGTCTTCGTCGATCCAGCCGATCCGCGTCTTCGCCTCCGGCAGGGTGAAACCGCCGTCGACGAACTCGTGCGCGTCGAGGTCGAACTCGCGCACGACCGTGGCGTCCGCGCCGCCGCGGGACAGCTCGACCAGGCCGCGCCGGTAGTCCGGCCGCAGCACGGTGGCGCCCTGCCAGACCCAGTTCTCGCCCTCGGCCTCGGCCAGCGCGTCGACGTCGAGCAGCAGCTCCCACTCGGGCTCGGCCCGCCGGTAGGACTCCAGCGTCGTCCGGCGCCACAGGCCGCGCGGGTGGCTCGCGTCCTGCCAGAAGTTGTAGAGGAGCTCGCCGCGGCGGCGCACGTACGGGATCCGGTCGTCGGCGTCGAGCACCTCGCGCAGCTCGTCACGCAGCTCGGCGAACCGCGCGCCGCGGGTCAGCTCGGTCAGCGTTTCGTCGTTGCGGGCGCGCACCCAGCCGAGCGCGTCGTCGCCGGTCACGTCTTCCAGCCACAGGTACGGGTCACTCATCCCGACAGTTTCGCTTGCTCACGGTCCTGGTGGCCACCGGGCGGCGTTTTCGTTTCGTGATCCGGCCCTCTCGCCCGGTCCGTATGCTGGTCACACGAAGCAGGGGGAGAACGTGAACGACGACGCAGAGCCCGGTTTTCCCGCGCTGCCGTCCGGGGCCCGGTCCCCGGAACCCGCGTGGGTGCCCGAGCCGAACCCCTGGGCACCGAACTGGGCCGCCGCGCCGCCCGTCCCGATCGCCCCGCCGCACAGCCGGCTCTGGGGCGCCGTCGCCGGGGTCATGATCGTCGTGCTGGCGATCTCGCTGATCGCGGCCACCATCCCGCACCGCGTCGACGGCCACGCGTTCGTCGCGCAGGGCGTCGACACCGGCCGCGCGTACGGCGGCGGCTCGGACGGCAAGCCCGCGAAGCCCGTGCAGGAGCTGGCCCGCAACCCGCTGCTCTCCGACAGCATCACGCCCGGGCCCGCCACGTGCTCACTGCCGGACCTCGGCCGGGCCGCCGAGCAGCTCAAGGCCTACTACGGGGCGCTCGTCGACTGCCTGGAGCAGTCCTGGCGCCCGGCGCTGCGGAAGGCGAACGAGCCGACGCTGACCGCCACCGTCTCGGTGACCCTGCCCGAGCACAGCGCGTGCGGCGAAGCGCCGACGGAGAACGAAGCCGTCGCCTACTACTGCGGCGGCGACACCACGATCTACGCCCCGACCGACTGGATGCTGGCGGACGCCGGGCTCAACAAGGCCCGCCACGTCGCGACGATCGCCCACGAGTACGGCCACCACGTGCAGCGCGAGAGCGGGATCCTGGCCGCGGCGGCGGACAAGATGACCTCGCCGAAGGAGGACAGCGCCGCCGACAAGGAGGTCGTCCGCCGGATCGAGCTGCAGGCGAACTGCTTCGGCGCGCTGTTCCTGGCGGCGGTCGCGGGCTCCGGCACGGTCAGCCGGTCGCTGGCGAACGCCGCGGTCGCCGACTACGGCCGCGCCAACGACAGCGACACCCACGGCTCGCGCGCGCACCAGCTGTCGTGGGCGAAGACGGGCTACGACGTGAAGACGACGAAGGCGTGCGACACGTGGAGCGCCGCGCCCGCCGACATCAGCTGACGGTCCACGCCGGATCGCGGCCGAGGAGGGCGAGGAACCGGTCGAGCTCGCTCGCGTCCGCTTCGGTCTTGACGCGGTGGGCGAACGAGCCGTTCTTCTCGCGTCCCTCGTCCGGGATGTTTTCGGCCAGTCGCAGTGCGACGTGCACGGCTTCGGCGTCGGGCTCGTAGGGCAGGCCGAGCGTCCGGGCCAGGTCCCAGCCGTGCGCGACGGTGTCGACGAGGTGCATGTGCGCGGCGATCGTGCCGGGGAACGTGCCGAAGTGGTTGATCGTGAGCTGCCGGTCCAGCACGGCGTCGTCGGCCATGGCGTCGAGGAAGTCGTCGACGGACGCCTGGTAGGCCGCTCGCGCGTCGTCGCCGAGATCGCCGGCGTCCCAGTCCGGCGCCGAGCCTTCGCGGGCCGCGGTCGCGAACGCGTGGTTCTCGCTGACCTGGTGGCGGAGGAGGTCGGCCAGGGTCCAGCCGGCGCACGGCGTCGGGCGGGCGAGGTCGGCGGGCGTGGCGGTGGCGACGAGCTTGTCGAGCACGAGCAGGCTGCGGCGGTCGAGTTCGCGGAGATCCATGTTTCGCACGTTAGGCGGGGGAGCGGACCACGGACAGTGCCAAATCCGCGGCACTTCGGGTGTGCCAATCTGGAGCGGTGGACGTGCACATCGACCTGACCGGGACGCGCGGGCACCGCGACGCGATCTACCGGCAGCTGCGGGCGGCGATCCTGGACGGCCGGATCCGGTCCGGCGAGGCGCTGCCGCCCACGCGGGAGCTGGCGCAGCGGCTGGCGGTCTCGCGGACGACGGTCAGCGCGGCCTACGACCGGCTCACCGCGGAGGGGTTCCTCGCCGGGCGCGTCGGCGCGGGTACGTTCGTCACGGCGTCTTCCTTGACCCGTCCCGCGCCGTCCTCGGTTTCGGGGGTGCGGCCGCTGCCGGAGTGGGACGCGGTGCCGTCGCCGCCCGCGCCGTTCGCCCCGGCGCCGGAGTTCGACTTCCGGCCCGGCGTCCCGGACCTGACGCGGTTCCCGTTCGACACCTGGCGCCGGCTCGTGACGCAGCGGCTGCGCGCCGGCCAGGCCGACCTGATGACCTACGGCGACCCGCAGGGACACGCCGCGTTGCGCGCCGAGATCGCGCGGCACATCGGGGTGTCGCGGGACGTGCGGACGAGCGCGGACCGGGTCGTCGTCACCGCCGGAGCCCAGCAGACGACGGACCTGGTCGGGCGCGTGCTGCTGAGGGCGGGGGATGTGGCCGCCGTCGAGGACCCCGGCTACCCGCCGCCGCGGCTGGTGCTGGCCGCGCGCGGTGTGCGGGTCGCGCCGGTGCCGGTGGACGCGTCCGGGATCGTCGTCGGTGCCATTCCGGCGGGGACGCGGCTGGTGTACGTGACGCCGTCGCACCAGTACCCGCTGGGGCTCTCGATGTCGCTGGAGCGGCGTCTCGAGCTGCTGGACTGGGCCGAGCGGAACGACGCGGTGCTCGTCGAGGACGACTACGACACCGAGTTCCGCTACACCGGACGGCCGCTGGAACCGTTGCACAGCTTGGATTCCCGCGGCCGGGTCGTGTACGTCGGCTCGTTCTCGAAGGTCCTTTCGCCCGCACTGCGGCTGGGGTTCCTGGTCGCGCCGCCGTCGCTGGTGCCGGCTCTGGTGAAGGCCCGGTACCTGACCGACTGGCACGCGCCGAACGTCGAGCAGGCGGCCCTGGCGGCGTTCATGGCCGAGGGCGGCTTCGCGCGGCACGTCCGGCGGATGCGGAAGGTCTACCGCGAGCGGCACGAGCTGCTGTCGAAGGTGCTTCTTCGGGACTTCGCGGATTTCTTGACGCCGTTGCCGTCTTCCGCGGGCCTGCACCTGAGCGCGACCTCGCCGGCGGATCTGTCGACTTTGGTCCGTCGCGCCCGCCGTGACGGCGTCCGGCTGTACTCGCTGGGGGACTTCGCCGTGGGGGAGCGGCGGCACGGGCTCGTCTTCGGTTACGGTGCGGTCGCGGCCGAGCGGATCGGGCCGGGGCTGGCCCGGCTGCGGGCGCTGGCGGACGAGGGAGCGGCATGACCGACGACGTGCTGGTGGCGATCGACGCCGGCCTGCGGCAGCACATCGGCGGCGACCGCGCGGGCGCGTACGCGACGTTCACGGCGTTGTGGGCGTCGATCGGGCCGGACGGCGAGCCACTGCACCGCGTCGCGCTGGCGCACCACATGGCCGACGTGTGCGACGACCCGGCGGAGGAGCTGCAGTGGGACTTGCGCGCACTGGCGGCGGCGGGCGCGATGACCGACTCGGCGACCGCACGCGGGTTCTACCCGTCCCTGCACCTCAACCTGGGCGAGGACTACCGCAAACTGGGTGACGCCGAGGCGGCTCGCGAGCAGCTCGAGCTGGCCCGAAGCCGGCTGGACGCCCTGTGCGTCGACGACTACGCGGCCGGCCTCCGCCTGGCCCTGGACGGCCTGGCCGAGCGCCTAGGCTGAATCTTTTTCATTACCACGAATTCGCCCCGTTTGCCGGACTTTCGCGCCGGTCCCGGTGCCCTTACCCTGTGGTGATCCAGCTCACCGACGGGAAGGATCGCCATGCGGATTGCGGATCTGCTGCGCAAGAAGGGGTCGGCGGTCGCAACGGTCACCCCGGAGACCACGGTGACCGCGCTGCTGGCCGGCCTGGCCGAGAACAACGTGGGCGCGATGGTGGTGGTGTCCCCGGAAGGCTCGATAGCGGGCATCGTCTCCGAGCGCGACGTGGTACGCCGCTTGAACGAGCACGGCCCGGGCCTGCTGGACGGGCCGGTATCGGAGATCATGACCAAGCTGGTGGCGAGTTGCGGTCCGGAGGACTCGGTGGACCAGCTGTCGGTCCTGATGACGGAGCGCCGCATCCGGCACGTCCCGGTCCTGGTGGACGGTCGGCTGGCGGGGATCATCTCCATCGGCGACGTGGTGAAGAACCGGATGGAGCAGTTGGAGAAGAGCCAGGAACAGCTGGAGGCGTACATCTCCCAGGGCTAGAAGTCGGCTGGACACGAGGGCCGGTTCACCCGACGACGGGTGGCCGGCCCTCGGCCATGTCTCACTCCCGCCAGCCTGCGAGTTCCACACCCTTCGCCACATCCACCCGGTAAGACAGCTTCACCTCGCCGGTCTCACCCGCCGCCACGGTCAGTTTCCACGTGAACTCGCCCAGCTCCGAAGTCTCGACCGGCTCCGGCGATGTCTTCACATCCCGAACCGTCACCGCGTCGTCCCGCGAAACCGGCGCCTGATCCAGCACCGTCACCACCGCGGAACGCGGCCCGTGGTTGGCCACGGAAATCCGATACTCCGCCTCACGCCGCCTCTGCCCCGACAAAGTCGCCTTCGACGCGGTCCGCCGAACCAGCTCCCGCTCGACCCGGATCCGGTCGTCCACTCCCAACGCCAGCTCCAGTTCCTCCCCGGGCGCCCATGCCTCCAAAGAAGTCGTCCCCACGAACTCGGCGTCGTGGAACACCGAAGCCCGTCCCGGCCGCAACGCAAAAGAAGACGTGTTGACAACGACAGCCCGCAGATACGCCTCCTCCGCCAACACCGGCGCGGTCACGTAACCCAACTCAGCCGTCAGCGAAAGCTCAGCCAACGTTGTCCGATGCCCCTGCGCCCCCGACGGCACCGCCACCGGACGCGACGGCCGGTACGTCACCGCCGTCGTCCCCTGTTCGACGGTGGCGAACTTCGGCGCCATATTTGCGGCAGCAGCGGAGAAACCCCTCATCCGCGCACCCTCCGGAATCCCGCCACCGGAACCGCCGTACGCCCCCGCCGGCGCTGGCGGGACCGGGTGGACGCGGTCCAGATACCAAGGCGAAAGCTCCGGGACCACCACCGAAATCGCCGGCCGCGCCGTCGACAAAGCCAGCTCGCACTCCGGCCAGTCCTCGCCCGTGTGCTGGCTGACCAACCCGTACGACATCACCGTGACGGAAGTTTCGCGCACCCGGACGTCGTACCCCGGCTCCCAGCTAGCCCCGGGGACCACATAGGACAGTTCCAGCTCGGCCGACCCCGACGGGTCCGAGATCTCCAGCTCCACCACCACCGACGTACTGTCCTCTTCGGACCGCGCGCTATGCGACTCGATCCGCCGATCCAAAGCGGCGAGGTCCTCGCGCAGCCGCGTGATCCGATCCACGAGCACCCGTCGCGCCTTCAACGCGGAAGCCAGCCGCTCACTCAGCGCGTCGGTCACCTCCGCGACGCGCGACGGCTCGGCGGTCCCGGCTGCCAGCGCCTTCGCGAAGCTGCCGCCGCTGCGCTTCGCGAGCGAAGTCAGCAGATCCACCTTCATCGCTTCGGCCGCTTCGTCGTCCACGACGCCGTCGAGGGTCGCCTGGTCCGCGCGTCGCTGCTCCACCAGAACGCGCAACGCCGCGTCGGCCGGCGAGGCGTGCCGTTCGGTGCGCACGTCGACGCCCGTGATCAGTGCGGGACCGGTCCCGGTGACGCGCACCGAGCCCGGGTCGAGCGACAGGGGGAGCCCGGCGAAGGTCAGGCGCGGCCCGCCGTCGAGCGGGGCCTTGCCCCGGCGGGTGATCCGGGCCTGCTGCGGGTAGACGGTCACGGCGGCGATCGGCGCTTCCACGGTCGGCATGCCCCCGACGTTAGTCTCTTGACACTCCCGAGGCCGGAGCGGAAGTCTCGACAGTCGTCCGCTTCGCCCGGCTTGGGGGTTTGAGTGAAAGCCGCACGAACCGCAGTCCTGCTCCTCGCACTGGCCACCCTGCCGCTCACGGCGGTCACCGCCGAAGCCGCCGACCCGCCCGGTCCGGTCTTCACCGGCGGCCAGGCGCAGCCGGTCTTCAACCCGGCCGACGTCATCCGCGAGGACGTCTGGGTCACCGCACCCGTCGACAGCGACCACGACGGCCGGGACGACCTCGTCCACGCCCAGGTCGTGCGCCCGCGCGCGACGCAGCAGGGCCTGAAGGTCCCCGTCGTCTACCAGGCCAGCCCGTACTACGCCGGCGGCAACGACATCGCGAACCACGACGTCGACGTCGAGCTCTACGCGCCCGGGTACGCCCGCGGCCCGGAAGGCCCGCGCGTCGCCGCGCACGGTGTCGGCCCGGCCACCCCGATCACCTGGCGCTACCAGGACTACTTCACCGCGCGCGGGTTCGCCGTCGTCTACGGCGAGTCGCTCGGCTCCGGCCTCTCGACCGGCTGCCCGACCACAGGCGATGTGAACGAGACGATCGGCGCGCGCTCGGTCGTCGACTGGCTCAACGGCCGGACGCCCGCCCGCGACGCCGCCGGCGCCGCGGCGAAGGCCGACTGGAGCACCGGCAAGACCGGCATGATGGGCGTGTCCTACAACGGGACGCTGCCCAACGCCGTCGCGAGCACCGGCGTCGAAGGCCTCGAGACGATCGTGCCGATCGCCGCCATCTCCAGCTGGTACCAGTACTACCGCAACGACGGCGCCGTCGTCGCGGCCGGCGGCTACCAGGGCGAGGACGCCGACGTGCTCGCCGAGTACGTCTACACCCGCGAAGACCGGCAGGTCTGCCGCCCGGTCATCGACGGCCTGACCCGCGACCAGGACCGTGTCACCGGCGACTACACGCCGTTCTGGGACGTCCGCAACTACCGCAACGACGTCGCGAAGGTGCACGCGTCGGTGCTCGCGGTGCACGGCCTCAACGACTGGAACGTCAAGACCGACCAGGTCGCAGAGTGGTACGACGCGTTGAAGGCGCACGGCGTCGAGCACAAGATCTGGCTGCACCAGTCCGGCCACGCGGACCCGTACTCGCTGCGGCGCGACGTCTGGCTCACGACGCTGAACAAGTGGATGTCGCACTACCTCTACGGCATCGCCAACGGCATCCAGAACGAGCCGAAGGCGACGATCCAGCGCGAAGACCTGTCGTGGGTCGACGAAGCCGACTGGCCGGCGCCCACGACGGCCGACGTGCGCGTCTACCCGTGGCCCGGCGGCAAGGCGAAGGGCACCATCGACACCCGCAACCCCGTCCCGGGCACCGCGGCCGTCGAAACCCTCGCCGACGACTCGTCGAAGACGATCGAGCAGCTGGCCGGCCTGGCCTCCTCGGGCAACAGGCTGCTGTACGCGACTTCGGCGGCGAAGCAGTCCGTACGTCTCTCGGGCACCGCGCGCGCCGACTTGGCGCTGGCGTTCGACCGGCCCGCGGCGAACGTCTCCGCGATCCTGCTCGACCGCGCCCCCGACGGCACGTCCCACATCATCAGCCGCGGCTGGACCGACCCGCAGAACCGCACGTCACCGGCCCGGACCGAGCCGATCACGCCCGGGCAGACGTACAAGATCGGCGTCGAGCTGATGCCGAAGGACTACATTCTCGCGGCGGGGCACCGGCTGGAGTTCCTGCTGGCGTCCAGCGACCACGACTACACGCTGCGGCCGAAGCCGGGCGCGGGGCTGGCGCTCGACCTGACCAAGACGTCGGTGACGCTCCCGGTCACGGGCGGCAAGCCGGCCCTGCGAGCCGCGTTCGGCTGATGCTGCCGGAGCACCTGGACGCCGACGTCCGCACGCTGTGGGACTACCACGACCTGCGGCACGAGCCACGGCGTTCCGACGCCGGGATCGGGCTGGGCAGCCGCGATCCCGGCGTCGCCGTCCACACGGCGGAGCTGTTCCACGCGGGGCGCTTCCCGCTCGTGGTGTTCACCGGCGCCAACGCGCCGACGACGGTGGAGCGCTTCCCGCGCGGCGAAGCGGTCCACTACCGCGAGATCGCGCTGGAACTCGGCGTGCCCGACGAAGTGATCCTGGTTGAGCGCGAGGCGCGCAACACGGGGGAGAACATCGTGTTCACCCGCGCGTTGCTCGCCGGTCGGGAGATCCGGTCGGTGACGCTGGTGACGCGGCCGTACCAGCAGCGACGGGCCTACGCGACGGCGAAGCGGCTCTGGCCCGGCGTCGACATCGTGTGCGCGTCGAGGGCGGTGTCGTTCGAGGACCACCTCACCGGCGAAGAAGACGTCGACCGGGTGATCAGCATGCTGGTCGGCGAGACACAGCGCATCACCGAGTACGCGGCGCGGGGTTTCGCGATCCCGCAGCACGTCCCGGACGTCGTGGAGGGCGCGTTCGGCCGCCTCGCGGCGGCGGGGTTCACGCAACGACTGCTCTGAACTTCGTCTCCGATGGGTAACGCCGGTCGCTCGGATTTCGACCCCGGTGGCGACGGCCGAGACCGCCGAGGAGGAAGCCATGGTGAAACTGGAGGAACTCCGGGCAGCGACTGATTTCGTTCTCTCCTCGGGAGAAATGATCTCGGTCAGGTTGACCCTCCGGGCCGCGGACGGGGCATCCCTTGCCGCGTACAAGCTCGGCGAGCTCGTGAGCGGAGGGGAGAAGCTGCTCCTGCACGCGGCGCGGCAACAGTTCAAGGACGTCCGAAGCGCCACTCTCGAGCTCGACGCGAAGAGCGTGGTCATCACCGCCAGGCTCTACGCTTACGGACGACTGAACTTGGGCAGGTTCAGTCGTCTTACGGTGGGCACGCGGTTCGAAGTGAAAGTCCTCGCGTTGCTGAAGGTCTTCATCCCAGCGCTGAAACATCGCGGCGAAATGCAGCTCAAACGGACCCTTCGGGTAACTGCCGCCTGGAGTCCGGGCTGCGATCTGGAGGTGGAGAAGACCGACCCGGTTCTCTCCGCTGACTCTGCTGCGATCGACCATCGAGTACGCCGGATGGATACACGACGGCATCGGCTGAGGTGGCTTTCGGCCGCGACGATCTTGGTGGCCGTGCTCTGCATCGTGGGCGGCGGGTTCGCGTTCGCTTTGACCGGCTCCGCGAGAGTCTTTGCGTTGACTGTGCTTTGCGGCGCTGTACTACTGGCGTATGGCGCGTGGGGTCGGGCGAAAGCACTCTCGCTGTTCCAAGACATCGCAGCGATCCGCGACAAGGAGGAGATCGTCGAATCACTCCAAGACGAGGAGCTGGAGCCTCGGGCGATGAAACTGTTCCAGGTGCACAGCCAGCAGCTGAAGCGGTATTACGACCAGGCACTCCGGCAGCGCGGGCTGATCTTCTTGACCGGGATCTTCTGCATCGTCGCCGGGTTCTCGGTCATCGCGGTCGCGTTCGCCCTGCTCCGCTCCATGGACCCGGCTGGGGCGCTTGAGAAGATCCTGGTGGCGGCGCTCGGGGCGATCGGCGGGATCCTCGGCAACTTCATCGCCGTCGTCTATCTCCGGATGTTCACGGAGACCGTGAAGTCCATCGGCACGTTCCATGACCGGCTGGTGGCGACTCACCACCTGTACTTCGCCAACTTCCTGGTCTCGAAGGTGGCGGACGACCAGGGCCGGGACTCCGCGTTCCAGCTCGTCGCGGAGATCGCTGCGAGACAGGAGCGCGGCGGCGCCACCCCGCCTGCCGGGTGAGTCAGTCCGCGATGCCCGTCCGATAGGCGAAAGCGACCGCCTGCGCCCGATCCCGCAGCCGGGCCTTGGTGAACAGGTGGTTCACGTGGGTCTTCACGGTCGCCTCGCTCACCACGAGCGTGCGCGCGATCTCCGTGTTCGACAGGCCCGCCGCGATCAGCCGCAGCACCTCGATCTCGCGGGCGGTCAGGCCTTCGATCTCCTTGACCCGCTGGGGCGTGCTGCGGGTGGCGGCCTCGACGAGCCGGCGCTGCAGCTCGCCGTCCACTGTGGACTGGCCGGCGGCCGCCGAGCGCAGGGCCCTGGCGATCGCCTCGGCGTCGGCGTCCTTGGTGAGGAACCCGCGGGCGCCGGCGCGCAACGCGGCCAGCAGCGACTCGTCGTCGGCGTACGTGGTCAGCACGACGACCTCGGTGCCCGGGTGCTCGGCGCGGATCCGCTCGGTGGTCTCGACGCCGTCGCAGCGCGGCATCCGCAGGTCGACCAGCACGACGTCGGGGTGGTGCTCGGCGACGAGGTCGAGGGCGGCCAGGCCGTCGGCGGCGGCGCCCACCACCTCGACGCCCGGCAGCAGCCCGAGCAGCGTGACCAGGCCTTCCCGGACCACCGCCTGGTCGTCGGCCAGCACCACGCGCAGCGTCACGCCGGCACCGTCAGGTGAATCCGCCATCCGTCCTCCCCCGGCCCGCTCTCGAACCGCCCGTCGAGCAGCGCGACCCGTTCGCTCATCCCGCGCAAACCGTAGCCTGCCGCCGGCGCGTCCGGCGGGCGCCTGCCCTGCCGGTCGGCGACGGTCAGGTCGACGCTCCCGGAGCCGTAGTCCAGGGTGACGTCGACCTCGGCCTGCGCGGCGTGCTTGCGCGTGTTGGCCAGGGCTTCTTGCACCGCGCGGACCAGCGCGGTGCCGACCGCCGGGGCGAGCTCGCGCGGCTCGCCCTCGATCGTCAGGTCCGCCCGGGCCCCGCTGTCCAGCCGGTAGGCGGCGAGGAGGTCCGCGATCGTGCGTTCGACCGGGACGGCGTCCTCGCGCAGCGCGGCGACGGCCTTGCGGGCTTCGGCGAGGCCGTCCGACGCGAGCTTCTGCGCCCGTTCGATCTGCGCGACGGCGTCCGGGCTCGCTCCGTCGCGCACCAGCATGAGCCGCGCGCCCTGCAGGTTGAGCGACAGCCCGGCGAGCGAGTGCGCCAGGACGTCGTGCAGCTCGCGGGCGATGCGGGTGCGTTCGGCCAGCGCCGCCGCGCGGGCGTGCTCTTCCGTCGCCGTCTGCGCGCGGGCCAGGGCCAGCTCGGTCTGCTCGATCCGGGCCAGCCGGGTCCGCCGGTTCAGCCCGAGCAGCACGATCACGGCGACGATCGCGTACGTCGGCAGCGCTCCGTCCCAGGCGTGGTGGTAACCCGCCCAGAACGTGATCGCGGCCAGGTCGATGCCGACCGCGAGGAAGATCGGCAGCTTCGGCTGCCAGAGCACGACGAAGAACGTGGTGCTGAACATCGTCACCGACGCCCAGCTGTTCGGCACGATCGCCCACAGGGTGCCCGCGGCCGCGATCACGGTGATGCTGAAGACCGGCAGGAAGCGGCTGCCGCCCGCGTCGAAGATCCACAGCAGGGGGAGCGACAGGACCAGGGTGATCCCGATCAGGATCCACGCGAGCGTGTTCGCCCGGGGCATCGCGGCGAACATCGGCACCGCGACGAACCCCCAGCGCACCCAGTCCTGGGCCTGGGGGCGCCCGGGTCGTGTGGCGATCATCAGTGTCCTCCGCTGGGTGCTTGTACGGAAAATGTACCGACGCGGGCTTCGCTGTGCGGTGTCGAGATGTCCCCTTCGTCAGGAGGTTTGCCCATGTCCAGGTTGCGACGGCTCGCCGTGTTCGCCGCCGCCGCGGCGCTGCCCGCGCTCGGCCTCACCCTCGCCGGCTCGGCGACCGCGTCGGCCGCGCCGAACTTCCAGGTGCCGTTCAAGTGCGGGGTCACCGTGACCGCGGCGACGTTCAGCGGCCACAGCCCCGAGTACTCGGTCGACTTCCAGAAGTCGGGCATCACGGGCATGCCGGTGCTGGCCGCGGCGTCCGGCACGGTGACGCGGGTCGCCGACGAGGGCAGCACGAGCTACGGCAAGTGGATCGAGGTCGACCACGGCAGCGGCTGGCGCACCCGGTACGCGCACCTGTCGGCCCAGGAGGTCTCGGTCGGGCAGTCGGTCGCCGGCGGCAAGGAGCTCGGCAAGGCGGGCGCGACCGGCGGGGTCACCGGCCCGCACCTGCACTTCGAAGAGCGGCTGAACGGCGTGGTGCAGAAGGCGAAGCTGAACGGCGTCGCCGTGCCGTACTACGGGCACACGGACTTCACCAGCAAGAACAACTGCGGCGGCAACCCCTACTCCGCCGAAGAGGTCTGCGGCTCGGGCTTCTCCGTCGTCGACCAGCAGGCGCTCGCCGGCTCCTCCGGTACGACGTACCTGCTGTACAACGCCTCGACCAAGGCGAACTGCGTGACGACGCTGAAGGCGACGTCGCTGGGCACGGCGAGCCCCGTCTCGGCGTTCCTCGAGGTCCAGGGCGCGGCGCGGGTGACCGACTCCGGCAGCTTCACCTACTACGCCGGGCCCGTGAAGAAGACCGCCGAGGCGACCTGCGTGAAGTGGGGCGGCTCGGTGGGCAGCAACACCTACGAAAGCGGCTTCGAGCACTGCGGCTGAGCCGGGCCGGTCGGTGGGGCCGGGCAGCATAGCCCGCCCCACCGACAAGAAACCGCCGACCGGCCGGCTCCCGGCCGGATCCGTCCACATCGGTCCCGGCCATCCACAGATTTGCCGCCACCGCCCCCACCGGCCCCGGCCGGCCCCAAGGTGGAGGCATGACCACCGCCACCCCGACCGGCCGGCCGCCGGTCGACCTCCGAAGCCCCGCGCAGCTGCTGGCCGCGCTCCCTTACCTGATCGGGTTCCGGCCCGCGAACTCCGTCGTCCTGCTCGGGCACCGCGGCGACCGCCCGGGCCTGGTGATGCGTGGCGACCTCCCGCGTCGTGAAGACCGCGCCCAGCAGGCCCGGGCGCTCGCCCCGCGGTTCGCCCTCGTCCCGCACACCGGCGTGACCCTGGTGGTGGTCGGCGGCCGCCGAAGACCCGGCAGCCCGCCACCGCACGCGGGCTTCGTCGAGCAGCTGACGGACGCACTGGGCGAGTTCGGCCTTCCGGTGCTGCACGCGATGTGGGTGGCGGACATCGCCGAAGACGCGCCGTGGGGCTGCTACACGGACCCGGAATGCGGCGGCGAGCTGCCGGACCCCCGGGCGACCGTGATGGCGGCGATGGCGACGGAAGGCGGCTCGGTGGCGTTCGACAGCCGCCACGAGCTGGAGGCGCTGCTGGCCCCGCGTTCCCCGGAGGCCGTCGCTCGCCGAGCCGCGTCGATGACACCTTCGCTGCCCTGGCCCGACGCGACCTGCGTGTCCGAGGCGGCCTCGGTGATCCGAGCGGCGTTCGAGCGCCAGCGGCGCGGCTCGGGGCCGCCGACGGACGAGGAAGCGGTCCTGCTGGCGTACGCCCTGAAGGTTCCGCAGATCCGGGACGTGTGCCTGGCGATGGCGGTCCCACCCCACGGCCCGGCCGCGCGCGAGGCGGAGCGCCTGTGGCTGACGCTCGTCCAGGAGCTGCCGGCTCCGGAACGCGCGGAAGCGGCGGCCCTGCTGGGCTACACCGCCTTCATGCGCGGCGACGGCACCTTCGCGGGCATGGCCCTGGAGAACGCGCTGGCGGCGAGGCCGAATCACGTGCTGGCCGGGCTGTTGTGGACGGTGCTGAACCACGGCATGCCGCCGGCGCAGCTGCTGGGACTGGCGCTGGCCGCGGACCCGACCGGGTTGTCCGGTTTCGGGCTGACCCCACCGGATTTCGGCGAGGCCGGGGAGTTCGTCGCTTGTGGACGCTCGGAGGCGCCGGGCGAGCAACCCTGAGGGGCCCGCCGCGGCCTCCGTCTCAGCCCTGCCGGGCCTGGGTGAACTCCCAAGCGTCCCGGACGATCCCGGTCAGATCGGTGCGCTCCGGCTTCCAGCCCAGCTCTTCACGGGCCCGGTCGCTGGCCGCCACGAGCACCGAGGGGTCGCCGGCCCGGCGCGCTGCCACCTCGGCCGGGATCGCGTGGCCGGTGACCTCGCGGCACGCCTCGATCACCTCGAGGACGGAGAACCCCGTGCCGCTGCCCAGGTTGTAGATGCGGTGCGTACCCGCCGTGGCGTGCTTCAGCGCCAGCAGGTGCGCGTCGGCGAGGTCCACGACGTGGATGTAGTCGCGGATCGCCGTGTGGTCGGGCGTCGGGTAGTCGTCGCCGAAGATCTTGATCTGTTCGCGGTCGCCCGTGGCGACCTGGAGAACGAGGGGAATCAGATGGGTTTCCGTGGTGTGGCGCTCCCCGAACGCGCCGTACGCGCCCGCGACGTTGAAGTACCGCAGGCTCACCGCCGCCAGCCCGTGCGCGCCGGCGAAGCTGGTGATCGCGTGGTCGATGGCGAGCTTCGTCGCGCCGTAGGTGTTGGTCGGCCGGGCCGGCGCGGACTCCGGGATCGGCGACTGCTCCGGCTCGCCGTACGTCGCCGCGGTCGAGGAGAACACCAGTCGTGGCGTGCCGTGCTCGCGCATGGCCTCGAGCAGGCGCAGCGACGTGACGACGTTGCCTTCCCAGTACTTCGCCGGCTCCGTCATCGACTCGCCGACCAGCGACTTGGCCGCGAAGTGCAGCACGCCGTCGAAGCCCTCGCGCAGCAGGCTGCCCGCCACCTCGGCCGCGTCACCTTCGACGAACCGCGCGTCCGGGTGGACGGCGTCGGCGTGGCCGGTGGACAGGTCGTCGACGACCGTGACCTGGTGCCCGGCCTCGATCAGCCGGGCGGCGCAGACACTGCCGACGTACCCGGCCCCGCCCGTGACGACCAGCTTCAGGGCGTTGCTCTGCTCCGACACGTCCAGGCCTTCCTGTCGAGGGTGACTGTGCGCCACAGTCTTCCCTCATGGCGACGCGCGGGTCCGGGCGGGGGTTGCCCCGGCCGGACCCACGCGGCCTCAGAGCTCGTCGCGCCCGGCGCCGCGGGAGGGCACCGCGGTGAACATCCGCGGCCGCCGGTAGCCGGCCTTCTCGTACGCCGTTTCGACGGCCGTCTTGACCCCGTCCAGGTCGGCGTCGCGGACCAGCGCGATCGCCGAGCCGCCGAACCCGCCGCCGGTCATCCGGGAGCCGAGGGCGCCGGCCGTCCGGGCCGAGTCGACCGCGAGGTCCAGCTCGGCCGTGGAGATCCGGTAGTCGTCGCGCATGCTGACGTGCGAGGCGTCCAGGTACGGGCCGATGTCGGCCAGCCGGCCGGCGCGCAGCAGCTCGACCACTTCGAGGACCCGCTGGTTCTCGGTGACGACGTGCCGCACGAGCGGCACCAGGTCCTCGGGCAGCCGGTCGAGGGCCGCGGAGAGCCCTTCGACGGTGATGTCGCGCAGCGCCTTGACGCCGAGCAGCTCGGCGGCCCGTTCGGTGCCGCGGCGGCGCTCGCCGTACCCGCCCTCGGCGTGCGAGTGCTTCGTGCGGGTGTCCATGATCAGCACCTGCAGCCCAGCCTCGGCCAGGCCGAACGGCACCTGCTCCTGCTCGCCCGACCGGACGTCGAGGAACAGCACGCGGGACTCGGTGCAGCAGAGGGACGCCGTCTGGTCGAGCAGGCCCGTGGGCGCGCCGACGAAGTCGTTCTCCGACTGCTGGACCCACCGCGCGACCTCGGGTCGCGTCGGCACGCGGTCGCCGGACGCGCCCAGCTCCAGCCCGGCCAGGCCCAGCAACGCCAGCGACACCGCGCACTCGAGCGCGTGGGAGGAGGACAGACCGGCGCCCGAGGGCACATCCCCGGCGATGACCAGGTCGGCCCCGGCCGAAAAGCCCTGGTCACGCAGCACCCAGGCGACCCCCGCCGGGTACGCGGCCCACCCGTCGACGGTGCCCGGCGCCAGGTCGGCGATCTTGAGCTCGCCGGAGCGCTGGAGCTGGCCGTCGTCACCCAGGGTGGCCACGGACAGGATGCCGTCCTCGCGGGGCGAGGCCGCCGCGGCCAGGCGGTGCGGCAGGGCGAACGGCAGCACGAAGCCGTCGTTGTAGTCGGTGTGCTCGCCGATCAGGTTGACCCGTCCCGGCGCGGACCACACGCCGGCGGGCTCGCGGCCGTGCACCGTGCGGAACGCCGAAGCGGCCTCGGAGGCCGGGCTCACCTGGCCAGCGCCAGGACGGCGTGCAGCGCGGAGCTGGCGACCTGAGCGGTGTTGTCGCCGCCGGTGACCTCGATGGTGCCGCCGTTGGACCGGCCGATGGTGACCGTGCCGCCCGGCACGATCCCGACGGACTTGAGCTCGGTCATCAGCGACTCGTCCAGCTGGACGTGCTCGGCGATGCGCCGGATCTCGACGCGGCCGCCGCCGGTGCGGGCGAACTCGTCGAGCCGGACCAGGTCGGCCTCCGCGGGCGGCGCGGGGTCGCCGTCGCCCAGCTTGTCCAGGCCGGGGATCGGGTTGCCGTAGGGCGAGGTGGTCGGGTGGTCGAGCAGCTTGACCAGCTTGCGCTCGACGGCCTCGCTCATCACGTGTTCCCAGCGGCAGGCCTCGTTGTGGACGTGCTCCCACTCGAGGCCGATCACGTCGACGAGGAGGCGTTCGGCCAGCCGGTGCTTGCGCATGACCGCGATCGCCAGTTCGCGGCCGTGGTCGGTCAGCTGGAGGTGCCGGTCGTCGGCCACGACGACCAGCCCGTCGCGCTCCATCCGGGCGACGGTCTGGCTCACGGTGGGGCCGCTCTGCTGCAGGCGCTCGGCGATGCGGGCGCGCAGCGGGACGACACCTTCTTCTTCGAGTTCGTAGATCGTACGCAAGTACATCTCGGTGGTGTCGATGAGATCGTTCACGCTGTCCCCTTCGTCCGCGTTGCTCATCGTAGTCGTTGACCCCGACAGCGGCGGCGGGCCTTCGCGATACCGCGCCGATGGTTACCGATAAGACGGGCAGCCACGGCGGAACCGGATCCGCCGCGGTCCGTCTTCGCCTGTTTTGGGCCGGATCGGGGACAACCCGCCGGTGACGGATATGTCCGCACCCCGAGGCGGCCGGGCGGGCGGCCGCTGCAAGATGGGAGGCATGCGTCCGCTGATCAGCACCACCGACCTCGCCGCCGCACTGGCCGGCCCGGCCGGCGACCGGCCCGTCGTCCTCGACGTCCGCTGGCGGCTAGCCGGCCCGCCCGGCGCCGATTCGTACCGCGAAGGCCACGTGCCCGGCGCGGTCTTCACCGACCTCGACCGCGTGCTCGCGGGCGAGCCGGGCGAAGGCGGCCGCCACCCGCTGCCCGACCCGGCCGATCTGCAGCGCGACCTGCGCGCGGCCGGTGTGCGGGCGGGTGCGCCGGTGGTGGTCTACGACGACGCCGACGGCTCGGTCGCGGCGCGGGCGTGGTGGCTGCTGCGCTGGGCCGGCCACGACGAGGTGGCGGTACTCGACGGCGGTTACGCAGCGTGGACCGCCGGCGCCCACCCGGTGAGCACGGAACCGGCCCGGCCAGACCCGGGCGACGTCACGGTCCGCCCGGGCGGCATGCCGGTGCTCGACGCGGACGAAGCGGCAGCGCTGGCCCGAGACGGCCTCCTGCTCGACGCCCGCGCGACGCCGCGCTACACGGGCGAGACCGAGCCGGTCGACCCGCGGGCCGGGCACATCCCGGGCGCGGTGAACGCCCCGTTCGCCGGCCACACGGACGGCAACGGCCACTGGCGGGTACCCGAGGAGCTGGCCGCCCGCTTCGCGGACCTGGGCCTGCGCCCAGGCGAGCCGGTCGGCGCGTACTGCGGCTCGGGAGTGACGGCGAGTTCGGTGGTACTGGCCCTGGAGCTGGCCGGCCACCCGGGCGCGGGCCTGTACGCGGGCTCGTGGTCCCACTGGTCCCGCGACCCCCGCCGCCCCGCAGCGACGGGCACCCTCCCCGGTTGACCGGAGGCTCGAAGAGGCCGGCAGCGCCCGCCCGCGGCATGCGTCCGCGACTGCTCGCCTCGGGCGGGCCGTCTACGTGCCGCGTGCGGCAGCGGTGTGCCTCTGCGGCGCGGGCGGGCGTGGTGGGGGCCTCATCCTGGCGCCGCTCGCCCAAGCCCAGCGCCGGCGGCAGCCGGCGCGGCCCGGGAGGCGCCGGCGGACCGAGCGGGCCGCGCCACTTCCGGTCCACGGATTCCCCCGATCGGCACTACAGTCGACCGCATGTCGCCGGCTGTTGTTTGGGACTCCGCTCTGCTCGGTTATGACCTGGGCGGGGACCATCCGTTCAACCCCGTCCGGCTGGAGCTCACCGTCCGGCTGGCCACCGAGCTCGGCGTGCTCGACGACGTCCCGCTCCTCGTCCCCACCAGCGCCGGAGACGAAGAACTCCTCCGCATCCACGCCCCCGAGTACATCGCCGCCGTGCGGGAGGCGCCGCTCGTCGGGTGGGATGTCGGGCATGGGCTCGGGACCTCCGACAACCCCGTCTTCTCCGACATGCACGACGCCTCCGCGCTCGTCGTCGGCTCGACGCTGCTCGCCGCCCGGAAGATCGCCGAAGGCGAGGCCACCCGGGCCGTCAACATCGCCGGGGGTCTGCACCACGCCATGCGCGACCAGGCGTCCGGGTTCTGCGTCTACAACGACTGCGCCGTCGCCATCTCGTGGCTGCTCGACCACGGCTTCGAGCGGATCGCCTACATCGACACCGACGTCCACCACGGCGACGGCGTCCAGGCCGCCTTCTACGACGACCCGCGCGTCCTCACCATCTCGATGCACCAGCACCCCTTCACGCTCTGGCCGGGCACCGGCTACTCCGCTGAAACCGGCCGCGGGAAGGCCGACGGCACCTCCGTCAACGTCCCGCTGCCGCCGCGGACGCGGGATCCCGGGTGGCTGCGCGCCTTCAACGCCGTCGTCCCCTCCCTGCTCGCCGACTTCGAACCGCAGCTGCTGTTCACCCAGTGCGGCGTCGACTCGCACGAGGAAGACCCGCTGGCCGACCTCTCGCTGTCCGTCGACGGGCACCGCACCATCTACGCCACCCTGCGCGACCTCGCCGAGACCTACGCCGGCGGCAAGTGGATCGCCGTCGGCGGGGGCGGGTACCAGCTGATCCGGGTCGTCCCGCGGTCGTGGACGCACCTGATCGCCACCGTCCTCGACCGGGACGTCGCCCCCGCGACGCCGCTGCCGCCCGGCTGGGTCGAAACCGTCTCCAAGGCCGCCCCGCACGCCGAACTGCCGGCGGCGATGACCGACGACCGCGAAACCGCGTTCAAGCCGTGGGGCGACGGCGAGGACGACCCGGTCGACGTCGCCGTCCGGGACACCCGCCGGGCCGTCTTCCCGCTGCACGGGCTCGACCCGGACGACCCCAGGGACTGACGATGGCCGGCCGGGACCCCTTCGACTACCCCCGCGACTGGGAAGCCGACGTCGTGCTGTCCGACGGCGGCACCGTCCACCTGCGCCCGGTCGTCCCCACCGACGCCGACGGCCTCGTCGCCTTCCACGGCAAGCTGTCCGAGCGCACTCGCTACTTCCGCTACTTCGGCGCCTATCCACGGATCCCGGAGAAGGACCTGAAGCGGTTCTCCACCGTCGACCACCACGACCGGGTCGCCTTCGCCGCCTTCCTGGGTGACGACATCGTCGCGGTCGGCCGGTACGAACGGCTCGACCACGGGCCGTCGGCCGAGGTCGCCTTCGTCGTCAGCGACGCGCACCAGGGCCGCGGGGTCGGCTCGATCCTGCTCGAACACCTTGCCGCGGCCGCATCGGAATGCGGGCTGCGCCGGTTCGTCGCCGAGGTCCTCGCCGAGAACGCCGCCATGGTGCGGGTCTTCCGCGACGCCGGCTACCAGGTCAGCCGCGAGTTCGAGGAAGGCGTGCTGCACCTGGAGTTCGACATCGACCCGACCGAGGAGTCCCTCGCCGTGGCCCGCTCGCGGGAGCAGGCGGCCGAGGCGCGCAGCGTGCACAACCTGCTGCACCCGTCGTCGGTGGCGGTGATCGGCGCGTCCGCCGAGCCGGGCAAGGTCGGCCACGTCGCCTTCGTGAACCTCCTGGCCGCGGCGTTCACCGGCACCGTCTACCCGGTCAACCGGGACCACCGCTCGGTCCGCGGCGTCCGCGCGTACCCGTCGGTGCTGGACATCCCGGACCCGGTCGACCTGGCCGTCGTCGCGGTGCCCGCCGAGTCCGTCGAGTCCGTTTTGGACGCTTGCCTCGCGAAGGGCGTCAAGACGCTGCTGATCCTCTCGAGCGGCTTCGCCGAAGCCGGGCCGCACGGCCTGCACGCCGAGCTGCGGCTGGTCGGCGAGGCGCGGGCGCACGGCATGCGCGTCGTCGGCCCGAACGCGCTCGGCGTGCTGAACACCGCGCCCGGCATCCGGCTCAACGCCACCCTCGCGCCGCGCCTGCCCGTGCGCGGGCGCACCGGGTTCTTCTGCCAGTCCGGCGCGCTGGGCACCGCGATCCTCGCCGACGCCGAGTCGCGCGGCCTCGGCCTGTCGACGTTCGTCTCGGCCGGCAACCGCGCCGACGTCTCCGGCAACGACCTGCTCCAGTACTGGGAGACCGACCCGGACACCGACCTCGTCCTGCTGTACCTCGAGTCTTTCGGCAACCCGCGCAAGTTCGCGCGGCTGGCCAGGCGGCTCGCGCGGACGAAGCCGATCGTCGCGGTGAAGTCGGGGCGCCACGCTGTCCGCCCGCAGCTGGCCGCGACGTCGACGGAGATCGACGAGGCCAGCGTCCAGGCCCTGTTCGAGCAGGCCGGCGTGGTCCGGGTCGACTCGCTGGCGCAGCTGTTCGACTCCGCGCTCGTGTTCGCCCACCAGCCGCTGCCCGCCGGGCCGCGGGTCGCGATCGTCGGCAACTCCAGCGCGATCGGGCTGCTCGCCGCCGACACCGCGCGGATGCAGGGCCTGCGGCTGGCGTTCGACCCGGTGGACGTCGGCCCGCAGGCCGGGCCGGACGACTTCGCCAAGGCGGTCGGCGAGGCTCTCACCTCGCCGGAGACCGACGCGCTGGTCGTCGTGTTCGCGCCGCCGGTGGCCATCCCCGGCACCGCCTACGCGCGCGCCCTGCGTGAAACCGTCGTCGAACTGGGGCAGCGCAAGCCGATCGTCTCGACGTTCCTCGCCGCCGAAGGCGTGCCGGACGAGCTCGCCGTCCTGACCGACGAAGGGACGCCGACGCGTGGCTCGATCCCGTCGTACCCGAGCCCGGAACGCGCGGTGAACGCCCTCGCCAGGGTCATCCGGTACGCGGCGTGGCGGCAGCGCCCGCAGGGCACGCTCGTGACGCCGCCGGGGATCCACACCGAGCAGGCGCAGGGCATCGTGCGCGAGTTCCTCGACGCCGAGAACGGCAAGACGACACTGCTGTCCGACACCGACGTCGTGCGGTTGCTGGGCTGCTACGGCATCGACGTCGTCCCGTTCCGCGTCGCGTCCACTGTGGACGAAGCCGTCGCGGCGGCGGCCGAGCTGGGGTACCCGGTGACGCTCAAGGCCGTCGACGAGCGGCTGCGCGGCCGGCCCGACCTGGCCGGGGTGCGGCTCGACCTGGCGTCGGCGGACTCGGTGCGCACCGCCTACGAAACGCTGCGCGAGATCTCCGATGACGACGACGTGTACGTCCAGCGGATGGCCCCGAAGGGCCTGTCGTGCGTGATCGGGCTGCAGGACGACCCGTCGTTCGGCACGCTCGTGTCGTTCGGGCTGTCCGGGCTGGTCAGCACGCTGCTGGGGGACCGCGCCTACCGGGCGGTGCCGCTCACCGACGTCGACGCGGCGACGCTGCTGCGCGAGCCCCGGACGGCGCCGCTGCTCACCGGCTACCGCGGCGACGAGCCCGCCGACCTGGCCGCCTTGCAGGACATGGTGCTGCGCGTCGCCGCGCTCGCCGAGGACAACCCGGAGGTGCGGTCACTGGTGCTGGACCCGATCCTCGCGTCGCCGGACGGCGCGTTCGTCGCCAACGCCCGGCTCGTGCTGGGGCCGCCGCCGTCGCGGCCCGACACCGGCCCGCGGCGCCTGCGCGCCATCAACCCCCTGGACTGAACGTGCTGACCGAACTGCTGAAGCAGCACGCCGCGGACGTGCCCGGCGCGGTGGCCCTCGTCGCGCACGGCGACCAGGTCGAGGCGGCGGCCGCGGGGTCGGCCGACGCCGAAGGCACCGTGCCGATGGCGCGGGACTCGCTGTTCCGCATCGCGTCGCTGACCAAGCCGATCACCGCCGCGGCGGTCATGCTGCTCGTCGACGACGGCGAGCTCGCGCTGGACGACCCGATCGCGCGGTGGCTGCCGGAGCTGGCGTCGCCGGTGGTCGTGCGGACGCCGGCCGGGCCGGTCGACGACGTCGTGCCCGCCGTACGCCCGATCACGGTGGCCGACCTGCTCACTTTCCGCTGCGGCTACGGCCTCGCGGCGGACATGACGCTGCCCGCGGTCGACCTGCTGCTGCAGGTGCTGGGTCACCCGGCGGCGGCACCGCGGGCACTGGCGCCGGACGAGTGGACGGCCGCGCTGGCGCAGGTGCCGCTGCTGCACCAGCCGGGGGAGGCGTGGCTCTACGACACCGGTTCGGACATCCAGGGCGTGCTGGTCGCGCGGGTGTCGGGCCGGCCGCTGCCGGAGTTCCTGGCGGAGCGGCTGTTCGAGCCGCTGGGCATGGCCGACACCGGTTTCGCGGTGCCGACCGCGGCGCTGGGCCGGTTCACGAGCGCGTACCGGCCGGGTGGGGCGGGGCTGCAGCTGGTCGACTCGCCGGAGGGCCGCTGGAGCGCCGCGCCGCGGTTCCCGTCCGGCGCGGCGGGGCTGGTGTCGACGGCCGACGACCTGCTGGCGTTCGCCCGGTTCCTGCTGGCCGGCGGAACGGCGGGCGACCACCGGCTGCTGACGCAGGAGTCGGTCCACCGGATGACGGCCGACCACCTGACACCGGCCCAGCGCGAGGCCGGGCGAGTGTTCCTGCACGGCCAGGGCTGGGGCTACGGCGCTTCGGTCGACGTCGAGGCGAAGCGGCCGTGGGAGGTCCCGGGCCGCTACGGCTGGGTCGGCGGCGCGGGCACGGCCTGGCACCTGCTCCCGGCGACGGGCACGGTGACGATCCTGCTGACCCAGGTCGAGCTGCGCGGCCCGGAACCGACCGGGCTGATGCGCGAGGTCTGGACGTACGCGGCGAAGTAGCACCGGCGGCGACGGCCCGCGCGAGTTGGGCGCCGGGCGTGGTGGCCTGCGCGAGCCGGCGGCTGCCTGCGTGAGTTGGGCGCTGGGCGTGGCGGCCGCGTGAACCGGTGGCCGCCTGCGCGAATCGGGGGCCGGGCGTGGTGGCTCGCTGGAACCGGCTGCCGCCCGCGAGTCGGGCGCTGGGCGTGGTCGCCCGCGTGAACCGGCCGCCGCCCGCACGAATTGGGCGCCGGGCGTGGTGGCCCGCGCGAACCGCGGCCGCCTGTGCGTTCGTGGCCGGCCGCCTCGCGCGAGCCGCGAGTACCGAGAGAGCAACCGCCGTCAGGCGTCCGCGGCCAGCTCGTCGCCCAGGGCCAAGAGCTGCGGCGTCGCTCCGCCCAGCAGGAACTCCAGGCGCTTCGCCGCCGTGAAGTACCGGTGGACCTCGTGGTCCACGTCGATGCCCACTCCGCCGTGGATGTGGACCGTCGTGTGGGCCACCCGGTGGCCCGCCTCCGACGCCCAGAACTTGGCCGTTGCCACCGCTTCCGCCGACGGGAGGTCCGAAGCCAGCCGCCAGGCCGCCTGCAGGGACGTCAGCCGCACCGCCTCCACGTCCACGTACGCGTCCGCCAAGCGCTGGCGGACCGCCTGGAACCCGCCGATCACGTGGTCGAACTGCTTGCGCTCGGCCGCGTACGACGCCGTCAGCTCCAGCGCCCGCTCGACCACGCCGAGCTGCTGCGCGCACACCCCCACCGTTCCGCGCAGGCGCAGCCACTCGCCGATGTCGCCCAGCGACGTCCCCGGCACCTCGGACAGCTCCAGCAGGCAAGCGTCCGCGTGGTCGGTCGTCTGCTGGGGGCGGACCGAGACGCCCGGCGCGGCCGCGTCGACCAGGTAGACCTCGCCGGATGCCGCCACGAGGAACCCGTGGGCGAATGCGCCGAAGTGCACCGCCGTCTGCGTGCCCGACACGAGACCGTTCGCGGCCGTGAAACCGGACAGCGCCACCGCTAGAACGCGTTCTCCTCGCAGCACCGGCAGCACCCAGCGGTCCACCAGCTCCGGCGTGCCGAACTCGGCCAGCGCCGACGCCGCCATCGTGATCGACGGCAGGTACGGGACCGCCGCCACCGCGCGGCCGATCTCGGTCAGCACCGCGCACTGCTCCAGCAGCCCGAACCCGCCGCCGCCCAGTGACGACGGCAGGGCCGCGTCCAGTACGCCCGCCTGGCCGAGGGCCGTCCACAGTGGAGCGTCGAAGCCGCCGGTGCCGTGCGGGTCGTGCGTGGCCTTGTCGGCGAGGATCCGCCGGGTCAGCGCGGCCAGGTCGGCCGACGCCTCGGAGGGGGTGAAGTCCATGAAGACGCTCCTAGCGCGTGACGGGCAGGCCGAGGGCGGTCGCGGCGATCATGTCCCGCTGGATCTCGTTGGTGCCGCCGCCGAAGGTCAGGATCAGCGCGGACCGGTGCAGCCGCTCGATCCGCCCGGCCAGCAGCGCGCCCGGCGAACCGTCGCGGACGACGGCGGCCGCGCCCAGCACCTCCATCAGCAGGCGGTAGGCCTCGATCGCGAACTCCGTGCCGTACACCTTCGTCGCCGACGCCTCCGCCGGGCCGAGCTCGCTGGCGGCGGCCGCCCACGCGATCCGCCAGTTCCGCAGCTTCAGGTACTCCGCGCCGGCGTGCACCCGCGCGAGGTGCAGCCGCACCCACTCCTGCTCGATGGCGCCGGTTTCCTTCGCCCACGCGACGACGTCCGCGAGCGCCTTGCGCACCGGCGCCGACGACGTCAGCGCGACGCGTTCGTGGTTGAGCTGGTTGGTGATCAGCGGCCAGCCCGCGTTCTCCTCGGCGACGCGCGCCGACACCGGCACGCGCACCTCGTCGTAGTACGTCGCGCTGGTGCCCGCCCCCGCGACGGTGTGCACCTTGGTCCAGGAAAAGCCGGGCGCGGACGTCGGCACGATCAGGATCGACAGCCCGCGGTGCTTCTTCGCCTCCGGGTCGGTCCGGACCGCGAGCCACACGTAGTCGGCGTGCTCGATCAGGCTGGTCCACATCTTCTGCCCAGTGACGACGTACTCGTCGCCGTCGCGCACCGCGCGCGTCCGCAGCGACGCGAGGTCCGTGCCGGCCTCCGGCTCGGAGTAGCCGATCGAGAAGTGCAGCTCGCCGGCCGCGATCTTCGGCAGGTAGAACGCCTTCTGCTCGTCGGTGCCGTACCGCATGATGGTCGGCCCGACGGTGTTCACCGTGAGGAACGGGACCGGCACCCCGGCGACCGCCGCTTCGTCGGTGAAGATGAGCTGGTCGAGCATCGGCCGGCCCTGCCCGCCGTACTCCTCGGGCCAGCCGAGTGCCAGCCAGCCGTCCTTGCCCAGCTGGCGGACGATCTCCTTGTACGCCACGCCGTCGCCGTATTCGGCGCCGCGCAGGCCGTCACGACGCTCCGGCGTCATCAGCTCGGCGAAGTACTCCCGGAGCTCCGCGGCCAGTGCCCGCTGCTCCGGTGTGTAGTCGATCCGCACCCGTCACCTCGATCCGGCGTTATAGTAGAACCTGTTCTAGTTGTACCAGGACTCACGCGGCGGAGGAAGCATGGAGATCGGCGTCGATCGTTCGCTCTGCGAGGCGAACGCGGTGTGCGTGGGGTTCGCGCCGGACGTCTTCGACCTGGACGACGACGAAGAGCTCGTCATCCAGCCGGGACCGGTTCCGGACAATCAGGTAGAACTTGTTACAGATGCCGTGAAAGGTTGTCCTAAGAACGCCCTGTTCATCGCTAGTTAGCGGTGTTTACTCAAGGGCTTGCCCTCAGCGAGAACAGATTCTAGTGTAGGCGCCGTCACAGGACTCGACGAGGAGGCCGCGCGTGAGCCTGACCGGCAGGACAGCGATCGTCACGGGCGCCGCCGCGGGACTGGGCCGGGCGGAAGCGCTCGCCCTGGCCGGGCAGGGCGCCACCGTCGTCGTCAACGACATCGGCGAGCCCAAGGACGTCGTCGAAGAGATCGAAGCCGCCGGCGGCAAGGCCGTCGCGGTCGCCGGCGACGTGGGCGAGCGGGCCACCGCGGACGCGCTCGTGGCCGCCGCGCTCGACCTCGGCGGGCTCGACATCGTCGTGAACAACGCGGGCGTGCTGCGCGACAAGATGCTCTTCTCGATGTCCGACGACGACTGGGACACCGTGCTCCGCGTCCACCTTCGCGGCCACTTCCTGTTGTCCCGCAACGCCACGAAGTACTGGCGCGACAAGTCCAAAGCGGACGGACAGCCGGTGTACGGCCGGTTGGTCAACACCGCGTCCGAGGCGTTCCTCATCGGCTCGCCCGGCCAGCCCAACTACGCCGCCGCCAAAGCCGGCATCACCGCGCTCACCATGTCGGCCGCCCGCGGCCTGGCCAAGTACGGCGTCCGCGCCAACGCGATCTGTCCGCGCGCGCGGACGGCGATGACCGAGGGCGTGTTCGGCGCGGCTCCCGCCGAGGGCGCCGACCCGCTCTCGGTCGAACACGTCGCACCCTTCGTCGCCTACCTCGCCTCGCCCGCGGCCGAGCACGTCAACGGCCAGGTGTTCATCGTCCACGGCGGCACGGTGTCGCTGGTCGAAGCGCCGCGGATCGAGCAGCGCTGGTCCCTCGACGAGCTCGAGACGTCGGTCAGCGCGTTCTTCGCCGAACGCGACCCCGGCCGGATGTTCGCCGCCACCGAGATCCTGGGAGAGTCATGAGGCTGGACGGGAAGATCGCCCTGATCACCGGCGCCGCGCGCGGCCAGGGCGAGGCCGCCGCACGCGCGTTCGTCGCCGAGGGCGCGAAGGTGCTGATCGCCGACATCCTCGACGACGAGGGCAAGCAGCTCGCCGCCGAACTGGGGGAGCAGGCCGTCTACCAGCACCTCGACGTCGGTGACGAAGACGGCTGGGTCACCGCTCTCGACCGCGTGACCACGGAGTTCGGCGCGCCGAACGTGCTGGTCAACAACGCGGGCATCCTCCATTTCTCGGAACTGGGCAAGACGAAGCTGGCCGATTACGAACGCGTCATCCGGGTGAACCAGATCGGGGCGTTTCTCGGGATGCGCTCGGTCGTTGAACCGATGACCGCCGCCGGCGGTGGCTCCATCGTCAACGTGTCCTCTGTGGAGGGTCTGGCCGGGATGCCCTACCTCGTCGCGTACACCGCGAGCAAGTTCGCCATCCGCGGGATGACCAAGGTCGCGGCGATGGAGCTCGGCAAGAAGCACATCCGCGTCAACTCGGTCCACCCCGGCGCGATCGACACGCAGATGGTCGAGACCGCCGCCGGCGGGCAGAAAGTCGACATGTCGTACGTCGGGAAGAAGGTCGCGCTCGGGCGCGTCGGACAGCCCGAAGACGTCGCGAAACTGGTGCTGTTCCTCGCCAGCGACGAAAGCGCGTACTGCACGGGAGCGGAGTTCGTGGCGGACGGCGGTGCCACGGCCTCGCACGCCCTCAACCTGAGTTTCTGACGATCAGTTAACACCGCTAACGAAAATCGGGCACCGGGTATGGAGAACACTCGGAGGTCAGCGACGACCTACTGGGAGGTGTGGTGAGCGAGAGCACGGGCACGCTCCCGGGAACCGCGGCACTGACCCAGGTCGGGCGCCTCGCGACGCTCTCGTGGGAGGTCCTGCGCGCGATCTTCAAGCGCCCCTTCCAGACCCGCGAATGGATCCAGCAGTGCTGGTTCTTCGCCAGCGTCACGATCCTGCCGACCGCGCTGGTCGCCATCCCGTTCGGCGCGGTGATCGCACTGCAGCTCGGCTCGCTGACCGCGCAGATCGGCGCGCAGTCGTTCACCGGCGCGGCCTCCGCGCTCGCCATCGTCCAGCAGGCCAGCCCGTTGATCACGGCGTTGCTGGTCGCGGGTGCCGGCGGCAGCGCGGTCTGCGCGGACATCGGCGCGCGCAAGATCCGCGAAGAGATCGACGCCATGGAGGTCCTCGGCGTCAACCCGATCCAGCGCCTGATCGTGCCGCGCGTGCTCGCCGCGATGGTCGTTTCGGTGCTGCTCAACGGCTTGGTCAGCGTCGTCGGCGTGCTCGGCGGCTACTTCTTCAACGTCGTCCTCCAAGGCGGCACGCCCGGCGCGTACCTGGCCAGCTTCAACGCTCTCGCCCAGGTGCCGGACCTCTGGGTCAGCGAGATCAAGGCGCTGCTGTACGGCTTCGTCGCCGGGGTCGTCGCGGCGTTCCGCGGGCTGAACCCGCCGCCCGGGCCGAAGGGCGTCGGCGACGCCGTCAACCAGGCCGTCGTCATCACGTTCCTGCTGCTGTTCCTCATCAACGTCGTGCTGACCGCGATCTACCTGCGGATCATCCCGCCGAAGGCCATGTGATGACGGCGGAACCCCTGGAGCACGAACGGACGCTCGAATACATCGCGCGTCCGGGCCAGAGCCTGGAAGGCCTCGGCAAGCAACTCGCCTTCGCGGCGAAGGCGCTCGCGTGGTCGCCACGCACGATCCGCCGCTACAGCCGGGAAACGCTGCGGCTGCTCACCGAAGTCTGCTTCGGCACCGGCGGCCTCGCCGTCATCGGCGGCACGCTCGGCGTGATGATCGGGATGACGCTGTTCACCGGTCTCATCGTCGGTCTCCAGGGCTATTCCGCGCTGAACCAGCTCGGCACTGCCGCGCTCACCGGGTTCATCTCCGCCTACTTCAACACGCGCGAGGTCGCGCCGCTCTCGGCCGGGCTCGCGCTGTCCGCGACCGTCGGCTGCGGTTTCACCGCGCAGCTCGGCGCGATGCGGATCTCCGAGGAGATCGACGCGCTGGAAGTGATGGGCGTGCCGAGCATGCCCTACCTGGTGACGACCCGGGTGCTCGCCGGCGTCGCCGCGGTGATCCCGCTGTACGCGGTCGGCCTGCTCTCGAGCTACCTCGCGTCGCGGCAGATCACCATCTGGCTCTACGGCCAGTCCGCGGGCACCTACGACCACTACTTCACGCTCTTCTTGCCACCCGGCGACGTCCTGTGGTCGTTCGGGAAGGTGATCGTCTTCAGCGTGCTCGTGATCCTTTCCCATTGTTATTACGGCTTTAACGCCAGCGGCGGCCCGGCCGGGGTCGGCGTGGCGGTCGGCCGCGCGGTGCGGACGTCGATCGTGCTGATCTCGGTGCTGGACTTCTTCCTCAGCCTGGCGATCTGGGGCGCCAACACGACGGTGAGGATCTCCGGATGACGCGCGAGCTCCGGCAGCGGCTCCGGTACCAGGTGCTGGGGCTCGCCTTCCTGCTCGTGGCCGCGCTGTTCATCGCGCTCACGCTCGCCGTCTACAACAAGGCCTTCACGCCGGTGACGCTGGTGAAGGTCGAAACCGACCACGTCGGCAGCCAGCTGCGCACCGGCGGCGACGTCAAGGTCCGCGGCATGCTCGTCGGCGAGGTCCGGTCCGTGCTGGCGAAGGGCGACCACGCCGAGCTGGAGCTGGCGCTCGACCCGGACAAGACGCACGTCATCCCGGCGAACGTGTCGGCGCGGCTGCTGCCGAAGACGCTCTTCGGCGAGCGGTACGTCTCGCTGCAGCTCCCCGCAACGTCGCAAGGCCCGATCAAGGCTGGCGACGTCATCCCGCAGGACCGCAGCAGCACCGCGATCGAGCTGCAGAAGGTGCTCGACGACGTGATGCCGCTGCTGCAGGCCGTCCAGCCGGAGAAGCTGTCGAGCACGCTGACGGCGGTGTCGACCGCACTCGAGGGCCGCGGCAAGCAGCTCGGCCAGACCCTCGTGCAGCTGAGCGACTACCTCGGCAAGCTGAACCCGTCGCTGCCGGACGTCAAGGCCGACATCACCGGGCTCGCGAACGTCGCGGACACCTACGACAAGGCGGCGCCGGACCTGCTGCAGGCGCTGTCCGACCTCACGACGACGACCCGCACGATCGTCGACCAGCGCGACCGGCTGAGCGACCTCTACGCCACGGTCACCGCGGCTTCGGTCGACCTGACGAGCTTCCTGCAGGTCAACAAGGACAACCTGATCCGGCTCACCACGGCGGTCCAGCCGACGCTGGACGTGCTCGCCAAGTACGCGCCCGAGTACCCGTGCCTGCTCGAACAGCTCGCGGGGGAGGTCGGGCCGGCCGAGCTGGCGTTCGGCAAGGGCACCGCGCACCCCGAGGTCAGCCGGGTCACCATCGAGTTCGCCGCCAGCCGCGGCAAGTACCTGCCCGGCGTCGACGAGCCGAAGTACGAGGACAAGCGCGGGCCGCGCTGCTACCCGCAGGTGCCGAAGCCCGGCGTGTGGCCGCAGTACCCGCCCGACGGCGCGATCAAGGACGGTTCCAGCAAGCCCGCGCCGCCGAAGTCGCCGTCCGGTGAGCTGCCCGCCGGTGGCGGTGCCGTCGGCGGCGACGGCTCGATCGTCGGCTCGTCCTACGAAAAGGACCTGATCGACCTGCTCGCGTCGCCCGCGCTCGGGACCTCGCCCGGTGACGTGCCCGGCTGGGCCGGCCTGCTCGTGGGGCCGCTCTACCGCGGGGCGGAGGTGGAGCTGAAATGAGGAGCTTCATCCCGTCGCTCGTCAAGCTCACGGTGTTCGCCGTCGTCACCGTGCTGCTCACCGGTGTCCTCGCGGCGACCATCGCGAACACCAACTTCGGTGAGACGTCCGGCTACTTCGCGAAGTTCACCGACGCGTCCGGCCTCAAGGAAGGCGACGACGTCCGCATCGCCGGCGTCAAGGTCGGCCAGGTCGACGCGATCGAAGTCGTCGAAGGCGAGCAGAACCTCGCCCAGGTGCGGTTCGACGTCGAGCACGCCTACCGGCTGCCCGAGACGGTGACGGCGACGATCAAGTACCGCAACCTCGTCGGCCAGCGCTACCTCGCGCTCGGCACCGACGTCCCGGGCGAGCGCGCGCTGGCCGACGGCGGCACGATCCCGCCCGAGCGCACGAAACCCGCGTTGAACCTCACCGTGCTGTTCAACGGGTTCAAGCCGCTGTTCAAGGCGTTGAGCCCGAAGGACGTCAACCAGCTCTCAGCCGAGATCATCAGCGTCTTCCAGGGCGAGGGCGGCACGATCACCAGCCTGCTGCAGCACACGGCGTCGCTCACCACGGCGATCGCGAGCAAGGACCAGGTGATCGGGCAGGTCATCGCGAACCTCAACACCGTGCTCGGCGTGGTCAACGCCCACGGTCCGCAGCTGGGCGACCTCATCGAGCAGACCCAGAAGCTCGTCAGCGGGCTGGCCGAGCAGCGCAAGCCGATCGGCGACGCGGTCAGCGCGCTCGGCGACCTCGCGGTGTCCACGACGGGACTGCTCGCCGACGCGCGTCCCGCGTTGAAGGACGACGTCGCGCAGCTCGGCGTGCTGTCGCAGAACCTCGGCGACTCCGGCGAACTGCTCAACCATCTGCTCGAAGTGCTGCCGGGCAACCTGGAGAAGTTCACCCGGACCCTGAGCTACGGCAGCTGGTTCAACTACTACCTGTGCGGGATCACCGGCACCATCGGCATTTCCTCGCTCGACATCACCCTGCCGATCATCCCCATTCCCGGCACGCAACGCGCGGAGAGGTGTGGTCCGTGAAGCGGCTGAAGGATCGCAACCAGGCGGGAGTCGGCGCGGTCACGCTCGTGCTGATCGTGCTCGTCACGGCCACGACGTACTTCTCCGACCAGCTCCCGTTCTTCGGCAACGGGACGACGTACTCGGCCTACTTCGGCGAGTCCGCCGGGCTGGCGCCGGACAACGAGGTCGAGGTCGCCGGCGTCAAGGTCGGCACGGTGTCGTCGGTGAAGCTCGCGGGCAAGCAGGTGCTGGTGCGCTTTCGCGTCAAGGACGTCCGGGTCGGCGACGCGACGACGGCGTCCATCGAGATCAAGACGCTGCTGGGGGAGAAGTACCTCGCGCTCGACCCGAAGGGCGGCGGCGCGCAGGAGCCGGACGCGACGATCCCGCAGGCCCGCACGCGCACGCCCTTCCAGCTGCAGGACGCCTTCGATCAGCTGTCGACGACGGTCGGCGACATCGACACGAAGCAGCTCGCGGACAGCTTCAACGCGCTTTCCGACAGCCTCAAGGACAGCCCGCAGTACCTGAAGGACACGCTGACGGGCCTGTCGTCGCTGGCCAAGACCGTCTCCTCGCGCGACAACGACCTGCACACGCTGCTGGCCAACACGAGCCAGGTCTCGAAGACGCTGTCCGACCGCAACGCGCAGCTGCAACGCGTGATCAGCGACGGCAACCTGCTGCTCACCGAGCTGCAGAACCGCAAGACCGCGATCCACGCGCTGCTCACCGGCACCCAGCAGCTCTCGCAGCAGCTGTCCGGGCTCGTCGCGGACAACCGCGCGCAGCTCAAGCCGACGCTGGACAAACTGAGCAAGGTGACCGACATCCTGCAGCGCAACCAGGGCAACCTCGACAAGAGCCTCCAGCTGATGGCGCCGTTCGCCCGCGTCGGCGCGAACGCCACCGGCAACGGCCGCTGGTTCGAGGGCTACCTCTGCGGGCTGCTGCCGCCGACGATCACCGCGGCCGGCCTGCACATCAACCCCGAAGGCTGCACCCCGCCGATCGCGGCGCCGAACCAGGGGGTGGGCGGCCGATGACCATCCGGACCTACCGCGGCCGCGGCCTGGTGACGTGGCTGGCGTTCGCCTGCGTCCTCGCGCTGCTCCTCACCGCAGGGCTGTTCCTGGTGTTCCGCGCGTCCACCGGCACGACGCTGTCGGCGTACTTCGGCAAGACCGTCGGGCTCTACGCGGGTTCGTCGGTGCGGGTGCTCGGCGTGCCGGTCGGGCGGGTCACCGACGTGACGCCGCAGGGTGACGCGGTGCGGGTGGACATGCAGGTCGACGACGTCCAGCTGCCGGCCGACGTCGGCGCGGTCGTCGTCGCGCCCAGCCTGGTCAGCGACCGGTACGTCCAGCTGACCCCGGCCTACGACAGCGGCCCGACCCTCGCCACTGGCACAGTCCTCGCGAAGGACCGCACGGCGACGCCGGTGGAGCTGGACGACCTCTATTCCAGCCTCGACAAGCTGTCGACGGCGCTGGGTCCCAACGGCGCCAACAAGGACGGCGCGCTTTCGGGCGTCCTGGACACCGCCGCCGACGCGTTGAAGGGCAACGGCGCTTCGCTGAACTCGACGGTCGGGCAGCTCGCCGACCTCGCGAAGACCCTCGACGGCTCGAAGGACGACCTGTTCTCGACCGTGCAGAACCTGAACTCCTTCACCGGTGCGCTGGCCCAGAGCGACCAGCAGCTCAACGAGTTCTACGGCCGCGTCGCCGACGTCAGCCAGTTCCTCGCCGCCGACTCGTCCGACGTCGGGGCCGCGCTGCAGTCCCTGGGCGGGGCGCTCGGTGACGTCCAGCAGTTCGTCAACGACAACAAGGGCGCCCTGGAGTCCAATGTGGACAAACTGGCGTCGCTGTCGAAGGTGCTGGTCGACCAGCGCGCGTCGCTGGCCGAGGTCCTCGACATCGCGCCGACCGGCGCCACCAACTTCATCAACTCCTACGACGCCGCGTCGGGCACGATCGCCGTCCGCGACAACCTCAACGAGCTCACCAACCCGCCGATCCTCACCGTGTGCCGGCTGATCAGCGCGGGCACGCCCAAGGAAATCCCGGACACGCTGGGGAACATCTGCAAGCAGCTGGCACCGGTCCTCGACGGCGTGCTGAAGCTGCCGACGATCCCGCAGGTGCTCAACTCCCTGCAGAACGGGACGCTTCCGCCGTTGCCGCTCCCGCTCGTCGACGTCATGGAGCAACTCGCGGGCGGTGCGAAGTGAAGCGGCTCGCGGGAGTGCTCGCCGGCGTGCTCGTGCTGGCGGCCTGCAGCGACGGCGGGTTCAACGGCCTCTACGGCACGCCGCTGCCGGGCGGCGCCGACGTCGGCGACCACCCGTACCACGTCACCGCGCTGTTCACCGACGTGCTCGACCTGGTGCCGCAGTCGAGCGTCAAGGTCAACGACGTCGCGGTCGGGCGGGTCGACAAGATCAGCCTGACGCCGGACACGCGGTCCGCGCTGGTCGCGATGACCGTCAACGGCGACATCGCGCTGCCCGCCAACGCCCACGCCGAGCTGAAGCAGTCTTCGCTGCTGGGCGAGAAGTTCGTCGAGCTGAGCGTGCCGACCGCCGAGCCGGCGTCCGGTCACCTCGGCGACGGCGCGCAGATCCCGCTCGGGCGCACCAACCGCAACCCCGAGGTCGAGGAGGTGCTCGGCGCGCTTTCGCTGCTGCTCAACGGCGGCGGCGTCGAGCAGATCCAGAAGATCAGCCACGAGCTGAACGACGCGCTGTCGGGCAACGAGCCGGAGATCCGCGCGCTGCTGTCGCGAGTGGACGAACTGGCGACCCAGCTCGACGGGCACCGGACCGAGATCCTGCGGGCGATCGACGGGCTCGGGAAGCTGTCCCACACCCTGACCGGCCAGACGCAGAACCTGTCCACCGCGCTCGACGACCTCGCGCCGGGCCTGAAGATCGTCACCGACCAGCGCGACCAGCTCGTCGGCATGCTGAACGCGCTGAACACGCTCTCCGGCGTCGCCACCGACACGGTCACGAAGAGCCGCGACCAGCTGGTCGCGAACCTCAAGGCGTTGCAGCCGACACTGACGAAGCTCGGCGAGGCCGGGTCGAACCTGCCCAACGCGCTGCAGATCCTGCTCACGTACCCGTTCCCGGACTACGCGGGCAACGTGATCAAGGGCGACTACGCGAACGTCGAGGCGAACGTGAACCTCGACCTGGACACGCTGATCTCGAACTTCACGAACTCGTCGCAGCCGCCGATCGCGCTGCCGTCCGGGCAAACGCCCGCGGTCGCGCCGCCGCTGCCGCTGCCCGACCTCGGTTCGGTCCCGCAGGCCGCGGGCCCGAACCTGCTCGGCGGCCTGCTCGGGCTGATCGGGGGCGGGAAATGACCACGCGCAAGGTCCGCGTCCAGCTGATCGCGTTCGTCGTCATCGCGGTGGTGTCGGTCGTCTACGCCGGCGGCCGGTACGCCGGGCTGGACCGGCTCTTCGGCAACCGCGGCTACGTCGTCACCGCGCAGCTGACCGACTCCGGCGGCATCTTCGTCAACTCCGAGGTCGCCTACCGCGGGGTCACGGTCGGGCGCGTGACCGGGATGACGCTGACCGAGCACGGCGTCGACGTCGCGCTCGACATCGACGCCGGCGCCCCGGACATCCCGGCCGACGCGCACGCGCAGGTGGCGAACCGGTCGGCGGTGGGGGAGCAGTTCGTCGACCTCCTTCCGTTGCACGACGGCGGCCCGTTCCTGAAGGACGGCTCGGTGATCACGCCGGACAAGACGTCGCTGCCGCCGTCGCCGGACACCGTGCTGACCCACCTCGACGACCTGGTCGCGAGCGTGCACCCGGATTCGCTGCGGACGGTCGTCGACGAGACGTACAACGCGTTCGCCGGCGCGGGCCCGGAACTGCAGCAGTTGCTGGACAGCACGAAGTCGCTGACGTCGGTGGCCACGCAGTACATCCCGGAAACGCAAGGCCTGCTGGCGAACTCGCGGGTCGTGCTGGACACACAGGAACGTCAGGCGGCGAACATCACCGACTTCGCGTCCGGGTTGAAGACGATCGCGGGGCAGCTCAAGACGTCGGATCCGGACCTGCGGCGGGTGATCGCGCAGGCACCGCAGCTGAGCCGGCAGATCAGCGACGTGCTCGCCGCGTCCGGGACGGATCTGGGCGTGCTGTTCGCGAACCTGCTGACCACCGCGCAGATCACGACGTCGCGCAAGGACGCCATCGAGGAACTGCTGGTGGCGTACCCGATCATCTCGGCGTTCTCGCCGTCGACGTCCCCGGACGGCACCGGGCACCTGGGCGTGGTGCTGAACTTCTTCGACCCGGCTTCGTGCACGAAGGGCTACGAAGGGACGAAGCAGCGTCCGGCGAACGACGAGTCCGAAGCGCCGGTGAACATGAACGCGTACTGCGCCGAGCCGCCGGGCAGCCCGACGGGGGTGCGCGGGTCGCAGAACGCGCCCTACGCGGGCAAGCCGCCGGCGATCCCGGCGGCGCCTCAGCAGCAGGCTGCATCGGCTCCGCAACAGCTTCCCGGAATGTTGAGCCTGCTGACCGGGCCGTCGGCGGGTGGGCTGGGCAAGCTGCTGGGCGCGCCGTGAAGGTGCTGGTGGTGGCGGCGGTGCTGTCGGTGCTGGCGGCCGGTTTCACGGGCTGGTCGTGGTGGCGGGCCGCGTCCGACGACTCTCTTGCCCGAGGCCGCGACCGCGACGCGGTGCTGGCGGCGGCGGGCCCGGAACTGGTCACGCTGAACACGATCGACTACCGCTCGGCGGGAGCGTCGGTGGACCGCTGGATAGCGGCGACGACGGGCCAGTACGGCAAGGACCTCGCGGGCGACCGTCAGGTCCAGATCGACCGGGCGACCACGGCGCGCACGGTTTCTTCCGCGTCCCTGGTGCAGGCGGCGGTGACGGAGATTGCCGACGATTCGGCCCGGCTGCTGGCGGTCCTGGACGTACGGGTGTCGACGGCCGGCGGTGCTGTCACCCCACGCCTGAACCGGCTGACGGTGGACGTCACGCGTTCTCCGGCCGGGTGGAAGATCGCGGGCGTCCAGGCGGCGGGCTCATGAGGAGAGTGCTGGCGGCGGTCGTGGTGGTGGCGTTGGGCTGCGCGGTGTGGTTCGGCATCGAGACGGCTTCTTTGTCTCCTGGGGACAATGCTGCTTTGGTCGATACTTCTGCTACGGCTTCGGTTTCCGCCGAGGTGAGTGATGCGGTGAAGGCGGTTTTTTCGTACGACTACGGGAACTTGGCTCGCACCGAGCGGGCGGCTTCGGAAGTGCTGACCGGGGAGGCGGTCGGGCAGTACCGGACTCAGTTCGCTTCGGCTCGGACTCGGGCTGCGGCGGAGAAGCTGGTGCGGACTACTACCGTGCGGGCAGTGGGGGTGCGGACTTTGGTGGGGGACGATGCTTCGCTGCTGTTGTTCTTGGACCAGCAGACGGTGACCCAGGGCGGGGGTGCGCCGTCGTCGTCCGTGGCCCAGCTGGCGGTGACGGCGAAGCGGATCGACGGTCGCTGGAAACTGGCGACCCTGACGGCTCTCTGACCGTCACGGATTCGCTCGTGCTTCTCCACTCTTGCGGCTGTGGAGTTGCGAGATGACGACGGCAAGAAGCTCGATGCGAAGTACGACGTCGAGGTCGATGCGGGGGTGCTCAGCCTCGTGCTCGAGAGCGCCGGCGGCCGGACCTCGGGCGACCGCGGTCCGAGGAACCGCGATTACGTCCCGGTACTGAGATTGCTCCTGTCGCGACTACGTGATCGGCACGCGGTGCTGCTGTCGGCGATCCTGGCGCCGCAGCGGCCGTCCGGGCTGTCCGAGGACCAGCGGACGCTGCTCCGCGGACCGCTGGAGCTGGCTCGGATCGCCGACATCGAACGGCTGCGGCTCGACATCACCGGCCCCCAGGGCAGGATCGGCAGGCCCGAGGGGGTGTCGCACGACAGCAACAACCGTAAGCGGATCCGGCTCCGGCTCGAAGTTCCCGGGTACGGCGTCGGCGACGCCGCCAGGCTGGCGGCCGACCTCGCGGGCGCGCCCGTCATCACCCGGGTTCTGCCGTCTGCGGGGGAACTCCTCCGCGACCTGCTCGGAACCGAGATCCGGACGGTCGCGACCCGGCGGCCGAACACGGTGCTCGACGTCCGGGGCGGCGTGGCGACAGTGCGGACGGAACGGTCTCCCGACGGCCGTCCGGTCGACGTCAGCGCTGTGCAGGACGGGCTGGACCTGCTCGCTGCCACCGGGTCGGTGGCGGTGTCGGTCGCCGAGCTCGGTCATCGCAGCTCCTTCGTCGGAGCGGTGCTGGCTCAGCTCCCCAACGTTCGCACCACGGCGAATCCGCCTACCGTCACCTTGTCCGAGCCGACGGCCGAAGAGATCGCCACAGATCGGCACTTCGGCGAGCTCGACGTGATGACACAGGTCAAAGTGCGCGCGGAGCAGACGAAGCTGCGCAGGCTGCTCGCGGGCTCCCGAGAGTCCGCCGAGTGCGCTCTCTGCGGAGACCGCTATCCGATCGAGTTCTTGGTCGCCGCGCACATCAAGAAGCGGGCGGTCTGCACCGACGACGAGCGGCGCACCCTCGAGCACATCGCGATGCTCGCGTGCAGTTTCGGGTGCGACATCCTTTACGAGTCCGGCTGGATCACCGTCAGTGCCGACGGCACGGTGGACGTCCGGTTGCCCGACGCGCTGCCGGAGGGAGGCATGCGGAGCCTGCTCGTCAAGGTGCAGAGGCGTCGATGCGGGGCGCACACGCCGGACACGGAGCCGTATTTCGCCTGGCATCGGGAAAACGTGTTCAAGGGCACGGCTCTCTAGCCGTCCCAGACCGCGGCGCCCTGCTTCAGCACCTCGACCCCCGCCCCCGACGACACCGGCCACATCTCCACCTCGTACCGGTAATGCTCCCCGTACTCGTGGTCGTTCCAGTCCACCGACGGCGGCCCGGCCGGCACATACGACACCCGCGCCCGATACAACCCAGGCAACACCGAAAAGAACTTTTCCTGCGACGGATAGTCCGCGGGCCCGGAAATCACGACTTTCCCGCTCGGAACCGGAAGATCCGCTTCCACGACGTGCTCCGCGTCGGCCGTCAACGCCGGTGGTGCCGGAAGCAGCGTGATCGACGACTCCACCAGGTCCGACCGCGCTGTGGCGACCGCGAGGCCGCCCGGTTCCGACGCTATCCGGTGGGACTCCACGGCGAGAGACGTCCAGCCGCTGCCGTCCAGCCGGGATGCGGAGTCGCGCAACGAGAACTGACGCTGGTCGGCGTGGACTACCAAGTGCACACCAACCACCCTAGCCAGGACCCGCCCCGAAATGGTATCGACGCCGGGTTTAGCGTTGACGCCATGACCACTGCTTCCGTCGACGTCGACACCGCCCGCCGCGACTACGCCGCTCTGGTCGAGCGCGGCCTCTCCCTCGACATCACCCGCGGCAAGCCCTCGCCCCAGCAGCTCGACCTCGCGAACGGCCTGCTGGACCTCCCCGGCGACGGCACCTTCAAGGCCGAGGACGGCACCGACGTCCGCAACTACGGCGGCCTCAAGGGCCTGCCGGAACTGCGCCGCATCTTCGCGGGCGCCCTGCAGGTCCCGGCCGGGCAGCTGCTCGCCGCCGGCAACTCCAGCCTCGAGCTGATGCACGACGCCGTCGTCCAGGCGCTGCTGTCGAAGCTCCCCGGCGCCGAGCGCCGCTGGGCCGATGAGCCCACCCTCAAGTTCCTCGCGCCCGTCCCGGGCTACGACCGCCACTTCGCGCTCACCGAGCGCTTCGGCATCGAGCTCGTCCCCGTCCCGATGACCGACCAGGGCCCCGACATGGACGTCGTCGAGCGCCTCGTCGCCGAGGACTCCGCCGTCAAGGGCATCTGGTGCGTGCCGAAGTACAGCAACCCGACCGGTGTCACGTTCAGTGACGACGTCGTCAAGCGGCTCGCCACCATGACCACCGCGGCGCCCGACTTCCGGATCTTCTGGGACAACGCCTACGCCGTGCACCACCTGACCGACGACGAGCCGGCCCTGGCCGACGTCCTCGCGCTGGCCACCGAGGCCGGCAACGCCGACCGCGTGTTCGTCTTCGGCTCGACCTCCAAGATCACCTACGCGGGCGCCGGCGTCGGCTTCTTCGGCGCGTCCGAGGCCAACCTCGCCTGGTGGGTCGGCAACATCGGCAAGCGCACCATCGGCCCGGACAAGGTCAACCAGCTGCGCCACGCCCACTTCCTCAAGGACGAGGACGGCGTCCGCGCGCACATGCGCAAGCACGCCGAGATCATCGGCCCGAAGTTCGCGGCCGTCGACCGCATCCTCACCGAGGAGCTGGGCGACTCGGGCCTCGCGTCCTGGACCAAGCCGACCGGCGGGTACTTCGTGTCGCTGACCGTGCCCGAGGGCACCGCGAAGGAGGTCGTGCGGCTGGCGAAGGAGGCCGGCGTCGCGCTGACCCCCGCCGGGGCGACCCACCCGCACGGCGACGACCCGGCCGACGCCGTCATCCGCATCGCGCCGACCTTCCCGGTGCTCGCCGACGTCGAGGAGGCCGTCCGCGCGCTCGCCGTGTGCGTCCGGCTCGCCGCGGCCGAACGCGCCTGACCTGCGGAAACGAAATCGGCAAGAACTTTTTTCCGATTTGACCGAGCCGGGGGCCGTCCGGGTACGTATGACCGGTGGGTGAGGTGGACGAACTCGTCACGAGAGGACGTCCCCCGGTGTTCGGAAAACGCTACACACAGCAGCTCGTCGAGCGCAGCGCGGAGAACGCGACCGACCGCCGCCGCTTCCTCAAGGCTGCGGGAGCGGCGGGACTCGGTGTCGCGGGTGCCGGCGCGCTCGGAACCGCGCTCTCGCTGGGCCTCGGCTCGGCAGGCGCGACTTCGCAGTACCCGGAGCAGAACGCGCAGGACGCCGCCGCCAGCGACGCCGCGGTGCTGAACTTCGCGCTCAACCTGGAGTACCTCGAGGCGAACCTGTACTCGTTCGCCGTCTACGGCTACGGGCTGAACGAGAAGTACGTCAACGGCGTCGGCAACCTCGGCAAGGTCTCCGGTGGGCACGCGGTGAAGTTCAAGAGCGAGCACACCAAGCAGATCGTCCAGGAGATCGCCGGCGACGAGGTCGCGCACGTGACGTTCCTGCGCAAGGCGCTCGACAAGGCCGCCGTCGCGCAGCCCGAGATCGACTTCCAGAACAGCTTCACCGCGGCCATGCAGGCCGCCGGGGTGATCAAGGAAGGCCAGACCTTCGACCCGTTCGCGAGCGAGAACAACTTCCTGCTCGCCGCGTTCCTGTTCGAAGACGTCGGCGTGTCCGCCTACAAGGGCGCGGCGCCGCTGGTGAACAACAAGACGTTCCTCGACGCCGCTGCGGGCATCCTGGCGGTCGAGGCCTACCACGCGGGCATCGTCCGCGGGCAGCTGTTCGAACGCGGCCTCGGCGACATCACGAACAAGATCTCCGACGCCCGCGACAGCCTCGACGGCAAGGCGGACGACGACGAAGGCGTGCTCAAGGACGGCAAGGCGAACCTCGTCCCGGCGGACGCCAACGGCATCGCGTTCGGGCGCTCGGCCGACCGCGTCCTCAACATCGCCTACCTCAACCCGGACAAGGTCTCCTCGGGCGGTTTCTACCCCCGCGGCCTCAACGGCGACATCGCCACCAGTGGCGCCAAGGAGTGAGCACCGCGTGCCGCCGTCACGGTAACGTCGTGAGCGGCGGCACGCGGGTTCACGAGGGGGAGCGAAGGTGCGAGTTCTGGTCGCGGGTGGCGGGATCTCCGGCACGGTCACGGCGATGGCGGCGAAGCTGGCGGGCCACGACCCGGTGGTCTTCGAGGCTTATCCGGCCGGCCGGGACGACACCGGCGCGTTCCTCACGATCATGCACAACGGCATGGACGCCCTGCGCGCGATCGGCGCCGATCAGCCGGTGATCGACGCGTCCTTCGTAGCGGTCGGCGTCGAGCTGGTCGCCCCGAACGGGGAGACCGTCGGGCGCCGGGAGTTCGGCACCGAAGGCCTCGACGCGCCGCGCACGCTCACCCGCGCGACGCTCTACCGCGTCCTGCAGGAGGAGGCCGCGCGCCGCGGTGTCCCGCTCGAACGCGGCAAGCGCCTGGTGAGCGCGAAGTCCGGCCCGGGCGGCGTCACGGCCGAGTTCGCCGACGGCACCGCCGAAACGGGTGACGTGCTGGTCGGCGCGGACGGGTTGCGCTCGACGGTCCGGAAGCTGATCGACCCGGCCGCCGACGAACCGCGCTACACGGGCCAGACCATCGTCTACGGCTACACGCGCGCGCCCGGGCTGCCGCCGGCGCCCGGGATCTACCGGATGGTCCGCGGCAGCAAGGCGGCCTTCGGGTTCACGACCGGCCCGGACGGCGCGACGTTCTGGTTCGCCCGCATTCCCGATCCCGAGCGGTCCCGCGCAGAGATCGCGGCGGTCACCAGCGCGGGCTGGCGCGAGTTCGCGCACGCCGCGTTCGCCGGGGAACCGTTGCCCTGCGCGGACATCATCGCCGCGACGGGCGACGACGTGTTCGGTGGCCACTCCTACGACGTGCCCGAGACACGCGTGTGGTCGACGCCGGAGATGGTGCTCGTCGGCGACGCCGCGCACGCCGCGGCCCCGGCGGACGCGCAGGGTGCGTCGATGGCGATCGAGGACAGCGTGGTGCTCGCGCAGTGCCTGCGTGACCTGCCGGATCCGGCGTCGGCGTTCGCGGCGTACGAAGAACTTCGCCGCGAGCGCGTCGAGAAGCTGGTCGCGTCGAGCTCGGGGCAGGACGTCGGCGAAAAGCCGGGCTGGGTCTACGAGCACCACATCGACTGGGACGCGAAGGTCACCGGGTAGCGCCGCAGGAGTCGCGGACCACCAGTTTCGTCGGCAGGTGCACGGGTTCCGGCGCGCCCTGGTTGTCGATCATCGCCAGCAGGGCGCCGGCCGCCGCCGTCCCGAACCCCGGTTTGTCCTGGGCCACCGTCGTCAGCGCCGGGTCGACCAGGGATGCCACCTCGATGTCGTCGAAGCCGACGACCGCCAGGTCCGCCGGTACCCGCAGTCCGGCCGCGCGGGCGGCCAGCAGGGCGCCGACCGCCATCTCGTCGCTGGCAGCGAACACCGCCGTCGGCGGGTCCTTGCGGGCCAGCAACCGGCGCATCCCGACGAACCCGCTCTCGCGGTAGAAGTCCCCGGTGACCACGAAGTCCTCGCGCGCCGGCAAGCCGGCCTCGGCCAGCCCGCGCCGGTAGCCGTCGGTGCGGGCGGCGGCGGGCGCGTTGCCGCGGGGGCCGGTGATCGTCGCGATCCGGTCGTGCCCGAGGGCGGCCAGGTGCCGGACGGCCTCCGCCGCGCCCGCGGCGTTGTCCGAGGTCACGTAGGTCGCGCGCGGCCCCGACAACGCCACGTCGAACGCCACGCACGGCAGCCCGGACTGGGCGAACGCGGTGAACGCGTCGGCGTCGGTGCCGCTGTCGATCAGCACCAGCCCGGCCAGGTGGTGGCGCCGGGTCATGCTCACGTACCCGATCGGGTCGGCCAGCGACACGCCCGGGTTGCGGTCGCGGGCGTCGTCGCTCGTCGCGAGCATCAGCAGGTGGTAGCCGTGCGAGCTGAGCGCGGACTTGAGGCCCAGCAACAGGTCCTGCAGGAACGGGTGCCGCCAGCCGGGCCGCCGGTGGTCGGTGTCCCAGACCAGCCCGACCATCGCCGAGCGCTGCCGCGACAGCGCCCGCGCCGACTCGTTCGGCGAGAAGTCCAGCTCCCGGGCGACGCGCTCGACGTTCTCGCGTGTCGCCGGGCTGACCGTGGCGGGGCGGTTGAAGACCCGTGAGACGGTCGCGACCGAAACCCCGCAGAGCTGGGCGATCTCGCGCGCGGTGACCATGGCGACCTCCTACTTGTAACCGGTTACATTCCTAGCACATGATCTCTGACTGGGTAAACGCCGAGTCGCGTTACTATTTCGTTACTTGACGAATGAGTACTGGGAGCGCTCTCATAGGTCCCGCGTTTTCCGATCGGCCCGCAGAACAACGGAGATCTCATGCGCCCGAAAACGACAACCCGCCGGTTCCGCCTGATCGTCGGCGCGGTGTGCGCCGGCCTCGCCGCGGTCACCGCGTTGAGCGCCTGCGGCAGCAGCGACGCCGGCAGCGGCGGGAAGGTCAAGCTCAGCCTCGGCCTCTTCGGCAACTTCGGCTACACCGACCTGATCAAGGAATACCAGGCCGCACACCCGGACATCGAGATCACCGAGCGGACCGCGTCCTACTCCGACCACCACAAGAACCTCGCCGCGCACCTGGCCACCGGCGGCGGCGCCGCGGACATCGAAGCGATCGACACCGGGTACGTCGCCCAGTTCAAGGCGACGCCGGACAAGTTCGTCGACCTGAACACCGTCGGTGGCGACAAGCTCAAGGACCGCTGGCTGGGCTGGAAGTGGTCGGCTTCGCTGGCCAAGGGCGGCCAGCAGATCGGCTACGGCACCGACGTCGGCGGCCTGGCCATCTGCTACCGGCGTGACCTGTTCGAGCAGGCCCAGCTGCCCGCCGACCGCGACGCCGTCTCCGCGCTCTGGCCGACCTGGCAGGCGTTCTTCGACGCGGGCAAGCGCTTCCAGGCCAAGGCGCCCAACGGCGTCAAGTGGATGGACGGCGGCCCGACCGTGCTCAACGCGATCTTCGGCCAGGCCCCGGTCGGCTACTACGACCAGAGCGACCAGATCGTCGTCGCGAGCAACCCGGCGCTGCGGACCGGCTGGGACCAGGTCGTCGACGCCGTCAAGGCGAACCTCTCCGCCGGCCTGCTCTACAGCACGCCGACCTGGAACACCGGCTTCACCCAGGGCCAGTTCGCCACCGTCACCTGCCCCGCCTGGATGATGACCAAGATCAAGGACCAGGCGCCGGACACCTCGGGCAAGTGGGACGTCGCCGCCGTGCCGGGCGGGGGCGGTAACTGGGGCGGCTCGTACCTGACCGTCCCGAAACAGGGCAAGCACACCAAGGAAGCCACCGACCTCGCCGCGTGGCTGACCGCGCCCGAGCAGCAGGCGAAGGTCTTCACCAGCCAGGGCCTGCTCCCGTCGACGCCGTCGCTCTACACCGACCCGAAGATCACCGCCTACACCAACCCGTTCTTCAACAACGCGCCCGTCGGCAAGCTCTTCACCGACGCGGCGAAGAAGCTGAACCCGCAGTACCAGGGCCCGAAGGCCGGCGACGTCCAGACGGAGTTCGGCAACGCGATGCAGCGCGTCGAGCAGGGCAAGCAGGACGGCGCGGCGGCCTGGCAGCAGCTGGTCGGTGACGTCGCGAAGATCAAGTAATGGCCCTCACCTTCGCCGACCGGCGGCACAAGTGGGACGTCAAGCTGTCGCCGTTCGGCTTCATCAGCCCGTACTTCCTGATCTTCGGCGTCTTCGGGCTGTTCCCGCTGCTCTACACGGCTTTCGTGTCGCTGCAGAAACGCAACCTGCTCGACGCCGACGGCGCGACGTTCATCGGGTTCGGCAACTACGAGCAGCTGCTGTTCCACGACCCGTACTTCTGGAACTCGATGGGGAACACGGTCAGCCTGTGGCTGCTGACCACGATCCCGCAGATCCTGTTCGCGCTCGGCATCGCGCACCTGCTCAACCGCAGGTTGCGCGGGCGGACGCTGTTCCGGATGGGGATGATCCTGCCGAACATCACCTCGGTGGCGGCGGTGACGATCATCTTCGCGCAGCTCTTCGGCCGCGACTTCGGGCTGGTGAACTGGGTGCTGAGCTGGTTCGGCGGCGGGCACGTCGACTGGCAGGCCGGCACGGCCAGCTCGCACACCGCCATCGCGGCGATGGTGGTGTGGCGCTGGACCGGCTACCACGCGCTGATCTTCCTGGCGTCGATGCAGGCGATCCCCTCGACCATGTACGAGGCGGCCACCCTTGACGGCGCCAAGGGGTGGCAGCAGTTCTGGCGGATCACCGTGCCGCTGCTGCGGCCGCAGATCATCTTCTCGACGGTGATCGCGACGACCGGGAACATGCGGCTGCTCGCCGAGCCGCTGCTGTTCAACCCGGGCACCGCGGCCGCCACCGGCGGCTCGGACCGGCAGTTCCAGACGGCCGCGCTCTACCTCTACGAGCAGGGCTTCACCAAGTACGACTTCGGCTACAGCTCGGCGATCGCGCTGATCCTGGCCGTCGTCACGATGCTCGTCGCGGGCCTGTCGTACCTGGTGACCCGGCGCATCCAAACGGACTGAGGAGCGGACATGACCACCGTGCTGACCCCGGCCGCGCCCGCGCCGCCGGCGGCACCCGGGCGAGCCCGGCGCCTCGTGCGCCGGGTCGCGAGCCCGTGGACCTACGCCGCGCTGATCGCGATCCTGGCCGGCTCGGCGTTCCCCGTGTACTGGTCGTTCGTCGTGGCTTCGCAGACGACGGAAGCCGTCGGCAGCGTCCCGCCCGTGCTCGTGCCGGGCGGGCACCTGTTCGAGAACATCGCCCGCGTCTTCGACGAGTCGGAGTTCGCGCTGGCGCTGGCGAACTCGGTGATCGTCGCGGGCACGATCACCGTGTCCGTGGTGCTGTTCTCGACGCTCGCCGGGTTCGCCTTCGCCAAGATGAAGTTCCGCGGCCGGACGTTCCTGCTGCTGCTCGTGGTCGCCACCCAGGCGATCCCGACCGAGCTGGGCGTCGTGCCGCTCTACATGATGATGGCCGACTTCGGCTGGGCCGGGCAGCTGCAGGCGGTCATCGTGCCCGGCCTGGTCACGGCGTTCGGTGTGTTCTTCATGCGCCAGTACTTCGAACGGGCGCTGCCGCTGGAGCTGCTCGAAGCCGGGCGGATGGACGGCTGCGGCTCGCTGCGGCTGTTCTGGCACGTCGCGCTGCCGGCCGCCCGCCCGGCCGCGGCGGTGCTCGGGCTGTTCACGTTCATGCAGGCGTGGAACGACTTCTTCTGGCCGCTGGTCGTGCTGACGCCGGAGAACCCGACCGTCCAGACCGCACTGTCCACCTTGGCCAGTGGCTACACGACCGACTACACCCTCGTGCTCACCGCCGCCACCATCGGCACCGTCCCCGTCCTCCTCGTGTTCCTGCTGTTCGGCCGCCAGATCGTCGGCGGCATCATGCAGGGCGCGCTCAAGGGCTGACCTCCCGGAGATGACCGTGACCACCAGTTTCCCGCCCGGCTTCCGCTGGGGCGTCGCCACCTCGGCGTTCCAGATCGAGGGCGCCACCACCGCGGACGGCCGCGGACCGTCCATCTGGGACACCTTCGCGACGGTCCCCGGCGCGGTGGCCGGGGGCGACACCGGCGAGCCGGCGGCGGACCACTACCACCGCTGGCGCGCCGACCTCGACCTGCTGGCCGACCTCGGCGTCGACTCGTACCGCTTCTCGGTGTCGTGGCCGCGGATCCAGCCGGACGGCCGGCGCGCCGAACAGCGGGGCCTCGACTTCTACCGGCGGCTGGTGGAAGCACTGCGGGAGCGGGACATCGAGCCGTTCCTCACGCTGTACCACTGGGACCTGCCACAGGCACTCGAGGACGACGGCGGCTGGCGATCGCGCGACACGGCGTCGCGCTTCGCCGACTACGCGGCGCTGGTGCACGCGGAGCTCGGCGACGTCGTCGACCACTGGACGACGCTGAACGAGCCGTACCCGTGCGCGGTAGCGGGGTACGGCGAAGGACGGCACGCGCCGGGTGCGCGGGAGGGACACGGCGCGCTCGCCGCCGCGCACCACCTGCTGCTCGGCCACGGCTTGGCGGTGCGGGCGATGCGCGCGCAGGCGGCGCCGCAGCACCAGTTCGGGATCGTGCTCAACCAGTCGCCGACGGTGCCGGTGACGGACTCGGCCGCCGACGCCGCGGCGTCGGCCCGCCAGGACACGCTGCTGCGCCGCCAGTTCACCGACCCGCTGTTCGGCGGCCGGTACGCACCGGGGCTCGCGGTGATGTTCGACGGCGTCTCGGACTTTTCGTTCCGCCACGACGGCGACCTGGAGACGATCGGCGCGCCCCTGGACTACCTGGGCGTCAACTACTACTACCGGCTGCACGTCGCGGACGCGCCCCACCGCGAGCCGGACCCGGCGCGCCGCACGGTGACCGACATCGGCGTCGACACGACGCGCCAGCCGGCGGTCCCGCGCACGGGCATGGGCTGGCCGGTGGAGCCGGAGGGCCTGACGGAAGCCCTGGTCGGCCTGCACAACCGCTATCCCGGGTTACCGCCGATGTACGTGACCGAGAACGGATGTGTGTACGCGGACCGAAGCGATTTCGCCGACTACGAGCGCATTTCGTTCCTGAACGAGCACATCGAGGCGGCGCGCACGGCGGCGTCGGCGGGGGTGGACCTGCGGGGGTATTTCTGCTGGTCGTTGCTGGACAACTTCGAGTGGGCCCACGGGTACAAGCACCGGTTCGGACTGGTGCACGTGGACTACACGACCCAGGAGCGCACGCCGAGGGCGAGTTTCCGCTGGTACCGCGACTACATCGCGGCCCAGCGGCTCGGCTGACCTACTTCTTGTACAGGCTCTCGATGTCGGTGGCGTAGTTCTTCGTGACCACGTTGCGCTTCAGCTTCAGGCTCGGCGTGATCTCGCCACCGGCTTCGGTGAAGTCGTTGGCCAGCACCGTGAACTTCTTGATCGCCTCGGCCTTGGACACCTGCTTGTTGGCCTCGTCGACGGCGGCCTGGATCTCCGCCACCAGGTCGGCGTCGGTGGCGAGATCCGCGACCGTCGCCGACTCAGGCTTGCCGTGCTGGGACTTCCAGGACGGGAAGTACTCCTCGTCCACCGTCACCAGCGCCGCGATGAACGGGCGCTGGTCGCCGACCACCATCGCCTGGCTGACCAGCGGGGCCGCCTTGATCGTGTCCTCGAGGCCGGACGGGGCGACGTTCTTGCCGCCCGCCGTCACGATGATCTCCTTCTTGCGGCCGGTGATCTTGAGGAAGCCTTCGGAGTCGAGCTCGCCCAGGTCGCCGGTGTGGAACCAGCCGTCGGTGAGGGACTCCGCCGTCGCCTGCGGGTTGTTGAAGTACGCGCCGAACACGACGTCGCCCTTGAGCATGACCTCGCCGTCGTCGGCGATGCGGACCGACGTGCCGTTGACCGGCTTGCCGACCGTGCCGACGCGGAACGCCGTCTGCGTGTTGACGTTCGCCGCCGCGGACGTCTCGGTCAGGCCGTAGCCCTCGAACACCGGGACGCCGATGCCGCGGAAGAAGTGCGCCAGCCGCGCACCCAGCGGCGCGCCGCCCGACACCGCCGCGACACAACGGCCGCCGAGGGCCGCGCGCAGCTTGCCGTAGACGAGCTTGTCGAACGCCAGGTGCTTGAGCTTGAGCCCGACCCCGGCGCCGCCCTTGTCCTGCGCCTCGCTGTAGGCGACCGCGACCGCCTCGGCGGCGTCGAAGATCTTGCCCTTGCCGTCGCCGTGGGCCTTCTGCTTCGCCGAGTTGTAGACCTTCTCGAACACGCGCGGCACCGCGACGACGAACGTCGGCCGGAACGTGCCGAGGTCGGCGACCAGGTTCTTGACGTCCGGGGTGTGCCCCAGCGTCACCCGGGCGGACAGCGCGGTCACCGCGATCGCGCGGGCCAGCACGTGCGCCAGCGGCAGGAACACCAGCAGCGAGTTGCCCTGCTCCATCAGCTGCGGGAACGCCTCGATGTCGGCGCGGATCTCGGCCAGCAGGTTGCGGTGGGTCAGCTCGACGCCCTTGGGGCGGCCGGTGGTGCCCGAGGTGTAGACGATCGTGGCGAGCTCGCTCGCGCGCACCTCGCGGCGGCGCTCGTGCAGCTCGTCGTCGGAGAGCTGGGCGCCGATCGCGGCCAGCTCCTCGACGGCGGGGGAGTCGCCCTCGATCTGCCAGGTGTGGTCCAGCTCGGTGAGCCGGTCCCGGATCTCGTCGACGGCCCCGGCGTGGGCGTTCGTCTCGACGAACACGCCCTTCGCGGCCGAGTCGGAGAGGATCCAGTACACCTGCTCGGGTGACGACGTGTCGTAGATCGGCACCGTCACCGCGCCCGCGGCCCAGATCGCGAAGTCGATCAGCGTCCACTCGTAGCGGGTCTTCGACATGATGGCGACGCGGTCGCCGCGGCCGATCCCGGCCTGGGCCATGCCCTTGGCCACCGCCAGCACCTGGCCGGCGAACTCCTTGGCCGTGACGTCCAGCCAGGTTCCGTCGACCTGGCGGCGGAAGCTCACCACATCCGAGAACCGCTCGGCGTTCGCCCAGACGACATCGGACATGTTCTCGTCGTCGGCCACCGGCTTGCCGGCGGGAGCGCTGTATTCGCGCACGTGGACCTCCGTGTTCAACGCGTGCGGTGGGCGACACCGCTGTTACCCGCCAGTCAACTTAGCGTGGTGAGCACCTTAAGACCATGCTGATCGCCGTCGCACGGCGAGGGCGTGACATTCTTCGCACGTGAACGCGCCACCCTCACTCGACGTCGTCGACGAGACGTTCCTCGCCGTTCCGCCGGCCACCGTGGCCGCGGTCTTCGCCGAACCGGCGTCCTGGCGGCGCTACTGGCCCGACCTGGTGCTCGAGGTCTACACCGACCGGGGCGACAAGGGCCTGCGCTGGACCGTGCGGGGCGCGCTCGTCGGTACGATGGAGGTCTGGCTCGAGCCGGTGCTCGACGGCACCCTGCTGCACTACTTCCTGCGGGCGACCCCCGCCGACGCGGCCGGGACGCCCCGGGTGCTGGCGCCACGCGACCTGCGCCGGGAGTTCGACCGGCGGGCCCGCGCGGCGAAGGTGATCGCACTCGGGCTCAAGGAGATCCTGGAGGACGGGCGCGAGCCCGGCGTTCCTCCGCGCGAAAGCTAGAGGGGGCCAGGGGTGCGGGTACACGTCGTCTCGGACGTGCACGGCAACGTCGACGGGTTGAAGCGCGCGGGGGACGGGGCCGACGCCCTGGTCGTGCTCGGCGACCTGGTCGACTTCGTCGACTATCGCGACCACGAGAAGGGCATCATGGGCGCCCTGTTCGGCCCGGAGAAGGTGGCCGAGTTCGCCCGCCTGCGCCGCGAGGGCACCCGTGACGAAACCGTTGCCTTCTCGCGGACGCTCTGGGCGAGCCTCGACGACCCGGCCGGCGCCGTCGACGAGGCCATCCGCACCCAGTACGCGGCGCTCTTCTCGGCGATGACCGCGCCCACCTACGCCACTCCCGGCAACGTCGACACCCCGGCGCTCTGGCCCGAGTTCGCCGGCGAGGGCATCCAGGTGCTCGACGGCGAGGTGGCCGAGATCGGCGGCCTGCGGTTCGGGTTCGTCGGCGGCGCGCTGCTGCCCGACGGCGTCGTCCCGCGTCCGCGCCCGGGTGCCGCCTGGCGTCCCTACCTGCGGGTTCGCGAGGACTACGACGCGAGCGTGGCCCAGCTCACCGAGGTCGACGTCCTCTGCACGCACGGCCCGCCGGCGCTGCCCGAGCTGACCTACGACGTCGTGGCGCGCCGCAGCGAGATCGGCTCGACGGCGCTGCTGGAGCTGATCCACGCCCAGCGGCCGCGCTGGTCGGTGTTCGGGCACGTGCACCAGCCCCTGGCGCCGCGCGCCCGGGTCGGCCTGACCGAGTGCCGTAACGTCGGTCACTTCAAGGAGACCGGGCAGCCGTACGTGCTGCGCTGGTGACCGACCGCGGCGGCTACGCTTCGTCCCATGGCCGAGCAGTCCACACAGTCCATCGAGGTCGACGCCGAGCCCAGCCGGGTGATGGCCGTGATCGCCGACTTCCCCGCGTACCCGGAATGGGCCAAGGCCGTCCGGCAGACCGAGGTCCTCGACACCGACGGTGACGGGCGGGCCAAGCAGGTCAAGCTCACCCTCGACGCGGGCCCGATCAAGGACGTCTACACCCTGGAGTACGACTGGGACGCGGACGGCCTCGGCGTCAGCTGGCACCTGGTCAAGGGGCAGATGCAGAAGGCGCAGAACGGCCGCTACGCGCTGGAGGACCTCGGTGGCCGCACCCGGGTCACCTACACGCTGTCGGTCGAGCTGGCGCTGCCGATGATCGGCCTGCTGCGCCGCAAGGCCGAGAAGATGGTCATGGACACCGCGCTGAAGGAGCTCAAGAAGCGGGCCGAGGGGTAGCCGCGTGCGGATCCTGCTGTTCACCGGCAAAGGGGGTGTCGGGAAGACCACGCTGGCCGCGGCCACCGGCGCCGCCCTGGCCGCCCGCGGCAGGAAGACACTCGTCGTGTCCACGGACCCGGCGCACTCGCTCGGCGACGCGTTCGGGCGCGGCCTCGGCGCCGAACCGTCCGAAGTGGACGCTCTGCTCTCCGCCGTCCAGATCGACTCGCGGACGCTGGTGGACACCACCTGGCACCGGCTGCGGGCCGAGCTGCAGGCGGCCCTGTCCGGCGCGGGGCTCGACACCCTGGACGCCGAAGAGCTGACCGTGCTGCCCGGCGTCGACGAGCTGCTCGCGCTCACCGAAGTCCGGCGGCTCGCCGAAGACGGGCCGTGGGAGACCATCGTCGTCGACTGCGGGCCGACGGCCGAGACGCTGCGGCTGCTCGCCCTGCCCGAAGCCGTCTCCGGCTACCTGACCCGCGTCTTCGGCCGCCGCGGCCGGGTCACCGAGTCGGTGCGCCGCCTCGGCACCCACCTCGACGGCCTGCGCGCGCTGCTCACCGAGCCGTCGGTGACCACCGTCCGGCTCGTCCTGACCCCCGAGCGGGTGGTCGTCGCCGAAGCGCGGCGCACGCTCAGCTCCCTGGCCCTGCGCGGGATCGCCGTCGACGGCCTGATCGCCAACCGGCTGATGCCCGCGCCCGGCTTCTGGCGCGGCGGCGCCGGGACGTGGCTGCGCACCCGCCGGACGCAGCAGGACGCCGTGCTGGCCGAGCTCTCCGGCGCCGGGTTCAAAGCGGTGTCGCGTGTCGAGCACCGGGCCGTCGAACCGGTCGGGCTGCCCGCGCTGCTGGAGATCGCCGCCGAGCTTTACCGCGACGGCGACCCCCTGGCGGGTGACGGCACCCCGGTCACCCCGCTGCTGCGCGTCCGCCCGGCGCCGGACGGGTACACGCTGCGCATCGCGATCCCGCTCGCGCGGGACACCGAGGTCGACCTCGCCCGCGTCGACGACGACCTGGCGATCACCGTGGACGGCTTCCGCAGGCTCATCGCCCTGCCGGAGTCGCTGCGGCCGTGCCGGATCACCGGCGCGGAATCCGACGCCGACGGCCTGGTCGTGAACCTGGCCGGGAACCGGGGACGCGGGTGAGCGAAGAGGACGAGGCGGCCGGACCGCGGCTCGCGGAGGAGATCCGCCTGCTCGCCGAGATGGTCGTAGAGAAGGCGGCGCCGTGGCTCGAAGGGGTCGTCGCCGCCGGCCACGGGGACCCTGACCAGGCGAAACCGGACGGCTCGGCGTGCGGCTGGTGCCCGCTGTGTGCGATCGTCGCCGTGGTGCAGGGTGAACGCCCGGAGTTCGTCGCCCGCTTGCTGGAACAGCTGGCGCAGCTCGTGGCGTTGCTCCGAGCGGTGCTCGCGGACCGCTGGGAACCGGATGAGGGCGTCCACATGCCCGGGTTCCGGCCCGCGCCGCGGCCACCGGTGGACGCCACCGCGTCGGTGCGGGTGCAGCACATCGCCGTCCGCCGGCGCGACGAGTGGGAGAGCTGACTTGCGGACGATAGGGGTGGACGTCGGCGGGACGAGTGTCCGGGCCGGCGTGGTGGACGAGCGCGGTTCGCTGCTCGACACGGCACGCGTCGCGACGCCGAGCGAGGAGGGCGCCCTCGAGGACGCCATCGCGGGCGTCGTCGAGGGGCTGCGCAACCGGCACGAGGTGGTGGGCGTCGGGCTGGCCGTGGCCGGGTTCGTGGCGCGCGACCGCCGGTCGGTGATGTTCGCGCCGCACCTGGCGTGGCGCGGCGCGCCGGTCGCCGACCGGATCGAGAAGCGCGTCGGCCTCCCGGTGCTGCTGGAGCACGACGTCAACGCGGCTATGGTGGGCGAGCACCGCTTCGGCGCGGCCCGCGGCGCCCACGTGGCGGCGCTGGTGGCGCTGGGCACGGGCATCGGCGCGGGCCTGCTGCTGGACGGCAAGCTGTTCCGCGGCGCGTACGGCGTGGCCCCGGAGCTGGGGCACCTGACGGTGGTCCGCGGCGGGCGGCCGTGCCCGTGCGGCAAGTACGGCTGCTGGGAGCGCTACTGCAGCGGAACGGCGTTGGCGGCGACGGCGGTGGAGCTGCTGGCCCGCCACCCGGGCCGTTCGACGGTGCTGGCCCCGCAGGTGGCGGGCGACCCGGGTTCGGTGACCGGCCGCCGGGTGGCCGGCGCGGCGCGTGATGGCGACCCGATCGCCCAGCTGGCGATGGCCGAGCTGGCCAAGTGGCTGGGTGAGGGCCTGGCCCTGGTGGCGGATGTGTTCGACCCGGAGATCATCGTGATCGGCGGGGGAGTGTCAGAGTCGGCTCCGCTTTTCCTGGATGAGGCCCGTGAGCACTACGCGGGCGCGATCACGGGGGCTCGGCACCGACCGTTGGCTCGGATCCGGACGGCCCACCTGGGTGACGACACGGCGATCGTCGGTGCGGCTGCGCTGGCTTTGGAAGCGGCCAAGACACCGGTTTGACGTCGTTCGTCGCCGACCTCCTTCGGTGGTCTTCCGCGCCACCCCGAAGCCTGATTGTGACTACGGCCGGCCGTACCGCGTCAAGGCGGGAAAGATGCCTTGACCCGGCACTGCCGGCCGTGTTCTGGCTTCGGATCGGGGTTGCGGGGGGTGCGGGCCCCGTTCGTGTTGCGGTCTGTCTGCTGCCGTGGCCTTTCCCTCGGCTCTTCGCTCGCGGGCGCTGGGGGCGAGCCTCGGCTTCCTCTGAGAGGTGATCCGCGGTCTACCTGTGACAGGCTGGACTGGTGAGTGCCCTCTCCGCCAGCGTCTTCGTCAAGTGCTCCTGCGGGCACCTGCACTGGGGCCGGTACGGTGCGGCCGGCCTCCTGCTCGTCGATCCCGCTCGCGGCGTCCTCCTGCAGCGTCGGGCCTGGTGGGTGCACCACGGCCGGACCTGGGCCTTGCCCGGCGGTGCCATCGAAGCCGGTGAGACCGCGGTGACCGCCGCCGCTCGCGAAGCGTTCGAAGAAGCCTCCGTTCCGGCCGATGCCTTCCGCGCGGTGTCGGCGTCCTTGGTGGACCATGGGGAGTGGAGCTACACCACCGTTCTCGCCCTGGCCGATGGGGCAGAGGCGCGGGTTGCCAACACCGAAAGTGCGGAGGTGCGCTGGGTGGACCCCGATGACGTGCCCGCCTACCGGCTGCACCGCGACTTCGCCGCCGCCTGGCCGGACCTGCGCGACCGCGTCGGGCAGGAGCTGGTGCTCGTCGTCGATGCCGCCAACGTCGTCGGCTCGCGGCCGGACGGCTGGTGGCGCGATCGGCACGGTGCCGCCGAACGTCTCCGTGACCAGCTCGCGAAACTCGCCGAGGCCGGCGTGCCGGACCCGGACGACGCCGCCGTCACCTGGTGGCCGCGGATCGTTCTGGTCGTCGAGGGCAAGGCCAAGCACGTCACCGGTGTCCCGGGCGTGGAGGTCGTCGCCGCCGACACCGACGGCGACTCGAAGATCGTCGAGGTCGTCGCGCAGCAGAAAGCCAAAGTCCTGGTCGCGACGGCCGACCGCGAACTGCGCGGGCGCGTGACCGCCCTCGGCGCGTCGATCCTCGGCCCCGGCACGCTCCGCACCCAGCTTGACCGGCTCTAGCCCTTCAGGATGCCGTCGCGCATCTCGGCGACCAGCGACGCCGTCACGGCCTTCAGGCTGCCCTTGTGCGCCTCCGCGACCGCTCGCTGCCGCCGGTAGCTCGGCCCGTACCGCAGGATCGTCTCGACGTCGCGCAGCTCGGTCACGCAGTCGAGCCGGCGGGCCACCGGCTCCAGCCGGTCGAGCAGGTCGGCGATGTCCTCGGTGACCAGCCGCTCGCGGCCGGCCGCGTCCAGGATGACGATCGCGTCGGTGCCGTAGCGGGCCGCGCGCCACTTGTTCTCCTGGACGTGCCACGGCGGCAGTGACGGCAGGATCTCGCCGTCGTCCAGGCGCTCGCTGAAGTCGTCGACCAGGCACTGCGTCAGCGCCGAGATCGCGCCGACCTCCTCCAGCGTCGGCAGCCCGTCGCAAACCCGCATCTCGATCGTGCCCAGGTGCGGCGCCGGCCGGATGTCCCAGCGGATCTCCGAGAACGAGTCGATCACGCCGGTGGTGAACATGTCCTCGGTGTAGGCCTCCAGCTCGGCCCACTTCCGGAACTGGAACGGCAGCCCGGCCGTCGGCAGCTGCTGGAACATCAGCGCCCGGTTCGACGCGTACCCGGTGTCCTCGGCGCCCCAGTACGGCGACGACGCCGACAGCGCCTGCAGGTGCGGCGCGTAGTTCAGCAACGCGTCCAGGATCGGCAGCACCTTGTCGCGGTGGTCGACCCCGACGTGGACGTGCACGCCGTAGATCAGCATCTGCCGGCCCCACCACTGGGTCCGGTCGATCAGCTTGGCGTACCGCTCCTTATCGGTGACCTTCTGCTGGTACCAGTTCGAGAAGGGGTGCGTCCCGGCCGAGAACATCTCGACGCCGAGCGGGTCGGCGACGCCGTGCACAACGTCCAAGGACTCCGCCAGATCGGCCTTGACCTCGGCGATCGTCGTGCAGACGCCGGTGATGATCTCGATGGTGTTGAGCAGCAGCTCCTGCTTGATCTTCGGGTGCTCGGCCGCGCCGTCCGGGCGGACCGCCTCGAGGATCCGCCCGGCGACCGACGACAGCTCACCGCTGCGCCGGTCGACCAGGCCGAGCTCCCATTCCGCGCCGACGGTCGATCGCCGCGAAGGGCTGAACTCGATGTTCATCGCCGTCGGATCAGACCTGGGCGCCGTTGCTGGGGTCGGCGCCGGGCGGCGGGCCCTGCCGGACGCGCAGCAGCAGCAACGCGATCGACGTCGCGAGCGCGAGGATGCCCAGCGGCGTCGCCACCGTCGGGCCCACGCCGATCGCGTTCGGCAGGATCAGCAGGAACAGCCCGGCCAGGAACAGCAGCAGGATGAGGAACGCGCCCATCTTCGGCCGCGGCAGCGGCGGCGGCTCCGGCGGGACGTAGTGCTCGTCGTCGCCGGCCGGGTCGTCGGAGAACATCGTCGCGTCCCACGACGTGCCCCCGGACCGCCAGCCGGGCTCCGGCGGGGTGTCCACGGCCGGCGGCTCGGCCGGCCGGTCCGGCTTCCGCCGCGACTCGGTCTCCGCGCCGGCTCCGGACGACCCCACGCCACCGCCGGCGCTCCCCGTCGTGTCGGCGGTGTCCGCGGTGTCGCTTTCGGGGAGCCCGAACCCGTCGGCCCGAAGGTCGGCGACGATCTCGGCGAACGTCGCGTCGACGTCCTCCGGCCCGTCCTTCCCCCGGCTCATGCGGTCTCCTCAGGCTGGGTGGCGTGCGCCTTCGCGAACTCGACGCTACGCGTGAAGATGACCTCGGCGTCGTTGTCCTGCGTCGCGACGTGGTAGCTGTTCTCCAGCACCACCTCGGTGACGTCCGTGCTCGAAACCCCCGCCAGCACCAGCCGCGAGTTCTCCGGCTCCACGACGTGGTCCACCGACGAGTGCAGCAGCAGCACCGGCTGCGTGACCTTGCCCAGGTCCGCGCGCACGAGAGCCCACAGCTTCGCCAGGCTCGCCGCGGCCCGCACCGGGGTGCGCGGGTAGGCCAGCTCCTTCTCTCCGGGCTTCTTGATGTCGTTCGCGATCGCCGGCACCGACGGCACGATCCGGCCCAGCACCGGCAGTAGCTTCGTGTCCCACTTGAGCCGCGTCACCGACGGGTTGACCAGGACGATCCCGGCGATCCGGTCGCCGAACTCCTCGGCGAGGCGCAGGGTGAGCGTCCCGCCCATCGAGAGGCCGCCGACGAACACGGTCTTGCACGTGGACAGCAGCTCGAGCAGCGCCTCGCGGACGGCGCCGTACCAGTCTTCCCACGTCGTGCGGTTGAGGTCCGGCCAGCGGGTGCCGTGGCCCGGCAGCAGCGGGCAGCGCACCGTGAACCCGGCCCCGGCCAGGTGGTCACCCCAGGCCCGCATGCTCCCCGGGGTACCGGTGAACCCGTGGCAGAGCAGGAACCCGGTCTCGGCCGAACCGGTGTGGCCGAACGGTTCCGCGCCGGCGAGCACGCCCATGCGATCGCCTTCCGTGTGAGCGGTGGATTCGTCCATGCTCTCACGGCTCGCGGACGTTGTGGGGCTCCGCCCGGACCCGGACTTCGCTGTGAGATCGATCGCTGCCGGGTGGTAACCGGGTGGTCTCCGTTGTGCGGCGGCCACCTGGGTTCGTAGGCTGTTCGGCGCGGGTTACAGGGGTTGAGCTGCGATGGAGGGCTGAGGCGCCGGTGCTGTACTGGGTCATGAAGTGGATTTTCATCGGTCCGCTGCTCAAGACGCTGTGGCCGACGAAAGTCGTGGGGGCGGAGAACATCCCCGAGGACGGTGGCGCGATCCTGGCCGGCAACCACCTGGCGGTCGCGGACTCGTTCTTCATGCCGCTGCGGGTCAAGCGCAAGGTGACCTTCCCGGCCAAGTCCGAATACTTCACCGAGCCCGGCTTCAAGGGCCTGCTCAAGAAGTGGTTCTTCACCGGCGTCGGCCAGTTCCCGATCGACCGTTCCGGCGGCAACGCCGCCCAGGCCGCGCTCGACACGGCGACCCGCCTGGTCAAGGCCGGCCACCTGCTCGGCATCTACCCCGAGGGCACGCGCTCCCCGGACGGCAGGCTGTACAAGGGCAAGACCGGCGTCGCCCGGATCGCGCTGGAGTCCGGCGGCGTCGTCGTCCCGGTGGCGATGATCGGCACGGACAAGGTCAACCCGATCGGCTCCAAGATGTGGTGGCCGCGCCGGCTCGAGGTCCGCTTCGGCAAGCCGCTGGACTTTTCGCGGTACGAGGGCCTCGCGGGCGACCGGTTCATCGAGCGGTCGATCACCGACGAGATCATGTACGCGCTCATGGAGCTGTCCGGCCAGGAGTACGTCGACATCTACGCGGCGAAGGCCAAGGAACTGCTGGCCGCGGAGGCCGCCGGGGTCAAGCCGAAGGTGCCGGTGCAGCCGTCCGCATCGGACGCGGCCCGGGTGCCCGAAACGAAGGTCGGCTGACCCACTACTGTTCACCAGTGCGTTTTTTCTACGACACCGAATTCATCGAAGACGGCGTGACCATCGATCTGGTGTCCATCGGTGTCGTTGACGAACGGGGCCGCGAGTTCTACGCGGTCTCGACCGAGTTCGACCCGGCGAAGGCCGGCCAATGGGTCCGGGACAACGTCCTGAACAAGCTGCCGTCGCCGGCCGACCGCGCGTGGCGCAGCCGCGAGAAGATCCGCGCCGACCTGCTGGAGTTCTTCGGCAAGCCGCCGGGCGGGATCGAGCTGTGGGCGTGGTTCGCCGCGTACGACCACGTCGCGCTCGCCCAGCTGTGGGGTCCGATGCCGGCGCTGCCGAGACAGCTGCCGCGCTTCACCCGCGACCTGCGCCAGCGGTGGGAGGACGCGGGCAAGCCGAAGCTGCCGTCGGCCCCCACCGACCAGCACGACGCCCTCGCGGACGCGAAGCACAACCTCGCGCGCTGGGAGATCATCGAGGAGTACTTCCGGCGCCGCTGAGTTTTATTCGACCGGGGTGACGACCGTGCGGCGGAAGTGGTTGAAGATCACCGACGTCCGCACGTCGACGATCTCCTTGCGCTGGGTCAGCCGGTCGAGGACGAAGCCGCTCAGGTGATCGTTGTCGGCGACGGCGATGTGCAGCAGGAAGTCGTCGCTGCCGGACATCACGAACACCGACAGCACCTCGGGCAGCCCCGCCACGAAGGCGCGGAACGACTCGATGACCGCGCGGTCGGGCGGCCGCAGCCGCACCGCGACCATCGCCTGCACCGGCCGGCCGATCTTCTTCAGGTCGACGTCGACGTGGTGCCCGCGCACGATTCCGCGCCGGGTCAGCTCCCGCACGCGTTCGAGGCACGTCGACTGCGCGATGTGCAGCTTGGCGGCGAGCTCCTTGTTGGTCTGCTTGGCGTCTTCCTGCAGCAGGGTCAGCAGCGCCGAATCCAGTTCGTCCATCGGGCTTTTCGGTCCTTCCGCGGCGGTGGGTTCTTCGGCTTTTATGGGAGGCTACCGAATCCGCCACGGCACTCATCGGGATCTCTCCGTTCGCTGTTTAGGCTCGCGCCATGATCACGGAAACCCGTCGGTCGACGGAAACGAAGGAAGCGTGATGGCGGACAAGTGTGCGGTCGTGGTCGGCGCGGAGCTGCCCGCGGGCCTGGCGGCCAACGCCGCGGGGGTCCTTTCGGTGACCCTCGGGCACCGGATCGGCGGCCTGGTCGGCGCCGACGTGGCGGACGCCGACGGCGTCGCGCACCCGGGAATCATCAACGTGCCCCTGCCGATCCTGAAGGCCCCGCGCGCGGACGTGGCGGCCATCGTCCGGGCGGCCGCCGAAGACGGCGAACTCTTCTTCGTCGCTTTCAGTGCGTTGGCCCAGAGTTGCCGGACGTACGAGGAGTACACGACCCGGATGGCGGCCACGGCCACGGCGGACCTCGACAGCGTCGGCGTCGCCCTGCACGGACCACGCAAGCGCGTCGACCGGCTGGTCGGGTCGCTTCCGCTGCTGCGCTGACCTGCCGGTGGCTTGCCGGCGGGCCTGTTCCTGGCTCGGTGCGGCCCTCGCACCCGGCGTGGGATCGGTAGGCGGAGCCGTTGTCGGACAGGACGCGTTCGACATTCACGCCGCGGGCGGCGAACCAGGAGACGGCTCGTCTCAGGACCGCGCGGTGCCGGTGCGGGGGTTGCGGTCGGTGCCGCGAGGCGGGCCGGGTGTGGCTCGCTTGTCACGGGCTCCCTGCCGTCGGCCGAGGTATCGGTGCCCGCCGCCGTGGGGGATGTTGCCGAACTTGGTGGCGTCGACGTGGATCATCGAGCCGGGGTGGTCGTGTACGTGGCGACGCAGCGGTTCGCCGGTGGCCCGGTCGAGGCGAGTGAACCGGTTGATCCGGCAGCGCACCAGGACCGCCGTGCACCGTGGATGTGGGCAGGCCGAGCCGGCCGCCGATCTGGACCGGCCCGGGCCGTTTGTGCCATCGCAGCCGCACGATTGCCCGCATCTTTCCCGGCGCCGGCGGCGCGAACGGACCGTTCGCGCCGCCGGCCTCCGCGAGGCCCGGAACTGTCGGACCTCCCCGGTAACGTGAAATCCGGGGGACCCCCTGGCCGGGGACCTCTCAGCGGCGCGCGCGGACCGCGGCGGCCAGCTCGTCCAGCAGCGGGGCCGTGTCGTCCCAGGCCAGGCACGCGTCCGTGATCGACTGGCCGTACGTCAGCTTCTCCGGGTGCCCCAGGTCGAGTTCCTGCCGCCCCGCCGCCAGGAAGCTCTCCATCATCAGCCCGGCGATCCCGCGCTCGCCGCCGCCGATCCGCGCGGCCAGCTCGCGCACCACTTCACCCTGCCGCACGTGGTCCTTGCCGCTGTTTCCGTGTGATGCATCGATGATCACGCGCTCCGGCAGGCCCGACTTCGCCAGGCGGGCGAGGGTGTCGGTGACCGTCCCGGCGTCGTAGTTCGGGCCGCCGTTGTGGCCGCGCAGGATCACGTGGCAGTCCGGGTTGCCCGACGTCGTCAGCAGCGCCGCCAAGCCGTCGGTGTTGATGCCCGGGAACACGTGGCTCGCCGCCGCCGCTCGGGTCGCGTCGACCGCCACCTGGACGTCGCCCTCGGTCGAGTTCTTGATGCCCACCGGCATCGACAGCGCGCTGCACAGCTGGCGGTGCACCTGGCTCGCCGCGGTCCGCGCGCCGATCGATCCCCATGTCACGATGTCGGCGATGAACTGCGGCGTGATCGGGTCGAGGAACTCGCACCCGACCGGCAGGCCGAGCGCGGAGACGTCGAGCAGCAGCTTCCGCGCCATCCGCAGGCCCTTGTTGACGGCGAACGTGCCGTCGAGGTCCGGGTCGTTGATCAGGCCCTTCCAGCCCAGCGTGGTGCGCGGCTTCTCGAAGTACACGCGCATCACGATGTGCAGCTCGCCGCGCAGTTCCTCGGCCTTCGCGGCCAGCCGGCGGGCGTAGTCGAGGGCGGCTTCGGGGTCGTGCACCGAGCACGGGCCGACGACCACGAGCAGCCGGTCGTCCCGGCCGTCGAGGATGTCGACCGTCTCGGCGCGGCCCTGCCGCACGACCTTGGCGACGGCGGCGTCGGCGGGATGGTCTTCGCGCAGCATCGCGGGCGAAATGAGCGGACTGATCGACGTGGTGCGCGCGGCGTCGAGGTCACCGATGGTGGCGGGTCCGGCGGAGAGCGTCATCGCGGGGGTGTTCCTTCCTGGTGGACACCGACCCGCGCGGGGGACCCTCGCCGAGCCGGTTGGAATCCGGCTCGGGGGTGGAGGTCAGCGCAGGTTCACGCCGCCGTGCCCACCCGGGGCCGGCTTCGTAAACCAGTAATAGCGCTGCACGTGGCCAAGTTAGCACACACCGGAGCCGGACCGATTCGGCAGGTGGTACGGGCTGCACCGATCAAGACGAGAGCCGCTACTCTGGCGGACGACGAAATGTGACTGTCATCTCCAGAGAACAGACGGAGGCTTCTCATGCGTGTCGGTGTGCTGACCGGCGGCGGCGACTGCCCGGGGCTCAACGCGGTCATCCGCGCGGTGGTGCGTAAGGGCATCGAGGTCCACGGCTGGGACCTCGTCGGCTTCCGCAACGGCTGGAACGGCCCGCTGACCGGGGACAGCCGTCCGCTCGGCCTCAACGACGTCGAAGACATCCTCACCCGCGGCGGCACCATCCTGCGGTCCTCGCGCACCAACCCGTACAAGGTCGAGGGTGGCGTCGAGAAGATCAAGCAGGTCCTGGCCGACCAGGGCGTCGACGCGCTGGTCGCGATCGGCGGCGAGGACACCCTCGGCGTCGCGAAGCGGCTCACCGACGACGGCATCGGCGTCGTGGGCGTGCCCAAGACGATCGACAACGACCTGGGCGCCACCGACTACACCTTCGGCTTCGACACCGCGGTCTCCATCGCGACCGAAGCGATCGACCGGCTGCACACCACCGCCGAGTCGCACCACCGCGCGCTGGTCGTCGAGGTCATGGGCCGCCACGCCGGCTGGATCGCGCTGCACTCCGGCCTCGCCGGCGGCGCGAGCGTGATCCTGGTGCCGGAGCGGCACTTCAACGTCGACCAGGTCGTCTCGTACGTCGAGAGCCGGTTCGAGAAGGAGTTCGCGCCGATCATCGTCGTCGCCGAGGGCGCGCTGCCCGAGGGCGGCGAGGAGCGGCTGCTCACCGGCGAGAAGGACGCCTTCGGGCACGTCCGCCTCGGCGGCATCGGCACCTGGCTGGCCGACGAGATCGCCCACCGCACCGGCAAGGAGTCCCGCGCGGTGGTCCTGGGCCACGTCCAGCGCGGCGGCACTCCGACGGCGTACGACCGCGTCCTCGCGACCCGCTTCGGCCTGCACGCGGTCGACGCGGTGGCCGACGGCGACTTCGGCGTGATGGTGGCGCTGAAGGGCACGGACATCGTCCGCGTGAAGCTGTCCGAGGCGACGGCCGAGCTGAAGACGGTCCCGGCCGAGCGCTACCAGGAAGCCGAAGTCTTCTTCGGCTGAGTCTCTGCCACGAAGGGCCGCTCCGGAACTCCGGAGCGGCCCTTCGTGCGTTCAGGGCCGCTGCCGCACGGCGTCGACGACGCCCTGGCTCACCACCGCGCCGGTCGTCCCGGACCCGAGGTAGGCGAAGGTCACCGGGTCGAACAGGAACTCGTCCTGGTTGCCGATCGCGTGGGCGGTCGTGCTGTCCCAGGTGATCCCGAGGACGGCCCGGCCCGCGGCGTCCTTCGCGTCCGCGCGGGCGACCAGCCCGGGCACCTTCGCGACGGCTTCGTAGAGCGCGGCCCGCGCCGCGGGACGCAGGTGGTCTCCGGCCAGCCCGACGACCTCGGTGCCGAGGTCGTGCAGGGTGTCGCCTTCGCCGTACGTGCTCTTGTGCAGGTACGCGAGCATGGCGTCGGCGTCCGTGGGCAGGTCCGGGTGGACGGCCGGACGCGGCTCGCACCGGCTGGTCACCGTCCGCCCGTGACCCTCCTTCTGCACCCGCTTCCCGTCGCGGCAGCCCGCCACCTCGGTCTCGTGACCGAAGAGGATCCGGAGCCCGTCGTGGGTCCCGTCCACCGACGCCCAACTCTCGTTCTCCCGGCCGTCCGCGAGCCGCGTCCTGCTGTAGAGGAACTGGTCCGGCCGCGGCTCGACGTCCGGCAGGGCGCGCGCCGCCGCGGCGGCCCGGTACAGGATTTCCGCGGGGCCGGCGACCGCCGGCGGAGCCTCCGGGACGGTCGGGGTGAGCGTGAAGACGGCGGTGGCGGCCGCGGCGAGCCCGGCGGCGGCGACCGAGCCCCACACCCGGCGCCGACGCGGTCGTCGCGCGGTCGTGGCGGCGAGCAGATCGGCTCGCCGCCGGGCCAGGTCGTCACGCGCCGGGAGCTCCGCCGGCCCGGCGAAGTCGCGCAGCAGCTGCATCTCATCCACGGTTCGAAACCTCCTCGGCGGGCGCGAGCTCCGCGCGGACCTTCTTGCGAGCCCGGTTCAGGCGCGACCGGACGGTGCCGACGGGGATGCCCAGCGCGGCCGCGACTTCGTCGTAGGCCAGGCTTTCCCAGGCGATCAGCAGCAGGACGTCGCGATCGCCGGGGGAGAGCCCGGCCAGCGCGGCGGCGAGCCGGTCGTTCATCGCCTGCGCGCTCACCCGCGCGGCCACCCGGTCCGCGTGACCCTCCTGGGCGGCGGGCGGCCCGAGCGCGGCGCGCAGCCGGTACTCGCGCGCCTCCTCGCGACGGCGCTTGCCGACCAGGTTGGTGGCGATTCCGTAGAGCCACGGCCGCGCGTCCGGGAAGGCCGGGTCGTAGCGGCCGCGGCCGGTGAAGGCGATCAGGAACGTCTCGCCCAGGACGTCGTCGGCGAGCTGGCCGCCGAGCCGGCGGGCCAGATACCGGTGGATGTGCGCGGCGTGGCGGTCGAAGACCGCCGAGAACCGCTCGGGGTGCCGCAGTGACGCCGCGATGATCTCCGCGTCGGCCGCGCCTGGTGAGCTCATGAACCGCCTGCCTGTCGTCCGCCACCTGCTCCCGTTATTGGCGGATCGGGCGGTTCGGGTTCACGCTAGATCCGGGCGAGGGTGTCCAGGACGCCGACCGCGGCGGCGATGTCGTCGGTGAGCGGCCGGTCGTCGACGCTGTGGTCCAGCACCGCCGACGCCGCTTCGAAGGCGTCGCGGACCGGGAGGTCCACCAGGTCCGCGTCCCGCATCCGCAGCGCGCGGACCGCCGCGACCAGCTCACAGCCCAGCACCTGCTGGTAGGCCGAGCACGCCGCCGTCGCCGCGCGGGCCGCCTGCGTCGAGAAGCTCGCGTGGTCCTCGATGCCGCGGGAGACGACCGCCGTGCCGAGCGTCGCCGGGAGGGCCGCCTGGCGCAGTTCGGTGAGCGCGTCGTGGGCGACGTACTCCAGGATCATCACGCCGGAGCTGCCCGCCGGGCCCGCCGCGAGGAACGGCCGCAGCCCGGTGAACTCCGGCTCGACCAGGTCGCCGAGCCGCGCCACCGACAGCTCCGCCACCTGGTGCACGGTCGCCCGCGCCTGGTCCAGCGCCGTCGAGACGTACGCCGTGTGGAAGTGCGCGTGGTGGTAGGCGTCGCCGTGGACCGTCGAGATCATCGGGTTCTCGGTGCTGGCGTTGATCTCCACGGCGAGGACGTCGCGCAGGTAGTGGATCGCGTCCAGCGCGGGGCCCTGCACCTGCGGGAACGCCCGCAGCCCGAACGGGTCCTGGATCCGCCGGCCCGGTTTCGGCGTCTGGTGCATGCCGAGCAGGCGCCGCATCTCCGCCGCGCACGCGACCTGGCCCGCGTGCGGACGCGCTTCGTGCACCGGCGTCGCGTACGCCTCGGGGTTGCCGTCGAGCGCGACGTACGTCAGCGCCGCGACCGCGTGGCTCGCCCGGGTCAGCGCGTCGAGCCGCATCGTCGCGAGGGTCGCTTCGGCGAGCGTCGCGGCGTTGCTGCTCATGAACGCCAGCGCGTCGCCGGCGTGCACCGCCACCGGCGGCACGTGCCCCTCGACCCACGCGCGTTCCCCGGTGAGCGCGAGCGCCGTCTCGGCCAGCGGCGCGAGGTCGCCGGTGCCGATCGCGCCGAGCCGGTGCACCAGCGGCAGCGCGCCGACCCGGACCGCTTCGGCCAGCGCGCCGATCAGCTCGGGGCTGATCCCGGACCGCCCGGCCAGCAGCTGGTTCAGGCGGATCAGCATCATCGCGCGCACCTGGCCGGGCGGCATCGGGTCGCCGCTGCCGCCCGCGTGGCTGCGCAGCAGGCGCCGGCCGTGCTCCCGCGAGCTCTCGACGGTGTCGTCCTTGTTGGCCCCGACGCCGGTCGTGCGGCCGTAGACCAGCCGCCGGGTGCTCAGCTCCTCGGCGAGCTTCCACGCGTTCTCGGCACCGCGCAGCGCGGCGATCGAGACGTCGATGCGCAGCGGGCCCCCGGTGTGCGCCGCGGTCACCACGTCCGCGCACCGCAGGGTCCGGCCGTCGACCCGGATCACGGGCAGCCTCCTTTCCGGCTGCCCTCACTATGCGGCTAGGGCGCGGGGGGCTGCCAGGGCGGCATCGGCCAGTCCCAATGCGGTACCGGTTCGTGGAGGTTCGGCTCGGCTCCGGGCGCCGAGAACACGACGGCCAGGCGGCTGCCCCACTCGAGGTAACCGGCGAAAGCGGCGCGGAACTCGGGGTCGCCGGGCAGGCCGGCCTCGTCGGCGGCGTCGAGCAGCAGGGTCACCCACCGGCGGCGCTGCTGCTCGGTGATGGCGCGGCCGAGGTGGCGGCCGACCATGTGGGCGTGGCCGCCGTGGCTCGCGGAGTAGTCGGCCGGCCCGCCGAAGACCTCACCGAGCCAGACCGCGACGTGCTTCGGGTGGTCCGGGTCCATGCCGCGGAACACCGGTTCGAGCAGCGGGTCTTCGAGGACGTGGCCGTAGAAGATCGTCAGCAGCTTCACGAGGGCTTCGCGGCCGCCGGCCCAGTCGTAGAGGGTCGGGGTCGCGGGTGGGTTTTCTGGCACGATCACCCGGTCAGGCAACCAGTGGTGCTCCGGCCGGGCAACCACGTACTTTCCGGTGCGTAGGGGGAATGGGATGAAGCGGTACCACTGCGCGGTGGAGCTGGCGGTCGACCTGATCGGCGGCAAGTGGAAGCCGGTGATCCTGGCGCACCTGAAGGAGGGCGCGCACCGCTACGGCGAGCTGCGGCGCCGGATGCCGGGGGTGAGCGAGAAGATGCTGACGCAGCAGCTGCGCGAGCTGGCCGCGGACGGGATCGTCCGGCGCCTCGAGCTCGACGGCCGGGTGCCGCACGTCGAGTACCACCTGACGGAGGTGGGGGAGGAGCTGCGCCCGGCGTTGACGGCGCTGTACGAGTGGGGCGAGCGCCGCGCGGCGGACGCGGGGATCACGTTCGAGCCGGAGGTCTAGCGCGGGTCCGTCTCGTCCAAACGGCGCTCCAGCGCGTCCAGCCGGCCCTCCCAGAACGCGCGGTAGGGCGCCAGCCAGGCATCGACCTCGGCCAGCGGCTCCGGCCGCAGCGCGTAGCACCTCCGCTGGGCCGCCACCCGCACCGTCACGAGCCCGGCCTCCCGCAGCACCCGCAGGTGCTTGGACACCGCGGGCTGGCTGAGGGACAGCTCGTCGACCAGCTCGCCCACCGACCGTTCGCCGGCGCGCAGCAGGTCGAGGATCGTGCGGCGGCGGGGCTCGGCCAGCACCTCGAAGGTCTGCATCACCCTTGAAATGTGCTCCGGGCGGCATATTCCTGTCAAGGCACGCGCGACTGGGCCGCTCGGCCTAGGGCTTCTTGGTCTGAACCATTGACCTAATGGTCTAGTCCACTTACGGTGGTGTGGTCCCCACCACTCCGGCACCGTGGCCGTGAGTAATTCTCCGGAGGGAGCAGGCGTGTCCCGTTTTCGCAGGAAGAGCTTCTCGGCGCTGCTGACCGTGGCGGCCGCCGCGGGCCTGGTCGCGGGAGCCGCGACCGTCCCGGCGGCCACCGCCGCCACCGAGACCGCGCAGGCCTCCGTCGGCAAGGTCGTCGGCTACTTCACCGAATGGGGGGTCTACGACCGCAACTACCACGTCAAGAACATCGAGACGTCGGGCTCGGCGAGCAAGCTGACCCACATCAACTACGCGTTCGGCAACGTGACGAACGGCGGCTGCTCGATCGGCGACGCCTACGCCGACTACCAGAAGACCTACGACGCCGCGGGCAGTGTCGACGGCGTCGCCGACACCTGGGACCAGCCCGTCGCCGGCAGCTTCAACCAGCTCAAGAAGCTCAAGGCCAAGCATCCCGGCCTCAAGGTGATCTGGTCGTTCGGCGGCTGGACCTGGTCGGGCGGCTTCGGGCAGGCCGCGCAGAACCCCGCGGCGTTCGCGGACTCCTGCTACAACCTGGTCAACGACCCGCGCTGGGCCGGCGTCTTCGACGGCATCGACATCGACTGGGAGTACCCCAACGCCTGCGGCCTGAGCTGCGACACCAGCGGCGCGGCGGCGTACAAGAACCTGATGGGCGCCCTGCGCGCCAAGTTCGGCTCGCAGCTCGTCACCTCCGCGATCACCGCGGACGGCACCGACGGCGGCAAGATCGACGCGGCCGACTACGCGGGTGCCGCGCAGTACGTCGACTGGTACAACGTGATGACCTACGACTACTTCGGCGCGTTCGCCGCGCAGGGCCCGACCGCCCCGCACTCGCCGCTGACGAGCTACGACGGCATCCCGACGGCCGGCTTCTACTCCGACGCTGCCATCCAGAAACTCAAGAGCAAGGGCGTCCCGGCGAGCAAGCTGCTGCTGGGCATCGGTTTCTACGGCCGCGGCTGGACCGGCGTCACCCAGGACGCCCCGGGCGGCACCGCGACCGGTGCGGCGCCGGCCAAGTACGAGCCGGGCATCGAGGACTACAAGGTGCTCAAGACGTCGTGCCCGTCGACCGGGACCGTCGCCGGCACCGCGTACGCCAAGTGCGGCAACGACTGGTGGAGCTACGACACCCCGTCGACCATTGGCGGCAAGGTGGACTACGCCAAGCAGCAGGGGCTCGGGGGCGCGATGTTCTGGGAGCTCTCCGGTGACACCACCGACGGCGAGCTGATCGGCGCCGTCGCGAAGTAAGGGCTCCCGGTGCGACCGGCCGCGCGCGGCGTGCCGGTCGCACCGGGTTTCACACCGCCCCGGCGGGTGGCGTCTCCGCCGCGGCCCGCAGCAGCTCCCCGAGCACGCCGATGTCCACATCGGACAGGTGCTTGAACCGGACGCAGCTCTTCCCGACCGACGCCCCGGTGAGCCGGTCGGCGAACAGCTCCGGCAGGTACCGGTCGCCGGCCACGCACGAGACGTACAGCGAGATGTGGTTCTTGCGGCCGGCCAGCGACACGGTCGCCGCATCGCCTTCCCGGCCCGAGGCGTACCGGTAGTGGTAGCGGCCGTAGCCGGGCAGGCCGAACTCCATCGTCGGCGCCAGATCCGGCGCCGACTCGCGGATCAACGCGTGCAACGCCCGCAGCTCGCCCCGCCGAGGTTCGGCGAGCGCCGCGAAGTACTCCTCGTGCGTCATGCGGCGGGACGCTACGCCGGGGGACCGACAATTCCTGTCGGTGCGCGGGATTAGGGTCCACCCCGTGACGTTCAGCGGATTCGGCGAGTACGCCGTCGACTTCTACGACGGCCTCGTGGAAGACAACTCGAAGCCCTACTGGGACGACCACGTCGAGACCTACAAGACCGACGTCCGGGCCCCGATGGAGGCGCTGCTCGCCGAGCTCGCCCCGGAGTTCTCCGACGGCTTCGGCGAGCCCAAGGTGTTCCGCCCCTACCGCGACGTCCGCTTCGCCAAGGACAAGACGCCGTACAAGACCCACTGCGGCGCCGTGATCGAGCAGGGCCGCGGCGGCGGCGCGTACTACGTCGAGGTCGGCCCGGAGGGGCTGCGCGCCGGCGGCGGCTGCTTCCACCTCGCGTCCGACCAGATCGCCCGCTTCCGCACGGCCGTCGACACCGAGTTGCACGGCGACGCGCTCGCGAAGATCATCAAGAAGCTCGAGAAGACCGGCTGGGAGGTCCGGGGCGACCGGCTGAAGTCGAAGCCGCGGGGCTTCGACGCCGACCACCCCCGCCTCGACCTGCTGCGCTACCGCTCGGTGTACGCGGTCCGCGTCTGGGAGCCGGACGACGTCCTGCACGAGCGGGGCACCCTCGAACGGGTCCGGAAGGCCTGGCGGCAGCTGCGCGAGTTCAACGAATGGGCCCGTGACCGGGTCGGACCCAGTGAGCAGCCGCGCCGCTAGCGGGATCCGACCCCGCAGGTTTCTGAACAGTTTTCTTGAACTTTTCGGGATCGGTACAGACGAACGCGCGGGGAGGGACTACGCTGTGCGAACGTGAGCCGACGCGCGAAGATCGTTTGTACCCTGGGCCCTGCCACCGCAACGCCGGAGAAGATGCGGGCCCTCGTCGACGCTGGCATGGACGTGGCCAGGATGAACTTCAGCCACGGCAGCCACGGCGACCACAAGGAGGTCTACGACCTCATCCGGGCCGCGGCCGCCGAGAGCGGCCGGGCGGTCGGCATCCTCGCCGACCTGCAGGGCCCGAAGATCCGTCTCGGCACGTTCGCCGGTGGCCCGGTCGAGTGGCACAACGGCGACATCGTCCGGATCACCATCGAGGACGTCGCCGGCACCCACGACCGCGTCTCGACCACCTACAAGGGCCTGGCGAAGGACGCCAAGCCCGGTGACCGCCTGCTCGTCGACGACGGCAAGGTCGGACTGGTGGTCAAGGGCGTCGAGGGCCCGGACGTGGTCTGCGAGGTGACCGAGGGCGGTCCCGTCAGCAACAACAAGGGCGTCTCGCTGCCCGGCATGGACGTGTCCGTGCCCGCGATGTCCGAGAAGGACATCGAGGACCTCGAGTTCGCGCTCGAGCTGGGTGTCGACTTCATCGCCCTGTCCTTCGTCCGCTCGCCCGCCGACATCGACCTGGTCCACCAGGTGATGGACCGCGTCGGCAAGGGACGCCTGCCGGTCGTCGCCAAGATCGAGAAGCCCGAGGCCGTCTACAACCTCGAGGCCATCGTGCTGGCCTTCGACGCGGTGATGGTCGCCCGCGGCGACCTGGGCGTCGAGCTGCCGCTGGAGCAGGTCCCGCTGGTCCAGAAGCGCGCCATCCAGATCTGCCGCGAGAACGCGAAGCCGGTCATCGTCGCGACGCAGATGCTCGAGTCGATGATCAACAACTCCCGGCCGACCCGCGCCGAGGCCTCCGACGTCGCGAACGCGGTCCTCGACGGTGCCGACGCGCTGATGCTGTCCGGCGAGACCAGCGTCGGCCGGTACGCGATCGAGGTCGTCCAGACGATGGGCCGGATCATCGAGGCGGTCGAGACCGACTCGCCGATCGTGCCGCCGCTGACGCACGTCCCGCGCACCAAGCGCGGCGTGATCTCCTACGCCGCCCGCGACATCGGCGAGCGGCTCAACGCGAAGGCGCTGGTCGCGTTCACCCAGTCCGGTGACACCGTGCGCCGCCTGGCCCGGCTGCACACGCGGCTGCCGCTGCTGGCGTTCACGCCGGAGGACTGCGTCCGCAGCCAGCTGTCGATGACGTGGGGCACCAACACCCACATCGTGCCGCGGGTGGACTCGACCGACCAGATGATCCAGCAGGTCGACCACGCGATGCTCGAGATGGGCAAGTACCAGAAGGGCGACCTGGTCGTCATCGTGGCCGGCTCCCCGCCGGGCACCGTGGGCTCGACGAACCTGATCCACGTGCACCGCCTCGGTGAAGACGACCACGCATAAGGGACCTCCTGCCCCCGCAGCACATAGGGTCTGGCCATGACTGAAATGGCCAGGACGGCCGCCACCGAACTGGAGATCCCGGGTGGCGGCCAGCCGGTGCTGGACCGCCTGATCGCGCTGCTGGACCTGGAGAAGATCGAAGAGAACATCTTCCGCGGCGTATCGCCCGCCCACTCGCCGGTGCGGGTGTTCGGCGGGCAGGTCGCCGGCCAGGCGCTGGTCGCGGCCGGGCGCACGGTCCCCGAGGAACGCCGGGTCCACTCGCTGCACGCGTACTTCATCCGCGGCGGCGACCCGAGCGTCCCGATCATCTACGAGGTCGACCGCATCCGGGACGGCCGGTCGTTCACCACGCGCCGCGTCATCGCGATCCAGCACGGCAAGGCGATCTTCTCGCTGTCGGCGTCGTTCCAGAAGGACGAACCGGGCATCGAGCACGCCGAGGAGATGCCCGAGGGCGTCCCGGCGCCCGAAACGCTGCCGACGCTGATGGAACGCGCCGAGGGCTACGCGATCGGCGCGCACAGCCGGCCGCGGCCGATCGACGTGCGGTACGTCAACGAGCCGCCGTGGGTCACCCGCGAGACGGGGGAGCGGCCCGCGCGCAACCAGGTGTGGATGCGCGCCGACGGGAAGCTGCCCGACCAGCAGCTGCTGCACGTCTGCGTGCTGACCTACGCCTCGGACATGACCCTGCTGGACTCGGTGCTCGCGCGCCACGGCGTCTACTGGGACACCGACAAGGTGCTCGGCGCGAGCCTCGACCACGCGCTCTGGTTCCACCGGCCCTTCCGCGCCGACGAGTGGTTCCTCTACGACAGCGCGTCGCCGACCGCCTCCGGCGCGCGCGGCCTCGCCACGGGCCGGTTCTTCGGCGCGGACGGCACCCTCATCGCGACGGTCGTCCAAGAAGGACTTCTGCGGGTCCTCTGAAAAGTCCGTCCGGAAATCACCCTTGCGGGCGACGAATGGCGGAATAATCAATCTGCCAATAGGGCGGCTGACTTGCGGAAGAGGGCCGGGGCCGATCGGGGGACGGCCCCGGACCTCTTCTCCCGACGACCACGCGGCGGACCGCGAAGTCATCGATTACCCTGCTCACAGGCTTCCGGCAGCGGGGGAGGCCGAGGCCCGGCCCGCACTTGCCGCGTCCTGTCGCAGTGCAGGATGCGAGCATACAGAAGCATTCTGCAAATTGCAGATACGACGCGGGTCGCGTGGCGGTAATCGGTACCGTGCGATTACTCGAACGTCCCTGTTAGATACTGGGAGCAAGCGAACGGCTACGGCGCCGTCGACATCCGGAGGTGCGCGATGGCAAGGGGACAGAGCCCCACGGTTCGCCGCCGGCGGCTCGCGGGAGAGCTGCGCAGGCTGCGCGAAGCCGCGGACCTCACCATCGACGAGGTGGGCGAGAAACTCGAGTGCTCGGCGTCGAAGGTCAGCCGCATCGAGACCGGCCACGTCGGGGTCACCCCGCGGGACGCGCGGGACATGCTGGCCCTCTACGGCATCACCGGCGACGAGCAGGAGGCGCTCGTCCAGCTGGCCAGGGAGGCCCGCAAACGCGGCTGGTGGCACGCCTACAACGAAGTCTTCACCGGGACGTTCGTCGGGCTCGAGGCCGACGCCAGCTCGCTGCGCGCGTTCCAGGCGCTGCTGGTCCCCGGCCTGCTGCAGACCGAGCGCTACGCCCGCGCGGTGATCCGGGCGCTGCGGCCGGACGCCGACGACGCCGAGATCCGCCGTCGCATCGCCGCCCGCATGGCGCGCCAGGAGCTGCTGTCCGACACCCCGCCGCCGGAGTACTGGGCGGTGATGGACGAAGCCGTGCTGCGCCGGGTCGTCGACGGTCCCGAGGTGATGGCCGAGCAGCTCTACCGCATGCTCGCGGTCGCCGAGAAGCCGAACGTGACCATCCAGGTCGTGCCGTTCGGAGCCGGCGCGCACCCCGGCATGGAGGGTCCCTTCCTGATCATGGGCTTCCCCGAGCAGGCCGACCCGGACGTCGTCTACGTCGACGACAGCACGTCCAGCGGCCTCTACCTGGAGGAACCCACAGACGTGCGGCGCTACGGGCTGATGTTCGACCATCTGCGCGCGGCCGCACTGAAACCGGACGACTCGGTGGAGCTGATCGCCGAGGCGGCCGGGCGGTTCGCCGAACAGGCGGCCGTACCGGCTCCGGTGCACCACCTGGAACCGAGAACACAGTAAGGGAGTTGGGGACCATGGAAAACGATTTCTCGGAGTCGCTGTCCGGCTTGCAATGGCGCAAGAGCAGCCACAGCGGCGGCGGGAACGACTGCGTCGAGGTCGCGTTCGTCGCCGGGGGCGCCGCGCTGCGCGACTCGAAGGACCCCGAGGGTGGTGCGTTCCGCCTGCCCGCATCCGGTTGGCGGGGGCTGCTGGCCGCGGTGCGGCCCGGCGGCCCGGCGCACGACTGAGGCGGTTTCGAAGACCCCTTACCCCCGCCGAGCTGGGCTCGGCCGGGAGTAAGGGGTCTTTTCACGGTCAGGGCTGCGTGATCACCCGATGCCTGAGGTGTCCCCTCAGGACGAACCTGAGTGCTACCAACCGGAGAACTCGGGAACCAGGGGAACACGATGCACAGCGATTTGATGCTCGACGCGGTCCGGGCCGAAGCGGCTTACCGGGCCGAGGAACTGCGGAAGGCCGGACGCAGCGTCTGGGCCGCCCGCGCCCGTCGCGCCGTCCGCCACCTGCGGGCCGCGCGCACCGACGTCGACGTGCCGGCGCAGGAGCGCCGCGAAGCCGCGCGGGAAACCGCCGGTGTCGGCGAGACCGCCCGGTAGGGGCGGGTGATGGTGTCCAAGGCGATAAGCGCTCGGAACTTGTCGGTGGGGTAGGCAACAATGCTCCTCGTGCCCCGACTCGGCTCCGGAATCCCGCTCGTCGCCCGTACCCACGAGATGCGGCGGCTCCGCGCCGCCTTCGCCAGGGCTGAACGTGGCGAGGCCGGCGCGGTGCTGCTCTCAGGGGACGCCGGGGTCGGCAAGACCCGGCTGCTGACCGCGCTCGGCGAGCACGTCGAGGCGGGCGGTGGGCTGCTGCTCACCGGCCGCTGCATCGACGTCCGCGAGGGCGGTCTTCCTTATCTTCCGTTCGCCGAAGCGCTCGCCCCGCTGGGCAGCTCGGCGGACCAGGCGGTGGCCGCCGCGGTGCGGCTCCGGCCCGCGCTCGGGCGGTTGCTGCCGCAGGGCGCGGGTGTCGAGGAGCCCCGCGAGGTGGAACACCCGCCGATGACCTCGAACGACCGGGAGACCATGGTGCGTCCCCGGCCCGAGCAGGATCTCGGTCAGCTGCAGTTGTTCGACGCGGTACTGGGGGTGCTGACCGAGATCGCCCAGGCGCGCCCGGTGGTGATCCTCCTGGAGGATCTCCACTGGGCCGACGCCTCGACCCGCAACCTGCTGTCCTTCCTGCTCAGCAGGCTGCGGGCGCAGCGGCTGCTGGTCGTGGGCAGCTACCGCGAGGAGGACGTCCACCGGCGCCACCCGCTGCGCGGCGTGCTGTCGGAGCTGGTCCGGCTCGCCACCGTCGAGCGCGTCGACCTGCACCCCTTCGGTGCCGCCGACGCCCGGAAGTTCGTCGAGGCGCTGGCCGACGAGCCGATGCCGGCGGACGTCGTGGCCGACATCGTCGCCCGGTCCGAGGGCAACCCGTTCTTCGCCGAGGAGCTCCTCGCCACCCAGACCGAGTGCAACGACCTGCCCGCCGGGCTCGCCGAGGTGCTGCTGTCCCGGCTCGAGCGGCTCTCGCCGGACACCCGCCGCGTGGCCAGGGTCATCTCGGTGGCGAACGAGCCGGTGATGCACGCCGCGCTCGCCGAGGTCTCCGGCGTAGGGGAGCTGGAGCTCGACGAGGCGTTGCGCGAAGCCGTCCAGCACCACGTCCTGGTGGTGCTGCCGGACGGCTCCTACACGTTCCGGCACGCGTTGCTGCAGGAAGCGGTGTACGGCGACCTGCTGCCGGGGGAGCGGTCGCGCACGCACGCGGCGTACGCGGCCCGGATCCAGGCGCGGCCGCAGGGCCGCGGCCACGACGCGAAGCTGGCGTACCACTCCATGCAGAGCAGTGACCTGGTCACCGCGCTGCCGGCGTTGCTGCGCGCGATGGACGAGGCCGAGAAGCTCGGCGCGCCCGGGTCGGCGCTGCAGCACGTCGAACAGGCACTGTCCATCTGGGACGCCGTCGCCGCGGCGGACCGGCCCGAGGGGTTCGACGAGCTGCGGCTGCTGCACGAAGCGTCCTACTTCGCGGGCACGTCCGGGGAACCCGAGCGCGCCGCCGCTTTCGCGCGGTCGGCCACGCAGGCGTTGAAGCCGGACACGGCGGCCGATCGCGCGGCGAAGACGTGGCGGCGGCTGGCCGAGGCCCTGCTGGCGCTGGAAGGCACCCTCGACGAGGCGACCGCGGCGATCGACCGGGCCTGGGACCTGGTGAAGGACAGCGAGCCGAGCGGGACGCGCGCCTGGGTGCTCGCGGGCCGCGCCGGGTTCCTCCGGATCCTCGAACAGCCGGAGGCGGCGCTGGAGAGCGCGCGCACCGCGGTCTCCGACGCACAGGCGGTGGGGGCGGCGGCCGCGGAAGCCGCGGCCCTGATCACCCTGGGCACGCTCGCCGACTCCGCGGGCGATCCGGCCGAGGCGCGCGAATGGCTGCGCAAGGCGCAGCGGAAGGCGCGGGACGCGAACGCGCCGAACACCGAGATCCGCGCGACCTACTTCCTCGCGCTGAGCTACGACGACCACGCTGACTTCGCCGAAGCGCTGGAGCACGTCGCGAGCGGCGTCGCCCGGGCCGAAGCGGCCGGGCTCAGCTGGAGCGTCTACGGGCTGGAGCTGCGCGCGCGGCAGCTGACCCTGCGGTACCTGATGGGCGACTGGCCGGACGAGAGCGCGAGCCGGGCCGGGCGCGGGGTGTCCAGCGCGGTCGCCGCGCGGATCCTGGCGATCTGGTCGCTGTTCGTCGTCGCGCGCGGCCGGTTCGACGAAGCAGCAAAGCTCGTCACCGGGCTGCGTCAGCACTGGACGGCGGACATGCAGATCCCGCTGTCGGTCGGGGACGCCGGCATCCAGCTGGCGTACTGGCGGGGCGACCACGCCGAGGCGGTGCGCCGCACCGAGGACCTCATCGGCTGGCTGGAGCGGATCGAACCCGGCCTGCTGGCCGGAATCCGGGTGGCCGCGGTCGGCGTGACCGCCGCGGCCGCGCAGGCCGCCGACGCCCGGGTCCGCGGCGACCAGGCCGCGGCCGCCGCCGCCGTGGCCGCGGGCGAGCGGATGCTGGCGCACGGCCGGATGAGCTCGGTCGTCGGGCAGCCGCGGTCGGGGACGCTCGGGCCGGAGGGCCGGGCGTGGCTGGCCCGGCTGGAGGCGGCGGCGACCTGCCTGACCGGCCGGGGTGACGCGAAGCTGTGGGCCGCCGCGGCGGAGGCGTTCGGCTACGGCGCCGTGTACGAGCAGGCGATCTGCCACTGGCACGAGGCCGAAGCCCTGCTGGCCGCGGACGAAGACGCGCGCGCGGCTCTCGAAGCGGCCCACGCGGTGGCGATGCGCCTGGGCGCGGTCCCGCTGCGCGACGCCGTCCGCGACCTGGCGCACCGCGCCCGGGTCGAGCTGCCGGGCGTCGAACCGCAGGCGCCGGTCCGCGCGGTCACCGACCCGCTGACCGACCGCGAGCGCGACGTCCTCGAGCGCGTGGCACTGGGCCGCACGAACCGCCAGGTCGGCGAAGAGCTCTACATCAGCGAGAAGACGGTCAGCGTCCACCTGTCCCGCGTGATGGCGAAACTCGGCGCGAGCCGCCGCGCGGAAGCGGTCGCGATCGCCTACGACCGCGGCCTCCTGACCGCCCCCACCGCCGAACACGCGTGACGCAAGGGGCATCTCACGTGATCAGCGGGGCATCACGCGTGATGGGCCGGGCATCGGGAGTGATGCCCCTGCAATCACGCGTGATGCCCGCCTGATCACACGTGATGCCCGTCAGCGGGGGAGGCGGCGGAGGGCTTTGAGGCCGAGGGTCATGCCGCGGGACCACAGCGAGCCCGAAACCCCGCGAGGCGGACGCAAAGCCAGCCCGCGCTGCAGGGCGATCGACTGGGACTCCGTGTACTTGAGCAGGCCCTCGGCGCCGTTGCGGCGTCCGACGCCCGAGTCCTTCATGCCGCCCATCGGGACGCCGACGCTGCCGAACGTCGCCGCGTAGCCCTCGTTGACGTTGACCGTCCCGGCCTTGAGCCGCGCCGCGACCTCCCAGCCCGCGCGGCCGTTGCGCGACCAGACGCTGGCGTTGAGCCCGAACGGCGTGTCGTTGGCCCGGTCGATGGCCTCGGTGACGTCGGTGTAGCCGTAGATCGACACCACGGGCCCGAACGTCTCCTCCGCGAACGGCACCATGTCCGGCGTGACGCCGGAAAGCACCGTCGGCTCGTAGAACAGCGGGCCGAGGTCGGGGCGGGCGCGGCCGCCGGTGAGCACCGACGCGCCCTTCGCGCGGGCGTCCTCGACGTGTGCCGACACCGTCGCGAGCTGGTCCTCCGACGTCAGCGACCCCATCCCCGCGTGGTAGTCCAGCGCGCCGCCGAGCTTCACCGCCGCGGTCCGCGCGACGAACGCGCGGGTGAACTCGTCGCGGATGTCCTCGTGGACGTAGATCCGCTCGACCGACACGCACAGCTGACCGGCCGAGGAGAAGCACGCGGTCACCGCGCCCGTCGCGGCCTTCGCGACGTCGGCGTCGGGCAGCACGATCATCGGGTTCTTGCCGCCGAGCTCCAGCGAGTACGACGTCAGCCGCTTCGCCACCTGCCCGGCCAGCTCTTTGCCGGTCGGCGTGGACCCGGTGAAGCACAGGTAGTCCGACTCCTCGACCAGCGCGGTGCCGATCTTCGAGCCGCGGCCGAGCACGATCTGCCAGGTCCCGGCCGGCAGTCCGGCCTCCTCGGCGAGCTCGTGCAGCCACAGCGCCGAAAGCGCGGTCTGGTTGTCCGGCTTCTGCACCACGGCGTTGCCGGCCGCCAGCGCCGGGAAGACGTCCATCGCGGTGAGCGCCAGGGGGTAGTTCCACGGCGAGATGACGCCGACGACGCCCTTGGGGTGCCGGATCTCGCCGGCGCGGGTCAGCCCCGGGATGATGCCGGCGACGCGGCGCGGAGCGAGGATCTTGGCGGCGTGCTTGCCGTAGTAGGCCGCGACCAGCGCGGTCGCGCTGACCTCGTCGAAGGCGTCGAGCCGCGCCTTGCCGGCCTCGGTCTGGACCAGGTCGAGCACCTCGTCCTGGCGGGCGAGCACCAGGTCGTGCAGCCGGGTGAGGACGCGGGCGCGCTCGGCGGGGGAGCGTTCCGCCCAGGCCCGCTGGGCCGTCCGCGCGCCGGCGAACACCGCGCGGACGTCGGCGTCGGTGGCCTGGGGCAGCGTCGCGATCGGCAGCCCGGTGAAGGGGGCGTTCATGCGGATGGGTGCCGAGTCCGCACCACCGGCCGCGCGGGCGACGAGCTCGGCCGCCCGCGCCGAGCCGGGCGCCCCGGCGATGCCGCCGACCGTCGGCGGCAAAGGCGTGTCCTCGACGGCGTTCGCGGGGGTGGTGCTGGTCATGACGTCTCCGTTCCGCGGCGTCCGGAGTCCGCGCGATGCCGCGCAGAGGTTACCGACGAGTACACCATACCGTCGGTACGTCAGTTGTCCAGTCTGATGTGAATAAGTTTCACGTATTGGGTGGGTTCAGCGGCGGGAGCTGGTAGGTCGGTTCGGTCGGCGACGGCTCCTGCCGGCTGGGCGGCGGATGGGCCTGCGTCGCGCCGCCGTAGGGATCGTCGAGCCGCGGCGACAGCCCCGACTCGGCGGGCGTCGGCACCTCGCCGGACTGCGCGGGGAACGGCTGAGAAGCGGGCCCGCTCTGCGCCGGGAAGGGCTGGGAGGCCGGCGCGCCCTGCGCCGGGAAGGGCTGCGAAACCGGGCCGCCCTGCGCCGGGAACGGCTGCGACTGCGGCGCGCCCGGGTACGGCTGGGGCCCGCCCGGGTAAGGCGGTGCACCCGGATACCCCGCGAACTGCTGCGGCGGAACGGGATACGGCCTCGACTGCTGCTGCTGGTAAGGCTGGCCGTACGGCCCCGGCGGCGGTCCCGGCGGTCCGGTGGCCGGCCGCCGTCCGGCGAGCGTCGCGAGGACCAGCGTCACGGCGGCGAGCGCGCCGCCGCCGAGCAGGATCCAGAACCCGATGCCGGTCGAGTAGAGCGAGGTGAGCGAGTCGTCGTCGGACTCGTAGCTCAAGGTCGCCGAGACGTCCATGCCGAGCATCCACACGGCCGCGGCCACCCCCGCGCCGCCGGCCACCAGTGCCGTCCGGGCGCCCGAGCGCACCCCGGTGCCCGCCGAACGCCGCGCCCCCGCGAACGCCAGGCCGGCCCCGGCCAGCAGCACCAGCGCGCCGGCCGACAGCGGGATCCCGTAGCGCGCGACGTGGGTGTTCTCGTAGAACTTCTTCGCCTCCTCGCTGGGTTCGACGCCGAACGAGCGCGTCCAGGCGCTGATCGTCTGGCTGCTCTCGGTCTTGCCGCCGACGGCCTGCTCGAACTTCGTCTGCGGGAGGAACGACCCGGCCAGCACGACCACCGCGGCGACGGCGCCGACGATCCCGGCGATCAGCCGGAGGCGCGCGCCGGCGTCGGCCGGCTGCCCTGGCGGTCGCTGCTGCTGTACCGGGGGAGGGCCGTACGGGTTCTGGTACGGGCTCGCGGTCATGGAAGCTCCCCTCTTTCCGGGGATTGGACCACGAATCCGCCTGCGGGATAAGGGGCATTACCGCCCTTGCGGTGCCCGGCTGGTCAGCTTGGCGCAGTGGCTGCGTCCTGGTAGAGCAGGACCGCGATCCGCTTCCACTCCTCCAGCAGCTGCCGCCGCCGGTTCGGGTCGCCGCCGAGCTCGGCGTCCAGCGCCAGTCCGCGGGTCAGGTTCACGGTGAGCCAGAACAACATCTCCGCACGCTCGGGCGGCAGTTCGCCGGCGACCTGGGTGACGTGTTCGAGCGTCGCGCGGCCGAGCGCGCGGTCGACCGGCCGGATCGCCGCGCGCAGCTCGGGGTCGGTGCGGGCGGCGACCCACAGCTCGGTGACGGCGGTCGACAGCGTGCCGGAGTAGCCGGTCCAGAGCAGGTCGATCGCCGCGGCGACGCCCGTGCCGCCGCTGGGCAGGTCGTCGAGCGACGCGGCGAGCTGGCGGCGCAGCTTCGTCGTGAGGTGCTCGACGGCGGCCGCCATCAGCTCGGCCTTCGCGGTGAAGTGGTGCTGCACCGCGCCCTTCGAGACGCCGGCGCGAGCGCAGATCTCCTGCACCGACGTGCGCGCGTACCCGACGTCCACGAGGCAGTCGATGGTGGCGTCGAGCAGCGCCGTGCGGGTCTGTTCGCGCCGCTGCGCCTGGGTACGGTGCGCCGTCGAGGTCACTTCGGCCTCCCTGCTTTACCTACAGGCCGGTACGGATGTACATTCCGCAGAGAACTTACATGCTGTTCGTCATGTTTTCCAGCAGGAGGGTCCCGTGCCGCTTCAACTCCCGAAGAGCTCCTGGAGCACGACCGAGCTCGAAGACCTCCGCGAGCTGTCGCGGTCGTTCCTGCAGAAGGAGGCCGTGCCGCACCAGGAACGCTGGGCGGCCGAGAAGAAGGTCGACCGCGAGCTGTGGACCAAGGCCGGCGACGTCGGCCTGCTCTGTCTCTCCATCCCCGAGGAGTACGGCGGGGGCGGCGGCACCTTCGCCCACGAAGCCGTGCTCTACGAAGAGCAGGCCCGCTCGGGCGACAGCGCGTGGGGCGTGACCGTCCACAACGGAATCGTGGCGCACTACCTGAGCGCGTACGCCTCCGAAGAGAAGAAGCGTGAGTGGCTGCCGAAGATGGCCAGCGGCGAGCTCGTCGGCGCCATCGCGATGACCGAGCCGGGCACCGGCTCCGACCTGCAGGGCATCAAGACCCGCGCCGTCCGCGACGGTGACCACTACGTCATCAACGGCGCGAAGACCTTCATCACCAACGGGTTGCACGCCGGCCTGGTCGTCGTCGCGTGCAAGACCGACCCGGACGCGGGCGCGCAGGGCGTCTCGCTGATCGTCGTCGAGACCGACACGCCGGGCTTCCGCCGCGGCCGCGTGCTCGACAAGGTCGGCCTCAAGGGCCAGGACACCGCCGAGCTGTTCTTCGACGACGTCCGCGTGCCCGCCGCCAACCTCCTCGGCGACGCCGAAGGCCAGGGCTTCTTCCAGCTGATGCTGCAGCTGCCGCAGGAACGGCTGATCATCGCCGTCACCGCGGTGGCCGGGCTGGAGGCGGCGGTCGACCTCACGCTGGAGTACACGAAGGAGCGCACGGCGTTCGGCCGGCCGATCTTTTCCTTCCAGAACACCAAGTTCAAGCTCGCCGAGGCGGCGACCGAGGCCGCCGTCGCGCGGGCGTTCCTCGACCAGTGCATCGAACGCCACCTCAAGGGCGAGCTCGACGTCCAGGGCGCGGCGATGGCGAAGCTGTGGACCACCGAGCGCGTCAACAAGGTGATCGACGACTGCGTGCAGCTCTTCGGCGGCTACGGCTACATGACGGAGTACCCGATCGCGCGGGCCTGGGCCGACGTCCGGATCTCGCGGATCTTCGGCGGTACCAGCGAGATCATGAAGGAAATCATCTCCCGCTCGCTCTGAAAGGACCCGACATGAAGGCAGGTCCGCTCAGCGGCCTGAAGGTGGTGGAGCTGGCCGGGCTCGCGCCCGGGCCGTTCGCCACGATGATCCTCGCCGACCTCGGCGCCGACGTGATCCGCGTGGACCGCGCGACGCCGGGGGAGGACGTGCTCGGCATCCCGGCCGACCCGCTCGGCCGCGGCCGCCGGTCGGTGGGCATCAACACCAAGACCCCCGAGGGCGTCGAACTGGTGCTGAAGCTGTGCGAGACCGCCGACGTCCTCATCGAGCCGTTCCGCCCGGGCGTCGCCGAGCGGATCGGGCTCGGCCCCGACGTCGTGCACGCCCGCAACCCGCGGCTGGTCTACGGCCGGATGACCGGGTGGGGCCAGGACGGTCCGCTGGCGACCGCGGCGGGGCACGACATCAACTACATCGGCATCGCCGGCGCGCTCGAGCCGATCGGGCGCGCGGGCGAGCGGCCGGTGCCGCCGCTCAACCTCGTCGGCGACTTCGGCGGTGGCGGGCTGCTGCTGGCGATGGGCGTCCTCGCGGCGCTGTTCGAGCGGAACGCGTCCGGGAAGGGCCAGGTCGTCGACGCGTCGATGGTCGACGGCGCCGCGCTGCTCACCACGAGCCTGCACGGCATGGCCGCGGCCGGGCTCTGGGGCGGCGGGCGCGGCGACAACATGCTCGACGGCGGCGCCCCGTTCTACGACACCTACGAGACCGCGGACGGCAAGTACGTCGCCGTCGGCGCGATCGAGATGCGGTTCTGGGGCGACCTGGTGAAGGTCCTCGAGCTGGACCCGGATTCGCTGCCGCTGCACGTGGACAAGACGCAGTGGCCGCGTCTGCGCGAGATCCTGGCGGGGGCGATCGGCAAGTTCACGCGCGACGACCTCGTCGCGCGAGCCGAAGGCACCGACGCGTGCCTGACCCCGGTGCTCGCGCCCGGCGAAGCCGCGTCGCACCCGCACAACGCGGCGCGCGGCACGTTCGTCGAGATCGGCGGCCTGGTCCAGCCCGCACCCGCGCCGCGGTTCGGCCGCACCCCGCCGGAGACGCCGGAAGCCCCGCACACCAAGGGATCCGACACCGAAGCCGTGCTCGCCGAGCTCGGCGTCACGGACCTCGCCGCGCTGCGTTCGGCGGGCGCGATCGTCTAGGTCTCCGCTAGGTCTCCGCGAGGTCGGAGCGCACGACCGAGTAGACGACGCTGTCGCGCCACTCGCCGTCACGGAAGCCGTAGCCGCGAAGGACGCCTTCGCGCGTGAAGCCGGCCTTCTCGAGCGAGCGCTGTTCGGCGCGGTTGCCGACCTCGGTCGTCGCTTCGACCCGGTTGAGCTGGGTGTGGGCGAAGAGGTACTCGGCGAGCAGGCGCTGGGCTTCGGTGCCATAGCCGTGGCCGCGCGCTTCCGGAGCCAGGACGAGGCCCACGTTCCAGCAGTAGGACGTCGGCCCGGTGCGGCTGCGGTGCCAGGAGACGAGCCCGAGGACGCGCCCGCCGAGCGTCGGCACGAGCATGCCGGTCTCGGTGGTGAGCATGCCGGTTTCCTGCCAGCGGCGGCGCAGGTAGCCGGGATCGTGCCAGCCGAACCACTGGTGCGCCCCGGCCGCGACGGGATCGTTGGTCAGCCGTTCCAGCAGGTCGAGATCGCCTTCGGCCACGGGCCGGAGCACGACTCCGGGACCATCGTCGTCCATCGGGCGACCTTATCGGCCGCTTGACCGGAACAGCCCCGCCGCCACGCGATCCACCCGGTCGAGGCACGCCCGGTAACCCACCGAAACCCCGTGCGCGAGCAGGCATCACCCGTGATCAAGCGGGCATCACGCGTGACTGCAGGGGCATCACCCGTGACTGGACGGGCATCACGCGTGACTGGGCGGGCATCGGCGTGATGCCCCTTCAATCACGCGTGATGCCTCTCGGATCACGGATGATGCCCCGCTGATCACGGGTGATGCCCCTTCAAGCACGCGTGATGCCTTGCTGGTCACGTGAAGGTGCCGTGGCGGCCTTCGCCGCCTGCGAAGCGGGCCGCGCCGTCGACCGCCTCCGCCGCCAGCACTCCCGCGCCCATCGCCGCCCGGAACTCCGCTGCGAGCGCGTCCTCTTCGGACTGGCCCCACTGCTCGAGCGCCGAGAGGCGGTCGGCGCGCATACACGCCTGCGGGAACGCCGCGAGCTGCCGCGCCAGCTCCTGCGCGGCGGAAACCGCTTCGCCGGCCGGCACGACGCGGTTGGCCAAGCCCATCGAGAACGCTTCGTCCGCCTCGACCGGCCGTCCGGTCAGGATCAGGTCCATCGCCCGCGACTGGCCGATCAGCCGCGGCAGCCGGACGGTGCCGCCGTCGATCAGCGGCACGCCCCAGCGGCGGCAGAACACGCCGAACACCGCCGTCGCGTCGGCGACCCGCAGGTCGCACCACAGCGCCAGCTCCAGCCCGCCCGCGACGGCCGGCCCGTGCACGGCCGCGATCACCGGCTTGCCGAGCCGCAGCCGGGTCGGGCCCATCGGGCCGTCCCCGTCCGGGTGAGTGCGGTTCATCCGGTCGGTGCCGATCGCCTTGAGATTGGCGCCGGCGCAGAAGGCGCCACCCGATCCGGTGAGGACCGCGACGGCGGCGCCGGGGTCCGCGTCGAACTCCCGGAACGCCTCGGCGAGCTCGGCCGCGGTCGGTCCGTCGACGGCGTTGCGGGCGGCCGGGCGGTCGATGGTGACCGTCGTCACCTCGCCGTCCCGTTCGACCAGCACGTTCCGGGTCATCGCCGCTCCTCGAGGTCGGTCAGGGGCCGGTGGGGGTGATCGGGGGTTGATCGGGGTGTCTTCGGGGCACGCCTTCCCTACAGTATTGGCGTGGCCACTCCCAGGACGGGGACGGCGAGCCGGGGAGGAAGCGCATGTCGAGCGGCATGAAGAAAGTTCTCATCGTCGGGGTGGTGGCGCTCGTGCTCTTCTTCCTGATCACCCAGCCGACCCAGTCCGCCGACTTCGTGCACCGCGTGCTCGGCTGGCTCAAGGACGGCGCCGAAGCGATCGTGACCTTCTTCCGGTCGCTCTTCTCCTGACCACCGGAAACCGCTCTGACCGGCACCGCGACAGGCGGCGCCGGCCGTCACCCTGCGTGTTATCGGACGGTAAATCACTGAGTGTCACGAATCCCGGAATTCGGACCGAACGCTCGACCATCCGGGTGGATTGCAGCCGAAAACGCGCAGGTCGGCGAATTCGTGCCTGCCGGGGTCTGGCGAAGAAGACCACCCCGGCCCTACGGTGCTCACATTGCGTGATCGGGTGGTTCGCCATCCCCCCGGAGAACCCCGGTACGCAGGCAGTTTCCACTCAGCAAGGTGCAGGTTGGTGCGTGCGGCACCACCGCGTGGGACAGGTGTCAGGGCCTGTCCGTCGGGGACCTACAAGGAGGCAGGGATGACCGGAGATCCCGGAGTGGACGCGCTGATCCGGCAATGGGCCGCCGAGCGCGAGCAGACCCCCGAAGAGCAGGAGGTCGACCGCATCGCGTCCGCGTGGCTGGCCGACGCGCCAGCGCAGGCTCCGGGTATCCCCGGCCAGCGTGCCCGGTCCGGGCAGCAGCGGTTCGTCCCCGTCGAGTCGGCCGATCCCGGCTACCTCGACGCGATGCGCCGTCGCCTGCCGGAAGTGCCCGAAGAGCTCCTCACCGCCGCCGCGGGCTGGTGGCAGATGGTCGGCGGCGTCGCCGAGGCCGAGGAGTGGTGGGACGCCGGGCTCAGCCCGCTCGACCAGCGGGCCCTCGACTACCGGGCGGCCGGCCTCGCGCCGTCCGACCTGAGCCGACGGCTCGGGCCGATGACCGTCCTGCAGCACCTCCGCCGCGGCAGTGCCCCGGCCTGGTGCGTCGCGCGCCTCGCGCGGCAGCAGAAGTCCGCCTGACCCTTCCACACGGCCGGGTGAACCGGTGTGGTGAGACGATCGAGACGACCCGCGTAACGCTAACCTGCGCGGGCTCGTTGACACTTCGTCGACACCACACTGGAGAACCGGAGTTACGTGCGCACCAGGACCGGAAAGAACGAGGACGACCCCGTCGACGCGAGCGTCGAGGAAGCCGCCCCCGCCGCACCGGCACCGGCGCCGCGCTCCGCGAGCGTCGCGGTGCTCACCCGGCTGATCGTGGTCCTCGCCGTGCTGGCCGTGGCCGGCGGCGGGATCTGGCTCGTCACCCGCGCGTCGACGCCCGAGGCGAGCCCCCTCACCACCGAAATCCCCGCCCTGCAGGTCAAGGCGGCCGACGTCCGCCCGGGGTCGGTCGCGCCGGCCGGCGGTGCGGTCGCGGGCGGGGCCGAGCAGCAGACGTCTCCCCAGCAGGCCCGCAGCACGGGCCCGGCGACGTTGTCCCAGTGGGCGAGCCAGGTCGCCGGAGCGACCAGTGTCCCGGCGCGAGCGCTGCAGGCGTACGGCAACGCCGAGCTGGCGATGCGCGCGGACCAGCCGAAGTGCCAGATTTCGTGGGCAACGCTCGCCGGCATCGGCCGGATCGAGTCCAACCACGGCCAGTACGCGGGCGCGGTGCTCGGCGCGGACGGCCGCCCGTCCAAGCCGATCATCGGCGTCCCGCTCGACGGTTCGTCGGGCGTCCAGGCGATCGGTGACACCGACGGCGGCCGCTACGACGGCGACGCCGGGGTGGATCGCGCGGTCGGGCCGATGCAGTTTATCCCGAGCACGTGGCGCAAGTGGGCCTCGGACGGCAACGGCGACGGCCTCGGCGACCCCCAGCAGATCGACGACGCGGCCCTGGCGGCGGCCCGCTACCTGTGCGCGGGCGGACGCGACATGGCGAGCCCGTCGGGCTGGTGGGCGGGGATCCTGTCGTACAACAACTCGACGGAGTACGCGCAGAAGGTCTTCGGCCTGGCCGACGGGTACGCCAAGGGCGCCCAATCGGTGCGTAAACAGGGCTGAGAGCGGCGCCACCCGGGACGCGGTCGGCCACGGCCCCTCAGCGGCCCAGTGCTAGCGTCGATCCCGTGCCAGCTTCCCCTTCGCCGGCGGCTTCCCCCTGGGGACGCCGGATCGCGATCGCCGCGACGTGCCTGGTGAGCCTGCTCGTCTGCTGCGGGCTCGCCTGGTGGCAGTGGGACCGCTTCACCTCGGCGAACGGCACCTTCCAGAACCTCGGCTACGTCCTGCAGTGGCCGCTCTTCGGCCTGTTCCCGGCCTTCATGTTCTGGCGGATCCGCAAGCTCCGCCAGAAGGCCGAGGCCGACGGCACCGCCGGCGACCGCCCGAAGCCGGCCCCCGTCGCCGAGGTGCCCGCTCCCCGTCCCCGGCCCGACGTGCGGCCGACGGACGAGGACGAGGAGCTGGCCGCGTACAACCGTTACCTGCGCGAGCTGAACGCCCGCGACCAGCAGGCCGCCGAGTGAGGCCGCAGAGTGAGGACGTCCCGATGACCACCAGCACCGAAGGTGCCGCCCAGACCGCGGTGCCGCTCACCGGCCCCCTGGTCCGGTTCCGCACCGCCGCCTACGTCACCGGCGTCGGCCTGCTCGGCCTCTGCTTCGTGATGGTGCTGCGCTACGGCTTCGACAACCCCACGCCGTCGGCGGTCTACTCGCCGATCCACGGTGTGCTGTACATGATCTACCTGGTGCTGACCATCGACCTGGCGATCAAGGCCCGCTGGTCGATCAAGGGCACCGTGCTGGTGCTGCTGGCCGGTTGCGTCCCGTTCGTCTCGTTCCTCGTCGAGCGCCGGGTGACGCACCGGGTCAAGGCCGGGCAGAAGCTGTAACCCGCCGGAACGTCAGCGCCACCAGGAACGTGCAGGCCGCGAACACCGCGGCCGTGGCGAACGCCGAAGTCATGCCGTCGACGACGAGCTGAGGTCCCGTCGCGCTCGACGAGCGGGTCGCCGACCCGAACACCGTGATCAGGACGCCCAGGCCGAGCGTGCTGCCGACCTGCTGCATCGTCTGCAGCACCCCGCCCGCCGCGCCCGCGTCCTCGGTGGGCACGGTCGCCATCACGATCACGTTGAGCGGCGCGAACGCGAGCCCGCCGCCGAGGCCCATCAGCAGCAGCGGACCCAGCAACGCGGGGAAGTACGTGCTGTCCGTCGTGAGCAGCGCGAGCCACGCGACGCCGGAAACCATCAGCAGCGACCCCGTGATGGCCAGCGGCTTCGGGCCGTAGCGCGGGAGCAGCCGCGGCACGAGCCGGCTCATCGTGAAGATCAGCGCCGCCATCGGCAGGAACGCGAAGCCCGTGGCCAGCGCGGCGAAGTGCCGGATGTCCTGCATGAACTGGGTGAGGAAGAAGAACATCGACATCATGGCCATCGGGCCGAGGAAGAAGTTGACGTAGGCCGCGCTGCGGTTGCGGTCGGCGAACAGCCGGAGCGGGACCAGCGGCATCGCGGTGCGCGCCTCGATCGCGACGAACGCGGTCAGCAGCGCCAGGCCGCCGGCGAGCGAGCCGAGCGTGACGGGGTTGCCCCAGCCGTCGGACGCCGCGTGGGTGAAGGCGAACACGAGCGAGCCGACGCCGAGGGTGCCGGTGATCGCGCCGGGCAGGTCGAGACGCGCGGGCCGGCGCGCCGGTTCGGGCACGAACCGCGGCGCGAGCAGCACGATCGCGAGGCCGAACGGGACGTTGATGAACAGCGCCGCGCGCCACGAGATCCACTCGGTGAGCAGGCCGCCGACGATCAGGCCGATCGCGAACCCGCCGCTGGACATGGCGGAGAACAGCGCCAGCGCCCGGACGCGGGCCTTGGCCTCGGAGAACGTCGTCGTGACCAGGGCCAGGGTGCTCGGCCCGGCCATGGCGGCGCCGACGCCCTGCAGGACGCGGGCGGCGATGAGCAGCGTGGCCGAGCCGGCGAGGCCGCCGGCCAGCGACGCGAGGGTGAACAGGGCGGTGCCCGCGACGAACATCCGGCGTCGTCCGAACAGGTCGCCGGCCCGGCCGCCGAGCAGCAGCAGGCCGCCGAAGACCAGGCTGTAGGCCGTCATCACCCAGGACAGGCCGGTGGCCGAAAACCCCAGGTCGGCCTGGATGCGCGGGAGCGCGACGTTCATGACCGTCGCGTCGAGGATGAGCATGAGCTGGCAGGTCAGGATGATCGCGAGGACCAGCCCGCCGCGGCGGGCCGGGGCAGGCTCGACCGCACGATGGATCGTTTGCTGGGACAAGAGATACTCCCCCGAGGAGTAAGAGAAGAAGCGGAGATGTTCTCCACTTGGGTGCGATCCGATAATATGGAGAGCGTCTCCGGATGCGCAAGCGAATTCGGAGAATCTCTCCGGTTAAGTGGCGAGGAGGCCGGGATGCCGGAAGCGGGCTCGGAGCGTCCGATGCGGGCGGACGCGCGGCGCAACTACGAGCGCATCGTCGCGACGGCGAACGAGCTCTTCACCGCGTACGGCGCCGACGTGCCGCTCGACGACGTCGCCAAGAAGGCGGGCGTCGGAGCGGGCACGCTCTACCGGCACTTCCCGACCCGCGAGAAGCTGTTCGAAGCGGTCTACCGCGATGAGATCGCGGTGCTCGCCGACCGCGCGTACGTGCTGCACGACGAGCTGCCGCCGTGGGAGGCGCTCGAGGCGTGGCTGATCGAGCAGGTCACCTGGGTCGTCGAGCGGCACAAGCTCGCGACGATCCTCAAGGAGTCGATCGACTCCGGCTCGGAGACCTTCCAGTACTGCCAGAAGCGGCTGCGCGACGCGACGGGAGTGCTCGTCGCGGCGGCGCAGGAGGCCGGGCTGGTCCGGGCGGACGTCGTCGGCGCGGACGTCCTGCGGCTGGGGCACGGCGCCGGCATGGCGGTGCGCAACTGCAGCCCCGAGGACGGGAAACGGGTGTTGAGCGTGATCTTGGACGGCCTGCGCGCGTGACGCAGGCCGTCCAGGTCGGTCGGCGGGTCAGCTGCCGATCCCGGTGAGGGACCGGACCTCCATCTCCGCCTGCTTCTCGAGGTCCGCCTTCGGCTTGCCCACGAGGGTGCCGACGAACCCGCACAGGAACGAGAACGGGATCGAGATCAGGCCCGGGTTCTTCAGCGGGAACCAGGCGAAGTCGATGCCCTTGAAGATCGCGTCCGGGGCGCCCGAGACGACCGGGGAGAAGAGCACCAGGAGCAGGCTCGCGGCCAGGCCGCCGTAGATGCCCCACAGCGTGCCCGTCGTGTTGAACCGCTTCCAGAACAGCGAGAACAGCAGCGTCGAGAGGTTCGCCGACGCCGCGACCGCGAACGCCAGCGCGACGAGGAACGCGATGTTCTGCCCGTTCGCCAGCACGCCGCCGACGATGGCCAGCGCCCCGACCGCGATCGCGGTCAGCCGCGCCACCCGGACCTCGTCCGCCGGCTCCGCCTTGCCGCGCTTGAAGATGTTCGCGTAGACGTCGTGGGCGAAGGACGCCGACGCGGTGATCGTCAGCCCGGCCACCACCGCGAGGATCGTCGCGAACGCCACCGCGGCGATGATGCCCAGCAGCAGCGTCCCGCCGACGTGCAGGGCCAGCAGCGGGGCCGCCGAGTTCTCCCCGCCGGGCGCGGCCTTGATCTCGTCGGCGCCGACCAGCGCGGCCGCGCCGAAGCCGATGATCAGCGTGCACAGGTAGAACAGGAACATGCACGCCGTCGCCCAGACGACGCTTCGCCGCGCCTCGCGGGAGTTCGGCACCGTGTAGAAGCGCATCAGGACGTGCGGCAGGGCCGCCGCGCCGAGCACCAGTGCCAGGGCCAGGGACACGAAGTCGAGCTTCGTGGTGGCGTTCTTGCCGTACGAGCCGCCCGGTTCGAGGAGCTTGTCGCCGAGCGGGCTGTGCTCCGCGGCCGAAGAGAGAAGGTTCGAGAACGAGAAGCCGAACTTGCCGAACAGGAACACCGTGAGCAGCGCGCCGCACAGCAGCAGGATGGTCGCCTTGATGATCTGCACCCACGTGGTGCCCTTCATCCCGCCGACCAGCACGTACAGCACCATGACCAGGCCGACGACGCCGATCACCAGCGCCTGGCCGAGCTTGGAGTGGACGTTCAGCAGCAGCGCCACCAGGCCGCCGGCGCCTGCCATCTGCGCCAGCATGTAGAAGAAGGAGATCACCAGCGTCGACGTCGCCGCCGCCGCGCGGACCGGGCGCTGCTTCATCCGGAAGCTCAGGACGTCGCCCATCGTGAAGCGGCCGGTGTTGCGCAGCAGCTCGGCGATCAGCAGGAGGTCGACCAGCCAGGCGACGAGGAAGCCGATCGAGTAGAGGAAGCCGTCGTAGCCGTGCATCGCGATGGCGCCGGCGATGCCGAGGAACGACGCCGCCGACAGGAAGTCGCCCGACAGCGCGATGCCGTTCTGGCGGCCGGTGAACGCGCTGCCCGCGGCGTAGTAGTCGGCCGTCGAGGAGTTCCGGCTGCTGGCCCGGTAGACGACGTAGAGCGTGATCGCCACGAACAGGGCGAACACGGCGGTGTTGACCAGCGGGTTGCTGGCGGGCGTGCCGCCGTCGGCGAGCGCGGTCATCGGCTGGTCCCTTCCGGCAGGCCCGCGCGGGCCCGCAGCTCGGCCACGCGGGGGTCGAGGTGGCGGCGCGCGTACCGCAGGTAGAGCCAGGTGACCAGCGCGGTGCTCGCGAACTGGCCGATGCCGAGCAGGATGCCGACGTTGACCTGGCCGAACACCTTGGTGCTCATGAAGTCGTGCGCGTAGGCGGCCAGCAGCACGTAGGTCATGTACCAGGCGAAGAAGGCGAAGCTCATCGGGAAGACGAAGGCCCGGAACCGCCGCCGCAGCGAGACGAACTCGCGGCTGTCCTGGATCGCGGGGTAGTCGGGACCCGGGCGGGGAGCGGGCCGGCGGTGCTGGGCGGCGGCGGGCGGGCGGTCCCCGGTGAACAGGGCCGGCATCTGGCCGGTCTCTTCGAGGGGGTTGCCCGCCGCGGGGCGCGCGACGTCGTACATGTGGGTTGCCTCCGGCAGTGTGCCTCCGTGGCGGCGGGGCCCCGGGCTCCTGCGGACAGGTCGCCGGGCCGCCCTTGCGGACTGCGAGAGGAACATCGTAACTACGCCGTCCGGCGGACATCGCGGGCGGCCGGTCGGTCCAGGGTTCGCGGAAGGCGAGGTATTCGATTTCTCGTCGAAAGCGTCGAATGGAGTAGTGCTGCATGATCACGGGCAGATCACCCGTCATGATGAAAAGAATTGTGACGCCACGTTGTCGCATCCGGCGGACACTGCGGCGAACGAGCTAATCCGGTCGGGGGTCGATCCGCGCTGGTCACGCAGGGTGTCCGTGAACGCTCACATCGCCCCGGAGGGTGTCGCCCGGCTACGGGCGTGGTGGCGAAGATCCACTGGTCAGCAGGCAGTCTCGAAAGAAATCACCAGGTCGGGTCATGGTGCGGTCCAACGCCACAACATCGGGCACATCTTGAGACTTGACCCACCCGTTGGGGGTACTGAGTGTAGATCGTCCGAGCTAGTATGCTGCCCTGCATGGGCTAATCGGGTGACGGCCGGATGCTTGAGTGAGACGCATCCGGTAACCGGAATTCCCCCTTCGGCTGCCGTGAGGGCGAATGTCGGGGGCAGTTCTCGGCCCGCAAAGAACTTTTCGCAGGTCAGCGCCCGAGTGGGGAACAAAATTGACCGTCCGGGTGCCGGGGGTACGATTCTTTGGCCCAGCTGACCGCAGCGATCGATTGGCACCGATTAAGTTGATCTCGACGACCGTGCAGACCGCAACTTGCGCCGTGCACGTGCACAGTCCCTTGCACGGGACGGCGGGAGAGCACTTGCGCGGGTGCGCGGTCGGCCGGGCGGCCGGGGACGAGCGAGGGCACCGGCGACGCGGCAGGGCACCGGCGGCACGACCGTCCGGCGGCCCGCCGCGAGCCGGAACGCCGCGCCGCCGACGCGGATCCATGACGCCGGACAGGGAGTCACTCACGTGACCGTTGCAGGAGAAGGTCAGGTGCCCGTGGGGGAGCTGCTCGGCCGAGCGCCCCGGCGGTCCAAGGGGAAGGACGTGTGGCGCGCCCTCGTGCGCTGGCGCGACTGGAGCCTGCCCGTCAAGCTTTCGGCCGTCACCGTCGTCCCCATCGTGCTCGCGCTGGTCCTCGGTGTCACGACGATCGCCGGCCAGGTCGGCCGCTCGGACGAGTACCAGCGGCTCGACCGGCTCGTCGCGCTCGGCGGCCAGACCCGCGCGCTCACCGGCGCGCTGCAGCAGGAGCGCACGGTCACCGCGGCGATGCTGACCGACGGCACCGTCGGCGGCACGCCCGCGCTGGCCGCGGCCCGCAAGGCCACCGACGCCGTGGTCGGCCCGTTCACCGCGGCGCAGTCCCGCGCGTCCGACGTCGAGCCCGGCGTGGCCGGGGCCGCCGGCGCGGCCACCGCGCAGGTCAACAACCTCGGCTTCCTCCGCCGCCAGGTCGACGGCGGCCAGCTCGACCCGGCCCAGGCCGTCAACGCCTACTCCGGCATCACCGGTTCGCTGATCGGCCTCGACACCGCGGGCACCGCGGGAGCGGGCGACGGCACCCTCGGCGGCACGCCCGCCGGACTGCACGAGCTGCTCGTCGCGGGCGAACAGGTGTCGGTCAGCCAGGCGCTCGTCTCCTACGGCATCGCCCGCGCCGCGCTGTCGCCGAGCGAGCTGGCCACGCTGCGCGCCGCCGAGCTGCGGCTGGCCGACCGGCTCGTCGACTTCCGCTCCGCGGCGGGCGACACGCTGCAGCGCGACTTCGCGGCGATCGCCGAGGGCACCCAGGCGCAGAGCCGCGCCCGGATGGTCGAGTCCGTGCTGAACGCGCAGGGCAACACGCTCGACGACGCGTTCCGCGCCCTGTCGGCGGCCGACTGGGCCACCGCGTCCGCGGCGATGCGGACGCAGATCAGCCAGGTCGCCGACCGGCTCGGCGCGTCGGCGGCGGCCACCTCGGCCCAGCTGGTCGACGACGCCAGCAGCGGCGCCGGTCTGCTCGCGGTGCTGCTGTTCGCCGCGATGGTGCTCGCCGTCGCGGTCGTCTTCCTCATCACCCGGCAGCTGCTGCGCTCACTGAAAGCGTTGCGGCGCAGCGCCCTCGACGTCGCCGAGACCGCGCTGCCCGAAGCGGTCCGCAACATCCAGGAAGGCCGCGCGCAGGGCACGGACGTCGTGCCGGTGCCGGTGCAGACCGAGGACGAGGTCGGCGAGGTCGCCCGCGCCTTCGACAAGGTGCACCACCAGGCGCTGCGGCTGGCGACCGAGCAGGCCGCGATGCGCACCGGCTTCGGCAGCGTCTTCGTCAACCTCTCGCGGCGCAGCCAGAGCCTGGTGCAGCGGCAGCTGCAGCTGATCGAGCAGCTCGAGCGGGACGAGGAGGACGCCGACCAGCTCGCCACGCTGTTCCAGCTCGACCACCTCGCCACCCGGATGCGGCGCAACAACGAGAACCTGATGGTGCTCTCCGGCGCCGAGCCGGGCCGCCGCTCCGGCAAGCCGGTCGGCACCAACGACATGCTCCGCGCCGCGGTGTCGGAGATCGAGCAGTACCAGCGGGTCCAGGTCCAGCCGCCGCCCCCGGCCCGGATCGTCGGGTACGCCGCGAGCGACCTCATGCGCCTGGTCGCCGAGCTGCTGGACAACGCGACGGCGTTCTCCGCGCCGGAGACCAGCGTGACCGTCGCGTCGCGGCTGGGCGAGGACGGCTCGCTCAACGTCGACATCCTCGACAAGGGCATCGGCATGAACGAGGCCGAGGTCGCCGAGGCGAACACCCGGCTGACCGAGGCCGGGTCGATCGACCTGGCGACGTCGCGCCGGATGGGCCTGTTCGTCGTCGGCCGGCTGGCCAGCCGGCACCGGATCGGGGTGTCGCTGCACGGCGGCAAGGACATCGTCGGCGTCCGCGCCACGGTCGTCGTCCCGGCGGAGCTGGTGATGGCGGTGACCGACGGACCGCTGACGGGCCCGATCGGCGGGCCGCGGCAGCCGCTGGCGAGCCCCCCGGCGGGCAACCCGCTGCCGCGACGCCAGGTCAACGGCAACTCCCGGCCGCGGCCGCTGGTCCCGGAGCAGCCGGCGATGGGGGAGGAGCGCTGGCCGTCGGCGAGCGACCTCGCCGGGCTGACGAACGGCCACGGGCCGTCCGGTGTCCGTCCGCCGTCGGACCTGGAGATCTCCGGGACGGACCTGTTCGCGCCGCTGCCGAAGGACGACCCGGCCCCGCCGCCGCGCCCGACGCTGCCACCGGTGCCCACGGTGCTGCCGGTGCCGGTCCCGCCGCGCGCCGACGACCTGCCGGCGGGCAAGGACCTGTTCTCCGCCAACGAAACCACGCTGAGCGACTGGTGGCAGCAGGCGACCGCGGAACCGGCCCCGGCGCCCACCCCGGCCCCGGACCGCTCGGAGACGACACCGATCTTCGACGAGATGCTGTCGGCGTGGTTCCGCGAGGACAAGCCCGCCGAGAAGCCGGCCCCGGTCGCGGAGACCGCGGACGCGGAGCCGGTCGCCGAGGCTCCGGAGAAGCCGGCCGCCGAGCCGCAGGAAGCCCGCAGCTGGGACTTCGCGAGCGACGAGAACTTCCGCACGGTCCAGGCGGTCACGAAGTCGGAACCGACGGCGTTCACCGAGGCGGGGCTGCCCCGCCGCCGCCGCGGCGAGCAGCTCATGCCGGGCAGCGCGACCCCGACGCCGTCGATCCCCGCGACCCCGGCCCCGGCGCGGTCGGACCTGCCGGTCCGCGACCCGGCGGACGTGCGCGGGCGGCTGAGCAGCTTCCAGCAGGGAGTGACGAGGGGGCGCCAGCAGACGCGCCGGACAGCGGCGAACCCGCCGGCGCCGGGTGCGGCGCAGCCGGGAGCCGCGTTCCAGCCTGGGGTTCCCGCTGCCGACACCTCGTCGCAGGCACCGGGGGCCGCTGCGCAGCAGCAGTCGTTCGCCGAGAGGCTCGAGCCGGGCACGCAGCCCGGGGCGCAGCCGGCCGCGCTCACGCCCGGGGCGCAGCAGAACGGCTTGCCGCGGCCTGGCCGGCCGGGATCCGCACCGCAGCCCGGCGCGGTCCAGCCGAACGGTCTCCCGCAGCCGAACCGCCGAACCCCGGCACCCCGCCCGGGCGCGCAGGCACCGCAGCAACCGGCCGCCTTCCAGCCGGACGGCCTGCAACCGGGCCAGGCACCGGCAGCTCAGCCGGGTGCCTTCCAGCAGCCTGGTCAGCCTGGCGATCTCGTGCAGCCTGGGCAGCAGGGTGGCCCGGTGCAGCCCGGTGCCGTCCAGCAGCCCGGTCAGCAGGGCGCTCCGGCTCAGCCCGGTGCCTTTCAGCCTGGGCAGCAGGGTGTCGCGGCTCAGCCTGGCGATCTCGTGCAGCCGGGTCAGCAAGGTGCCCCGGCTCAGCCCGGTGCCTCCCAGCAGCCCGGTCAACAAGGCGTCCCAGCTCAGCCCGCCGCCCTTCACGAGCCCGGTCAGCAGGGTGCCCCGGCCGAGTCCGAGCCGACCGCTCCGCAGGAGCCCGGCCCGCTGCCGAGCCGCCAACCGCGGCCGTCGCCTCGGCCGTCCGCCTTCGGAGGCCCCGAGCAGTCCTTCCCGGCCTTCCTGGACCCGGCCACCGCCGGCCGTCCCGGGGAGCCGCCGTCGGAACTGCCCTCCCGGCGGGGCCCCGCCGCGCCGGAGACGCCCGCGCCGCGGCAGGAAGAGTCCGCGGTGGAGGCCACCGCCGAATGGAACTTCGGGACCGATGAAGGCTGGAAAGCCGTGCAAGCGGTGTCCCAGTCGGCACCCGCCACGTTCACTTCGGCAGGATTGCCCCGGCGCCGTCGCGGGGAACAGCTGCTCCCGGGCAGCGCCGGACCGCCCACCGGGGCCACGGCCCCCCGACCACAACGGGACGCACACGACGTGCGCGGCCGCCTGCGAAGCTTCCAGCAGGGCATCGAACGCGGGCGTCACCGCACCGCGCGGGCCGAGACCAACCACGAGACACTGGAGGGCGAATGACCTCGCCGAGTAGCGCACAGCCGCCGCAGAATCAGTTCGGCTGGCTGATCAACGACTTCGCGGAGCGCGTGCCCGGCGTGGCCCACGCCGTGGTCGTCTCGGCGGACGGCCTGCTGCTGAGCGCTTCCAACCGGCTGCCGCTCGACCGGGCGGACCAGCTCGCCGCGGTCGCCTCGGGCCTGGTCAGCCTCACCCAGGGCGCCGCCCGGTGCTTCGAGGCGGGGGCGGTCAACGAGACCGTCGTCGAGATGGAGCTGGGGATCATGGTGCTGATGTCGATCAGCGACGGGTCGTGCCTGGCCGTGCTCGCCGCCCCGAACTGCGACATCGGCCAGGTCGCCTACGAGATGACGATGCTCGTCGATCGGGTCGGCCAGATCCTGACCCCGGAGCTGCGCGCCCAGCTCCAGGGATCGGGTGGGTCGCTGATCGGCGAACCGGTGGGATGATGGCGCGATGAGCACGGGGTCCGGATCTTTCGGGGAGCCTCCGGAGGCGGGGAACACCGCTTCCGGCGCAGGGGACGACGGCACGTTCGCCGACGTCCTCAACGGGTTCACCCTGGATTCCGGCCGTGCCCGCCGGAAGCGCAAGAAGAGCAAGGAGTCCCCGCCACCCCCGTCCGCCGGTGCGCACGCGGCCGCGGAACCGCCGGCGCCCGCGCCGTCGGCCGACCAAGGAGATCGAGTGACCTCTTTAGTCTCTCCACCCGGCAGTACCGATGGGGACGCCCCCAGACCAGGTGGGCTGTTCGACCCGGGGCCGCCCAGCGGCGAGTTCGTCATGCCCGCGGTCTTCGAACAGCCACTCGCGCCCGAAGATCAGACGGCGATCGTCCGGCCGTACGCTTTGACCGGCGGCCGCACCCGGGCGAACTACGCCCTGGAGCTGGAGACACTGATCTCCGCGAAGGATTATGCTGCCACCGGTGGCTTCCCCGAGGTGGCCGCGGAGCAGATCGAGTGCATCTCGATCATGGAAGAGTGCCGGACCCCCCGTTCGGTCGCCGAGCTCGTGTCGGCCCTGCGGGTGCCTTTGGGCGTGGCAAGGGTGCTGATCAGCGACGCGGCCGACGCAGGGCTGGTCACGGTGCACAAGACGATATCGGGCAATGACGGCGCCGAGGCACATCTGGTGTTGATGGAAAGGGTTTTGAGTGGACTCCGTCGGCTTTAAGGCACCGCGGGACACCGCGCCCCCGACCATGACATCAGCCAAGATCGTGGTGGCTGGCGGTTTCGGAGCGGGGAAGACGACCTTCGTCGGGTCGGTTTCGGAGATCGTGCCGCTCACCACCGAGGCGATGATGACCGACGCGAGCGTCGGCGTCGACAACCTCGACCACACGCCGGGCAAGTCGACGACCACCGTGGCGATGGACTTCGGCCGGGTGTCGCTGGACGCGGACTTGATCCTCTACCTGTTCGGCACGCCCGGGCAGCAGCGGTTCTGGTTCATGTGGGACGACCTGGTCCGCGGCGCGATCGGCGCGGTCGTGCTGGCGGACACCCGCCGGCTGGCCGACTCGTTCGCCCCGATCGACTTCTTCGAAGACCGCGGCCTGCCGTACATCGTGGGCGTCAACACGTTCGACGGCGTGCTCGAGCACGACATCAACGACGTGCGCGAGGCGCTGTCGATCGACCCGAACATCCCGATCGTCCGCTGCGACGCCCGGGACCGCGAGTCGACGAAGCAAACGCTGATCACGCTGGTCGAGTACGCGATGCGCCAGTGGATCGCACTGCGGGCGGCCAAGAGCCGCTGACGCCGCGGGAGCGGACGGTGCCGGAAAGGCACCAGCCGCCCCCAAGGCGGGCACCACACCGGTCGATCGCGCGCGGGGAAGCGCGGGATCGACCGGCCCCGGTCATGCGCGCGCCCGAACCTTCAGTACTCGTCGTGGCGGCGCCACCACGAGCTCGGCGCGTCGTCGCCGTGGCTGTCCTCTTCCCAGGCCTCCTGGCGCCCCAGCGGCGTGACGTCGAGGTAGCGGTGGGAGGCCAGGAACATCTCGCCGCCCCGGCCCGTGGTGAAGTACGTCCGGTACACCTCGTCGCCGTCGCGCAGGAACACGCTCACGCCGAACCCCATGCCGACGCCGCAGTCCTCGGTGAACCCGGTTCCGTGCGCCGACACCCACGGCACGTCCCAGCCCATCCGCGCCTTGTACCGCTCGATCTCCGCCAGGGTCGCCGGCGCGACGACCTTGAGCGTGACGTCGCGGGCGTGCAGGTGCGCCAGGTGCGGCATGTTGTCGACGAGCAGGGAGCAGCCGGGGCAGCCCGCCTCCTCGCCCGGGTGCAGCATGAAGTGGTAGACGATCAGCTGACGGCGGTCTTCGAACAGGTCGAGCAGGCTGACGGGCCCGGCCGCGCTTTCGAACGGGTACTTCGCGTCGAAGCGGACCATCGGCAGCCGCCGGCGCTCGGCGGCGAGGCGGTCGGCCGCCTTCATGTGCTCTTTCTCCTTGACCAGCAGCGCGTCGCGCGCGGCCTGCCATTCTTCCGGCGAGACGATCTGGGGCGTGGTGGCGGTCATCGGTCGTCCTTTCCTCGGATGAAGCCGGTCAGGTCGTCGAAACTGGAGGTCCAGCCCTCGTGGTGGCCGTCGCGCTCGGCGGCCGTCGGGAAGCCGGTCTGGGTGAAGGTCATCTCGGTCTTGCCGTCGAGGTCGGCGAAGCCGATCGTCACGAGCGTCTCCTGCCCCTGGGCTTCCCAGGCGAAGGTGAAGACGAGTCGGTCGGGGACGCTGACCTCGCGGTAGACGCCGTGCATCCAGTGGTCCTCGCCTTCGGGGGAGCGGATGCAGGACCGCCAGCGGCCGCCGGAGCGCGGGTCGAGGGTGACGGCGGAGCAGGTGAAGCCGTGCGGACCGAACCAGCTCGCCAGGTGGTCCGGGTGCGTCCAGGCGGCGAACACGAGTTCGCGCGGGGCCGCGAAGACGCGGGTGATCTCCAGGTCAGGCATCGCCGGTCAGGCTCCTCAGGTGCTCCTCGAGGCGGTCGAACCCGCCGTCCCAGAACTGCCGGTAGGTCGCGACCCAGTCGGCGACGTCCTCCAGGGGTTTCGCCTCCAGCCGGCAGGGCCGCCACTGGCGGGTGCGGCCGCGGGTGATCAACCCGGCCTGTTCCAGCACCTTCAGGTGCCGCGAGACCGCGGGGAGGCTCATCGTGAACGGCTCGGCGAGCTCGTTCACGGTCGCTTCGCCGGCCGACAGGCGGGCGAGGATGGCGCGGCGGGTCGGGTCGGCGAGCGCCGAGAAGGTCCGGCTCAACTGGTCAGTCGTCATTTCAGCACCTTGTTAATTAACGGACACGTTAAACATAGCGCCGAGCTGGCCGGTGTCAACCTTCTCCTAGGGGGCGCTGAGAGCCGGGTCACGAGACCTCGGGTTTCCAATAGTAGGAAGTCCAAGTATTTTGTAGGGATGAGCAGTGAGCTGTACCGCCCCGCGCACCCCGTCCGGTTCGTCACGGCGTCGAGCCTCTTCGACGGCCACGACGCGTCGATCAACATCATGCGGCGGATCCTGCAGTCGCAGGGCGCGGAGGTCGTCCACCTCGGCCACAACCGGTCGGTCGACGAGGTCGCCACCGCGGCCATCGCCGAGGACGTCCAGGGTGTCGCCATCTCTGCTTACCAGGGCGGGCACGTCGAGTACTTCTCCTACCTGGTCGAGCTGCTGCGCGAGCGCGGCGCCGGCCACATCAAGGTCTTCGGCGGCGGGGGCGGGGTGATCGTGCGCGAGGAGATCGACCTGCTGCACTCGCGCGGCGTCGCCCGCATCTTCTCGCCCGAGGACGGCTACGAGATGGGCCTGCCGGGCATGATCAACCTGATGATCAAGGCCTGCGACGTCGACCTCGCGGCCGAGGCCCCGGCGCTGGACAAGGTGCTTTCCGGCGACGTCGCCGCGCTCTCACGCATCATCACGCAGCTTCAGGCAGAGCAGCTGCCCGCCGATCTGCTGACCGGCATCACCGAGGCCGCGGGCAAGCGCGAGGTACCGGTGCTCGGCATCACCGGCACCGGCGGCTCGGGCAAGTCGTCGCTCACCGACGAGCTGATCCGCCGCTTCCGCCTCGACCAGGAGGACAAGCTGCGGATCGCGGTGCTCGCCGTTGACCCGTCGCGGCGCAAGGGCGGCGGCGCGCTGCTCGGCGACCGCATCCGGATGAACTGCCTCGACGGCTCCCCGGTGTACTTCCGCTCGCTCGCGACGCGCACGACGTCGGGCGAGATCCCGGCCGGGCTGAGCGAGGCCATCCAGGCGTGCAAGGCCGCCGGGTACGACCTGGTGATCGTCGAGACGCCCGGCATCGGCCAGGGCGACGCCGGCATCGTCGACTTCGTGGACGAGTCGCTGTACGTGATGACGCCGGAGTTCGGCGCCGCGTCGCAGCTGGAGAAGATCGACATGCTCGACTTCGCCGACGTCGTCGCGATCAACAAGTTCGAGCGCCGCGGCGCCGAGGACGCCCGCCGCGACGTCGCGCGCCAGCTGGTGCGCAACCGCGAGGCGTTTTCGCAAGGCCCGGAAGACATGCCGGTGTACGGCACGAGCGCGGCGAAGTTCAACGACGACGGCGTCACCGCGCTCTACCAGCACCTGCGCGGCCTGCTCGCCGAGCGCGGCCTGACCGTCTCGGCCGGCACGCTGCCGCAGGTCGAGGGCAAGGTCTCGACCGACGCTTCGACGGTCATCCCGGGCAACCGGGCCCGCTACCTGGCCGAGATCTCCGAGACCGTGCGCGGCTACCACGCGAAGACCGAGGCCCAGGTCGCCGCGATCCGCAAGCACGAGGCACTGGCGCTGGCCAAGGCGGAACTGTCCAAGGTGGACGCGGCGACCGACGCGCTGGACGGGCTGCTCGCCACCGCCGAGTCCGATGTGGACGGCGAGTCGACAAAGCTCCTCGCGCGGTTCCGCGAGCTGGCCGAGGAGTACCGCCAGGACGAGCTGGTGGTCAAGATCCGCGACAAGGAGCTGCGCACGCAGCTGTGGCGCGACACGCTGTCCGGCAACCGGATCCCACGCGTCGCCCTGCCGCGCTACGCCGAGTCCGGTGAGCTGCTGTCGTTCCTGCGCCGCGAACACCTGCCCGGATACTTCCCTTACACCGCGGGCGTTTTCCCGTTCAAGCGGGACGGTGAGGACCCGGCCCGGATGTTCGCCGGCGAGGGCGACGCGTTCCGCACCAACCGCCGGTTCAAGATGCTGTCGGCCGACTCCGAGGCCAAGCGCCTCTCGACCGCGTTCGACTCGGTGACGCTGTACGGCCACGACCCGCACACCCGCCCGGACATCTACGGCAAGGTCGGCACGTCCGGCGTGTCCATCGCGACGCTCGAGGACATGAAGGTCCTCTACGGCGGCTTCGACCTGACCGCGCCGAACACGTCGGTGTCGATGACGATCAACGGCCCGGCGCCGACGATCCTGGCCTACTTCCTCAACACCGCGATCGACCAGCGCGTCGAGGCGTTCAAGGCCGAGCACGGCCGCGACCCGTCCGAGGACGAGGCCGCCGAGCTGCGCGAGTGGGCGCTGAAGAACGTGCGCGGCACTGTGCAGGCCGACATCCTCAAGGAGGACCAGGGCCAGAACACCTGCATCTTCTCCACCGAGTTCAGCCTCCGGATGATGGCCGACATCCAGGAGTGGTTCATCGAGCACGGCGTCCGCAACTTCTACTCGGTGTCGATCTCCGGCTACCACATCGCCGAGGCCGGGGCGAACCCCATCTCGCAGCTGGCCTTCACGCTGTCGAACGGCTTCACCTACGTCGAGTCGTACCTGGCGCGCGGCATGGACATCGACGACTTCGCGCCGAACCTGTCGTTCTTCTTCTCCAACGGCATGGACGCCGAGTACTCGGTGCTCGGCCGGGTGGCGCGGCGGATCTGGGCCGTGGCGATGCGCGAGCGCTACGGCGCGAACGAGCGGTCGCAGAAGCTCAAGTACCACGTGCAGACGTCCGGGCGCTCCCTGCACGCGCAGGAGATGAGCTTCAACGACATCCGCACGACGCTGCAGGCGCTCTGCGCGCTGTACGACAACGCGAACTCCTTGCACACCAACGCGTTCGACGAGGCGGTCACGACGCCGTCGGAGTCGTCGGTGCGGCGCGCGATGGCCATCCAGATGATCATCAACAAGGAGTGGGGCCTGTCGAAGAACGAGAACCCGCTGCAGGGCTCGTTCGTCATCGACGAGCTGACCGAGCTGGTCGAAGAGGCCGTGCTGCTCGAGTTCGACCGGATCTCCGAGCGCGGCGGCGTGCTCGGCGCGATGGAGACGGGGTACCAGCGCGGCAAGATCCAGGACGAGTCGATCCTGTACGAGCGCAAGAAGCACGACGGCTCGCTGCCGATCATCGGCGTCAACACCTTCCGCAACCCGCGCGAGGGCGAGGACGACATCGAGGTCGAGCTGGCGCGCGCGACGGAGGACGAGAAGAAGTCGCAGCTGGACCGGCTCGCGGACTTCCAGCACCGCCACCACGAGGAGGCCCAGCAGGCGCTGAAGGCGCTGCGCGAGGCGGCCACCCGCGGCGGCAACCTGTTCGGGGTGCTGATGGACGCCGCGCGGGTGTGCTCGCTGGGTCAGATCACGGAGGCGTTCTTCGAGGTCGGCGGGCAGTACCGCCGCAACGTCTAGAGCCGCACCCGCAGGTAGGCCCGGTCGTCGAAGGAGTTCGCGGCCGGGCGCAGGCCCTTCGTCTCCGGCGGGTCCTCGATCATCAGCGGGTCACGTGCCAGCCGCCCGGCCAGTAGCCGTTCGGCCTCGGCCAGCGTCGTCGCGGGTGACGGGTAGCCGTCGGTGGTGATGACGACCTCCCGCACGCCGTCGGGCACCGGTATCACCTCGACGAACAGGTCCGGGACGACCTGGCCGTCGATGGCCGCGCAGCCGTAGCGCGGGTCCGGTCGGTTGCGGAGCCCGACCAGCGCGCGCAGCAGTTCCCGCACCGCCGCGCGACCCGGGTCGCCGGCCAGCAGCTCCGCTTCCGGGACGCCGTCCGCGAGGTACCGGCGCAGCACGAGGGCGCGGGCTTCGGCCACGACCCGCTCGCCGGACGGGCGCGGCGGCACCGGCGTCCCGTCGAGGAGGACGCGGCCTTCGCCCACCCGCCAGATTTCGCGGCGCGGCCGGTGCAGGACGCAGAACGACACCGCCGAGCCCGCGCCCGGCGCGGTGTCGCCCAGCAGCTCGCGGACCAACGCCGTCGCGCTGTCGGTGGCTTCGCGCGCCGAGCACCCGGCCGCGGTGGCGGCCAGGTGCCCGGCGACGGCTTCGGCGAGTTCGGCCCCGTCCGGGCCGGTGTCCCACGGCTTCTTCGTCGCGCCGTCGGCGACGCCGAACACGTGCGCACCCAGGACCAGCCGGTCGGCGCACGGCTCGGCGGCGGTGCGCGGGACCAGCGACGTCTCGACGATCACCCGGCCGAACGTACGGCCTTCAGCTGCCAGACGGGGACCAGGACCCGGCCGTCCGCGTCGGTGTCCAGCGCGTCCAGGCCGGTGGCGTCGGCGTCCAGCACCTCCCGGAGGCTCTGCCGCAGCTCCTCCGGGGTCATCGACGTCGTGTAGACGGCCGGCTCGAGCCGCTCGATCGTCCAGTCCTTCCCGACCGTCTCGCGCAGGTTGGCCTCGCTGATCAGGTACGGCGCCGGGAACGCGTCCGGCACCTGCGGCGAGAAGGCGAACAGGTGCAGCCGCGCGCCCGGCCGGGTCGCGCGGGTCAGGGCGGCGAGGTACGCGTGCCGCTCGTCCTCGCTCAGGCAGTGGTAGAGCGCGCTGTCGAGGACCGTGTCGAAGCGTTCTTCGTAGCCTTCGAGCTTCGTCGCGTCGGCCACCGCGAAGGTGACGTCCGGCGTGCGGGTGCGAGCCCGCTCGACGGCCGACGGCGCGCCGTCCAGCCCGGTGACCGACAGGCCGCGTGAGGCGAGGAACGCCGAGTTGTCGCCGAGGCCGCAGCCGATGTCGAGCACCTCGCCGGTGAACGCGCCGGCGTCGGCCAGCGCGACGACCGCGGGCTGCGGCGCGCCGATGTCCCACGGCATCTTCCGACCCATCGGCGTGCTGCCCCGGTAAAGCTCTTCGAAGTCGATGTCCTGCACGTCCATGACTACCCCCTTATTCAACGTATGATGAGATCACTCCATCATGCACGCACCGCCGGTGTGGTGGTAGTGGTTGGGTATGAAATTCGGGATCTCGACGTTCGTGACCGACGAGGGCATCCGGCCGGACGTGCTGGGTGCGGCCCTGGAGGAACGCGGCTTCGACTCGTTGTTCCTGGCCGAGCACTCGCACATCCCCGTCAGCCGCGAGACCCCGTACCCGGGCGGGGGCGACCTGCCGGAGAAGTACAAGCGCACGCTCGACCCGTTCGTGGCGCTCACCGCCGCGGCCACCGCGACGTCGGAGCTGCTGCTCGGCACCGGCATCGCGCTGCTGATCCAGCGCGACCTGATCCACACCGCCAAGGAGGTCGCGTCGCTCGACCTGGTCTCCGACGGGCGCGCGCTGTTCGGCGTCGGCGTCGGCTGGAACCGCGAGGAGATGCGCAACCACGGCACGGACCCGAAGACCCGCGGCGCTCTGATCGACGAGCAGCTGGCCGCGCTCAAAGAGATCTGGACGAAGGACGAGGCCGAGTTCCACGGCGAGCACGTCGACTTCGGCCCGATCTACGCCTGGCCGAAGCCGGTGCGCAAGCCGCACCCGCCGATCTACATCGGCGGCGAGAGCGAAGCGGCGCTGAAGCGTCTCGTCCGCTACGGCGACGGCTGGCTGCTACGCGGTCACACGCACTTCGACGAGGCGAAGCGCGTCCGTGGCTGGCTCGCCGACCAGGGACGTGCGGACATCGAGTTCGCCGTGTTCGGCGGTGACACGAAGGGCAAGGTGATCGACGGCTTCCGCGAGGCGGGCGTCGAGCGCTACACGTTCCTGCTGGAGACGCTGCCCGAGGCCGAGACGCTCAAGGCCCTGGACGAGCTGGCGGAGGTCGTCGCCGCCCACCGCTGACGGGCCACGGGCCCAGTCCGGGCCGGTCGCCGCTCAGTTCGGTGCCGGCGGCCCGCCCGGACAGCCAGGCCGCGAGGTCGCGCACGGACCCGGCGACCTCGGTCTCGCCCGAGCCCCAGCGGTGCTCGCCGGCGCGGACCGTCACGCCGGCCGGCAGCCGGTCCTGGAGGAAGCCCACGGCGTGGCCGCAGAAGTCGCCGGGCCAGTCGGTGATGGCGATGCCGACGTCGAGGTCGACGGCGTGGATCCAGACCTCGCGCCAGCGGGCGAAGACCGTGCTGGACAGCTTGCCGTCGCGGTAGTCGACGTGCTGGTCCCAGTCCGTCACGCGGGCCCACGCGTCTTCGAGCCGGACGGAGTGCCGCAGCAGGTCCCGCCGGTGCTCCTCGGCGCTCCGGCCCGCGGTCGCCTCGATGATGGCGTCGCGGTCGTGCGTCTTCGGGTCGTAGAGCGGGATCAGCACGCCGCGCAGGGCGTTCTCGACCAGGTCGGCGAGCGCGCGCCCGGCGTCGGTGACGTGGGCCAGCACGTGCCCGCGCGTCCAGCCGGGCAGTGGCGACGGTTCGCGCACCTGCTCGTCGGTCAGCGGTTCGAGCGCGCGGTGCAGCCTGCTGTGTGCCTCGGCGACCGCCGCCGCCGGGATCACTTGTCCAGCAGCAGGTGCACCGACAGCTCGAGGCGGTTGGCGACGTCGGCCGCCGACGCGCGGCGGGTCACCCAGGCCACCAGGTTCGCCATCCAGACGTCCGCGACGACGTGGAAGATGTCGCGGTCGGCCTCGGTCGGGTCGGAGATGCCCATCGCCTGGGCGAACATGTTCTCCATCAGCCGCCCGACCTGCTCGACCTCGGCCGCGGCGGAGGTGTCGGCGAACATGAACGCGCGGACCATCGCCTCGGTCAGGTGGGGGTCGCGCTGCATCAGGCGGGTGTTGCGGCCGAGCACGAACATCAGCCGCTCGGCGGGCGTGTCGCCGGGGATGGCCTGGCGTTCCAGCTTCTCCTGCGCGCGCTCGAACTCGCGCGCGAGACCGGAGACGAGCAGGTGGATCTTGGACGGGAAGTACCGGTACAGCGTGCCGAGCGCGACGTCGGCCTTCTCGGCGACGGCGCGCATCTGCACGGCGTCGTAGCCGCCTTTCGAGGCCAGCGCGAGGGTGGCGTCGATGATCCGGCGGCGGCGGTCGCGCTGGGCGGCCGAGCCGAGCTCGTCGGCGCCGATCGCGCTCAGGCCGTTTCCGCGTGCCTTCGCCGGCGCTTTGGCTTTGCCGGGCATCGGCATTCCCCCGTCCTTCGGAACTTGTTCCAGTTCACGACGTAGAGTACCTGTCCTGGCGAAACGTTCAACAATTGACCCACTGGCCGAAAAACTGTAACACGTTCTACACTTGCGAGTAGTGTTGCCGATCCGGCCGAAAGCAGGCGGAGACGGTTCCGGAGCCATCCCGCTCACGGGCACCCGTTCCGCCGTGACTGCCGGCCGGGTCGGCAATAGCCGACACAGTCCCATGCCGCGAGGAGGGCCCATGCCGGTCGCGCTCACCGAGGAACAGGCCGCGCTGGCCGAGGCGATCCACGCCTGGTCCGCCGCGCACCACCCGCGCGAGGCGGTGCGCGCGGCGGAAACCGGTGCGAGCGCCGGGGTGCCGGCGGGGTTCGCCGACCTGGGCCTGTTCGGCGTCGCCCTGCCCGCGGCGGCCGGCGGGGCCGACGGCAGCCTCGCCGACCTCGCCGCCGGGCTGGCCGCGGCGGCCGAAGAACTCGTTCCCGGGCCCGTCCTGAGCACCACGCTCGGCGGGCTACTCCTGGCGGAGGTGCCGGAGGCGAAAGAGCTGCTCCAAGCCGTCGCCGAAGGGGAAGCCACGGTCGCGGTGCTGCTGGACGAGCTGGTCGACGGCGTCTCCGGGCCGGTGCCCGGCGTGGACTCCGGGACCTGGCTGGTGGTCCCGGTCGAGGGTGGTCACGTGCTGCTCGCGCCCGGGACACCCGGGCTGACCGTGGAGCCGCTGACGCCGTTCGACTTCTCGCTCCCGCTGGCGCGCGTCCGGTTCTCCGGCAGCGCCGACGTCCTGACCCTGCCACCGGTCGCCCCGCTGGCGGCGACCCTGGCTTCGGCCGAGGCGGCGGGGGTGGCGCGGCGGTGCCTGACCATCGCGGTCGAGTACGCCAAGGTTCGCGAACAGTTCGGCAAGCCCATCGGCGGGTTCCAGGCGATCAAGCACCTGTGCGCCGAAATGCTGTGCCGCGCCGAAGCGGCCGAAGCGCTGGCCTGGGACGCGGCTTCCGGGCAGCACCCGCTTTCGGTGGCGAGCGCGGCCGTCGTCGCTCTCGACGCCGCCGTCGCCAACGCGAAGGACTGCGTCCAGGTGCTCGGCGGGATCGGGTTCACCTGGGAGCACGACGCGCACCTCTACCTGCGGCGGGCCGTGGCGTTGCGGCAGTGGCTCGGCGGCTCCGGGCCGTGGCGGCGTGAGGCGGCTTCGCTGGCTCTCGCCGGGACCGAGCGGACGCTGGGCGTCGACGTCGGGGACGATCCGGCCTTGCGCGAGGAGGTCGCGCGGATCGCCACGCTTTCTGGCTCCGAGCAGCGAGTCGCCCTGGCGGACGCGGGATTGCTGGCGCCGCACTGGCCGGTGCCGTTCGGGCGGGGCGCGGACGCCGCCGGGCAGCTGCGGATCGACGGCGCGCTGGCCGCGGCCGGCGTCCGCCGTCCGGACCTGGTGATCGGCGCGTGGGCGGTGCCGACCATCCTCGAGCACGGCGACGACGAACAGCGGTCCCGGTTCGCGCGGCCGACGCTGCGCGGGGAAATCACGTGGTGCCAGCTGTTCAGCGAGCCGGGCGCGGGGTCCGACCTGGCCGCCTTGCGGACGGCCGCGCGGCGCGTCGACGGCGGCTGGCGGCTGGCCGGGCAGAAGGTGTGGACGTCGCTCGCCCGCGAAGCCGACTGGGGGATCTGCCTGGCGCGCACCGACCCGGACGTGCCCAAGCACAAGGGGATCACGTACTTCCTGGTCGACATGCGCGCCGAGGGCATCACGACGCGGCCGCTGCGGGAGATCACCGGCGAAGCCGTGTTCAACGAGGTGTTCCTCGACGACGTGTTCGTCCCGGACGCCGACGTCGTCGGCACCCCGGGCGGCGGCTGGCGGCTGGCGCGCACGACGTTGGCGAACGAGCGGGTCGCCCTCGGGAGCGGGTCGGCGGTGGGGGAGAGCGTGCAGTCCTTGGTGTCCACAGTGGACACTTCCGCGCTGGACGACGTCGCGCTGGACCGGCTCGGTTCGCTGGTGGCGTTCGGCGTCGCGGGTTCGGTATTGGACCTGCGGGCGGCGTTGCGGCGGCTGGAGGGACAGGACCCGGGCGCGGAGTCGAGCGTGCGGAAGCTGCTCGGGGTGGAGCACCGGCAGGACGTCGCGGAGTTCGCCCTGGAGCTGGCGGGCGCGGGTGCGCTGGAGGCGGGCAGCCCGGCGCAGCACGAGTTCCTGCTGACGCGCTGCTTGTCGATCGCGGGCGGCACCACGCAGGTGCTCCGGTCCCTGACGGCGGAACGCCTCCTGGGCCTCCCCCGCGGCTGATGCCCCTCCAATCACGCGTGATGCCTCTCTGATCACGCGTGATGCCTGTTCCGTCACGCGTGATGCCCGCTTCGGTCACGCGTGATGCCCGCTCAATCACGCGTGATGCCCGCTCGGTCACGCGGGATCCGGCTTCGGGCGCGGGGGTCCGGGGTGCCCGGGCGGTGCGAAAGGACCGTTCGCGACGCCCGGGCCGAAACTGTCGGGGGTGTGTTCTAGCGTTGCCGTCGTGGAGTTCAGCGCAGACACCCAGGCCACCTACCTTCCCGCGGATCCCCCGCGGGAGGGCGTGCTGGCCTTGTGGGGCGACGACGTGGCCGGCGGGACCACGATCGAGCTCGTGCTGCCCAGGGGCGGGAAGTTCGCGCGGACGAAGGTCGACGCGGAGCTCGTCCCGCTCGAACGCGCGCTGCCGCGCCTGCTCTCGACGGGGGAGGAGGCCAGCCCGGCCATCGCGGCGTGGTCGGCGGCCGTCAACGCGGGGGTGAACCTCGTCGCGCGGGGGCGGCTGCGGCCCGCCGTCTCGCCCGCGGGGGCGGCGGCCTGGCGGATCGGGCCGTTGGACGCGGCCGACGAAGAGCTGCTGCGCGGTCTGGCCGGTGCCCTGCCGCCGGAGGCGTACGCGCTGCCGTTGACCGGGCTGAAACGCATCCGCCTGCACTCGCCGGACTCCCTGGTCCGCGCGCTCTGGGACGCGACGGCCGACCTGCTGGCGCGCAGCCCGGCGGCGCCGGTGGGGGCCGGCGACCCGGCGTTCGCGGCGCGCGAACCGGCTCTGCTCGGCCCGGACGGCGCGGCCTGGCTGGCCGAGCTGGAGGCCCGCGAACCGCGCGGCGTCCAGGTGCTGCTGCGGGTCGAGGGCCGGGGTGAAGACACGTTCGCCGGGGTGCTGGCGGTGCGCAGCATGGCGGAGGCGAGCCTGGTGGTCGAGGCGTCGACGCTGTGGGACGCGCCGGACGCGGTGCTGAGCCGGCTCGGCGACCAGGTGGAGACGCAGCTGCTGCTCGGCCTCCGCCGCGGCGCGCGGGCGTGGCCGCCGCTGGGCCGGGTCTTGGAGCAGGCCACGCCGGCGGAACTGCCGTTGACGGACGACGACGTCGTCGACCTCCTCACCGACGGCAGCCGCGACCTCGGCGGCGCGGGCATCGAGGTGCTGTGGGAGAAGGGGCTGTTCGCCGGCGAGGTGAAGGCGAAGGCGAGCGCGACCCAGGCGCCGGCGAGCGTCACGGAGGCGGAGTTCGCGCTGAAGAGCCTCCTGGAGTTCCGCTGGCAGCTCAGCCTGGGCGGCGAGCAGCTGACGGAGGCGGAGGTCGCGGCCCTCGCGGAGGCGAAACGTCCGCTGGTCCGGTTGCGGGGGCAGTGGGTGCGGGTCGATCCGCAGCTGCTCGCGCGGGTCCGGAGCCGAACCCGCAAGCTGGACGCGGGCGAGGCCCTGGCGGCGGCACTGACGGGCGAGCTGGAACTGGACGGCGAACGCGTCGAGTTCGCGGCGCCCCCGGTACTGGGTGGGCTGGCTTCGCGCATCCGGGATCGTGAGGGCGTTTTGGTGGCGCCACCGCCGGGGTTGCAGGCGACGCTGCGGCCGTACCAGCAGGCGGGACTGGCATGGCTGGCGACGATGACCGGTCTCGGGTTGGGCGCTTGCCTGGCCGATGACATGGGGCTCGGCAAGACGATCCAGCTGATCGCCCTGCACCTGCATCGCCGAGACCTGGCAGCCTCAGCGCCCCTAGGCCTCGCCGGGGGCGATGTATCGGCGGATCAGGCAGCCGCGCTCCCCGTGGGAGAGGTGCTCGAGGCCGATGGCCGGTCTCGCGCGGCTGAGGTCGCCGCTGAGCCTGGCTCGACCGGCGGCCCCACCCTGGTCCTCTGTCCGACCTCGCTCCTCGGCAACTGGGAACGCGAGTTCGCCCGCTTCGCCCCGGACGTCCCGGTCCGCCGGTTCCACGGCGGCAGCCGGCACCTCGACGACCTCGCCCCCGACGAGGTCGTGCTCGCCACCTACGGTGTCCTCCGCCGGGACCGCGAAACACTGTCCGAAGTGGACTGGGGACTCATCGCCGCGGACGAGGCCCAGCACGTCAAGAACCCCCTGTCCGCCACGGCCAAGGAGCTCCGCAAGATCCCCGCCCGGGCCAAGGTCGCCCTCACCGGCACCCCGGTCGAAAACCGGCTCACCGAGCTCTGGTCCATTGTGGACTGGACCACGCCCGGTCTGCTCGGCCCGCTCGACCGCTTCCGCCGCACCGTGGCGCGCCCGATCGAACGTGATCGGGACAAGGCCGTCACCGAACGGCTGGCCGCCACCGTGCGGCCGTTCCTGCTGCGGCGGCGCAAGTCCGATCCGGACATCGCCCCGGAGCTGCCGCCCAAGACCGAAACCGATCGGTTCGTCCCGCTCACCGCCGAGCAGACCACGCTCTACGAAGCCGTCGTGCGGGAGAACCTGGCCGAGATTCGCGAGAAGAAAGGCATCGAGCGGCGCGGGCAGGTCTTGCGGCTGCTCACCGAGCTCAAGCAGATCTGCAACCACCCGGCCCAGTTCCTCAAAGAACCCCACAGCGCGCTCACCGGCCGGTCCGGGAAGCTCGCCGCGTTCGAAGAGCTGCTCGACGTCATTCTCGACGAGGGCGAGAGCGTGCTCGTCTTCAGCCAGTACGTCCAGCTCTGCCGGCTGCTCGAACGCCGGCTCACGGACCGGGGCCTGCCCAGTGAGCTGCTCTCGGGTGAAAGCTCGCCTGCGAAACGCCAGGATATGGTCGACCGATTCCAGGCCGGTGAGATCCCGGTGTTCCTGCTCTCGCTCAAGGCGGGCGGCGTCGGCCTCAACCTGACCCGCGCCACCCACGTGATCCACTACGACCGCTGGTGGAACCCGGCGGTCGAAGACCAGGCCACCGACCGCGCGTACCGGATCGGCCAGGACCGGCCGGTCCAGGTCCACCGGCTGATCACCGAGGGCACCCTCGAAGAGCGGATCGCGCAGGTGCTCGAAAAGAAGCGCGGGCTGGCCGAGTCGATCGTCGGTGCGGGGGAGGACTGGATCACCGAGCTCTCCGACGACGCGCTCGCCGACCTGGTCCGGCTCGGGAGCGGCTGATGCCCCCGAGGCGGAACTTCGGCCGGACGTGGTGGGGCCGCGCCTGGGTCGACGCGCTGGAGCAGCGCGCGAAGCTCGACCCCAACCGGCTGCCCCGCGGGCGGACCTACGCGCGCAAGGGCACGGTCAGGGAGCTGCACTTCGGTGCCGGGGCGATGACGGCGCGGGTGCGCGGCAGCCGGCCTGAGCCGTACCAGGTGACCATCACCATGCGCACCTTCACCGACGGCGAGTGGGACACGCTGCTCGGCGTGGTCGGCACCCGGCTCGGGCACGCGGCCGCGCTGCTCGACGGCGAGCTGCCGGGCGCGCTGGCCGAGCAGGCGCGCGAGGCGGGCGCCGACCTGCTGCCCGGCCCCGGCGACCTGCGGCCGCGGTGCTCGTGCCCGGACTCGGCGAACCCGTGCAAGCACGTCGCCGCGGTCTACTACCTGGTCGCCGACGAGGTGGACCGCGACCCGTTCACGCTGTTCCTGCTGCGCGGCCGCCCCCGGGCGGACGTCCTGGCCGAGCTGCGGTCCCGCCGCGCCCCGGCGCGCGGTGAGCGGCCGAAACTGCCGAAGCGCGTGGACGAGGGACTCACCCCGCGCGCCGCCTACGCCCGGCAGCCGGGCGCGATCCCCGACCTGCCCCCGCCACCACGGCTGCCCGGCCCACCGGCGGTCCTCGACCTCGACCCGCCCCCGAGCACCGGCTGGACGGCGGACGCGCTGTCCGGCTTGGCGGCGGACGCCGCCTCCCTGGCCCGCGACCTGCTGACGGCCGGAGCGACGGCGGGGGAGCTGACGTTCGAAGAGGATCTCGCGCGCCGGGCCGCGAGCCGGTCCGGCTCGGAGTTCACGGCGCTGGCGACCGCGGCCGAGGTACCGGTGCGGGACCTGGTCCTCTGGGCGGAGGCGTGGCGCGAAGCCGGTCGTGCCGGCCTGGCAGTCGTGCGCGAGACGTGGCAGCCGGGGCCGGGCCCACTGGCCGAAGCGCAGGTCGTGCTGGCCGACGCGGGCCTGCCGGGAATGCCCAAGGTGTGGCGCAACCGCCTGACACAGGGGGAGTTGCAGCTGCGCTACGGCCGCGACGCCCGCTGGTACCGGTTCATCCGCGCGGGAGCCGAGTGGCGCTTGGACGGCCCGCCCTCGGCGAGCCCCGTCGACCTCGCGTACTGACGGTGGCCGCCGCCGCTACCGGTTCTCGGCCTTCCAAGCGTTGTAGGTGAAGTCCAGGAACCGCGCCACACCCCGCACGACATGCGCGCTCCGCACGGAAGTGAACACGTCGAACGCGTGCTGCGCCCCGGCCAGCTCGGCGTAAGCCACCGGCTGCCGGGACTTCTCCCGCAGCCGCCGCACGAACTCGCGTGCCTCGCGCACCGGCACCAGCGAGTCGTCGCGCCCGTGGATCACGAAAAACGGTGGTGCGTCCGAAGAAATCCGGTCCAGCGGGGACGCCGCGATGTAGTCGTCGAGATGCTGCACCGGATCACGGTCCGCCGCGAACACCCGACGCGCGATCAAGCTCTCCAAGCGGTACTGACTGGCCCGCGACCCGGACGTCGCCGCGAAGTCGTACACGCCGTAGTGCGGCACGCACGCCTGGACGCTCGTGTCGACGTCCTCGAACTCCGGCTGCAACGCCGGGTCGTTCTGCGACAACGCCAGCAGCGCCGACAGGTGACCGCCCGCCGAACCGCCCGTCACCGCCACGAAATCCGGGTCGCCCCCGTACGAGGCGATCGAAGAGCGGATCCACGCCAGCGCCTGCTTCGCCGCCACGATGTGCGCGGGCCAGCGGTGGGTCGGCGAAAGCGGGTAGTTGATCGCCACGCACACCCAGCCGCGCCGCGCGAGGTAGCGCATCAGCGGCCGGCCCTGCTCCTCCTTGTTGCCGATCACCCACGCGCCGCCGTGGACCTGCAGCAGCACCGGCGCGCCGGTCACCGGCTCAGCGGGGCGGTACACGTCCAGCAGGAACCGCTTGCCGCCCGGGGCGTAGGCGATGTTGCGGTCGACGCGCACGTCCGGCGCACCCATCCGGAACGGCAGTGCCAGCTCGCCCCACGGCAGCCCCAGGTCGGAGCGGCCCAGCTCGGACGCGTAGTCCTCGCCCAGCGCGGATGTCAGCGCCTTCTCGATCTCCTCGCGGGCGCCGTGGCCCGTGCGGATCAGCGTGGCGAGCCCGGCGGCGGACGCGGCGGCCATCGCGAGCCCGGCCTGCGTCGACCGGTCGCGGACGCCGTGACGGGCCACGTGCAACGCAGTGTCCGCGGCCGTCAGTGCCAGGAACTGGGGCGCGAGCTCCCCGGTCAGCCACCCGGCGAAGAACGCCGGGATGGTCGTGGACCGGGCTCGCAACGGGCGGAGCGCGTTCGCGGTGAGGCCGAGCTGGACCGCGCGACGGATCAGGAAATTCGGCTGCACCAGCGTGATGATACCGGCGAGTAGTGTAGCGCGCCGCTCACCGGAAGTGGCTTACGCTGATCGGCATGCAGAGACTGAGCGGCCTCGACGCGAGCTTCCTCTACCTCGAGACGTCGTCGCAGGTCCTGCACGTCTGCGGGCTGATCACCCTCGACGGCTCGACCGTCCCCGGCGGCTACACCTTCGCGAAGCTCCAAGAAAAGCTCGACGAACGGGTCCGGCTGATTCCGGCGTTCCGCCGCAAACTGCACAATCCGTTCTGGAACATCGGACATCCCGTGTGGGTCGAGGACGAGGACTTCGACCTCGACCACCACGTGCACCGCATCGGCGTGCCGGCCCCCGGCGACCGCGCCGAGCTGGCCGAGCTGTGCGCGCACATCGCCGGGCAGCAGCTCGACCGCGCGCACCCGCTCTGGCAGCTCCACGTCATCGAAGGCCTGGCCGACGGCCAGATCGCCGTGCTGCTGAAGATGCACCACGCCAGCGTCGACGGCGTGAGCGGCGCCAGCCTGATCACCTACCTCGCCGGCCTCGAGCCGGACGCGCCGGCGCCGGCGATCGACGAACCGCGCAACCCCTCGATGCCCTCGCCGCTGAACCTGCTCCGCACCGGCGTCGAAAGCGTCGCGAAACGTCCCGCCGAGCTCGCGCGGCTGCTGCCGGACCTGCTGGAGCTCGGCACGCGCTGGTTCGGGAAAGCCCTGCGCGGCAAGGGGATGCCGATCCCGTTCACCGCGCCCCGGACGTCGCTGAACGGCACGATCACCGGTCACCGCAGCGTCGCGTTCGCCCAGCTCGACCTCGACGAGGTCAAGGAAGTCAAGAACGCCTTCGGGGTCACGGTCAACGACGTCGTGCTCGCGCTCGTCGCCGGGGCGCTGCGGGACTTCCTCGAAGCGCGCGGCGAACTGCCGGACGACCCGCTGGTCGCGACCGTCCCGGTCTCGGTGCACGACCGGACCGAGCGCGACCACGGCAGCAACAAGGTTTCCGCGTTCTTCGCCTCGCTGCCGACGCACCTGCCCGACCCGGCCGCGCGGGTGTTCTTCCTCGCCGAGGCCAACCGGCTGTCGAAGGACCACCACCACGACATGGACGCCGACATGCTGCAGGACTGGGCGCAGTTCTCGGCCGCGACGGCGTTCGGGCTCGCCGTGCGCGCGTACTCGGCGCTGCGCCTGGCCGAGAAGCACCCGGTGGTGCACAACCTGGTCGTCTCCAACGTGCCCGGCCCGCCGATGCCGCTGTACCTGCTCGGCGCGCGGATCACCGGCCTCTACCCGCTCGGCCCGGTCTTCCACGGCGCCGGGCTGAACGTCACGGTGCTGTCCAACGCCGGCAAGGTGCACGTCGGCCTGCTCGGCGCGAAGGAGCTGGTCAAGGACCTGTGGCCGCTGGCCGACGCGCTCCCGGAGGCGCTGTCCGACCTGCTCAAGGCCGCGGGCTGAGCACCACGACCGGGATCTCCCGGTCGGTCCAGGCCTGGTACTTCGCGAAGTCGGCGTAGAGCTCCACCAGCCGCGGCCAGAGGTCGGCGCGCTCCGCAGGGTCGGCCACCCGCGCGGTCACCGGGACATCCCGCCGGCCCTTGAGATGGATGCGCGTCTCGGGGTGCGCCAGCAGGTTGCGGTACCACTGCGGGTGCTTCGGCAGCCCGCCCTGGGAGCCGACGATGACGACGTCCGCTCCGGAGCTCAGGTAGAGCAGCGGCGTGGTGAACAGCCGGCCGGACTTGCGCCCGCGGTGCTCCAACAGCAGCGTCGGCACCGGCTTGCGGAAGCCCGTCCCGACCCGCCACGTGCCGCCGACGCGGCCGCCGGTCAGCTTGAAGACCGCCACCTGGGCCTTCGCCCCGTACTTCATGACCTTCGCCGTCACCGGCGAGTCCAGGCCGCCGGGCTTCTCGTCGGGCAGGCTGAAACGTCCCATCGTGAGTTCCTTCCTCAAAGGGAGTGGACCGCGGCGAGCAGGGCGGGCACCCAGCGGTCGGCGGCGAGCACGCAGGCGGCGTGCCCGGCCGCGACCTCGTAGGTCGCCGCACCGGGGATGCGGTGGGCGAGGGACCGCTGGTGGTCGGGGGCGATGAACCGGTCGCGGGTGGTCACGACGACGGCCGCGGGCAGCCGCAGGGAAGGGAGCCAGCGCGTCGAGTCGAACCGGCCGATCTCGTCGACGGCGACCGCGACCTCCCACGGCGTGGTCGACCGGAACTCCCGCAGACCCCACCGGTAGTCGTCGACGCGCTCGCGCGGGACGGCGGCGGGCACGGCGGGCAGCTTCACGCGCTCGCGCAGCTGCCGCAGCGTCCGGCCGAACACGTCGAGCGCGACGCTCTGGCGCAGCCCCCGCCGGAAGTTGCTCGCGGTCGAGCACAGCACCAGTCCGGTAACACGTTCTGGTTCGGCGCGAGCGACGAGCTGGGCCACCATCCCGCCCATCGAGTACCCGGCGAGCGCGAACCGTTCGAGGCCGAGCGCGTCCGCCACGGCGGTGACGTCCCCGGCGCAGTCGGCGAGCCGGAACTCCGGCGAGCGGATGCCCCGGCCGTGCCACCGCTGGTCGAACACGACGACGCGGTGGTCGCGCGCCAGCCGGTCGAGGGCCGGATACCAGGTCAGCAAGCCCGTGCAGGCCACCGAATGCAGCAGGACGAGGGCGGGCACGTCCCGCGGTCCCACGTCGGTGACCACGGTCCGTCCGCGCCCGGGCAGGTCGAGGGGGACGGGGTCGGGCACCGCGGCAGTCGGCGGCACGGTGATCCGCCGGCGGCGCGCGCCACCGCGTTCGGTCACCGCCACTCGACTCCTCCGCGGGGGTTGCCGTACCGGGCCTTTCCGGTTAAGACTAGAACAGGTTTCAGTATTGCGCCGATCCGGAGGACGGGCGTGGACTTCACCCTTGACGATACGCAGACGGAGATCGCCGCCCTCGCCGCGAAGGTGCTGGGTGCGGTCGACGATCCGTGGCGCGCCCTCGCATCGGCGGGCTTGCTGGCCCTCGCGCTGCCCCCGGACCTGGAGGGCGACGGCCTCGGCGTCGCGGAGGTCGCGCAGGTCCTGACCGAGGTCGGCCGCGCCGCCGCGCCGGTGCCCGCCTACGCCGCCCTCGCACTGGGCGTGTTGCCGATCGAAGCCCTGGGCACGCCCCAGCAACGCGCGCAGCTGCTGCCGGCGGTCGCCGCGGGGGACGCGCTGCTCACCGCGGCCCTGCACGAGCCGTCCGCCCCGCTCGTCGCCGAACCCGCGACGACAGCGCGGGCGCGCGACGGGAAGTGGCTGCTCGACGGCGTCAAGACCGCGGTCCCGTACGCGAGTGAGGCCACCCGCATCCTGACGCCGGTGAGCACCGGGCACGGGACCGCCGTCTACCTGGTCGACCCGCACGCCGACGGCGTCACGCTCGTCCCGACGCCCACCTCGGCCGGGCCGCCGGAGTACACCGTCCGGCTGGCCGGGGTCGCCGTCGAGGAGACGGACCTGCTGTTCGACCGGGGCGCCGTCGCGGCGTTGCACCGGTTCGCGCTCGCCGGCGCGCTCGCGCTCGGGGACGGCCTCCTGGCCGGCGCCCTCGCCCTGACGGTGAAGCACGTGGGCGAGCGCACGCAGTTCGGCCGTCCGCTCGCGACGTTCCAGGCGGTGGCGGGCCAGATCGCCGACGTCTACGTCGCCTCGCGGACCGTGCACCTGGCCGTGACGTCGGCGGTGTGGCGGCTCGCGGCCGGCCTCGACGCGGACGCCGAACTGGACGTCGCCGCCTACTGGCTCGCCGAAGAGGCACCGAAGGCGCTCGCGACCTGCCACCACCTGCACGGCGGCGTCGGCGTCGACGAAACCTACCCGCTGCACCGGTATTCGTCGGCGGTCAAGGACCTCGGCCGGGCACTCGGCGGCGCCGGGCACCGGCTCGGCCGGCTCGGCGAACGAGTGGCGGTGAACTGATGCACGTCGAACTGACCGCGGCGCAGAAAGCACTGCGCACCGAACTGCGCGAATACTTCGCCGGGCTGATCAGCCCGGCGGAACGCCAGGCGATGCTGCGCGAGCGGCACGGACCGGTGTTCCGCGAGATCGTCCGCCGGATGGGCCGCGACGGCCGGCTCGGCGTCGGCTGGCCCGCCGAGTACGGCGGGCAGGGCTTCGGCGAGATCGAACAGCACCTGTTCGTCGACGAGGCCGTGCGCGCCGACGTCCAGCTGCCCTCGGTGACGCTGCAGACGGTCGGGCCGACACTGCAGCAGTACGGCACCGACGAGCAGAAGTCCTTCTTCCTGCCCAAGATCCTGGCCGGCGAGATCCACTTCGCGATCGGCTACACCGAGCCGGAGGCGGGGACCGACCTCGCGGCCCTGCGGACGACGGCGGTGCGCGACGGCGACGAGTACGTCGTCAACGGCCAGAAGATCTTCACCACCGGCGGCCACGACGCCGACTACATCTGGCTCGCCGTGCGGACCGCGCCGGACGCGCCGCGGCACAAGGGCATCTCGATCCTCATCATGGACACGAGCGACCCCGGCTACTCCTGGACGCCGATCATCACCTGCGACGGCGCCCACCACGTCAACGCGACGTACTACTCGGACGTTCGCGTGCCGGTGGACCGGTTGGTGGGCAAGGAGAACGAGGGCTGGCGGCTGATCACGACGCAGCTCAACCACGAGCGCGTCATGCTCGGCCCGGCCGGGCGGATCGGCGGGCTGTACGACCGCGTCCGCGCCTGGGCCGCCGCCCACGGCCTGCTCGACCTCGCCGACGTCCGGGCCGTGCTGGCCGAGGCCATGGCCGTGACGCGGGTGAACGAGCTGCTGAACTGGCAGGTCGCGGTGTCCTCGGCGAGCGCGCCGGTGGCCGTCGGGGACGCGTCGGCGACCAAGGTGTTCAGCTCCGAGGTCATCCAGCGCATCGGCCGGAACTTCGAAGAGCTGGTCGGGCGCCACGGCGATCTGTCCGATCCGGACACCGCCGAGCTGGCGGAGTGGCTGGACGTCGCCGCGAAGCGCAACATCGTGCTGACGTTCGGCGGCGGCGTCAGCGAAATCCAACGGGAGCTGATCGCGTCGATCGGCCTGGGCCTGCCGAGGGTGCCGCGATGAACGACAAGGACATCATCGAAGCCGCCGAGAAGGTCGTCGCGCGCGGCGAGTGCGCGCCGCGCCTGGCGCGCGACCCGGTGAACCAGGCCATGGTCAACAACTGGGTCGAGGCGATCGGGGACGACAACCCGGTCTACACCGACCCGGAGTTCGCCGCGAAGAGTGTCCACAAGGGACTGGTCGCGCCGCCCGCGATGGCGCAGGTGTGGACGATGGGCGGCCTGAACGTGCCGCGGGGGAGCGACGATCCCCTCGGCTTGATGATGGAACTCTTCGACGAGGCCGGGTTCACCTCCGTCGTCGCGACGAACTCGGAGCAGACCTACCACCGCTACCTGCGTCCCGGCGAGCAGGTCGAGGCGCGGACCCGGCTGGAGAACGTCGTCGGCCCGAAGCGGACCGCGTTGGGCGAGGGCTGGTTCGTCACCACGCGGATGACCTGGTACGTCGAGGACGAGGCCGTCGCGGAGATGATGTTCCGCGTCCTCAAGTTCCGCCCGCCCGCGCCGGAACCGCCGGCGGCGCCGGTGCTGCGGCCGGTGATCAGCCGCGACACGGAGTTCTTCTGGGACGGCCTGCGCGAAGGGGAGCTGCGGATCCAGCGCTGGGGCGAGACCCTGCGGCACCCGCCGGGGCCGATGCCGCCCGACGGCGCATTGGACACGAAGCCGGACTACGTCGTCGCGAGTGGGCGCGGGACCGTGTTCTCCTACGTCGTGCACCACCACCCGCCGGTGCCGGGCAAGGACATGCCGTTCGTCGTGGCCCTGGTCGAGCTGGAAGAAGGGGTTCGCGTGATGGCCGAGCTGCTGGACGCGTCCGCCGAGGAGGTCCACATCGGACTCCCGGTGGTGGCGGCGTTCGTCCGCGTCGACGACGACCTGACCCTGCCGGCCTGGAAGGTGGCGCGATGACCGTCACCGAAGGGACCGAGCTGCCGCCGCTGACGATCGAGGCGACGCCGACGTTCGTCGTCAGCACGGCGCTGGCCACCCGCGACTTCCAGGACGTGCACCACGACCGGGACTCGGCGGTGGCGCGCGGTTCGCAGGACATCTTCCTCAACATCCTCACCGACACCGGCCTGGTGCAGCGGTTCGTGTCGGCGTGGGCCGGCCCGGAGGCGCTGATCCGGTCGATCAAGATCCGGCTCGGCGTGCCGTGCTACGCCTACGACACGCTGACGTTCACCGGCCGCGTGGTCTCCCGTGACGGCGACGACGTCGTCGTGGCGGTGTCCGGTGTGGACTCGCTCGGCGAGCACGTCGCCGGGACCGTGGAGGTGACGCTGCCGTGACGCTCTCGGGCAAGGCCGCCATCGCCGGGATCGGCGCGACGGAGTTCTCGAAGGACTCCGGGCGCAGCGAACTGCGGCTGGCGGCCGAATGCATCTCCCACGCCTTGGCGGACGCCGGGCTCGCACCGTCCGATGTGGACGGGCTCGTGTCGTTCACCATGGACGGCAACGCCGAGATCGCGGTGGCGCGGGAGCTCGGGATCCCCGAGCTGAAGTTCTTCAGCCGCATCCACTACGGCGGCGGCGCGGCCGCGGCGACCGTGCAGCAGGCCGCGATGGCGGTGGCGACCGGTGTCGCGGACGTAGTCGTCGCGTATCGGGCGTTCAACGAACGCTCGGGCATGCGGTTCGGCCAGGTGTCCTCGGCCGCGGCCGGGCAGGTCAACTCGTCCGGCGTGGACAACGCGTTCCACTACCCGATGGGCATCGCGACGCCGGCGGCGACGGTGGCCATGGTCGCGCGGCGCTACCTGCACGACTACGGCGCCACGAGCGAGGACTTCGGGCGGGTCGCGGTGATCGACCGCAAGCACGCGGCGACCAACCCGAACGCGTGGTTCCACGAGCGGCCGATCACCCTCGAGGAGCACCAGTCGTCGCGCTGGGTGGCCGAGCCGCTGCACCTGCTCGACTGCTGCCAGGAGAGCGACGGCGGGGTGGCGCTGGTCGTGACGAGCGTCGAACGGGCGCGTGCGCTCGCGCGGCCGCCGGCGGTGATCGCGGCGGCGGCGCAGGGGAGCGGGCCGGACCAGTACGTGATGACCAGCTACTACCGCGACGACCTGGCCGCGCTGCCCGAGATGGGCGTCGTCGGCAGGCAGCTGTGGAGCCAGTCCGGGCTCGGACCGTCCGATGTGGACGTCGCGGTGCTGTACGACCACTTCACGCCGTACGTCCTGATGCAGCTGGAGGAGCTGGGGTTCTGCGGTCGCGGGGAAGCGAAGGACTTCATCGCCGACGGCGCCCTGGAACTTGACGGCGCGTTGCCGTTGAACCCGCACGGCGGCCAGCTCGGCGAGGCGTACATCCACGGGATGAACGGCATCGCGGAGGGCGTCCGGCAGATCCGCGGGACGGCGGTCAACCAGGTCGGCGGCGCGTCCCGGGTGCTGGTCACGGCGGGTACGGGCGTGCCGACCAGCGGACTCGTCCTGACGGGTGACTAGGGCGTCACCTCATTGACGGCTGGTGCCCGGCCGTCGTGGGTGTCACTGTGGAGACACCACCCACGACGGAGAGTGAGGCCGGCTGGCGATGGCGGTCGACTGGGCGCTCACCGCGGTGTTCGCGGCGCTGGCTTTGCCGTGCGTCCTGCGGCTCGTCCGCCTCGACTACGGGCGGCTCGGCGACGGCGTCCGCCACGGTGACCTGGCCGAACTGCTGCTGGTGGTCGCGATGGTGGCGATGTTCTCCCCGGTCGGCGGCCCGATCCCGGCGGCGGGCTGGCAGGCGGTGCTGGTGCTGACGGCGGGCTGGTTCGCGGTCGCGTGGTGGCGCGGCCGGGCGGGCTGCGCCCACCACGCTCTGTCAGCGGCGGCGATGCTCTACATGGTGACGGCGATGCCCCACGGCGGTATGACGCACGGACCGTGGCTGACGATGTCCACAATGGACTCACGACTGGCGCTGCCCCTGGTCGCGGTAGTGGCGGCGGGGTACTTCGTGGTGGACGCCGTGTGGTCCGGAGCGCTCGTGGTGCGCGGGTCGGCGGTGGCGGTGGCCGGCCCCGGGCAGGCGTCGCGCGCGGTCTGCCGGGCGGTGATGGGGGCCGGCATGGGCTACATGCTGCTGGCCTCGGCCTTGTGACGAACCGGTCGTGAGTGGGAAACAGGGTTAGAACACTGTTTCTCACTCACGACAAGCCGCGGCAGACCCTCAGCCCGTGACTCGGCGGACCTCGCCCAGGGGGCTTTCCCCGGCGGCCGGGAGCGCGGCCGCCGGGTGGCCGGCCGTCCACTGGGTCGCCGCCGCGATGTCGTTCTTCAGCGCCGTGATCAGGTCCTCCGCCGAGGCGTACGCCTGCTGGTCGCGCAGGTGGGAGCCCAGCCACACCACCAGCGTCTCGTCGTACAGGTCACCCGTGAAGTCCAGCAGGTGGGCCTCGAGCAGGCGGTACCCGTCCGCTCCGTAGTACGTCGGGCGGCGGCCGACCGAGATCGCCGCCGGGATGCGGGAGCCGTCGGGGCGGCCCACCCAGCCCGCCCACACGCCGTCTCCGACGGACCCCGACTGGTCGCTCAGCGCGATGTTGGCCGTCGGAAAGCCCAGCTCACGGCCTCGCTCGTCGCCGTGTTCGACCGCGCCCCGCACCACGAAGTATTCCGAAGTCACCCCTCCACGTTAGCGGGCGATCGCCGGAGCCTTCTCACGAAGTGGGCACCAATACCGTGTCCGCGAGCACGGGGGCGTCGTCGCGCTCCACCGCCGTCGTCGTCACCAGCAGCCGGCCGTCTTCGCGCCACACGCTGATCCGCAGCGTCTCGCCGGGGAACACCACGCCGGCGAACTTCGTCGCGAACGACGCCACCCGCGCCGGGTCGCCGTCGAGGAACTCGTTCACCAGCACCCGCGCCACGATCCCGTACGTGCACAGCCCGTGCAGGATCGGCGCGGGGAACCCGGCCGCCGCGGCGAACGCCGGGTCGGCGTGCAGCGGGTTCCGGTCGCCGCACAGCCGGTACAGCAACGCCTGCTGCGGCAGCGTCGGCGTCTCCAGCACGACGTCCGGCTCGCGCGTCGGCCACTCGATCCGGTCGGACGGCCCGCGCGAACCGCCGAAACCGCCCTCGCCGCGGGCGAAGATGCTCGACCGGGCCGTCCACAGTGGATCCCCGGCCGACGAGGTCACGGCGACCTCCTGGACGACGACCGCGGCCTTGCCCTTGTCGAACACGTCCGCGATCCGCGAGCGGGCCACCGCCTTCCCCGACGTCGGGATCGGCCGGTGCACGGTGACCTCCTGCTTGCCGTGCAGCACCTTCGCCAGGTCGATCTCGACCCCGGGGAACTTCACCGCCGGCGGGTCGAACACCCGCAGGTTCGCCGCGACCGTCGCGAACGTCGGCAGCACCACCAGGTCCTGCTCGTAGGTGTAGCGCAGTTCGTCCGGGCCGGCGCCCAAGGCCAAGTGGTAGAGCAGCACGTCCGACGACGTCCAGGCGAAGTTCACCTCGCCGATCTCGGCTCCGATGGCGACGGCGGGGTCGATGGGCACGCGGGAACTCCTACTCGTAGCTGATCGTGACGTCGTCGGTGACCGGCAGCGACTGGCAGGCCAGCACGATGCCGTCCGCGATGTCCTCGGCGTCCAGGACCTCGTTGTGCAGCATCTTCACCTCACCTGAGGTGATCCGGCACGCGCACGCACTGCATTGTCCCTCGCGGCACGAGTACGGCGCGTCCATCCCCGCCTCCAGCAGCTGGTCGAGGAGCTTCCGCTGCCGCGGCCAGGCCAGCTCCCGCGTGTCGCCGTCGAGCGTCACGGTCAGCGACGCGGGCGCTTCGTCCGATTCCGGCTCGGGCTCCTCCGCGACGGCGGCCTCGAACGGGTTCCCCGTCAGCGACGTGAACTTCTCGACGTGCACCCGGTCCCGCGGCACCCCGAGCTGCCCGAGCGCCTCCCGCGCGGCGGCCATGAACGGCGCCGGCCCGCACAGAAAGGCCTCGTACGAGGTGTACACGGAAGCCAGCCCGCGCAGCTGCGAGACGTCCGGGAGGCCCTGCACGCTCTCCAGCCAGTGCACCACGACCAGGCGGTCTCCGTAGCGCTTCGCCAGCGAAGCCAGCTCACCCGCGAAGATCACGGAGCTCTCGTCGCGGTTCGCGTAGACCAGCACGACCCGGCCGGACCCCTGCTCCAGCGCCGTCTTGAGGATCGCCATCACCGGCGTGATGCCGCTGCCGCCGGCGAACAGCAGGAAGTCCTCGTCGACCGACGTCGGGCAGAACACCCCGGCCGGCGCCAGCACGTCGACCTGCATCCCGGGGCGAAGCGACGAGCAGACCCAGCTCGAGCCGTACCCGCCGTCGGTCCGCTTGACCGTCACCTGCACGCGGTTCTCGTGCGGCGCGCTCGAGAGCGAGTAGCACCGCGCCACCGAACCCGTCCGCTCGCTGGGGATCCGCAGCGTCAGGAACTGCCCGGCGGAGTAGGCGAAGGCCGGCGCGTGCTCGGCGGGGATCTCGAACACCACCGACCGCGCGTCCGGCGTCTCGACGACGACGTCGGCGACCGTCAGCGTGTAGACCCGCTCACCCATCGGCCACCGCCAGCGAGCCCTCGCGGACGGCGTCGCCGATGCTGTCCGCCAGCTTCGGGCACGTGTCGAGCAGCGCCGACGGGCCGTCCGCGTCGGCGAACACCGGGCACGTCTCGGCGGGCCGCGAAGTCCACTGGATGCTCGTGTGCTGGATGCTGTTCTTCTTCACCAGCACGCACGTCCCGCAGCTGCGGCACTCGTGCGGCCGCAGCCCGCCGGTCAGGAACTCGACGGTCTCGGCGGTGGTCACACTTCCGCCTCGGTCTTCTGTCGGGCCAGGTTCTCCGCCACCTCGGCCGCCCACGCCTCGTTGGCCTTCGTGGTGTCCACTTCGAACTCGAACCGCTGGGTCATGTCGTCGGTGACGTCGGCGGCGTCGACGTAGAACTGCTGGTACCACCGGCGAAGCTGGTAGACCGGACCGTCCTCTTCGCACAGCAGCGGGTTGTCGATCTGCGTCTTGTGCTTCCAGATCTCGACGTCCTGCAGGAACCCGGCGCCGATGCCCTTCGCCAGCTTCGCCGCGATCTTGTCCGCGTGCTCGTCGGTCAGCCCGTGCTGCTTCTTGACCTTCATGCCGTACTGCAGCACGAACGACGTCGGCGTCACCGGGTAGTGGCAGTTGATGAGCACGCTCTCGATCTCGTAGCCCTGGAACGAGTTCACCAGCTTGTTGATCATGTACGACGGCCCGAAGTACGACGCCTCCGACCGCAGCAGGTTGTCCTCGCCGCCGTAGTTGGACGCCATGCCCATGTCCGGGCGGCCCTTGGTGTTGAGGTACTGCGTCGCGATGTGGCCCTCGAACACGTTCTTGAAGTACGTCGGGTACGCGTAGTGGATGTAGAAGAAGTGCGCCATGTCGACGACGTTGTCGATGATCTCGCGGCAGTTGGAGCCGTCGATGAAGATCGAGTCCCACGTCCAGTTGCTCCACTCGGAGCTGTCGGCGGCTTCGATGTGCGGGATCGCCAGCTCGGCCGGCGGCGGGTTGCCCTCCGGGTCGTGCCAGACCATGAGCTGGCCGTTCTGCTCGGACGCCGTCCACGACCGCGTCCGCGCGCGCAGCGGAACCCGCTTGGCGTAGGGGATCGAGACGCACTTGCCCTTGCCGCTCCAGCGCCAGTCGTGGAACGGGCACGCGACCTCGTCGCCCTTGACGCTGCCCTGGGTGAGGTCGCCGCCCATGTGCCGGCAGTAGCCGTCGAGCACGTGCAGCTCGCTCTTCGAGTCGGCCCAGACGACCAGCTTGGTGCCGAACGCCGTGACCGCGTGCGGTTTCCCGTCGCGGAACCGCTCGGCCAGGCCGAGGCAGTGCCAGCCGCGCGCGAACCGGGCCGGCGGCTCACCGGCGTAGATGGTGCGTACGGACTCCTGCGTCATCGCTCGCCTCCCGTGGTCCCTTGATCTTCGTGCGCCAGCCGCGTGGCCGCAAGGTAGCCGAACACCATGGCGGGACCGATGGTCGCGCCCGGCCCGGCGTACGTCCGGCCCATCACGGCCGCGCTGACGTTGCCCGCGGCGTAGAGGCCCGGTACGACCGAGCCGTCCTCGCGCAGGACTCGTGCTTGTTCGTCGGTCCGCAGCCCGCCCTTGGTGCCGAGGTCGCCCGGCACGATCTTCACCGCGTAGTACGGCGCCTTGTCCAGGGGGCCGAGGCTGGGGTTGGGCTTGTTGCGCGGGTCACCGTAGTAGTGGTCGTACTTGCTGACGCCGCGCTGGAAGTCCTCGTCGACGCCGTTGCGCGCGAAGCCGTTGAAGCGCGTCACCGTGGCTTCCAGGCCGTCCGGCGGGACGTCCATCTTCGCGGCCAGTCCGGCCAGGGTGGACGACTTCACCGCGATCCCGGCCTTGAACCAGCGGCCGGGCAGCGGCTGACGCGGCCCGACGCCGGTGAACATGTACCGGTCCTTGTACTTCTGGTCGAACACGAGCCAGGTCGGGATGTGCTCGCCCGGCCCGTCCCCGGGGCCGTACATCGCGTGCACGGCCTCGACGTAGGGCGCCGACTCGTTGGCGAACCGCTCGCCGCGGGCGTCGACCATGATGCAGCGCGGCCGCGAGCGCTCGGCGAGGGCGAACCACGGGCCGCCGGTGAGCGGCAGCGACGGTCCCCACCAGGCGTCGTCCATCAGGTCGAGCGCGGCGCCGAGCTTGAGGCCGGCGGTGATGCCGTCGCCGGTGTTGGCGGCCGCGCCGACGGTCCAGTCGATGCCGATCGGCGCGCGCTGGTACTTCTCGCGCATCTCGAGGTTCTGCTCGAACCCGCCGCTGGCGAGAATCACGCCGCGGCGGGCCCCGACGACTCCGTCCGCGGTGACGACCCCGGTGACGCGGTCGCCTTCGAACTGCAGGTCCAGCAGCGGCGTGTTCAGCCGGACGTCGACGCCCGCCCTGGTCAGGCCCACCCGCAGCCCGGCCGCAAGCGCTTGCCCCATGCTGAGCAGCCGCTGTCCGCGGACCTTCCCGACCAGCCACTGGACGCCCAGCGACAGCATCCGGACGACCCCGCGCGGGTGTCGCGCGAGCAGGCTCAGCCAGCGGTAGTCGGCCTGGGTGATGGGCACGCCGAGCGGGGGAGCGCTGTACGGCGCTTCGAGGTGGGCGAGGTCGTCGCCGAGCAGCTTGCCGTCGAAGGCCATCGGCTCGACCGAGCGGCCGCCGGAGCGTCCGCCGGGGGCCTCGGGGTGGTAGTCGCTGTAGTTCCGGACCCAGCGGAACTTCAGCGGCGTGTGGTCGCACACGAACTTCAGCACCTCGGGGCCGTGCGCGAGGAACGTGTCACGCCGGACGGCCGGCACGACGTCGCCGACGATCGAGGCCAGGTATTCGCGGGCCCACTCGGGCGGTTCGTCGATCCCGGCGGCGCGCAGCGCGTGGTTGCCCGGCAGCCAGACCCCGCCGCCGGAGCGGGCGGTCGAGCCGCCGAAGCAGGCCGCCTTCTCGAGGACGACGACGCTCAGACCGGCTTTCGCCGCGGCCAGCGCGGCGGTCATCCCGGCAGCGCCGCTGCCGACGACGACGACGTCGAACTGCTCCGTCATGCCACCTCACTTGTAACGTGTTCCACTCGACGAGTATCCAGTTGAGAGCCACTTTCGCTCACCATAGACGAGAACGTGTTCCAGTTCTAGGGTGGTGCCCATGGACGCACTCGTCGCGGACGTCATCATTGTCGGGTTCGGCGCGGCCGGCGCCTGCGCCGCCCTCGAAGCGGCCGACGCTGGCGCCGACGTCATTCTCGTCGAACGGTTCTCCGGCGGCGGCGCGAGCGCGGTCAGCGGGGGCGTGGTCTACGCGGGCGGCGGCACCGCCCAGCAGCTCGACGCGGGCGTCGACGACTCCGTCGACGCGATGTACGCCTACCTGCGGCTCGAAGCCGGGGACGTCGTCTCCGAGCAGACCCTGCGGCGCTTCTGCGAAGGCAGCCGCGAGATGATCACCTGGCTGGAGGGCAACGGCGTGCCGTTCGAAGGCAGCCTGTGCCCCTACAAGACGTCGTACCCGAGCGACGCGCACTACCTGTACTACTCCGGCAGCGAAGCCGCGGGCGGTTTCCGGGACGCGGCGAAGCCCGCCCCGCGCGGTCACCGCGTCAAGGGGCCCGGGACCTCGGGGAAGATGCTGATGACGCGGCTCGCGGAAGCCGTGCGCAAGCGCGAGATCCGGGTGCTGACCCAGACGAACGCGCGGTCCCTGATCCAGGAGGACGGCCGCGTCACCGGGCTCGTCGTCGACACGCTGCGGGACGCGCCCGCGGGGGTGCGCGCGCGGCATCGGCGGCTCTCGCAGTACTCCGCGAAGCCCGGCATCTACGTGCCGTCGCTACGCAAGTCGCTGCACCGCCGCGTTGAACGGCTGGAGCGCGCGCACGCCCGTGAGCTGCGGATCACCGCCCGGCGCGGGGTCGTGCTCGCCGCGGGCGGGTTCATCGCCAACCGGGAGCTGGTCCGCGAGCACGCGCCGGCCTACCGCGGTGGGCTGCCGCTCGGCACGTCCGCCGACGACGGCTCGGGCATCCGGCTCGGCGTCGAGGCCGGGGCCGCGACGGGGGAGCTCGGCCGGATCTCCGCGTGGCGCTTCATCACGCCACCCAGCGCGTTCCTCGGCGGGGTCATCGTCGACGCCGGCGGCCGGCGGGTCATCGACGAGTCCCGGTACGGCGCCGCGGTCGGCGAAAAGCTCATCGAGGGCCACGGGAGCAAGGGCTGGCTCCTCGTCGACGCGCCGATCGTGGCGGCGGCCCGGCGGGACACGAAAGCGCAAAGCCAGTGGTTCCAGGGGCTTCAGCTGCGCTATCTGCTGCGACGCGGCCGCGTCACCGGTGCGACGGTCGAGGAGGCGGCGCGCAAGGCCGGCGTCGACCCCCAGGGGCTGCGCGCGAGCGTCGAGGCCTACCACGGCGCCGAGGACCCGATGGGCAAGCCCGCCGAGTTCGCGCGCCGGCTGGAGCACCCGCCGTTCTCGCTCATCGACATCTCCGTGCGGCCCAACCTGGGGTACCCGACGCCGATGCTCACCCTCGGCGGCCTGGTCGTCGACGAGGACACCGGCGCGGTGCGGAACGCGGCGGGGGAGCCGATCGCCGGGCTGTACGCGGCCGGGCGCACCGCGGTGGGAATCTGTTCCAGGTCGTACGTGAGCGGGCTGTCCCTGGCCGACTGCGTGTTTTCCGGCCGCAGGGCAGGGATCAACAGTGCCCTGGCGCAGGGTGTTCTCGACAAAAACGAGAACGTGTTCTAGTCTTCTCGGAAGTGGAACCGAGAGAGGACTGCGCATGAGTGAGCAGGTGATCGCCGGGGTCCGGGACCTCCTGCCGGTCCTGCGGGAACGGGCCCAGGACACCGAGGACGCGCGGTGCGTCCCCGAGGAGTCCGTCAAGGCCCTGCAGGAGACCGGGTTCTTCAAGATGCTGCAGCCGAAGTCGCACGGCGGCCTCGAAACCGACCCGGTGAGCTTCTACACCGCGGTCAAGCTGATCGCGAGCGCGTGCGGGTCCACCGGCTGGGTCGCCTCCATCCTCGGCGTCCACCCGTGGCACGTGGCGCTGTTCGACGCGCAGGCGCAGCAGGAGGTCTGGGGCGAGGACCAGGACGTGCGGATCTCCTCGTCCTACGCCCCGATGGGCAAGGCGGAGGTCGTCGAGGGCGGCTACCGGCTGACCGGCCGGTGGAGCTTCTCCTCCGGCAGCGACCACTGCACGTGGGTGCTGCTCGGCGGACCCGCGTTCAAGGACGGCAAGCCGGTCGACTTCTGCACCTACCTGCTGCCGATCGCCGACTACTCCATCGTGGACGTCTGGGACACGATCGGCCTGCGCGGCACCGGGTCGAACGACATCGTCGTCGAGGACGTCTTCATCCCGCGGCACCGCGCGTTGAGCTTCATCGCGACGTCGAAGTGCAAGGTGCCGGGTCAGGCCGTCAACCCCGGGCCGCTGTACCGGCTGCCCTACGGTTCGGTGCACCCGAGCACGATCACCGCGCCGATCATCGGCATGGCGCAGGGCGCCTACGACGCGCACGTGGAGCACCAGGGCAAGCGCGTGCGGGCCGCGTACGCCGGTGAACAGTCCAAAGAGGACCCGTTCGCCAAGGTGCGGATCGCCGAGGCGGCCAGCGAGATCGACGCCGCGTGGCTGCAGCTGACCCGCAACATCGACGAGCTTTACGAAATGGCCAAGCGCGAAGAGCGGCTGCCCGTGGACCTGCGGCTGCGCGTCCGGCGTGACCAGGTGCGCGGCACGGAACGCGCGATCAGCGCGATCGACCGGCTCTTCGAGAACTCCGGCGGCCGCGCGATCCAGCGGGGCACGCCGATCCAGCGCTTCTGGCGCGACGCGCACGCCGGCCGCGTCCACGCGGCCAACGACGCCGAGCGCGCGTACGTCATGTTCGGCACCGGCGCCTTCGGGCTGCCCGTCGAGAACGCGATGTACTGATGGCCGCTCCCGAAGGCAAGTACGTCCAGGCCGGCTCGCTGAAACTGCACTACCACGAGGCCGGTGCCGAACACGCCGAGACGGTGATCCTGCTGCACGGCGGCGGGCCCGGCGCGTCGGCGTGGAGCAACTTCGGGCGCAACCTGCCGGAGTTCGCCAAGCACTACCGGACGATCGCCGTCGACCAGCCCGGGTTCGGCCGTTCGGACAAGCCGACCGAGCACCCGCAGTACTTTCGCCACAGCGCGGACGCCGTCGTGGGTCTGATGGACGCCCTCGGCATCGAAACCGCGCACTTCATCGGCAACTCTCTCGGTGGCGGCGCCGCGGTCCGGCTCGCGCTGAACCACGGCAAGCGCGCCGGCCGGCTGGTGCTGATGGGGCCGGGCGGGCTGAGCGTCAACCTCTTCGCGCCCGACCCGACCGAGGGCGTCAAGAACCTCGGGCGGTTCGCGGCCAAGCCGTCGCGCGAGCGCATGGAGGCGTTCCTGCGCATCATGGTCCACGACCAGGGGCTGATCACCGACGAGCTGGTCGACGACCGGTTCGCCGCGGCGAACACGCCCGAGTCGCTCGCCGCGATGCGCGCGATGGGCATGTCGTTCGCGCGACCCGACACGTACGAGGAAGGTATGCTCTGGCGCGAAGCCCACCGGCTGCGCCAGCGCGTCCTCCTGATCTGGGGCCGCGAGGACCGCGTCAATCCCCTGGACGGCGCTTTGGTGGCCTTGAAGACGATTCCGCGCGCGCAGCTGCACGTGTTCGGCGGCTGCGGGCACTGGGCCCAGCTGGAGAAGTTCGACGAATTCAACCGGCTGGCCCTCGACTTCCTCGGGAGTTCCTGATGGGCATCCGGTCACTGGGCTACCTCCGCATCGAAGCCACCGACATGGCCGCGTGGCGCGAGTACGGGCTCAAGGTGCTCGGCATGGTCGAAGGCAAGGGCATCGACCCGGAGTCGCTTTACCTGCGCATGGACGACTTCCCGGCCCGCCTGGTCGTGTCGCCCGGTTCGGCGGACCGCCTGGCCGTCACCGGCTGGGAGGTCGCGCACGCGGGCGAGCTGGCCGAGCTGCGGTCGCGTTTGGACAGTGCCTCGGTGCCGTACAAGGAGGGCACGCCCGAGGAGCTGGCCGACCGGCGCGTCGACGAGCTGATCAGCTTCGACGACCCGTCCGGCAACACCCAGGAGGTGTTCCACGGCGTCGCGCTGCAGCACCGGCGGGTGGTGAGCCCGTACGGCCACAAGTTCGTCACCGGTGAGCAGGGCCTGGGTCACGTGGTTTTGTCCACAAAGGACGACGAGGCGTCGCTGCGGTTCTACCGTGACGTCCTGGGCTTCCGGCTGCGCGACTCGATGCGCCTGCCGCCGCAGATGGTCGGCCGGCCCGCCGACGGGCCACCCGCGTGGCTGCGGTTCTTCGGCTGCAACCCGCGGCACCACAGCCTGGCGTTCCTGCCGATGCCGACGCCGAGCGGGATCGTGCACCTGATGGTCGAGGTGGAGAGCACCGACGACGTCGGGCTGTGCCTCGACCGCGCGATCCGGCGCAAGGTCCCGATGTCGGCCACGCTCGGCCGGCACGTCAACGACCTGATGCTGTCGTTCTACATGAAGACCCCCGGCGGCTTCGACGTCGAGTTCGGCTGCGAAGGCCGTCAGGTCGACGACGAGAACTGGATCGCCCGCGAGAGCACCGCGGTCTCCCTGTGGGGCCACGACTTCTCGGTCGGGGCGCGGCCCCCGGGGTCATGACCTCGGTGGCGGTCGACCAGACCGCGTTCCGCAGTGTGCTCGGGCACTTCTGCACGGGCGTCACGGTGGTGACCGGCCGCGACGGCGACACACTGGCCGGGTTCGCGTGCCAGTCGTTCGCGGCGCTGTCGCTCGACCCGCCGCTGGTGCTGTTCTGCCCGGCCCGGACGTCGCGGACGTGGCCGGTGCTGGCGGCGGCGGGCCGGTTCGCGGTCAACGTGCTGGCCGAGCACCAGCAGGAGATCAGCGCGGTGTTCGGCGCCCGAGGCGAGGACAAGTTCGCCCGGGTCGGCTGGACACCGTCGCCGTCGGGGGCGCCGTTGCTCGACGGCGCGTTGACGTGGATCGACTGCGAGCTGGAGGCGGTGCACGAGGCGGGCGACCATTACGTGGTGATCGGCCGGGTGACGGCGCTGGGGGAGCCGTCGGAGGCCCGGCCGTTGCTGTTCCACCGCGGCCGGTACGCGGTCACGGAGCCGGCCCGGGACGCCTTGGCGGCGCTGATGCCCTGGCCCCGCCCGGACGACTGGCTCTGACGCGGCGCCTGCCGGGACGCGCTGCTGCTGGCCGCGCCCCGACGACCGGCCTTGAGGCGGCGCCGTAGCCCTGCCGCGGCTGGAGTGCAGTGGCCGGGCGGGTTGTGCTGCGGGCGTTGGTGGTCGGCTTCGGGTCGGTGTGCGGGGGTGCAGTCCTGCCGTGGCCGGGGCGGGTGTGCTGCCGCGTTGGTGATCGGCTTCGGGGCGGGTGTGCGGCGCTGCAGTCCTGCCGCGGCCGGCGGGCGGTTGCCGGGCCCGGGTGAGGTGTGCTGCCCGGCGGTGATCGGCTTCGGGGCGGGTGCGCAGCGCCGCAGTCCCGTCGCCGTCGACGGACCGCCCGCTTCGCGTAACGGCCACCCCGCCTTGCGTAACGGCCACCCCGCCGCGGGCGACTTTCCCGGGAGTCGTCGCCCGAGGAGGCCACCGTGCAGTTGTGCGGGTTCCCCGCCGCCGAGGTCGAGTTCGACCGGGTGGGTGAGCTCGTCGGGGACCGGGGTGCGGCCGTGCGGGCGCTCGCGGCCGATCCGGCGGTCACCGATCTCGTCGTCCTCTGCCACGGCTGGAACGACGACCACCTCGTCGCGCGGCTGCTCTACTCCGCTCTCGCCGGGTCCATGCGCTCGGTGATGGGTGGCCGGCCCGACCGGCGGATCGGGTTCGCCTGCGTGCTGTGGCCGTCGCGGAAGCTCGCCGGCCTGGAACCGGATGCCGGCCTCGCCGAGCGTCTCGACCTGCTGCGGGACCTCGTTCCCGGCCAGCGGCTCACCATCGACGCCGCGGCCGACCTCGTGCCGGCGCTGACCGTCCGCGCGACCGCGCGCACCGCCTTCGCCGCCGCGCTGCTCTCGGTGGCCGCCCGCGGCGCGGACGACCGCGAGGACGCTTCGACGCAGCTGTTCACCCTCCCCGGCGGCACCGTCATGGACCGCCTCGGCGCGACCGGCTTCACCGACGCGGCGGCGCACCTCCTCGACTTCCTCGCCTACTACGAAATGAAGGCCCGCGCCGGCGAGATCGGCGTCCGCGGCCTCGCGCCATTGCTGGCCGGCTTCCACGGGCCGAGGATCCACCTCGTCGGCCACAGCTTCGGCGGCCGGCTCGTGACGGCGGCCGCGAACGCGCGGCCGGCCGGGTCGGTGGCGACGCTGACCCTGCTGCAGGCGGCGTTCTCGCACCACGGTTTCGCCGCGGACTGGGACGACGGCCGGCCCGGCGCGTTCCGCGGCGTGCTCGACGAGCGCGTCGTCACCGGTCCGATCCTCGTCACGCACACCGCCAACGACCTCGCGGCCGGCCTCGCCTTCGCCATCGCGTCCCGGATCGCCGGCGACGCGTCGAGCCCCTACGGCGGCATCGGCGCCAACGGCGCGCAACGGACCGCCGAAGCCGTCACGGCGGAGCTGCTGCCGGTGGACGGGACCTACCGCTGGCAGCCGGGTGCCCCGCACAACCTGCGGGCCGACCGGTTCGTGCGCGGCCACACCGACGTCTGCGGGCCGCAGATCGCTCACGCGCTGTGGTCGGCGATCGCGACGAGTTACTGATCCGGCCAAAGGTAGGCCGGCCCCTGAGCGGCACGTGACCGTTGCCGCGAAGTCATTCGGCCGTGACTGTGGTCGGATCGGTAACAGTCGGCACATTAGCGCGACCGGGTGGTTGTGCACGGGTTCACAGGTGGGCCGCATCCCATTCACGAGAGAAAGTCGAGCCCCTGAGCGCACACTGTTATCGAGATGACGTTTTCCTGGGAGGAGTGAGTCGCGCATGCGTGGGCCCAGCGGACGGATCGCCCGGTTCCGGCGCCGGTTGCACCCCGGCCGCAACCCGCTGACCAGACTCGGCGACCGCGTCGAAGCCGCCCTGCTGGTGCTGGTCTTCGCGGGCGCGCTCCTGGCGCTGCCGTTCGCGGCGGCGTTCGGCTCCGAAACCTACGCGTCGCAGACTGCCCGCGCCGAACAGGAACGCACGACCCGCCACCCGGCGACGGCGGTGTCCCTGGCCGCGGCGCCGAGCCAGACCTACAGCACCGACGGCGCGGGAGCCCCGGCCGACCAGACGACGGTCCAGGCCGCCTGGTTCGACGCCCGCGGCGCCCGCCACACCGGCGACGTCCTCGCCGACGCGGGCAGCCCGGTGGGCACGCACGTGTCCGTGTGGCTGGACCAGCGCGGCGAGCTGACGAACGAGCCGCTCTCGCCGTCCACCTCGGCGGCCGACGGGGTGTTCGCCGCGATCCTGCTGTGGGTCGCGATCACGGGCGCGCTGGCCGGCCTGTACGGCATCGGCCGGTTCGCGGTGAGCCGCCTCCACTCGGCGGCGTGGGACCGCGCCTGGGCCGAAGCCCGCCACGACAGCCGGTTCTGATCACTTCCAGCGGAAGTGCACGAACACCCGGCCGAAGTTGTCCTTGTCCTTCTCGATCCGGTGGTAGAGCGCCTTGACGTCCTTGCGCTCGAGGAACCGCAGGACGTGCTTCTTCAGCTGACCCGACCCCTTGCCGGGGATGATCTCGACCAGCGGTGCCTTCTTGGCGACGGCCTCGTCGATGATCGCGCGCAACGCCCGGTCGATCTCCCCGCCGCGGTTGTAGATGTCGTGGAGGTCCAGCTTCAGCTTCACACGCGCTCCCGTGCTCGCAGCGCCGCCGCCCGGACGCGCCGCGTGCGGCCCTGCTCGGCCAGGACCGTCAGCGCCGCCGGGACGGCGGGTTCGGCGCACGCCCGCCGCTGCAGCCAGTCGGACGCGCTCGTCAGGTCGCTTTCCCGCCAATCCTCGCCCGAGGTGACCGCGCGCAGCAACGTCCACTCGCGCAGCCGCCGGGCCGGGAACCGCCGGTCGCCGACCAGCTCGCCCATCCGGGCCGCCCACGCGGGGAAGCCGGGGCCGGTCAGGAGGGCCGCCGCTCGCAGGTCGAGGTGGCACACGACCGCCGACTCGGCCATCACCCGGTCCGGGTCGGTGAGCACCGCGCGGACCAGCTCCGGCTCGTCGGCTTCCGTGACGTTGGCGAACTCGAGCAGGTAGCGCGCGTACCGCTCGTGCTCGCCGGTCACAGCGCCTGCCACCACCCGTCGACCGCCGGCGGCTCGTCGACGTCGATGCGCTCGCCCGGGCGGGGGATCGCCAGCGCCAGGTCCGCCGCCTTCGCCTCGCGCCACACCCGGTCCGCGGGCTCGCCCCACGGGTGCATCGCCAGCTGGAACGTCGCCCAGTGGACCGGGACGAGCAGCTTCGCCCGGACGTCGATGCCCGCCGCGACGCCTTCCTCCGGCGTCATGTGGATGTCGGACCACTGCGGGGCGTACGCGCCGATCTGGATCAGGGCCGCGTCGAACGGGCCGTGCTGCTCGCCGATCGAAGCGAAACCGTCGAAGTACCCCGTGTCGCCGCTGTAGAACACCCGGTGCGACGGCCCCAGCAGAGCCCACGACGTCCACAGCGTGTCGTCGTTCGTGATCCCGCGGCCGGAGAAGTGCTGCGCCGGCGTCGCCACGAACCGGACGCCCGCCACCGTGGCCTCTTCGTGCCAGTCCAGCTCGATGATCCGCGACGCCGGGACGTGCCAGCGTTCCAGGTGCGCGCCCACGCCGAGCGGCACCAGGAAGGGCGCCGACGTCGACGCCACCAGCGACCGGACCGTCGCCAGGTCCAGGTGGTCGTAGTGGTCGTGCGAGATCACCACCGCGTCGACCCGGCCGACGTCCGACAGCGCCACCGGCGGCTCGTGCAGCCGCCGCGGGCCCGCGAACGCCGCGGGCGACACCCGGTCGCTCCAGACCGGGTCCAGCAGCACCCGGGCGCCGTCCAGCTCGATCAGCGCCGACGCGTGGCCGTACCACGTCACGTGCAGGCCCTCGGCCGACTCGACCGGCGGCGAAGCGACCAGCGGGACCGCCCCGGCGGGCTTGCGCAGCTCGCGGTGCTCGCCGAAGAACATCTCGCGGAAGATGGTCCGCATCGACGCCACGGTCATCGGGAGCCGGGGCGCGGCGTTGCGGAACACCTTGCCGTCGAACTGCGGCGACGTGCGGACCCGCTCGGCCCGCGCGCCGGTGGCCTTCGCACCGAACGCCGCCGGCAGGTCGCGCAGAGCAGCGATCGTCTTCCTCATGCCTCCGAGTCTACGAACGGTTCCTGAGAGGTGCCCCAGCTTCATGCAGGTGGGTGAGGGCCTGCCGGTAGGACTCGACGAGGCTCGTCTGCAGGTAGGGGACGCCCAGCTCGGCGCAGTACCCCTCGACGATCGGCTGGGCCAGCCGCAGGTGCCGCGACGGCATGCTCGGGAACAGGTGGTGCTCGATCTGGTAGTTGAGGCCGCCGAGGGCGACGTCGGTGACGAGGCCGCCGCGGACGTTGCGCGAAGTCAGCACCTGCTTGCGGAGGAAGTCGAGCGCGGGCTGCCCGGTCAGCGTCGGCATGCCCTTGTGGTTGGGCGCGAAGATCGATCCCATGTAGACGCCCCAGAGCGCCTGGTGGACCACGAAGAACAGGACCGCCTTGCCGGGGGAGAGCACGGTGATCAGCGCGCCGAGGTAGACGACGACGTGCGTGGCCAGCAGCGAGGCTTCCACCCAGCGGCGGCGCAGGCCCGGCTTGACCACCGCGCGGATCCCCGAAACGTGCAGGTTGAGCCCTTCGAGCGTCAGCATCGGGAAGAACAGGAACGCCTGGTACCGCCCGATGAACCGCGCGACCCCGCCCGCGTTGCGGGCCTGGTTCTCGGACCACACGAAGATGTCCGGGTCGACGTCGGGGTCGAGGTCCTCGTGGTTCGGGTTGGCGTGGTGGCGGGTGTGCTTGTCCATCCACCAGCCGTAGCTCATCCCGATGCCGAGGTTGCCGACGAGCATCCCGGCGATCTCGGTGGGCCGCCGCCGCCGGAAGACCTGCTTGTGCGCGAGGTCGTGCGAGAGCAGCGCGATCTGCGCGAACATGACGGCCTGGAACGCGGCGACGGCCAGCTGCCACCACGAGTCCCCGAGTAGCGCGAAGGCGACCCACCCGGCGGCGAACAGCCCGCCCACGACGGCGAACCGGGCGGTGTAGTAGCCGGGGCGGCGCGTCATCAGGCCGGCGGCGGAGATGCGTTGGCTCAGCCGGGCGAAGTCGCTGCCGGTGTGCACGAGGTTCTCTGTGGTCACCGGCAGCAGTCTTCCTGGTAGGGGTTCGTCGCGGAACCCGGAGTGCCCCCGGCACATTCCGGGGGCCTGCCCTACCGCCGAATCTGGTATAGGGGCTCCTTGATCAGCCGACGTACTCCGCGAGGTGCTCGCCGGTGAGCGTCTTGCGCGATTTCACCAGGTCAGCGGGGGTGCCTTCGAAGACGACGCGGCCGCCGTCGTGGCCCGCGCCCGGGCCGAGGTCGATGATCCGGTCCGCGTGGGCCATGACCGCCTGATGATGTTCGATGACGATCACCGATTTGCCCGAGTCCACAAGTCGGTCCAGGAGGCCAAGCAGCTGCTCGACGTCGGCCAGGTGCAGGCCCGCCGTCGGCTCGTCGAGGACGTAGATCCCGCCCTTTTCCGCCATGTGCGTCGCCAGCTTGATCCGCTGCCGCTCGCCGCCGGACAGCGTCGTGAGCGGCTGGCCGAGCGTCAGGTAGCCGAGGCCGACGTCGGACAGGTGTGTAAGGATCTTGTGAGCCGCGGGGAGCGTCGCCTCGCCTTCGGCGAAGAACTCCTCCGCTTCGGCCACGGACATCGTGAGCACTTCGCTGATGTCGCGTCCGCCGAACTTGTAGTCCAGCACCTCCGCCATGAACCGCTTGCCTTCGCAGACCTCGCACGGCGTGGCGGTGCCGGCCATGATCCCCAGGTCCGTGTAGACGACGCCGGCGCCGTTGCAGTTCGGGCACGCACCTTCGGAGTTCGCGCTGAACAGCGCCGGCTTGACGCCGTTGGCCTTGGCGAACGCCTTGCGGATCGGCTCCAGCAAGCCGGTGTAGGTCGCCGGGTTGCTCCGGCGCGAGCCGCGGATGCCCGTCTGGTCGACGGTCACGACACCTTCGCCGCCGGACACCGAGCCGTGGATCAGCGAGCTCTTGCCCGAGCCCGCCACCCCGGTCACGACGGTCAGCACGCCGAGCGGGATGTCGACGTCGACGTCCTGCAGGTTGTGCGTCGACGCGCCGCGCACCTCGAGGAAGCCCGACGGCGACCGCACCGACGACTTCAGCGACGCGCGGTCGTCCAGGTGCCGTCCGGTGAGCGTCCTGCTCTTGCGCAGAGCCGCCACGGTGCCCTCGAACACGACCTCGCCGCCGGCCGAACCGGCGTGCGGCCCGAGGTCGACGACGTGGTCGGCGATCGCGATCGCCTCCGGCTTGTGCTCGACGACCAGCACCGTGTTGCCCTTGTCCCGCAGCTGCAGCAGCAGGTCGTTCATCCGCTGGATGTCGTGCGGGTGCAGGCCGATCGTCGGCTCGTCGAAGACGTAGGTGACGTCGGTGAGCGACGACCCGAGGTGGCGGATCATCTTGGTGCGCTGGGCTTCCCCGCCCGAGAGCGTGCCGGACGGCCGGTCGAGCGAGAGGTAGCCGAGCCCGATCTCGACGAACGAGTCGAGGGTCCGCCGTAGCGCGTCCAGCAGTGGCGCGACCGACGGCTCGGCCAGCTTCCCGACCCAGCCGGCGAGGTCGCTGATCTGCATCGCGCACGCGTCGGCGATGCTGATCCCGTCGATCTTCGACGACCGGGCCTCCGCCGACAGCCGCGTTCCCTCGCAGTCCGGGCACGTGGTGAACGTGACCGCTCGCTCGACGAACGCGCGGATGTGCGGCTGCATCGAGTCGACGTCCTTCGACAGCATCGACTTCTGGATCGCCGGGACCAGCCCCGAGAACGTCAGGTTGATGCCCTCGACCTTGATCTTGGTCGGTTCCTTGTAGACCAGGTCGTTGAACTGCTTCTTCGTGAACTTCTTGATCGGCTTGTCCGGGTCGAAGAAGCCGGAGCCGCGGAAGATGCGGCCGAACCAGCCCTCCATGCTGTAGCCCGGAATCGTGATCGCGCCTTCGTTGAGCGACTTGTCCTCGTCGAACAGCGCGGTCAGGTCGATGTCGTTGACCTTGCCGCGGCCCTCGCAGCGCGGGCACATGCCGCCGGTGATGCTGAAGCTGCGCCGCTCTTTGATCTGCCGCCCGGCCTTCTCGATGGTGACCGCGCCCGCGCCGCTGATCGAAGCGACGTTGAACGAGAACGCCTGCGGCGAGCCGATGTGCGGCTGCCCGAGCCGGCTGAACAGGATGCGCAGCATCGCGTTCGCGTCGGTCGCGGTGCCGACGGTGGAGTGCGGGTTGGCGCCCATCCGCTCCTGGTCGACGATGATCGCCGTCGTGATCCCGTCGAGGACGTCGACGTCCGGCCGGGCCAGCGTCGGCATGAACCCCTGCACGAAGGTGCTGTAGGTCTCGTTGATCAGCCGCTGCGACTCCGCGGCGATCGTGCTGAACACCAGGGACGACTTGCCGGAGCCGGAGACGCCGGTGAACACCGTCAGGCGCCGCTTCGGCAGCTCGACGCTGACGTCCTTGAGGTTGTTCACGCGCGCGCCGTGGACGCGGATCAGGTCGTGGCTGTCGGCGACGTGCGGCGCGGACTTCCTCGTGGGCTTGGTCATCGGGTCTCCAGCGTTCGGGGCGGTCAGCGTGGTTCTGGGACGAGGTCTGCGGCGGGGACGCGGGCGCGGCGGTGGTAGTCCTGCGGGGAAATCCCGTACGCCAGCCGGAAGCGGTGCACGAACCGGGGCACCGGCAGCTCGGCCAGCCGGGCCAGTGCCTCGAGGTCGAGGGGACGCGCGTGGGTGCGGTCGATGTGGTCGCGGACGCGCCGCAGCCGCGTCAGCTCACGGAAGTGCTCGCGGGCGGCGACGGTCAGGCCGAGGCACATGCGGGCCGCCTCAGCGCAGTTCTTGGATGCGCAGGAGGTTGCCGGCCGGGTCGCGGAAGGAGCAGTCGCGGACGCCGTAGGGCTGGTCGACCGGCTCCTGGACGACCTCGGCGTTGCCCGCTTCGAGCTTCGCGAAGAGCGCGTCGAGGTCCGTGCTGGCGAGGTTGATGGAGGCGTAGGTGCCCTTGGCCATCATCTCGGCGATCATGCGGCGCTCGTCGTCGGTGAGGCCGGGTGTCGCGGACACCGGGCTCAGCACGATCGCCGTGTCGGGCTGGTTCGGCGGGCCGACGGTGATCCAGTTCAGCTCGCCGTACTTGACGTTCATCCGGACCTCGAAGCCGAGCAGGTCGCGGTAGAAGGCGAGCGACGCTTCCGGGTCGGTGTGGGGGAGGAAGCTCGAGTGAATGGTGACGTCCATGACGGTCACCCTAGGTGGCCGCCGAGGGCCGCGCTTCTCGATTCCTGATCGGTCTGGTGACCTGTTTGGCCACGCACGGCACCATGCCCGCGGTCGCCTCGGCCTGCTCCTCGCGGTAGACGCTCGGCGGCACGCCGACCAGCTCGGCGAACCGCGTGCTGAAGGTGCCCAGCGACGAGAAGCCGACGGTGAAGCAGACCTCGGTGACGCTCAGTTCGCCCTTGCGCAGCAACGCCATCGCACGCTCGATCCGCCGCGTCATCAGGTACGAGTACGGTGACTCTCCGTAGGCCTTGCGGAACTGCCGGCTGAGGTGCCCGCCGGACATGTTGACCCCGCGCGCGAGCGCTTCGACGTCGAGCGGCTGGGCGTACTCCCGGTCGATCCGGTCCCGGACCCGGCGCAGCAGCGCGAGGTCGCGCAGGTACTGGGCCGTGGCGGTGCTGGTCACGCTCGAATCGTGCCACATCGGACAGCTCCGGCGGAGAGCTTCGTGTCGTCCCCCCAAACACGCGTGTCGTCCTTCCGATCACGCGTGTCGACCGTTTCCGCACGACATCGGGCGTGCGCCGAGGGGCATCACGCGTGATTGAGGGGGCATCTCGCGTGACTGAGGAGGCATCACGCGTGATTGGAGGGGCATCACGCGTGATTGTCGACCCTCCAATCACGCGTGATTGGAGGGTCGACACGGTCAGCGGAGGGCGTCGCGGATCGTGTCGCGCAGCCAGCGCTGGGCCGGGTCCGCGTCCAGGCGGGCGTGCCAGTGCAGCCGGACGTCGACCTCCGGCAGGTCCACCGGCATCGGGAACCAGCGCAGGCCCAGCGCCGGGCCGTGCTGCTCGGCGAGGCGGCCGGGGACCATGCCGACGTAGCCGCTCGACGCCACCAGCAGCGTCGCCACCGCCGACGTCGGGACCACCGCCGCCACGTGCCGGCGCAGGCCGAGCGCGGCCAGTGCCTCGTCCAGCGGACCGCGGGCCAGGCCGCGCCGGGACGCCGACACGTGCGGGTGCCGGCACAGCTGCGACGGCGTCGGGCGGCGGCCGCGGCCCAGCGGGCTGTCGGCGCGGACGATGCCGACCAGCTGTTCGCGGTACAGCACCGCGGTCCGGATGTCCGGCGCCGGGGCGTCGCCGACGCCGATGTCGAGGTCGATCGAGCCGTCTCGCAGCGCCTCCGGGCTTTCGCTGCCCTCCGCGACGAAGCGCAGCGTGACGCCCGGGGCGGCCGCCGCCGTCGCCTCCACCGCCGCCGACGCCAGGGTCGCCGCCACGCCGTCGTTGATCCGGATCGTGAACGTCCGCTCGAGGCCGGCGACCGAGAAGTCCACGTTGACCAGCGACGCGGCCTCGTCCAGCAGTGACCGCACCCGCGGCGCCGTGCGGAGCGCGAACGGCGTCGGCGCCATCGCGCGGCCGGCGCGCACCAGGATCGGGTCGCCCATCGCCCGCCGCAGCCGGCCCAGCGCCCGGCTCGTCGCCGGGATGGACAGGTGGAGGCGCTCGGCCGCCGCCGTCACGCTCCCGTCTCGTAGCAGCGCGTCGAACACGCGCAGGAGGTTGAGGTCGAGCTGGTCGGACATGGTTGCATCGTACGCAATCCAGGGTTGCCGAAGTTGCGTGGCGCGAACAGTCCGGCGTTTCCTACCGTCGGCCGCATGGATCTCGGGAAACGAAGTGGCCTGCTCACGCTCATGTGCGCCTGCGTGGTGCTCGTCGTCGGCATGGTCGCGGCGGTCAACCTCGCCGTCCCGATGCTCGCGGCGAGCGCGCTGCACCCGTCGGCGGCCGCGCTGGTCTGGATCGTCGACACCTACGTCATCGTGTTCGCCTGCCTGGTGATCCCGGGCGGCGCTGCGGGCGACCGGTTCGGCCGCAAGGGCGTCCTGCTGGCCGGGCTCGGGCTGTTCGCCGCCGGCGCGCTGCTCTCGGCGGTGGCCCCGGACGTCGTATCGCTGCTGGCCGGCCGGGCGCTCACCGGGGCCGGGGCCGCCGCCGTGCTGCCCAACTCGCTCGCCGTCCTGCTGCACGCCGTCCCGCCGGAGAAGAAGGCCGCGACCATCGCGACCTGGGCGTCGATGACCGGCATCGGCGGTGTCCTCGGCAACGTCGGCGGCGGGCTGGTCCTCACCGGCGGCTCGTGGCGCTGGCTGTTCGCCGCCGTCGTGCCGCTCGCCCTGGTGACCGCCGCCCTGGTGGCGCGCACGGCGCCGGTGTCGTCGCGCCACGACCGCGGGCTGGACCCGCTGGGCACGGTGCTGCTGGTCGGCGCGTCGGTCGCTCTGCTGGTCGGGATCGTCCAAGGTCCCGAGGCGGGCTGGGGGAGCGCGGTCGTCGTGACCGGGTTCGCCGGCGCCGCCGTGCTGTTCGCCGCGTGGACGTTCGTCGAACTGCGCGTGGCGCACCCGCTGCTGGACCCGCGGCTGTTCCGGATCGCGGGCCTGCGCAGCGCCTGCCTCGGGATGACGACGATCTTCTTCGGCATGTTCGCGCTGTTCTACGTCAACGCGTCGTTCCTGCAGTACGCCAAGGGGTTCGGCGTCCTGGGCACCGGGCTGGGGATCATCCCGCTGACCGTCCCGATCATCCTCGGCGGCCGCCACGCCGGCCCGCTGGCGCGGCGGATCGGCCTCGACACCACGGTGGCACTGGCCTTCGCGTTCGTCGGCGGTGGCCTGCTCGGACTGTCCACGAGCGACGCGCGGACGCCGTACGCGGGCTACGCGGCTTGGCTGGTGGTGACCGGGATCGGCGTGACACTGGCGCTGCCGACACTCTCGGGCGTGATCGCCGGCTCGCTGCCGCCGGACCGGGCGGGTGTCGGCACCGGGCTGCAGGCCACCACCCGCGAGTTCGGCAGCGCGCTCGGCGTCGCCGTCATCGGCACGGTCATGACCGCGGCGAGCCACGGGCCCGACTTCGTCACGGCGTTCGTCGCGGGCGCGGACGCCGGGCTGCGGGTGGTCGGGATCGTGGTGCTGGTGCTCGGCGTGCTCGTGGTGGCCGAATCGAAGGTCTCACAGGGGGTCAGGACGAGGTGAAGGCCGTCTCGAGGGTTCCCGTTTCCCTCGAGACGGCCTTCGCCGGTGCAACCCCGAACCCGACTTTCGACCGTGACGGCCTTTCCGGCGGCATACCCTTCCGCCGGAAAGGCCGTCACGGACGTGCACGCCGCGGCGGCGGAACCGCCGTGACGTTCGACCCCGGACCCCCGCCCGGTGCGCCGGGAGAAGGCCACCCCGGGGGCGTCGGGTTCCCTCGGGATGGCCCTCTCCTGGCCCGCCGGACGCTCGGTCTTCGACTTCGGGCGGAAAGCCCTGTCACCGGACGCGAGGCGGGCAGAGGGACGTTGGGGGCCGGTCACCACACCGCCCAGCCGCGGAGGGGATGTGGTGACCGGCAAGGGACGATGGCCGCCGCGCGCAGCCACGTCCCGGCTTTTACCTCCCCATCGGAATGGCCATCGTCGGCAGCGCCGCTCCGGGCTGTGCGGCGAACGCCGTGGTGGGCGGGGCCGCGAGGGCGGGGAACGCCGTCGTGGGGATGTTGTTGGCGAACTCGCTCTCGAACTCGCGCTCGAAGGCCTGCTGGTCGAAGCCGCTCTCGAACTCCGTCGGCACCTCGGCCGCCAGTGCCGCGATGGCCGGTTCGACCGTCGGGACCTCGGCCACCTCGGGGGCGGGAGCGGGCTCCGGCTCCGGCACGTACTCGGGCGCGGGCAGCCGGCGGTCCAGCTCGGCCATCCAGTCGAGCATCGCGCGCGGCTTGTCCCACGCGGAGATGCCGACGAGCCTGCCGTCGCGGATGAAGCCGGTGATGCCGTCGGCCAGCGTGACCGTGTCCTCGGCCAGCGAAGGCATCCCGCACATCTGCAGCCGGGTGTCGTACAGCGTCGACCAGGCGCGGGGGAGCGGGGTGAACGGCTTCGCGCTGGACTGGCCCATCAGCAGGTTGTCCGCCGCGTGCCGGGCCGACTCGACGGCGTTGATCCAGTGCTCGACGCGGCGCGGGGTCTCGTCGAACCGCAGGTTCGGCCAGCGCGCGATGTCGCCGGCGATGACGACGTCGGACGCGCCCTCGGCGAACAGCTTCGAGTCGCAGAGCACGCCGTCGCTGATGTCGAGGCCGGAGCCGCGCATCCAGTCGACCGACGGGACGCTGCCGATGGCGAGCACGACGACGCTGGCGACCAGCAGCTGGTTGTTCGTCAGGTGCAGCCCGACGGTGTCCTTCGTGCTGATCCAGTGCCGCACTTCGCTCTTCATCGACAGCTTCGCGCGGTGCTCGTGGTGCGCCTCGACGACGCCGTTGGAGACGCGGTCGCCGAAGCGGTGCAGCGGGGCCTTCGCGTGCCCGATGAGCGTGACGTCCCGGCCGATGTGCCGCATGCTCGCGGCGAACTCGTTGCCGATCAGGCCGGCGCCGATCACGACGGCCGGCTTCTTGCTGGCGTTGAGGCAGCGCCGCACGGCCATCGAGTCCTCGACCGTGCGCAGGATCCGCACGCGCGGGTCGTGCCGCGGCGTCCCGGGCAGGTGCCGCGGGTAGACGCCGGTCGCGGCGATCAGGCCGTCGTACCAGAGGGACTCGCCGCCGGGCAGGTGCACGACCCGCTCGGTGGTGTCCAGGTGCGTGACCCGCGCGCCGAGGCGCCAGTGGACGTCGAGGTCCGGCAGGTAGTGCGAAAGGCCCACGTCGCTGGGCCGTTCGGTCCCCATCACGAGTGCCTTGGAGACCATCGGCCGGTGGTAGGGCCGCCGCGCTTCGTCGCCGATGAGGACGATCTCGCCGTCGAAGTTCTGCTCGCGCAGCCGTTCCGCGGCGCGCAACCCGGCGACACCCGCGCCGACGATGACGATCCGGTCGCCGTCAGCCATCGAGCTCTCCTCTCATCACGACCGCCTGCATCGGGCAGCAGCGGGCCGCCATCTTCGCCTGTTCAATCGTGGTCTCGTCCAGCAGCCGCGTGTGGAAGCGCAGGCGGCCGTCCTGGCCGAGGTCGAACACGTCCGGCGCCTCCATGGCGCAGATGCCGTAGAGCTCGCACCGGTCGTTGTCGACGCTGATCCGGGGCCCGCCACCGGGCAAACGGAAGGGCATGTCAAGCCACCTGCTCTTCCACGAGTCCGATGCGTTCGAGGGTCCGCGCGGGCATGAACCGCAGCAGCGACGTCGTGACCGCCGGGACGAGCAGCGTGATGCCGCCCAGCCAGACGACCGCGAGGTGGCCGTTGGCGATCGAACCGAACCACGCGTGGAGCGCGGTCAGCGCGACGGCCGGGTAGGCGCAGCGGTGCAGCCACAGCCAGCGGCGGTAGGAGGTGAACCGCTGCAGGCCCGCCGTGAGCGCGATGGCCAGCATGACCTCGAAGCCGACGATGCCGATGCTGTGCCGGGTCTCCTGGCCCGACAGGAAGGGGAGGAACAGGTACTGCAGGCTGTACGGCTGGACCGTCAGGTAGAAGAAGCCCAGCGCGTGGATGCCACCGAAGATGATCGTGCCGGTGGCGAGCACCATGTGGGAGCTGCGCAGTGCCTTGCGGCCGGTGACCGAGCGCACCCAGCCGGTGGCGGTGAGCACACCCCAGGTGAGCGTCAGCATCATCGCCGCGTAGGACGCCCGGGCGGCGAAGGCCGCGAGGCCGCGGGCCGCCGGGTCGGTCTTCGGCTGGAACTGCTGCGTGAGGAAGATCGTCGCGTCGTGCCAGGTCTCAACCATGGGTGCCCCCGGTTCTCACCGTGGCCGGCCGGCGCGTGGCCCGGCCGCGGCCGCGGTTGCCCTTGATCTGGCGCAGCACGTAGAAGAGACCGCCGCCGACCAGCAGGAACAACGCCGCCACCACGGCGATCTGGGACGTGTCGAGGCCGAGCGGCTGCCCGGCGGGCGCGGACGTGGCGGAGACGACCGGCGCGGGAAGCGCCGTGTAGTCGACCATGCCGGTGCTCTCGAGCATCGTCATGTGCCGCATGACCGCCTGGTTGCCGACGGTCGCGAACGCGCGCACGTCGTCGTTGCGGGTGCCGGCGCGCAGCTGCGCGAGGACGGCGAACACGGCGCCGTGCGCCGAGCGCAGCCGGTTGGCGAAGACGCTGTCGAACGACGGCCCGGGGGGCGCGTTCATCTCTTCGAGGAGCCAGCCGCGCTGCTCGTCGGAGGGCTGGTCGGGCACCGGCGAGTTGAGCTTCGCCGACAGCGCGCGGGTCGCGACGTCGAGGCGGCCGTGGTCCATCATGATCGCGAAGCCGACCGCCTGGACCTTCGGGCTGCCCTTCTGCATCGCCATCATGCCCGAGGGCATCTCCCACAGACCGGCCTGGCGGACCTTGTTCAGCAGGATGGCGTCTTCGGGCGAGATGGCGGTGGAGCTCGTCTGGGCGATCGAGGCCGGGGACACCGACGCGAGCAGCGTCAGCACCGCGACCAGCACGAACAGGATCCGGACCAGCGGGCGGGAGCGTTCGAGCGGGGACGGAGGGATGAGCTCCGGGCCGGCGAACTCAGAGGCCGAAAGCATTTTCCCTCCACTGGTCCTGGGTCAGCGTGATCTTCTTGCCGTCGGGCGCGATCGGGTACCAGGCCTGGTCGGCGCCCTGACCGGACGTGTCGGCCGGCTCGCTGTCACCGACGAAGTGGTACAGCGGCCAGCCGGCGAGGGTGGCCTGCTGGGTGCCGTCGTCGCGGGTGAGCTCACCGATCAGCGACTGGTCGACGTCGATCGGCGCGGGACCGCCGGTCTTGACGGGGATCCACTTGGTCGCGCAGGCGTCGTTGCAGTTCGACCGCGGCGGGTTGGTCGAGTCGCGGTCGTATCGGTAGATCGTGTAGCCGGTCCCGTCGACGAGCATGAGGCCGAGGTCGAAGGTCTTCGCACCCCTGAGCTGGCTCTTCATCGGGTCGTTGGGGTTGGCCGTGATCGGCTGCGGCATGGCGAGGGTCATGGGGGCCTGCATACCGGGCATCTGCATGCCGGCACCGCTGCCTGCGGCGTAGCCACCCGAGGTGGTGGCGGCGCCGGCGGTACAGGCGGTGAGCAGGGCGAGTGCGGTGAGGCACACGGCGGCGGGGACCACCGTACGGGGAATGCGTATCACTGCTCCTCCGGAGGGCATGACTACGCGCAGTAGCCTGGGGTGAGGCGAAAATGCGCGCGAAAGATCCACAGTGGACGAACAGTCCGGAGTGGATGTGGAGCGTTGCGGGGGACAACGCGTTGTCGGGGGTCTTCGGTAGGGGATACGGACACGGTTCGGAAACGGTTCAAAAAAGTTTCGCTGCATATTGGTACTGGACGTAGGCCGTCCGGACCACCAGGATGTCCCGCGTGGGACGGCACACTCGAGCGCTGAGACCCGTCGAAGATCAGGAAGTCGTGGGTGTTGAGCCCAACGACGCCCATGATGATCTGGCGAAGGCGCTCTACCAGGAGTTCGGCGGGTCCCTCATGGCGTTCGCGCTCCGCCTGACCGGCCACGACCGGCAGTGGGCCGAAGACGTCGTGCAGGAGACCCTGATCAAGGCGTGGCGGAACGCGGACAAGCTCGACCGCCAGCCGGAGATGCTGCGCGCCTGGTTGTTCACGGTCGCGCGGCGCATCGTCATCGACGGCTGGCGCAGCCGGAGCGTGCGCCCCCAGGAGCTCGAGGAGATCGAATCCGACGCGATCACGGTGTCCGACGAGTCGGACCGGACGCTCGCCGCGATGATCGTTTACGAGGCGCTGCAGGGCCTTTCGCCCGAGCAGCGGGAGGCCATCCAGCAGACCTACCTGCGGGATCGGACCGTGAACGAGGTGGCGGCGACCCTCGGCGTGCCCCCGGGCACCATCAAGTCCCGCATCCACCACGCCGTCCGCGCGCTGCGCCGGGCCCTGCGTGAGCGGGGGTGAACTGAGGGTGGCCGGGTCCGCACACACCGACGTCGCCGCGTACGTGCTCGGCGTCCTCAGCGAGGCCGAGAGCACCCAGTTCGAAGCCCACCTCATGAACTGCCCGCACTGCCAGCTCGACCTGATCGAGCTGTACCAGCTGCCGGACGTCCTCGACCTCGTGAAGCGCAGCTGGCCCGAGCCGCCGATGCCGGCGCCCAGTCCGCGCACCCTCGCGCCCGGGCCCCGCGTGCTGCGCGGCCTGATGGAAGAGGCCTCGGTCAAGCGCCGCCGGCGCAAGCGGCTCGGCATCATCGCCGGCACCGCGGCCGCCGCGCTCGTCGTGGCCGGCCCGCTGGTGACCCTCGCGGTCCGCCCGGCCGACGCCGTCCCGCCCGCGTCGCTCTCGGCGCCGAGCACCAAGCAGCCCCCGCCGGTGACGAGCGTCCTGGCGACGAGCATCCCGGCGCCGCCGTCCACCGGTGCGCCGGCGGGCAGCGGCCAGACCTACGGCCGGGGCAGCGGCAGCGGCGGGTCCGCGGTCAGCGCCGTCGTGACGGTGTCCCCTGTGGAGTGGGGCAGCCGCGTCGACCTCGAGCTGCGCGGCATCGTCGGGCCGCTGAAGTGCCAGCTGTTCGCCATCTCGACGACGGGTGACGCCCGCGTCGTGTCCGGCTGGTCGGTGCCGCCCAAGGGCTTCGGCATCCCCGGCTCCCCGGAGCCGTTGCGGCTGCAGGGTTCCATCTCGCTGCCGATGGACCAGATCGCCCGCTTCGAGGTCCGCGGCGACGACGGCACGGTCCTCGTCGTCGTGCAGCGCTGACTTTCTTCTTCCGCACCCTGTCTTGTCTGAACCACGTCTTGCCTGAACCACGGTCGTGATCCGGCCGTGGTTCAAGGCATGGACCAGACTTCCTTTTCCGGCCCGCAGCGCGGTGACCTCGATGAATGGCGCGCGGTTGCGTTTCACTTGATAACGAACAGATAACGGGCTGGTCGCTTTTGAACCTCGGAGCGCTCACGTCCGTATCCCCCAATGCATCCCCCGATGCGTCCCGACAGCCGGAACCAGAGCTCCCCGCGGGTTCCGTGCGATCTCGACCTCAACCAACGGTAGTTCTTGCCCGGGCCGCCGCGCTATTCGGCGTGCCCGGAATAACGAACGAGGTGAACTAGTCTATGGCCCGGAATTCTCGGTCCCCCGTGACGGGCAAGCATCGCGTCGCCCGCCGTACCAAGATCGCCATGGGCGCGATCGGCCTGGCGATCGCCGTCGGCGCACTCGCCGTCGCGGTCTCGACGGGCCGCACGGGCGAGGCCAGCGCGGACCCCGCGGACCCGTCGTTCTTCATCGACATCAACAAGGTTCCCGCCGGCAACAACGTCAACGCGGCCTTGAAGAAGAAGGGCACCCAAGGGTCCTTCACCGTCGACTGTGGAACGAACGCGGACGGCGCGCACCACAACCCGGACAACTTCATCGCCCAGCCCGGGATCAAGAACGGCGCGCAGCACCTGCACGACTACGTCGGCAACGTGACCACTGACGCCGATTCGAGCCTCAAGAGCCTGCTGGCCGGCGACACCACCTGCAAGAACGGTGACCAGTCGGCCTACTTCTGGCCCGTGATCCGCATCGACCGCGAGGACAACGCGGCCAACGAGAGCGAGAACCAGAAGGCGCAGCAGAACCAGCAGGGCAAGACCGGCGACGTCCAGCAGGACCAGAGCGCCAAGGACGCGCAGGCCGCGGACGACGCCGGGCAGGGCCAGGACGCCCAGAACCAGGACGCGCAGGACCCGAACGCGCAGGACCAGCAGGACGCGCAGGACCCCAACGCGCAGGACCAGCAGGACCCGAACGCGCAGGACCAGAACGGTCAGCAGCAGAAGAAAAAGAACACCGGTGGCGGCGCGACCCGCAACGGTGACGCGAGCGCCCAGCAGCAGGACGGGCAGAACCAGCAGGACCAGCAGCAGGCCCAGGACCGCCGTCGTGGCGGTCAGAACGGTGGCCAGAACAACGGCGGCAAGAACAACGGCGGTCAGAACAACGGTGGCCAGAACGGCAACCAGAGCAGCTCCGCCGCCGCACCGCCGGCCGAAGAGCTGGGCGGCCCCGAGGGCGCGAACGAAGAGGTCGGCGACAACGACGGCGAGATCGTCGAGCCGGAGTCCGCGACGCTGAAGTTCATCGGCGGTGGCGCCCAGAAGGTCGTCGCGATGCCGCTCGGCCTGAAGATCCTTTACGGTGACGCCAAGCAGAGCACCAACGGCCCGGCCAACGCCCGGCCCAGCTGGACCTGCACCGGGTTCGAGGACCGCCTGACCGACCTTTACCCGATCTGCCCGCAGGGCAGCAAGGTCGAGCGGATCCACAACTTCCCGAACTGCTGGGACGGCAAGAACACCGACAGCGCCAACCACCGCACGCACATCGTGTTCGCGAACCAGCAGGGCAAGTGCCCGCAGGGCTTCAAGAACGTGCCGCAGCTGCAGGTGACGCTGGTCTACGACGTCCCGCAGGACGTCCAGCAGAAGGGCCAGTACAAAGTGGACGCCTTCGCCCAGGAAAAGCACAACCCGCGGTCCGATCACGACGACTTCGCGAACGTGATGAGCCGGAAGATCATGGGCCGTCTGGTCAACTGCATCAACTCCGGCAAGGCCTGCGCGGAATAACCCTTCCGCACCAGTCACTCCACGCCAGGAGGGAGAACGTCCGATGAACCGTGCTCGTCCGAGTGCCGTTGCACTGCCCGCCGCCATCGCCGGTCTCGCGCTGGTCGCGGCCTGCGGGACCAACCCGTACGCCACGTCCGGTGCGGTCCAGCCGGTGTCGCTCGGCGCACAGCAGCAGCTCTCGGCGAGCACGGTTCAGCCGGCCCCCGGGGCCGGCCAGGCCCAGCTGGTGAAGTCCACTGTGGATGGTCTCGGCGCGGTCCTCGCCGACGCCGAAGGCCACACGCTCTACCGCTACGCCAAGGACTCCGGCAATCCGCCGAAGGCCACCTGCGTGGCCGCCTGCGCGCAGATGTGGCCACCGCTGCTGTCCGACTCCCCGGCACTGGCCGCCGGGGTGGACGCGCAGCTCGTCGGCCTGGTCACCCGGCCCGACGGCCGCAAGCAGGTGACGGTCGGCGGCTGGCCCGTCTACTCCTACGCCAAGGACACCGGTTCCGGGATCGCGCTCGGCCAGAACGTCAGCGCGGACTGGGCGGCGATCACGCCGGTGGGGGAGAAGGCGGCCGCGGAAAGCCGGCCCGCCGCCCGGACCAGCATCGGGACCGCCGACATCGGCGGCCTCGGCTCGGTCCTGACCGACGAGGCCGGCCGCACGCTCTACCTCTTCACCCGGGACGGCCGAGGGTCCGGAACGTCCACTTGCGACGGTGCCTGCGCACGGACGTGGCCGCCCCTGCTCGTCGACGGCCGGATCACCGTCGCCGAAGACATCGACACCGGACTGGTCGGCCAGGTCACCCGGACCGACGGGAGCAAGCAGGTGACCGTCGGCGGCTGGCCCGTCTACACCTACGCCAAGGACGGCGCGCCCGGCGAGGCGACCGGCCACGGCGCGGGGAACACCTGGTACGCCATGGAACCCGATGGCTGCCGGGTCGACCCGTCGCGCCGGCCGGACGACTCCGTCGCGACGGCGTCCGCCTCCACCGGCGGGTACTGACCCGCCCCACGAACCCCGGCCCGGCGGACACTTCCCTCCACCTCACCCCCCCGAGTCCGCCGGGCCGGTAGCACCACCCGAAGTACCGCGGGACCCCCGTCCCGCGCCCCGAGCCCCGGCCCGGGTGGACGCTTCCCTCCACCTCACCCCCCAAGTCCCCCGGGCCGGGATTCCTCACCCCACACCGATCCGGCAGCCGCCGGGTCAGCGAAGGAGGAAACAGGCGGGCGCCTCCCCGCCCCGCGAGTTCCGGCCGGTGGACACTTCCCTCCACCTCACCCCCCCAGTCCACCGAGCCGGAACTCCTCCCCATGTCGACCCCCCGATCACGAGTGATGCCCCTCCAATCACGCGAGATGCCCTCCCGATCACGCGAGATGCCTCCCCAGTCACGCGAGATGCCCCTTCAGTCACGCGAGTCCCGCCCAGTCCCGAGTGATGCCCCTCCAATCACGTGCGATGCCTCCGCAATCACGCGAGATGCCCTCCGAGTCACGCGAGTCCCGCCCAGTCGCGAGTGATGCCTCCCCAGTCACGCGAGATGCCCCGTCAGTCACGCGAGATGCCTCCGCAATCACGCGAGTTCCGCCCAGGATCACGCGAGATCCGCTCCCAGCCACACGAGATCCGCACCAGGCACGCGAACCGACCGTCCGGCTACGCGAGCCGACTTCCCAGGTACGTGAGATCCGCGCGAGTCACCACTCCGCTCACGCGAGATCCGCCCAGACCTCCCAGATCTCCCAGACTTCCCGGCCCGCCGGCCGCCCCGCGGTCACCCGGCCGGAATCCCCCGAAGACCCCGGTCCGGTGGATGCTTCCCTCCACCTCACCCCCCTCATCCCCCGGACCGGCCCACGCTGCGGTCCCCGTGCTCCGGCACGGGGACCGCGGCCCAGAAGTCCAGCGGCACGCGCCCGGTCCCGCGCCCGGCCGCGTCGAGCAGGCGGCCCATCAGCTTGACGCTCCGCAGCGTCACCGCCCGGCCGGTGATCTCCAGCCACGGCAGCTTCGCCGCCAGAACCGCCTCCAGCGGCAGCGTGTCGTGGTGCGACGGCAGCCACACCACCAGCATCAGGTTCGCCGCCCCGGTCAGGCCCGCGCACATGCGCACCTCCGGCAGCATCGCCAGCGACCGCGCGGTCGTCTCCAGCTTGTCCGGCGGCACCCGCAGCCACAGCGTCACCGTGACCGGCGCGGGCGACACCGACCGCGCGATCTCGCACCGGATGCGGATCGCGCCCCGTCCGAGCAGGGCGTCCAGCCGGCGCCGCACGGTCGTCGCGCCGACGCCGAGCTCGATCGCCAGCGCCGCCGCCGACGCGCGGGCGTCCACGCCGAGGGCCAGGATCAGCGCCCGGTCCGCGTCGTCGAACCGCAGGGGCGCGCGGTTCTTCACCGGCTTCACCGACAACGCTTCGCGCTGCCCCGGCGAGATCGCCCGCACCCGCCACCGGCTGCCCTCGGTGAACATCCGCGGCGACAGCACCGTGCGCGCCCGCGTCACCCCGGGCACCGTCGCCACCCGGTCCAGCACGTGCGCCCCCAGCTCGCGCAGGGTCGGCGCGACGACGTGGGCGAGCAGGTCGCACGGCCCGGCCACGTGCTCGACGGTGACGACGTGGACGTCCGCGGCCAGCGCCGCCGCGACCCGCAACGCAGCGCCCGGCGCACAGTCGATCTCGACGAACGCCAGCGCCAGCTGCGCGGTCAGCTCCCCGCCGATGTAGGCGGTGAGCCACGCGTCCCCGCGCTCGACCAGCGTGTCCCAGTGCCGGGCGGCGGTCACCGCGCCCAGGCCGAGCGCGCGGCCCACCGTCGACCACGACGCCCGCGGCGCGGCCTGCAGCGCGTCGACCAGTTTGAGGTCCTGCTCGGTCAACATGGCGGATTCTTCGCTCATCGACCCTCACAGCGGTGGTTTCGGGTAATTCCTGCGGCTATTGTGCTCGACACTTGCATGATCTGCGGATGACCCTGCGCTCGGACGCCGCCGCCCTGCTCGACGACCTGGTCGCCCTCCGCCGCGACCTGCACCGCATCCCCGAGATCGGCCTACACCTGCCGCGCACCCAGGAGCGGGTCCTCGCCGCCCTCGACGGCCTGCCCCTGGAGATCAGCCTGGGCAAGAACCTCTCGTCGATCACCGGGGTCCTCCGCGGCGGCAAGCCCGGCGGAACCGTCCTCCTGCGCGGCGACATGGACGCGCTCCCGGTCACCGAGGCCAGCGGTGAGGAGTTCAGCTCGACCCTCGACGGCGCCATGCACGCCTGCGGCCACGACCTGCACACGGCGGGCCTGGTCGGCGCGGCCCGGCTGCTCGCCGCCCGCAAGGCCGACCTCCCCGGCGACGTCGTCTTCATGTTCCAGCCCGGCGAAGAAGGCTGGGACGGCGCCGGCCACATGATCGAGGAGGGCGTCCTGACGGCGTCCGGCAAGCACGTCGACGCCGCCTACGGCCTGCACGTCTCGGCCGCGAGCTACGCGAAGGGCCAGTTCGTCGCCCGGCCCGGCACGCTGATGGCGGCGTCCGGTGCCCTCGAAGTCCGCGTACGGGGCGAAGGCGGCCACGGCTCGTCGCCGCACGACGCCCGCGACCCGATCCCGGCGGCGTGCGAGATGGTGACCGCCCTGCAGACGATGGTGACGCGCACCTTCGACGTCTTCGACCCGGTGGTGGTCACCGTCGGCTCGTTCCACGCCGGCACCCGGCGCAACATCATCCCGGACGACGCGGTGTTCGAGGCGACGCTGCGGTCGTTCTCACCGGAGGTCGCGGCCCGGGTGGGGGAGCGGGCAGTGCAGGTCTGCCGGGGCATCGCCGACGCGCACGGCCTCGACATCGACGTCACCTACGAGCCGGAGTACCCGGCGACGGTCAACGACGCCGCCGCGTACGACTTCGTCGCCGCCACGATCCGTGACGTCTTCGGCGAAGAGCGGTTCACCGAGATGGCCGACCCGATCACCGGTTCGGAGGACTTCTCGCGCGTGCTCGAACGCGTCCCCGGCGCGTACCTGTTCCTCGGCGCGTGCCCGACGGACCCGGACTCCGCGCCGGACAACCATTCCCCGCGCGCGAGGTTCGACGACAGCGTGCTGGGCGACGGCGCCGCGCTGCTGGCCGAGCTCGCCGTCCGCCGCCTCGGGCTCCTGGCCGGGTGACGGGAGTGCGCAGCTACCACTGGCCCCCGCTGCTGCCCGTGCTCGCGCTGGTCGTGATGCCGTTCCTGCCGTTCGTCAACACCACCGGGCTGTGGCTCGGGCTGCCGCGGATGATCGTGTGGGGCGCGTTCTGGTGCCTCATGTTCACCCCGGCGCTGCTGCTGTCCGAGCGCCTGATGCGCGGGCGGGAGGAGGACTCGTGATCCTCACCTTCACCCTCGCCGGCATCGTCCTGATCGGCGTCCTCGGCTTCGTCGGCCGCCGCAAGCCCGTCGCCGACCTGGCCGAGTGGACCGTCGGCGGCCGCCGCTTCGGCGCGCTCACCATGTGGTTCCTGCAGGCGGGCGAGGTGTTCACCACCTTCACCTTCCTGGGCATGGCCGGCCTCGCGTTCTCCGGCGGCGTCGCGGCGATGTACGCGCTGCCGTACGTGCCGATCGCCTACGTCGTGCTGTTCTTCCTCGCGAAACGCCTCTGGACGATGGGCAAGGAGCGCGGCTACCTCACCCAGGGCGACTTCCTCGAGGACCGCTACTCCAGCCGGGCGCTCGGGACGGTGTCCGCGGTGCTCGGCGTCGTGTTCGTGCTGCCGTACCTGCAGCTGCAGATCACCGGGCTCGGCCTGATCGTCCGGCTGGTCACCGGCGACAGCGCGTCCGGCACGCTGAGCATGGTGACCGGCAGCGTGCTGGTGGTCGCGTTCGTGCTGTGGGCCGGGCTGCGCGGCGTCGCGGCGACGTCCTACTTCAAGGACGGGATCATGCTCGTCGCGCTGGTGGTGCTGGCCATCGCGGTGCCGACGCACTTCGCCGGCGGGATCAGCGGGGTGTTCCACAAGATCGAACAGCTGCACCCGGAGAAGCTGATCATCCACAGTGGACCGAACGACCACGTCTGGTTCGTGACGAGCATGCTGGTCAGCGCGATCGGCGTCGGGCTGATGACGCTGCCGCACTCGTGGCCGGCGCTGATGTCGGCGCGCGACCCGAAGGTGCTGCGGCGCAACTACGCCTGGATGCCGGTGTACGAGCTGTGCCTGCTGCTGCCGATGATCATCGGGTTCGCGGCGATCCTCGTGGTGTCGAAGGGGAGTGACCCGAACGGCGTATTGCTGACGCTGTCGAAGGACGCGCTGCCGGGGTGGGTGACGGGGATCATCGTCGTCGCCGCGACGGCCACCGCGATGGTCCCGGCGGCCGGGATCCTGATCGGCATCTCGTCGCTGGTGGCGCGCAACATAGTCCGTGTCCGCAGTGGCCGCAAGCAGTTCTGGATCAACCACGGCACGGTTGTGCTCGCGAGTACTCTTGCCCTCGTGCTGGGCATCTTCCGGCCGGACCTGCTGGCCAACCTGCTGTTGCTCACCTATTCGGGGTCGGTCCAGCTGGCGCCGGCCAACCTGCTGGGCTTCCTGCGGCGGGTGCCGGTCGGCAAGGGCCCGGTGTTCGCCGGGCTGATCGCCGGCGAGCTCGTGGTCGTCTGGCTGACCTTTGTGGACACTCATTTCGCCGGCACGGTCAACGTGGGCCTGATCGGGCTCGGCGTCAACGTCGTCGTGCTGGCTCTGACCGCCGCTGCCGTGAGCCGGCGGACTTCTTCCGTGGAGGCGGCGTGACACGCACGGTTTTCACCGGTGGTTCGATCTTCGACGGCACGGGTGCCGAGCCGGCGGCGGCGGACGTCGTCGTCGAGCACGGCCGGATCGTCGACGTCGGCACGGACCTGGACGGCGACGAGGGCGTCGACTGTTCCGGCGCGGTGCTGCTGCCCGGGCTCTTCGACTGCCACGTGCACGTCACGGTGTCGGAGATCGGGCTGCTGTCCCGGGTGCAGAAGCCGTTCTCCTACCAGTTCTACGAAGCGGCGCGGAACCTGTGGGCGACGCTCGGGCTGGGCATCACCACGGTGCGCGACGCGTCGGGCGCGGACCTCGGCATCAAGCAGGCGGTGGACGACGGGCTGATCCCGGGGCCGCGGCTGCAGATCTCGATCGGGCTGATCAGCCAGACCGGCGGCCACGGCGACAGCTGGAACCCGTCGAGCATCTGCGTTCCGCTGCTGGTACCGCACCCGGGCCGCCCGGACGCGACGGCCGACGGCCCCGACGAGATGCGCCGCGTCGCTCGTACGCTGCTGCGCGCGGGCGCGGACGTGCTGAAGGTGTGCACGACCGGCGGCGTGCTCTCCCCGCGCGACGACCCGCGACATTCGCAGTACACGCCGGAGGAGCTGGAGGTCCTGGTCGCCGAGGCGGCCGCCCAGGGGCGCCCGGTGATGGCGCACGCACAGGGGTCGGCGGGCATCAAGAACGCGGTCCGGGCGGGCGTGCGGTCCATCGAGCACGGCATCTACCTCGACGACGAGGCGATCGAGCTGATGCTGGGCCACGGGACGTGGCTGGTCCCGACGCTGATCGCCCCGGTCAACGTGGTCCGCGCGGCTGATGCCGGGGTGGATTTGCCTGCGTCGGTGGTGGCGAAGGCGCGGGAGGTGGTGGAGGTGCACCGGGACTCGGTGCGCCGCGCGTACGCGGCGGGGGTCCGCATCGCGATGGGGACGGACAGCGGGGTCGGGCCGCACGGTACGAACCTGGAGGAGCTGGCGTTGATGGCGGCGTGCGGGATGACGCCGGCGGACGTGTTGGAGGCGACGACGTCGTCGGCGGCGCGGCTGATGGGGTTGGACGGCGAGCTGGGGCGGCTCGAGCCGGGGCTGCGGGCGGATGTCGTGGTGGTGGCGGGGGATCCTTATGACTTCCCGGCTTTGGCGTCGAACATCCGGGAAGTCTGGAAGGACGGGATCCGGGTGGTTTAGCGGCGATCGAGGCGCAGGGTGGTCGCCGCGGCTCCGGCCGTCACCATGGCGTCGGTGCCGCCGCCGGTGTACTTGGTGCGGTAGGCGGCATCCACGTCCGCGGTGACCCGCGCGGAAGCGTTGCCGATGTCCTCGATGGCGACTTCGGCTTCCAGACCCGGCACGCGGATGTGCGCCGAGCGCGACCGCACCGCGTCCCCGAACCAGCCGGTACTTGGGCCGCGTGCATGCGGCAGTTGTACACAGCCCTCGCCGGATGTGGACAACCTCGGCGCCAGAGTCCCGATTCGCGTGCTTTGTCGTGGCCTGCCGGTAAACTGGGCATGGGCACGCCCCCCAGGGAAGGGCGGGGCTGCTCGCGTTCGATCAGAGCTCCGGGGAAAGCAGGTCCTTCAACGCCACCGCGAACTTCGCCGGGTTCCGTTGCGGCGCCAGATGGGCCCCCGGCATCTCGGTGAACGGCAAACCCAGCTCCAGCGCCAGGATCTTCGCCGGCTGGTAGTGGTACCGGCCGCGGCTGCCCTCGCCCGCCGCCGGGATGATCTCCGTGCTTGCCTTGCGCAGCGCGCGCAAGTCCGGGAGGTAGTCGAAGAACTCCGTCAGCTCGCGGTCGAACAGGCGGACCCAGTCGGCCTCGTGGGGGAGGCGGAGGTTCGGGAGGTCGGGCAGGGCCGCTCCCGCGATCGCGTCGGCGAAGCGCGTCACCGCCGTCAGGAGCTCGCCCGAACGGGCCAGCCGGACCTGCTCCGCGGCCGCCTCGAGCCAGCCGGCCGCGTCCGGCATCAGGTGTACCGCCGGGGGTTCGTGGGCTACCAGCGTCGTCACGCTGGCCGGGTACCGGGCCACCAGGTCGAGGCCGATCAGCGCGCCCGCGCTCGAGCCGAACACCAGCGCCGGGCCGTCGGTCGCGTGGTTCAGCACTGCCCGCGCGTCGGTGGCCTGGCGCGATACCGGGACCGGGCCCGTGGTGGTGTCCGTGCTGCCGAAGTGGCCGCGCCGGTCGTACGTGATGACGGTGTAGTCCGCGTACAGCTGCTTCGCCAGCGCGCGGTAGGAGTCACCCGATCCGGTGCCGCCCGCGATCAGCAGCAGCGCCGGGCCCTCGCCGCCGCGGCGGACGAGGAGCTCGCCGTCCTCCACCGGGCAACGGCTTTCCGAGATCATGCCTGAAGTCAAGCACAGACAATGAAGTGGACGGCGCGGTGGTCGATCCCTAGCGTGCGCGGCATGGCTGAACGGCGAGCGATCCTCAGCGGGTCGACCTTCGAGGACCAGATCGGCTACGCCCGCGCGGTGGTCGACGGCGACCGCGTGTACGTCTCGGGCACGACCGGCTTCGACTACACGACCATGACGATCCCCGACGACGTCGTCGAGCAGGCGGCCCAGTGCCTGCGCAACATCGAGGCGGCGCTGACGGAAGCGGGCTGCACGTTCGCGGACGTGGTCCGCGTGCGCTACCTGCTCCCGGCGCGCGAGGACTTCGAGCCGTGCTGGCCGGTGCTGCGCAAGGCTTTCGCGGACGTCCGCCCGGCGGCGACGATGCTGCAGTGCGGCCTGGCGGACCCGCGCATGAAGATCGAGGTCGAGGTGGACGCCCACCTGCCCGGCTAGAGCCGTTCGATGATGGTCGCCGTCGAGAGGGCGCCGCCGGCGCACATCGTCACCAGCGCTGTCGATGCGTCGCGGCGTTCCAGCTCGTGCAACGCCGTCGTCAGCAGGCGGGCTCCCGTGCTGCCCACCGGGTGGCCCAGCGCGATCGCGCCGCCGTTGACGTTGACCCGGGCCGGATCCGGCGCCATGACCTGCTGCCACGACAACGCCACCGAAGCGAACGCCTCGTTCACCTCGAACAGGTCCGGGTCGGCGATGGTCATGCCCGTCTTCAAGAGCACGCGTTCGGTCGCGCGGATCGGGCCGTCCAGGTGGTAGTACGGCTCCGCGCCGACCAATGCCTGCGCCACGATCCGGGCCCGCGGACGCAGTCCCAGCGCAGCCGCCCGCGAAGCGTCCATCAGGAGCAGCGCCGCCGCGCCGTCGGAGATCTGGGATGACGTTCCCGCCGTGTGGACGCCGTCCTCCACCACCGGCTTCAACTGCGCCAGGCCCTCGACCGTCGTCTCGCGGAGGCCCTGGTCGCGGCCGACCAGGCGCGTCTCCCCGGTCGCCTCCCCCGAGGAGTCGAGGACCGGAGCCTTCACCGGCGCCACTTCGCGATCGAAGTGCCCCGCCTCCCACGCGGCCGCCGCCTTCTGCTGGGAGGCGGCGCCGAACGCGTCGACGTCGGCTCGCGTCAGTCCGCGCCGGACCGCGATCCGCTCGGCCGCTCCGTACTGGTTGGGCAGGTCGATCGACCACGACGCCGGTCGCGGGGACGTGCCCGCGCGGTTCGTGCCCAGCGGCACCCGGCTCATCGCCTCGACCCCGCACGCGACGCCCACCTCGATGGCGTCCGCCGCGATCAGGCCCGCGACCAGGTGGGTCGCCTGCTGTGCCGAGCCGCACTGGGCGTCGATCGTCGTCGCGCCCGCCGTCTCCGGGAGGCCCGCGTGCAGCCACGCCGTGCGCGTCACGTTGCCGGACTGCTCGCCGGCCTGCGTGACGCAGCCGCCGATCAGCTGCTCGACCAGGGCCGGGTCGATCCCGGCGTGGTCGAGCAGGGCCAGTTGCGCGGCGCCCAGCAGCTCGGCCGCGTGGAGGCCGGCCAGCAGGCCGCCCCGCTTGCCGATCGGGGTCCGCACGGCTTCGACGATGACCGGCACACCCATGTCGTCCCTTTCGTCGGGCAACGCTCTTCAGACACTCAAAAACTAGAACAAGTTATCGTTCCGTGCAAGCGTCCCCAGGGACGACGTGATCTTGATCTTTGTCGACTGAGCATTCGCTCACCTGGCCTCATCGGTAAAGTTAACGGGTTTCACTGAACGTCTTCCGCAAGTGAACACCGTATGCTCTAATCGCTGTTAGAACGTGTTTCAAGGCGAACCGTGGGAGGCAACGTGGCCGCTCCGCTCATCCCCGCCGGTTTCGACTTCACGGACCCGGACCTCTACGCCGAACGGCTGCCGCTGGCGGAGTTCGCTGAGCTCCGGCGCACGGCCCCCGTGTGGTGGAACCCTCAGAAGACCAACACCGCAGGCTTCGGCGACGACGGCTACTGGGTCGTCTCGCGCCACGAAGACGTGAAGGAGGTCTCGCGCGACAGCACGCTCTACTCGTCCAGCGAGAAGACCGCGATCATCCGCTTCGACGAGAGCATGACCGAGGACCGCCTCAACGCGAACCGCCTCGTGCTGCTCAACATGGACGCGCCGCAGCACACGAAGCTGCGGAAGATCGTGTCCAAGGGCTTCACCCCGCGCTCGATCGCGAAGCTCGAGGACACCCTGCGCGACCGCGCGGAGCGGATCGTCTCCGAGGCGCGCAAGAAGGGGTCCGGCGACTTCGTCACCGACGTCGCGTGCGAGCTGCCCCTGCAGGCCATCGCCGAGCTGATCGGCATCCCGCAGGAAGACCGGCTCAAGATCTTCGACTGGTCGAACCAGATGGTCGCCTACGACGACCCGGAGTACGAGGTCGAGCCACTGGAGGCGTCCACGCAGCTCATCGGCTACGCGTGGAACATGGCCGAGGACCGGCGCAAGTGCCCGATGGACGACATCGTCACGAAGCTGATCCAGGCCGACGTCGACGGTGAGGCGCTCGGCTCGGACGAGTTCGGCTTCTTCGTCATCCTGCTCGCGGTGGCCGGCAACGAGACCACGCGCAACGCCATCACGCACGGCATGAAGGCGTTCCTCGACCACCCGGACCAGTGGGAGCTCTTCAAGGAGCAGCGGCCGAAGACGGCGCCGGACGAGATCGTCCGCTGGGCCACCCCGGTGGTCGCGTTCCAGCGCACCGCCACCCGCGACACCGAACTGGGTGGCGCGCACATCCGCAAGGGCGACCGCGTCGGCATGTTCTACAGCTCCGCCAACTTCGACCACGAGGTCTTCGCGGACCCGGAGAAGTTCGACATCCTCCGTGAGGACAACCCGCACGTCGGCTTCGGCGGCACGGGTTCGCACTACTGCATCGGCGCCAACCTGGCCCGGCTGGAGATCGACCTGATCTTCAACGCGATCGCGGACGTGATGCCGGCGATCACGGAGGCGGCGCCCCCGGTGCGGCTGCGGTCCAGCTGGCTCAACGGGATCAAGCACTACCCGGTTCGCTACGCCTGAGGAATTCGAGGACCCGCCGCCGGGTGAGCCCGGCGGCGGGTTCGTCGTGCTCGGGGCCGCCGGAGTTGGTGTAGAGGTGGCCGATGCCCGGGTAGCGGAACACCTCCGCGCCGGCGGCGGTCCGGGCCCAGCCGGCCAGTGCTTCCGACACGCCGGGCGCGGACGAGTCGCCTGCCTGAGTTCGTGCGGCCGCCTGCGCGGCATCGGGACCTTTTTTCGTGAACCGGGCGTCGACGGACAACGATACCGGCCGGGGGATGACATCATGAAGCGATGTCCCCGCGAGCGACCGTCGACGTCGAGTTCTCCGTCCGGGTCACCGAGCCCGGTCTCGCCGCGATCTCGGTCGCCGCCGCGCACGCGGACACCGAGGAGCTCACCGTTTCCTGGCACGGCGAGAGCGAGGTCGCCGAGTTCGAGCACGGGACCCGGGCCGAGGTCTTCGAGCTGCCCGCCGGGGAGCACCGCATCACCTACCACGCCGAGCGGGCCGTCACCGACGGTGAACCGGAGCCGGTGACGCTCGTCGAGCGCGCCGTCTTCACGCGGCCGAGCCGGTACTGCCCGTCCGACCGGATCGCCGGGCTGGTGCCGCCGGAGCTGTTTTCCCTCCGGAACACCAAGAAACAGGTCGACACGATCGTCCGCAACGTCCACGAGCGACTGTCCTACGTGGTCGGTTCCAGCCGTCCGAACACCGACGCGGTCGACACGCTCCTCGCCGGGGAGGGGGTCTGCCGCGACTTCGCGCACGTCTGCATCACCCTGTGCCGGTTCCTCGACATCCCCGCGCGCTACGTCGGCGTCTACGCGCCCGGACTGTCCCCGATGGACTTCCACGCCGTCTTCGAGGCCGGGATCGACGGGCACTGGTACGTCTTCGACGCCACCCACCTGGCACCGCGCCAGACGATGCTGCGCATCTCCACCGGCCGCGACGCCGCGGACACGTCGTTCCTCGCCACCCTCGGCTGCGAGCTCGACTTCCTGGGCAGCACGGTGTTCGCGACGACGGACACCGCGCTGCCCCAGGACGACTGGCAAGAGCTGGTCGTCCTGGGCTGATCCGATCGGATGGTCCGACCGCGTGTTGTCTGCGCGAAGTGGCCTTCAGCTGGGTAGACAGTGTCCGTGAAGAGTTCCCCCAAGGCCCCGAGCCCCTGGGCGCGGGCCCGTGCCCGGTACCGGTGGCTGGACCACATCGCCCGCGCGACCAACCGCTACATCGAGTGCGGCGGCTACCACTACGTCGCCTCGATCACCTACTTCAGCCTGCTGTCGCTGGTGCCGCTGCTGATGGTCGCCTCGTCGGTCGCCGGGTTCGTGCTGGCCAGCCAGCCGCACCTGCTCGACACGATGGTCCACGCGATCGTGTCGACGCTGCCCGGCGGGCTCGGCGACAAGGCCACCGACCTGCTCACCGGGTTCGTCGAGCAGCGCACCAGCGTCGGCGCGTTCGGTCTGGTCATCGGCCTCTACTCGGGCTGGAACTGGATGAACGCGCTACGGGACTCGCTGACCGCGCTGTGGGGGCAGAACCGCTCCGACCAGCCGCTGTACCGGCTCATCGCCGTCGACCTGCTCGCGCTGCTCGGCCTGAGCGCGGCGCTGCTCGTGTCGTTCACGCTCACCCTCTCCGGCACCGCGCTCGGCGGCTACCTGCTGCGGCTGGCCGGGCTGGACGACACGAGCTGGGGCCACCAGCTCGTGTCGGCGTCCTCGGTGCCGCTCTCGCTGGCCGCCGACTGGCTGGTGTTCCTGTGGGTGCTCACGCGGCTGCCGCGGCAGAAGGTGGGCGTGCGCAGCGCGGTGCGGGGCGCGATCGCCCTCGCCGTCGGGTTCGAGGTGCTCAAGCTGGCCGGGGGCATCTACCTCCGGCTGATCGGCGACTCGCCGACCGGCATCGCGTTCGGCTCGGTGATCGGCCTGATCTTCTTCATCTCGCTCGTCGCGCGGCTGCTCGTGTACGTCACGGCGTGGACCGCGACCGGCTCCGACGCGCCGCCGCGGCCGATCCAGCCGCCGGCGCCGGTCGTGCTCGAGCCGGTGGTCGTGGTGGACCCGCCGGTCGCGGTGCCGGCCGCGGTCGGCGTGGTGACCGGGGTGGTGGGGACGCTGCTGGCGCTCAGGTGGCGACGTTCGCGAGACTGAAGAGCCGCATCAGCTGGTGGTCGATCAGCGCGATCGCCGCTTCCGGGGTGCGCTGGCCCAGGACGATGCTGGTCTGCAGGCCGTCGACGCTCGACAGGAGCAGCTCGGCCTCCGGCACCAGCTCGAGATCCGGTGCCACTTCGCCGCGGTCGCGGCCCAGCGCCAGCAGGTCCGCGGTCAGCCGTTCCAGGTCGGGGGGTGTGGCGCTGAACGCCGACGCCAGCCCGGGGTCCGAAAGGGACCGCACGAAGTAGGCGAGGTGGACGAGGTAGCGCGTGCGGCGCCCGTCGTCCACCGGCAGCATCCCGACGAGCAGCGCGCGCAGCACCTCGCGCGGGGTCGCGTCCTCGTCGGGGCCGATGTCCGCGCGGGCGGTCTCCCCGGCGTCGGCGTTGAGGATTTCGAGCGCGCCGAGCAGCAGGTCGTCCCGCGTGCCGAAGTAGTACTGGACGAGCCGCAGCGAGACCCCGGCCTCGGCCGCGACCTTGCGCAGGGACACGTCTTCGAGCCCGCGCGCGCTCGCGATCCGCCAGACGGCTTCCGCGATCTGGCGGCGGCGCTGCTCGTGGTCGGCGAGTCTCGGCATGGTGGGTCGAGCGTATCAACGCGGCTTTTCGGCGCCGACGACCCACATCGAGAAGTACTGCGACCCGCCGCCGTAGGCGTGCCCGACCGCGATGCGCGCGCCGTCCACCTGGTAGTCCCCGGCGCGGCCCATGACCTGCTTCGCGGCTTCGGAGAAGCGAAGCATGCCGGACGCGCCGATCGGGTTGGACGAGAGCACCCCGCCGGACGGGTTCACCGGCAGCCGCCCGCCGATCGCCGTCTCACCGGCCTCGGTGACCTTCCAGCCCTCGCCTTCGGGCGCGAAACCCAGGTTCTCCAGCCACATCGGCTCGAACCACGAGAACGGCACGTAGATCTCGGCGACGTCCACTTCGGACATCGGGTCCTTGATGCCGGCCTCGGCCCACAGCGCCGCGGCGGCGTCGCGCCCGGCCTGCGGGTTGACCTGGTCGCGGCCGGCGAACGTCGTCGGCTCGGTCCGCATCGCCGTCGCGTGGATCCACGCGGCGCCGCCCTCGACGGCGTCCCCGGCGGCTTCGTCGCCGAGCACCATCGCGCACGCGCCGTCGGACGACGGGCACGTCTCGTCGTAGCGGATCGGGTCCCACAGCATCTGCGACTTCTGCACCGACTCGACGGTGATGTCGGCCTGCCGCAAGTGCGCGAAGGGATTCAGGGCGCCATTGCGCCGATCTTTCGCCGCGACGATCGCGCCGACGTGGTCGGGCGCGCCGGAGCGGCGGATGTAGGAGCGCACGTGCGGGGCGAAGTAGCCGCCCGCGCCGGCGCCGACCGGCATCTGGAACGGCGGCAGGATCGACAGGCCCCACATCGCGTTCGACTCGGACTGCTTCTCGTAGGCCACGGTCAGCACCCGGCGGTGCACGCCGGACTGGACGAGCGAGGCCGCGACCAGTGCCGTCGACCCGCCGACCGAACCGGCGGTGTGCACGCGCAGCAACGGTTTCCCCGTCGCGCCGAGTGCGTCGGCGAGGAAGAGCTCGGGCATCATCACGCCCTCGAACAGGTCCGGCGCCTTGCCGAGCACGACGGCGTCGATGTCGGCCCAGCCGACCTGGGCGTCGGCCATCGCGCGGTCGATCGCTTCGCGGAGCAGGCCCGGCATCGAGACGTCCTGCCGCTTGGCGCGGTGGTGCGTCTGGCCGGTGCCGAGCACGGCGGTGAGCTGCTTGGTCATCGGGCCTCCAGCACGGTCACCAGGTTCTGTTGCAGGGCCGGGCCGCTCGTCGCGTGCGCCACGGCCTTGCGGGACTCTCCACTGTGGATCCGGGTCGCCGCCTCACCGATGCGGGCGAGGCCGGCGGAGAACATCGGGTTGGCGGCCAGCGCCCCACCCGAGGGGTTGATCTTCACGGTGTCGTCGAGCTTCAGTGCCGTCCGCAGGATCAGCTCCTGGTGCGTGAACGGCGCGTGCAGCTCGGCGAGGTCGACGCCGTCGAGGTCCAGGGCCCGCGCCGCGATCTCCGTGGACGGGCTGCGCGTGAGGTCGCGCGCGCCGAGGACGGGGGAGTCGACGCGGTGCTCGATGCCCTGGATCACGGCGGGGTGCTCGACGATGTCGCGCGCGCGTTCCACTGTGGACAGGACGATCACCGCGGCGCCGTCGGTGATCGGCGCGATGTCGTGCCGCCGCAACGGATCCGCGAGATAGGGCGTGTCGAGCAGTTCGCTGACGTCCTGGCCGGTGCCCCGGGCGGCGACCTCGGCGAGGTCCTTTTCGGACCAGAGGCCGGCTTCCAGGCCCATTCGCGCCTGGATCCCGGCGATCGAGACCGAGTCCGGCCACAACGGCGTGACGACGTACGGGTCGAGCTGCAGGGCGAGCACCCGGCGCAGCTGCCCGGCGCTGGACTTGCCGAAGCCGTAGACGAGCGCGGTCTCGACCTCGCCCATCTTGATCTTCAGCCAGGCCTCGTAGAGCGCCCAGGCGGCGTCCATCTCGACGTGCGACTCGTGGATCGGCGGGAACGCGCCGATCGCGTCGACCGCGGCGATGAACGAGAAGGCCCGGCCCGCCAGGTAGTCCGACGAGCCGGAACACCAGAAGCCGATGTCCTGTTTGGACAGTCCGGTCTTTTCGAAGACCTCGGCGAAGATCGGGACGAGCATCTCCACGCCGTTGGTGGTGCCCGGGGTCTCGCGGACGTTGGGGGCCTTCGCGAAGCCCGCGATCGCGACGTCTGGCATCAGGACCTCACAGGTGGTGGGCGAAGGTTTCGTAGGCCGCGTCCGGCTCGCCGGTCGGCTCGAAGTGGTCGATGTTCTCCAGCGACGTCCACCACTCGTCGCGGGGTTTCCAGGCGGCGCGCACGCGCATGCCCATCTTGACGTCTTCGGCGGCGCAGCCGAGGACCAGGTGGAGGAACGCGATGTCGGCGCCGTCGAGCAGGATGTACGCGGCGACGTACGGCGGCTTGAGGCGCTGGCCGAGGAACGGGACGTTGACGATGCAGAACGTCGTCACGATGCCGGCGTCGGGCAGTTCGACCTCGTCGGTCGTGGGGACGCCGTCGGTCGGGCAGGCGCCGCGCGGCGGGATGTAGACCTTCTCGCAGGCGGGGCAGCGCTGGCCGATGAGCTTGCCTTCGGCGAGCCCGCGCAGGTAGCGGCTCTCCTCGGGGGACGCGGAGTGCTGGTACTTGAGGTGGACGGGCGTGATGACCACGCTGACCGGAGCGCCTTCCTCGCGCTCGGCGACCGGGGGAGCGGGCTCGGTCGGCGTGGTGTCCTCGGCGCCGGCCGGGAGGAAGTAGGCGATGTCGCGGATGTGCCCGACGGTCTCCCCGGCCCACTTGACCCGGACGCGCTGTCCACTGTGGATGTTGCAGGGCTCGCCGGCGTCGACGGCGTGGAGCATCGCGGTGTCGGCGCCGTCGAGTTTCACGAGCGCCCAGGCGAACGGCCGGCTCAGCGGCTGCCCGTCGAGCGGCTCGGGGCACCAGGACCACGAGACGACCGTGCCCTCTTCGGCCACCGGGACGAACTCGCTGAGCTGTTCGGCGGTGACGGGGTCGTACTCGACGGGCGGAACGTGCACGCGGCCGTCACTGCCCCGGATGCCTTCGATGCGGCGTTCGCGGAGCGCGTTCACGAACCGGCCGAGAACGGGCCCGGTGGAGCGCGTGTAGTCGAAGCCGACGTTGAGGGGTGCCGCCAGTGGTGTCTCGGTCACGCCTTGAGTGAAACACGTTCTCGTTCTGGCGGCAAGATCCAGCGCACCGCACGTGTAACGCGTTCTAGATCTGCCCTGGTTGCGCACCCGCTCGCTGCTGGACGAGCATCGCCACGCCGTCCAGGATCCGGTCCAGGCCGAACGTGTGGTCCAGCTGCCGCTCCTCTTCGGCGAGCCGGCCGAGCAGGGTGCTGTAGGCGGCGATCGACTCGCCGGACGCGGCCGCACCGAGGTCGGTCGCCGGCCGTCGCCGGGCTCGTCGAGTTCGGCGGGCGAGGCCTTCGGTCTCGGCCGGCTCTACGGCCGCGCGCACGATGGCCGGCACGCTCGGCCTCGGCCCCGGCTCGCCGTCCCGTTCCCGGAGCAGGGCCGATGAGGGTGGCAGCTCGTCGTTCATCGTCGACGGGGACGAGCCGGTCCGGGCCTGAGGGTCAGCGGCCCTTGAACTCCGGCTTCCGCTTCTCCGAGAACGCCTTCGGCCCTTCCTTCGCGTCCTCCGAGGCGAAGACCTCGATCCCGTACTGCGAGTCGAGCTTGAAGGCCTCCTCCTCGTGGAGACCCTCGGTGTCCCGGATCGTCCGCAGGATGGCCCGCACGGCCACCGGCCCGTTCGCGTTCACCAGGGAAGCCAGCTCCAAAGCCTTCGCGAGCGCCGTCCCGTCCGGCACCACGTGCCCGATCAGGCCGATTGCCAACGCCTCCGAAGCGGACAGGTGACGCCCCGTCAGCAGGATGTCCGCGGCCACCGTGTACGGGATCTGCCGCGGCAGCCGCACCGCCGACCCGCCCATCGGGAACAGGCCCCAGCGCGCCTCCGACACCCCGAAGCGGGCCGAAGCTCCCGCCACCCGGATGTCGGTCCCCTGGAGGATCTCCGTCCCGCCCGCGATCGCCGGCCCCTCCACCGCCGCGATCAGGGGCTTCGTCAGGCGACGCCCCTTCAAGAGCCCCGGGATCCGCGAAGGGTCGAACTTGCCCGAGGCGAACGACTTCGACGGCGAGTTCCGGGACATCGACTTCAGGTCCGCGCCCGCGCAGAACGCGCCGCCCGCGCCGGTCAGGACGCAGCTGCGGATCGAGTCGTCGGAGTCCACGCGGTCCCACGCGGAAACCATGATCGACATCATCTCGCCGGTGATCGCGTTGCGGGCCTCGGGCCGGTTCATCGTGACGACGAGGGTCTGGCCCTCCTGTGAGACCAGCGCGTGCGGTTCACCCACGGAAACCTCCTGAAGGAGCAGTGCCATTGCCCAGAACGATAACATGTTCTACTTTGAGGGCGTGGCACTCAACATCGCGGATCTTCTGGAGCACGCCGTCGACGCCGTGCCGGAGCGCGTCGCGGTCGTGTGCGGCGACCGGCGGGTCACCTTCGCCGGACTGGAGGCGCGGGCCAACCGGCTCGCCCACCACCTCGCCGCGCACGGCGTGGGACGCGGGTCCCACATCGGGGTCTATTCCCGCAACTCGATCGAGGCCTTGGAGGCGATGATCGCGGCGTACAAGCTGCGCGCGATCGCCGTCAACGTCAACTACCGCTACGTGCACGGCGAGCTCGTCTACCTCTTCAACGACGCCGATCTCGCCGCCCTCGTGCACGAGCGGAGCTACGCCGACAAGGTGAGAGCCGTCCTGCCCGAGGCGCCGAAATTGAAACACGTTGTCGTCGTCGAGGACGGCAGCGACGGCGACTTCGAGAGCTACGGCGGCGTCGAATACGAAGCCGCGCTCGAGGCCCAGTCGCCCGAGCGCGACTTCGAAGAGCGCAGCGACGACGACCTCTACATCCTCTACACCGGCGGCACCACGGGCTACCCGAAGGGCGTGCTCTGGCGCCACGAGGACATCTGGCGCGCGCTCGGCGGCGGGATCAACTTCGTCACCGGCGAATACGTCCCGGACGAGTGGACGCTCGCCGAGCAGGGCAAGGCCGGGAGCCTGACCCGGCTGCCCGCCGCGCCGCTGATCCACGGCGCCGCGCAGTGGGCCGCGTTCGGCGCCCTGTTCACCGGCAGCCCGGTGGTCTTCGTGCCGCGCTTCGAAGCCCACGACATCTGGAAGGCCGTGCAGGAGCACAAGGTCCAGGTCCTCACGATCGTCGGCGACGCGATGGCGCGGCCGCTGATCGAGGCGTTCCGCGAGGGCGGCTACGACGCTTCGTCGCTCGTCGCCGTGTCGAGCCACGCCGCACTGTTCTCGCAGTCGGTGAAGCAGGAGTTCGTCGAGCTCGTGCCGAACGCCGTCATCACCGACGCGATCGGCTCGTCGGAAAGCGGCTTCACCGGGATCGGCATGGTGGCCAAGGGGTCCGACCACAGCGCCGGCCCGCGCGTCAGCTTCGGCAAGGACGCCATCCTGCTCGACGACGACGGCAACCTCGTCGAGCCGAAGGCCGGCGCGATCGGGCTGATCGGCCGCCGCGGGCACGTCCCGCTCGGCTACTACGGCGATCCCGAGAAGAGCAAGACGATCTTCGTCGACATCGACGGCGTCCGGTACGTCGTCCCCGGCGACTACGCGCGCTACGAGGAGGACGGCACGGTCACGCTGCTCGGCCGCGGCTCCCAGTGCGTCAACACCGGCGGCGAGAAGGTCTACCCGGAGGAGGTCGAAGGGGCGCTCAAGTCGCACCCGGACGTCTTCGACGCGCTCGTCATCGGGATCCCGGACGAGCGGACCGGCCAGCGCGTCGCCGCCGTCGTCCAGCTCCGCGAGGGCGCCGAAGCCGACCTCGCCGGGATCGAGCGGCACGTCCGGGGCGAGGTCGCCGGGTACAAGGTGCCGCGCACGGTCTGGCTGGCCGACGAGATCGGCCGCTCGCCCAGCGGCAAGCCGGACTACCCGTGGGCCCAGCGCTACGCCGCCGACCACGAACCGGCCGCGGCCCAGCCCGTCTAGGAGGACATCACCAGTGCGGACTTCCCTGTGCGACCGGCTCGGCATCGACCTGCCGATCATCGGGTTCACGCCGTCGGAGCACGTCGCCGCGGCACTCAGCCGCGCCGGCGGGCTCGGCGTGCTCGGCTGCGTCCGGTTCAACGACGCCGCCGAGCTCGACCGGGTGCTCACCTGGATGGACGAGAACACCGGTGGGAAGCCCTACGGCGTCGACATCGTGATGCCGGCGAAGATCCCGGCCGAGGGCACCCAGGTCGACCTCTCGAAGCACATCCCGGACGGGCACCGCGCGTTCGTCGACAAGGTGCTGCGCGACCTTTCGGTGCCGCCGCTGCCGGACGACACCGACGAACGCGCGGGGGTGCTCGGCTGGCTGCACTCGGTGGCCCGCTCGCACGTCGAGGTCGCGCTGAACCACCCGATCAAGCTGATCGCCAACGCGCTCGGCTCGCCGCCCGCCGACGTGATCGGCCAGTGTCACGACCGGGGCGTCCCGGTCGCGGCGCTCGCCGGGAAGGCCGAGCACGCGGTCCGGCACGTCGAGAACGGCGTCGACTTCGTGGTCGCGCAGGGCTACGAAGCCGGCGGGCACACCGGCGAGATCGCGTCCATGGTGCTGGTGCCGGAGATCGTCGACGCGGTCGACGTCCCGGTGCTCGCCGCGGGCGGGATCGGGTCCGGGCGGCAGGTGGCCGCGGCGCTCGCGCTCGGCGCGTCCGGCGTCTGGATGGGCTCGATGTGGCTCGCCACCGAGGAGTACCTGCAGACCATGGGCGAGTCCGTGGCGATGCAGCAGGCACTGGTCGGCGCGACGTCGTCGGACACCGTCCGGACGCGGATCTACACCGGCAAGCCGGCCCGGCTGCTGAAGACCCGCTGGACGGAGGCGTGGGCCGCGGCGGACGCGCCCGAGCCGTTGCCGATGCCGCTGCAGAACCTGCTGGTTTCCCACGCCCACAACCGGATCCACGCGGCGAACGACCCGAGCGTGGTGTCGATGCCGGTCGGGCAGATCGTCGGCCGGATGAACGCGGTCCGCCCGGTCGCCGACGTCGTCGCGGACCTGGTGGCCGGCTACGAAGAAGCACTGTCCCGGTTGGACAAGACGCGCTGAAGGGGGCCCGCCGCGGCGGGCCCCCTCTTCGCGGAAGCGGTTACAGACCGGCGGCGGCCGCGGCGATCTTCGACGCGAACGTGCTCACCTCGGTGTAGACGCCGGGGGCGTGCGGCCGGGCGCAGCCGTCACCCCAGGAGACGATGCCGACCTGGATCCAGGCGTTGGCGTTGTCGCGGCGGAACATCGGGCCACCGGAGTCGCCCTGGCAGGTGTCGACGCCGCCCGCGGTCAGGTTGCCGGCGCAGATCTCGGCGCTCGGGATGAGGTCGGGGTAGCTGCCGCCCTGGGCGGCGCAGGTGCTGTCGGACACGAACGGGACGGTCGCCTTCAGCAGGTACCGCTGCTGCGCGCCGCCTTCGCGGGCCGCGCCCCAGCCGGCCACGGTGAACGTGCCGGTGTTGTAGGTCGACGTCGTCGCGATCGGCAGCGTCGAGAGGCCGGTGACCGGGCTCGCGAGCTTGATCAGCGCCCAGTCGCCGCCGGTCGAGGTGCCGTAGGTGGGGGACTGGTAGACGTAGGTCGACTTGATCTTCTTGGCGCTCGTGCTCTGCAGGTCGACCACGCCGACGGTCGCCGTGATCGAGGTGTTCGACCCCGTCCGGCTGACGCAGTGGGCGGCCGTCAGGACGATCTGGTTGGTGTAGAGCGCGCCGCCGCAGCCCATCGACAGCCGGACCATGAACGGGAACTCGCCCTGGGCGGCCCGGGTCCCGCCGACGACGTCGGTGGACGGTGGCTGGGCCGCGATCGCGGGGGTGGCGAACGACGCGGCCGCGGCGACCGCGGCCACCGCGGTGGTGACGTTTCTGAGCAGGGTGAACCAGCGCTTGGGAGCCAAGGGGATCAGTCCTTCCAGTGTCCACAGTGGAAGCCGTTGCCGTCAGCGGCCCCATGACTACACCAGGTGGTCACATACCCGGACAACCGACTTTCTTCGGATGTTTCGGGCGGTTGGGTGATTTCTCACCGGCGGATCCGACGAACGCCGTAGGCCGATGGGCCCAGCAACATCGTGAGCGCGGCCGCCCGGCACCGCCGGCGTACGCGACGACGGTCGGTCTTCCCGGGAATTCACCGAGCCTTTCCTGGCCGTAAACGGAGGTTCCGCCGGAATTCGAAGGAATCGCGGCCGATCGCGCGGAAGATGTCGCATTATCGGGCCCGGACCGGGGGAAAGGCATCCGGGTGATCCTCCGTGTCCCGCGCCACAGCGAACCGTGGTGGTCGGGGAAACGAATAGGGTCGGGTGCGTGCCCGCCCCTTCGCGTCATTACCGCCTGTCCGCCGACGGTCCCGTTCTCGACGGGATTCCCGAGCACGGCCGTGTCCCGCGTTACTACGCGGTCAAGGTCGAACTGCTGGCGGTGATCGCGGAGCTCGGTGAAGGATCGGTGCTGCCCACCGAACGGGAGCTGTGCGAGCGCTTCGAGGTGTCGCGGGCGACCGTCCGGCAGGCGGTCAGTGAGCTCGTCCTCGAGGGCAGGCTCAGCCGGCGGCAGGGGAGCGGCACGTTCGTCGCCGGCCCGAAGCTGGTGCAACCGCTGGCCCTGGTGAGCTACACCGAGGGGCTGCGGCGCCAGGGCATCCGGCCGGGCCGCACGGTCATCACGCTGGAGCGGCGCCTGGCCGGCAGCGCGCTGGCCGCCGACCTGCAGGTCACCTCCGACGCCGAGGTGATCCACATCGAGCGGGTGCTGCTGGCCGACGAGGAGCGCGTCGGCCTGGAGTCGACATATCTCCTGGCCGAGCGGTTCCCGACGCTGATGGAGGAGTTCGACCCGGGGCAGTCGCTGTACGCGTGCCTGCGAGACCGGCTCGGCGTGGTGTTCGACGGCGCCGAGGAGCGCGTCGAGACGGTGCTGGCGACCCCGCGCGAGGCCCTGCTCATCGGGACCAACCCGGCCCTGCCGATGCTGCTCATGCACCGCATCTCCTGGGGCCCGGACGGCGCGCCGTTCGAGCGGGTGCGCTCGCTGTACCGGGGTGACCGGCTCAGCTTCGTGACCCGCCTCGGCCGCGCCTGACTGTCACGTTCGCCAGGACGTCCTCGTTCCTCCCGCACCAGTCGAAAGGGAGGACGTCATGAATGTCGCACTGTGGGTCGGTCAGGTGCTGCTGGCCGCGATCTTCGCCCTGTCGGGTGCGCTGAAGTCGACGATGTCGCGGCAGCGGATGCTCGAAACGGGCCAGACGGGCGCGGCGGCCTACCCGCTGCCGGTGGTCCGGTTCACCGCGATCTGCGAGCTGGTCGCCGTGGTGGGGTTGATCCTGCCGGTGCTGCTGGGCGTCGCGCCGGCGCTCACCGGCTGGGCGGCCGTGGGGCTGGCGGTGGTGATGGTGGGCGCGATGGCGATGCACGGCCGCCTGGCGGTCGTCGGGCACAAGCCGGCGGAGTGGCGCAACGTCGGGGTCAACAGCCTGATCTTCGCGGTGTGCGTGTTCGTCGCCGCCGGGCGGCTTTGACAGCGGGATGCAACCGGACGGGGGTCTGCTCCGTCTGGCAGGTATGCGCACAGTGCTGGGTACGGGTCTGCTGCTCCTCACGCTGACGGCCTGCGGGGCGGCGAACACGGCCGCGCCCGCGGGGAGCAGTACCGGGCCGGAGACGCCGACGACGTCGTCGGCGCTTCCGTCACCTTCGTCCCCGGTGCCCGGTTCGCCCACGGCCGCGCCGCCGCCGTCGCAGACGGTCGGCCGCCCGACGCAGGGCATCGCCCCGGGCGACGACGTCATCGCCGAAACCCAGGTCGACGCGCGCGGGCTGCCCGAGGGCTACCCCCGCAGCCTCACGCGGAGCACCGACGGCAAGACGCTGATCCTCCAGGCGGAGGAGGGCGGGTGCCGCCGCATCTCGGCCCACGTCGGCGACCAGACTCCGCAGCAGGTGGTCGTGCTGGTCGCCGTCACCACGGCGAAGAAGGGCCAGATGTGCCCGGACTACATCAAGGAGATCAGTCTTCCGCTGGCCTTGGCCGCACCGCTCGGAACCCGCACCGTGGTGCTCCGGCAGGGCTGAGGCGCCGCACCGACGCTGGGAGGGTGACCCGGGCTGCCCGGGGCACCCTCCCAGACCATGTCCGGACCCGGACCTCACAACGCCGGCCGGATCGATCTTCCGTGCAACCCCCCGGCGCCCCCGTTCCGTCTTCGGGACATGAGGTACTTAGCGAAGGTGGCCGGGACAGGCGCGATCCTGCTGATGGTGACGGCCTGCGCCGGCCAGAACGTGCCCATCAGCCAGCCCGCCGCCGGGGGGACCTCCACGGACCCCACCGGCAGCGTGTCGACGTCGCCGACGGCGCCGAGCGAGTCGGTGCAGCCGGCGCCGCCGTCGGCGAACCCGCCGGGCAAACCCCGGCTGACCGTGCCCGAGGGCAGTACCCCGGTGCCGCCGAACAAGGTGGACGCCGCCGCGCTGCCCAAGAACTACCCGCACGAGGTGTGGACGTCCAACGGCGGCACCATCCTCAACATCCGCGCCCAGGAGGGCGGCTGTGGTCACGCGCTCGGCGAGGCGAGTGAGCAGGCGGGCGACCACGTCGTCGTCAACCTGAGCGAGACCAAGGCCCAGACCGGCCAGATGTGCACGATGGACATCCGGTACCCGGTCATCTCGGTCGCCCTGGCCGCGCCGCTGGACCAGCGCACCGTCGTGCTGAAGACCACGCCGCAGAAGTGATCACCCTGGCTTAGGCTCGGGTGATGGGAAGCCGCCAGGTCTCACGCACCGCGATCGTCGCCACGACCCCGGAGAAGATCTTCGGGCTCCTCGCCGATCCGGCCCAGCACCCGCTCATCGACGGATCCGGCACGGTCCGGGCCGCCCAGTCCGGCGGCCCGGACCGGCTGACGCTCGGTGCCAAGTTCGGCATGGACATGAAGATGGGCGCGTCGTACAAGATCCTCAACACCGTGGTCGAGTTCGAAGAGGGCAGGCTGATCGCCTGGCGCCACTTCAACGGGCACCGCTGGCGCTGGCGCCTCGAACCCGTCGACGGTGGCACCGAGGTCACCGAGACGTTCGACTGGTCGACGGCCAAGTTCCCGCTCGCCATCAGCCTCAGCCCGTTCCCGCGCAAGAACGCCGACGGCATCGAGAAGACCCTGGCCCGGCTCGGGGAGCTGTTCCCGGCTTGACCACGGCCTCGCCGCGGCCGGTGCGACGGCGGGTGGTCCTCGCGATCTGCTGCCTGAGCCTGTTCATCGTCGGGCTCGACAACACGATCGTGAACCTCGCGCTGCCGTCGATCCGCCACGAGTTCGGCGCGTCGGTCTCGAGTCTGCAGTGGACGATCGACGCGTACACGCTCGTGCTGGCGAGCCTGCTCATGCTGTCCGGCTCCACCGCCGACCGGATCGGCCGGCGCCGGACGTTCCAGACCGGGCTCGCGCTGTTCAGCCTCGGCTCGCTGCTCTGCGGGCTCGCGCCGAACGTCGGCCTGCTGGTCGCCTTCCGCGCGCTGCAGGCGATCGGCGGGTCGATGCTCAACCCGGTCGCGCTGTCCATCGTCGCCAACGTCTTCACCGAACCCCGTGACCGCGCCCGCGCGATCGGCGTCTGGGCGGGGGTCAACGGGCTGAGCCTGGCGGTGGGGCCGGTGCTCGGCGGCGTGCTCGTCGCCTGGGCGGGCTGGCGCTCGATCTTCTGGATCAACGTCCCGGTCGGCGTCGCCGCGATCGTGCTGACGGTGCTGTTCGTCCCGGAGTCCCGTGCCCCGCGCCCGCGCCGCCTCGACCCGGTGGGGCAGCTGCTGGTGATCGTCCTGCTGGCCTCGCTCACCTACGGGATCATCGAAGGCCGCGGTTCGGGCGCGCCGGTGATGGTGGGCTGCTTCCTGATCGCCGCGGCGGCGCTGGCGGTGCTGCTGCCGTACGAGCGACGGCGCCGGGACCCGTTGCTGGAGCTCAGGTTCTTCCGCAGCGTCCCCTTCTCGGGCGCGACGCTCACCGCGGTCGCCGGGTTCGCCGCGCTGTCGGGCTTCCTCTTCCTCACCACGCTCTACCTCCAGGAGACGCGCGGCTTTTCGGTGCTGCACGCGGGGTTGCTGACCCTGCCGATGGCGGTGCTGACCGCGGTGGGCGCGCCGCTGTCGGGCCGGATGACCGGGATCCGGGGCCCGCGACTGCCCTTGCTGGTGGCCGGCGCCGGGATCGCCGCGTCCGGCGTCGTCCTGGCGGGCATCGGCCCGGACACGCCGATCGCGCTGCTGGTGGTGGGTTACGTCTGTTTCGGCATCGGCTACGGCCTGCTCAACGCGCCGATCACGAACGCGGCGGTGTCCGGGATGCCACGCGAGCAGGCCGGCCTGGCGGCGGCGGTGGCGTCGACGAGCCGTCAGGTGGGGACGTCGCTGGGGGTGGCGGTGGTCGGCGCGGTCGTCGCGGGGAGCGCGGGGACGCCGCCGGGGACGGGCCGGGCGGTGTGGGCGATCGTCGCGGGCTGCGGGGTGCTGGTGTTCCTGCTGGGGCTGGTGACGACGGGCCGCTGGGCGACGGCGACCGCGGCGCGCGTGAATGGTCCGGACCACGACGACGCCCCGGTGGCCTGACCACCACGCGATCCGCTGCTGAGCGCCGCTTGTCCGACCAGTGGTCCGGACCACCCCGGCCGGTCGGTGTCGAAGTCGTCGAAAAGTCTTTTGAAATCTCGGTGAACCGCCGCTGTTACCGAGCCGTATCCATCAGTGAGGTGGTGATCAGAGAGGAGGGGCCCATGCCCCGCTTGAGTAGTGGTCGGCACCGCAAGCAGGCGACCGTCGGTCTGGCCGCGTTGCTGGGGGTCGCGGGTGTCACCGCGACCGCCATCGCGCTGAGCAGCCCGGCGGGCAACGCCGCGGAAGCGCCCAAGGAGAACTGCGGGGGGCTCGACACCGCGCTGCAGAACAACCTGAACTTCATCGCGGGCCAGCAGGCGGCCCCGGACGCGCAGTCGGCCGCGCGGATCGCCAACCGGCAGGCGGTGGTCGACCTGATCCAGCAGCGGCGGCAGGTCGCGGGCTGCACGGCGAACGTCGCGGCGAACAACGGCCAGGCCGCGCAGGCCCCGGCCCAGCAGGCACCGGCCGCCCAGGCCCCGGCGCAGCAGGCGCCCGCGCAGCAGAACCAGAACCAGAACCAGGCCGGGGCGAACACCGGCGACCAGGGCGCGACCGGCGACGTCGTGTGCGCCGGCTCCACCGTGACGCTCTCGGGCGAGGGTGGCGCGCCGGCCGCGTCGAGCAACCAGTTCCCGGCGGGGACGAAGCTGAAGGTGACCAACCTGGACAACTCGAAGTCCACGACGGTCGAGGTGACCTCGGTGTCGGGCAGCTGCACGCTGCTCAACAACGCGGCCTTCGAACAGGTTCGGGAACCCGGAAAGTTCCTCATCCGGCGCGCGCGGATCGAGCGCGTCGGCTGAGGGAGCAGGGAAGAAAGGGGGCACCGGCGGCGGGCCGGTGTCCCCTTCCCTTGTGGGTCAACGGAAGCTGATCTGCAGCACCGGGTCGCCGGTGCTCTCGAAGAAGTCGTTGCCCTTGTCGTCGATGACGATGAAGGCCGGGAAGTCCTCGACCTCGATCTTCCAGACGGCTTCCATGCCGAGCTCGGCGTACTCGAGGACGTCGACCTGCTTGATGCAGTCCTGCGCGAGCCGCGCGGCCGGGCCGCCGATCGAGCCGAGGTAGAACCCGCCGTGCGACTGGCACGCGTTGGTGACCTGCTTCGACCGGTTTCCCTTGGCCAGCATGACGAGTGAGCCGCCGGCGGCCTGGAACTGCTCGACGTAGGAGTCCATCCGCCCGGCCGTCGTCGGCCCGAACGAGCCGGACGCGTAGCCCTCCGGCGTCTTCGCCGGCCCGGCGTAGTAGACCGGGTGGTTCTTCAGGTAGTCCGGCATCTCCTCACCGGCGTCGAGGCGCTCGGCGATCTTCGCGTGCGCGATGTCGCGGGCGACGACCAGCGGCCCGGTGAGCGAAAGCCGCGTCTTGACCGGCAGCTGCGAGAGCTGGGCGCGGATCTCGGCCATCGGCCGGTTGAGGTCGACGCTCACGACGTCGTCGGAGAGGTCCTCTTCGGTGACGTCGGGGAGGAACCGGGCCGGGTCGCGCTCGAGCTGCTCGATGAAGACGCCGTCCGCGGTGATCTTCGCCTTGGCCTGGCGGTCGGCGGAGCAGCTCACGGCGACGCCGACCGGACAGCTCGCGCCGTGGCGGGGGAGCCGGATGACGCGGACGTCGTGGCAGAAGTACTTGCCACCGAACTGCGCGCCGATGCCGAACTGCCGGGTCATCTCGAGGACCTGCTGCTCGAGGTCCCGGTCGCGGAAGGCATGGCCCAGCTCGGAACCCTCGGTCGGCAAGTTGTCGAGGTAGCGCGCCGAAGCGAGTTTCGCGACCTTCAAGTTGAACTCGGCCGACATCCCGCCGACGACGATCGCGAGGTGGTACGGCGGGCAGGCGGCGGTGCCGAGGCTGCGCAGCTTCTCGTCGAGGAAGCGCGCGAGCCGCTTCGGGTTCAGGACGGCTTTTGTTTCCTGGTAAAGGAAAGTCTTGTTGGCGCTGCCGCCGCCCTTGGCCATGAAGAGGAACTCGTAGGACGGGTCGTCCTGCCCGTCCTTGTGGTAGAGCTCGATCTGCGCGGGCAGGTTGGTCCCGGTGTTGCGTTCGTCCCAGAAGTTGACGGGCGCCATCTGCGAGTAACGCAGGTTCAGCTGCTGGTAGGCATCGAAGATGCCCTGCGAGAGGGCCCGCTCGTCGTCCCCGCCGGTGAGGACGCCCTCGCCGCGCTTGCCGACGACGATGGCGGTGCCGGTGTCCTGGCACATGGGGAGGACCCCGCCGGCCGAGATGGCGGCGTTGCGCAGCAGGTCCATGGCGACGAACCGGTCGTTCCCGGAGGCCTCGGGGTCGTCGACGATGGCCCGCAGCTGCTTCAGGTGTGACGTGCGCAACAGGTGCTGGATGTCGCTGATGGCGGTGCGCGCGAGGGTGGTGAGCGCGGCGGGGTCGACCTTCAGGAACGTCCGCCCGGCGGCTTCGACGGTCTCGACGCCCTCGTCGGTGACCAGCCGGTACTCGGTGGTGGTGTCCTTGCCGAGGGGGAGGACTTCGGTGTGCTGAAACGTGGTGGTGGACGGCACTGCCAGGCTCCTTTGCCAGCTCCGGGATCGGTCCACCCTACGGCGGCTCGGCGGCCACGCGGCCGAGGCATCCGCTCACTGTGGGCCACCCCACGCTCGTCCCGCGTTCGGAAGCCGCTCGGTGAACCCCCACCACCCCGAAGCCCCGATTGTGACTACGGCCGGCAGGACCGCGTCAAGGCGGGAAAGATGCCTTGACCCGGCACCGCCGGCCGTGTTCTGGCTTCGGATCGGGGTTGCGGGGAGGTCTGGGTGGGTGGGTGGGGTGCGGGTTGTGCTGCCGGCTTGCCTTCGCGTTCGCCCCGGACTTTTGGTCGGGAGGCCGGGTCCACCCCGACGGACCCGACCTCCCGGGGAGAGCGGCCGGGTGCGTGCACACCCGATCGCGTGGTCTCTGCCCGTCCCGCTAAGCCGCTCCACGAATGTGGCGTGACGAAGGTCATAAGTCAACGCGGCCGAACGGGTGTTGGCGAGGGTTTGCTACCCCGGTCCGGTGACCACGAAACCCCGTTTTCGTGGAGAATTTTCCGGGACCGCCACGCAAAACACGGAAGTGCTGGTCGTGGACGTGCGGAAGGGGGGGGTGCCTGGGCACCCGCCCCTTCCGTAACCTGACGATCAGCTGGCGTAGGCGCGGAGCCGGTCCGCGCGCTCGCCCTGGCGGAGCTTCGACATGACCTCGCGCTCGATCTGGCGGACGCGCTCGCGGGACAGGCCGAAGTGCTTGCCGATCTGGTCGAGCGTGCGGGGCTGGCCGTCGTCGAGGCCGTAGCGGAGCCGGATGACCTGCTGCTCGCGGTCGTCCAGCGTCGACAGGACCCGGCGCAGGTCGTCCTGCAGCAGGCTCGAGATCACGGCGCTCTCGGCGTCCGTCGCCTCGGAGTCCTCGATGAAGTCGCCCAGCGGGGCGTCCTCCTCCGTGCCGACCGGCATGTCCAGGCTTACCGGGTCACGCGAGTGGTCGAGCAGGTCCGAGATCTTGTGCGCCGGGATGCCCGACTCGGCCGCCAGCTCCTCGTGCGTCGCGTCGCGCCCGAGCTGCTGGTGCAGGTCGCGCTTGATGCGGGCGAGCTTGTTGACCTGTTCCACCAGGTGGACCGGGAGCCGGATCGTGCGCCCCTGGTCGGCCATCCCCCTGGTGATGGCCTGGCGGATCCACCAGGTCGCGTAGGTCGAGAACTTGAACCCCTTGGAGTAGTCGAACTTCTCCACCGCGCGGATCAGACCCAGGTTCCCCTCCTGGATCAGGTCGAGCAGCGGCATCCCCCGGCCGGTGTAGCGCTTGGCCAGCGAGACCACCAGGCGGAGGTTGGCCTCCAGCAGGTGGTTCTTGGCCACGTGCCCGTCACGGACCAGGGCGGAGAGCTCCTTGCGGCGCTTCGGGGTGAGGTTCTCCCCGGTGTCCAGCATGTGCTGGGCGAAGACGCCGGCTTCGATGCGCTTGGCGAGCTCGACCTCGTCGGCCGCGGACAGCAGCGCCGTCTTGCCGATACCGTTGAGGTAGACACGCACGAGGTCGGCGGCGGGGCTCGGGGCGTCGAGGTCGCCGTCGGCGAGCGCCCCCACGCTCACCGGCTCCTCGGACACCTGAGCCGGGATGCGCTCGCGAATCCCGCGCGACTCGCGTTCGAGAGTCTGGACTGACATTCTGCCTCCCCGGTCACGGGCTGAACGTGTTGCTGCGGTCGTCCCACCGGGTGCGCACCCGCGGACCGGGGCCTGTGGAGCCCGGTACGCCGGTCCGGCCGGCTTGGCTGGACATCTGTCACAACGCTCCGGGTTTCCAAAACGTTCCCGGCTCGCCTGAAAAGGAGACGGCCGCGGGCGCGCTCCGGTTGCTCCACCATTGCTGAGCTTTTGCTGAGAACAGTCCGTGACCGGGGAACCTGAGAATCCGATGTGAATCGGGTCAGGATGTGAACCGTCCCAGCGTGGTCTAGACCTCTACGAGAACCGTGAACGGACCGTCGTTGACGCTCGAGACCGCCATCATCGCCCCGAAACGGCCCGTCGCGACCGTGGCGCCGCGGCCGCGCAGCTCGGCCACGACGGCGTCCACCAACGGCTCGGCGACCTCCGGCCGGGCGGCCTGCGTCCACGACGGCCGGCGCCCTTTCTTCGTCTCGCCGTAGAGGGTGAACTGGCTCACCACGAGCAGCGGGGCATTCGCCGTGGCGCATGATTCCTCGTCGCGCAACACGCGCAGCTCGTGCAATTTGCGCGCCATCACGGCGGCCTTCGCCGCGTCGTCGCCGACGTGGATTCCCAGCAGCACAAGCAGACCGGGTTCGGCGATCGCCCCGACGACCTCGTCGTCGACGGTCACGTCCGCCCGCGTGACGCGAGCCGCGACGGCCCTCACCGGCCCGCCGGAAGGAGCATTCCGTGCCGGACGAGCTCGCGGACGACGGGCAGCGCGGCGGCCGCCAGCTCCGAAGCTTCCAGGCCCTGCGCGGCCGCGAGGAGCTCGATCAAGTCCTCCAGAGGCAGCGCACCGCGGCAGCCCGCCAGCAGCCGCGCGGCCAGGTCGTCGACCTCGTGGTGCCAGCCCGGCCCGTCCGTGCGGTGCAGCCGCCGGATGGTCGTCGCCCAGCCTTCGTCGCCGGGTTCCTCGACGCTTTCCAGCAAGACCGTGTCCGGTACCACAAAACGGACATCGAGCAACGAATCTCCCGATTCCCGCAACCATTCCACGCGGTCGAGCCAGCCGGCCGCCTCCGGGCCCAGCGGGTCGTCGTAGGCCTGGCGGAGGTCCTCGCACACCACGGTCGGGGTGCGCCCGGCCGCGCGCCGCAGCGTGACGAAGCCGAACCCGATGCCCTGGACGTCGTTCGCCGCGAACCAGTCGAGCCACGCCGCCGCCTTCGCCCGGCCCTCCGGCGAGCGCGGGTCGAGGCCCGCGTCCCGCAGCCAGGTGCCGACGTAGAGCGCCGGGTCGGCGATGTCGCGCTGGACGAACCAGGCGTCGGTCTCGGCGGGCAGCCAGCGGCTCACCCGGTCGGCCCAGTCCTCGCGGCCGGTGTGCAGCCAGGAGCCGAGCAGGTGCCCGACGCCGCCGTCGTTGAGGAAGCCGGGCAGCTGCCGGACGACCAGCGCGCTGGCGTCGTCGCCGGCCAGCCCGGAGTCGCGGTAGGTGTAGTCGACGCGGGCCGGGCCGACCACGAACGGCGGGTTGCAGACGATCTGGTCGAACTTCCGCCGCGCGACCGGCGCGAACCACTCGCCGCGCACGAGCTCGACGTCCAGCTCGTTCAGCCGGAACGTCGCCGCGGCCAGCGCCAGAGCCCGCGAAGAGACGTCGGTGGCCGTCACGCGCTGGGCGTGCCGGGTCGCGTGCAGCGCCTGGACACCGTTGCCGGTGCCCACGTCGAGCAGGGTGCCGACGGGACGGCGGCCGGTCGCGCGGATCAGCGACAGCGACGCGTGCCCGACGCCCAGCACGTGGTCCTCGGGCACGGTCCGGCCCAGCACGTCGGCGTCGAGGTCGGACACGACCCACCAGGAGCCGTCGTCGTCGCCGTGCGGCCGGATGTCGAGGGCGGCGCGGTAGCCGTCGGCCACCGGGGCGAGCACCCCGGCGGCGACCGCGTCCTCGGGCGCGAGCGGCGCGAAGGCGGCCTTGACCGCGGTCTCCGGCTCGGTCCCGCCCAGCAGGAACAGCCGGATCAGCGTGCCCAGGTCGCCCGCGTCCCGGCTCGCGCGTTCGGCCGGCACCGGCTCGCCGCGCCCCAGCGCCGCCTGCGCGGCTCCGCCGAGGGCGGCCACCACGCCGTCGGCGTCGTAGGACGTGCGCCGGAAGGCCTCGCGCAGCCGCGCGCAGACGTCGTCGGACAGGTCGGGCAGTACGCTTCGCGTGCTCACGGTGGGTAATGCTGCCACGATGGCCCTCGTGACCCTTGAACGCGTCCTCGCCCCGCTCGACGCGGCGCTGCCCGAGCTCGAAGCGCTGTACATCGACTTGCACCGGCATCCCGAGCTGTCCTTCGCCGAGACCCGGACGGCGGCCGAGCTGGCCCGGCGGCTGGAGCGCGACGGCTACGAGGTGCACACCGGCATCGCCGGCACCGGCGTGCTGGGCGTGCTGCGCAACGGCGAGGGCCCGACGGTGCTGCTGCGCGCGGACATCGACGCGCTGCCGGTCGAGGAGAAGACCGGGCTCTCGTACGCGAGCGTCGCCCGCGGCACCGACGAGCACGGCACGGACGTCCCGGTCATGCACGCGTGCGGGCACGACATGCACGCCACCTGGCTCTCCGGTGCCGCGGCGCTGCTCGCGAAGGGCCGCGACACGTGGTCCGGCACGCTCCAGGTGGTCTTCCAGCCGGGCGAGGAGGGCGCGGGCGGCGCGGTCCGGATGGTCCGCGACGGCCTGTTCGACCGCGCCGGGACGCCCGACGTCGTGTTCGGCCAGCACCTGGTGCCCGGCCCGGCCGGCTGGGTGCTGACCCGGCCCGGCGTGATCATGGCCGCGACCGACACGCTGCGCATCACCCTGCACGGCCGCGGCGGCCACGGCTCGCGCCCGGAGACGACCGTCGACCCGGCCGTGCTGGCCGCGTCCGTGGTGCTCAAGCTGCAGACGATCGTCTCGCGCGAGATCGCCGCCACCGACTCGGCGGTGGTCACCGTCGGTTCGCTGCACGTGGGCACCGCGAGCAACGTCATCGCCGACGACGCCGTGCTCGAGGTGAACGTCCGGTCCTTCGACCAGGCCGTCCGCGAACGCGTGCTCGCCGCGGTGGAACGGATCGTCAACGGCGAGGCCGCGACGGCCGGCGCGCCGAAGCCGCCCGAGATCGTCCGGTCGGGTTCGTACCCGATCACCGAAAACGACGAAGCGGTCAACGACGCGCTCACCGAGGTCTTCCGCGGCCACTTCGGCGCCGAAGCGGTGATGCCGGCCCCGCTGGTCACCGGCAGCGAGGACTTCAGCGAGTTCGGCCGCGCGGCCGGCGTCCCGTCGGTGTTCTGGCTGGTCGGCGGCTTCGACGCGGAGACGGTGATCACGGCGATGACCGAGGGCCGGTTCGAGCGCGACATCCCGTCCAACCACTCGCCGCGCTTCGCCCCCGTGTTGCACCCGACCTTGCGCACAGGCATCGAGACGCTCGTCGCCGCCGCGTTGAGCCGCTTGCCTCACCCAGGTGACGCATGAGCCCCGCAGGTGGGACGATGGCAGACGGAGGTGGTGCAGTGACCATGCCCGCCAACGACTCGGACCCGGTGCTGATCACCGCGGCGGCCCCGTCGTACGAAGAGCAGTTCAAGGCGCGCAAGCGCAAGTACGTGATCATGATGGCGTGCCGCATCCCGTGCCTGATCCTCGCCGGGCTGACCTACCACACCTGGTGGCTGGCGCTCGGGTTCCTCGCGATCTCGGTGCCGCTGCCGTGGATCGCGGTCCTGATCGCGAACGACCGCCCGCCCCGCAAGTCCGAGAACGTCTCGACCTACCAGCACGAGGCGACGGCCATCGAAGGCACCAGCCACCGGGTCATCGACGGCTGAGCGTCACGTCGGCTGCGGACCCACCTTCCCGACGGCCAGCGCGCCCAGCCGCGTCCCGTGCCGCAGGATGTCCACAGTGGACTCCCCGGCCAGCCAGCCGGTGAGCACGCCCGCGTCGAAGGCGTCGCCGGCGCCGGTCGAGTCGAGGCACTCGGCCTCGATCGCCGGCACGCTCGTGACGCCGCCGGCGTCGACCCAGCTGGCGCCGTCCAGCCCGGCGGTCACGACCACCGCGCCGACCGTGCCGAGCAGCTCCTTCGCCGACGCCGGGTCCGCCGAACCGGTCAGCGCCACCAGTTCCTCGGTGTTGGGCAGCAGCAGGTCGACCCCGCGGACGTCGTCGAGGAACGCGGCCGGGTCGGTGATGTGCGCGGCGGCCTGCGGGTCGACCGACGTCGTCAGCCCGGCCTCCTTCGCGGCGGCCAGCGACGCCAGACCCGCGGCCCGCGACGGCGGATCGAGCAGCACGTAACCCGACAGGTGGAGGTGCCGGGCGCCGGCCAGGGCCTCGGGGGTGACGTCCTCGGGCGCGAAACGCTGGTTCGCGCCGCGGTCGGCGAGCATGCTCCGCTGCCCGGAGCCGTCGACCATCACCACGACGCAGCACGTCGGCGCCTCCGCGTCGACCGCGAACGCGCACCGCACGCCCGCGGCCTCCAGCTCGGCCCGGATCAGCCGGCCGCCCGGGTCGTCGCCGATGCGCGCGAGCAGCGTCGTCTCGGCGCCGAGGTACCGCAGCCACAGCGCCGTGTTGGCGCCCGAGCCACCGCCGGTGAACCGGATCTTCGCGCGGGCGTCACCGCCGTGCGGCAACGGCTTGTCGTGCCGGGCGATCACGTCCAGGGCCGCGTCGCCGACCACCACGATTCCGCTCACGACAGCGCCACCGCCACCTCGGTCGCCAGCTTCGCATTGTTCAGCACCAAGGCCTCGTTCGCGTCGATGCTCACGCCACCGCTCGCCGTGTGGAAGTGCTCCAGCAGCACCGGCGTGACGTCGGCGCCGTGCACACCCCGCTCGGCGACCAGCGCGAGGCCTTCCGCCAGCAGCCGGTCGTGCAGCTCTTTGTCCATTTCGGACGCTTCGGGGATCGGGTTCGCCAGCAGGACACCGGACTTCGCGTACGCGCGGTGCGCGGCGACCACGGCGGCGGCCTGCTTCGGGTCGTCGACGCGCCAGCCGACCGCGTGGCCCGACGAGCGCAGGTAGAACGCCGGGAAGTCGTCGGTGCGGTAGCCCAGCACCGGCACCGAGTTCGTCTCCAGCACCTCGAGCGTCGCCGGGATGTCGAGCACCGACTTCACGCCGGAGCAGACCACCACCGTCGGTACCTTCGCGAGCACGCCGAGGTCCGCCGAGACGTCCCACGACTGCGCCGCGCCGACGTGCACGCCGCCGAGCCCGCCGGTGGCGAACATCCCGATGCCGGCCGCGGCCGCGAGCGCCGACGTGCTCGCCACGGTCGTCGCGCCGGAGCGGCCGAGGCCGACGGCCGGGCCGAGGTCGCGCAGCGACAGCTTGTCCAGGCCGGCGTCCGGCGCGCAGACGCGCTCGAGCTCGGCGGGGGAGAGGCCGACGACGACGCGGCCGTCGAGCACCGCGATGGTGGCCGGGACGGCGCCGCCGTCGCGCACCACGCGCTCGAGGCGGTGGGCGACGTCGAGGTTGCGGCCGGCGGGGAGGCCGTGGGACAGGATGGTGCTCTCGAGCGCGACGACGGGGTGCCCGTCACGCAGCGCCGAGGCGACCTCTTCGTGCAGGTTGAGTGGGGTGGTCACGAGGAACCATCATCGGTGATCGTCCTGTTCCCGGCGCCAGTGGGTCAGCTCGGCCGTCAGGTTCGCCCGCGCGGCGCTCGCCCAGCGTGTCCGGGCGGCTTCGCTGCGGTAGAGCGTCCGGGTCAGCATGCTTTCGAGGACGGCGATGCGGCCTTCGCGCCAGACGTCGTCGGGGTACTTCGCGTACTCCTCGCGCACGGCCTCGGCGTACGCCGCGTACCGCTCCTTCGGCGCGCCGAGGATGGCGAGATCGGCGTCGAGGAGGGCGGTGGCGAGGGCGTCGTCCGGGGGAGCGTCGTGCTTGATCGTCGCGAGGATCAGGCCTTCGACGCGCTCGACGTGTGCTTCGGCGACCCCGGCCAGCGCCTCGCGGGCCCAGGCGGCGCTGGCGCGTTCGTCTTCGCCGGGCTTCGCGTCGTAGACGACGTCGTGCGTCCAGGCCGCGACGGCGAGCACTGCGCGGTCGACCTCGCCCAGATCCGAGGCCAGCCAGGCGGAGTCCCGCGCGACGGCGGCCGCGTGGTCGAGGGTGTGGTAGCGGCGGTGGGGTTCGGCGTAGCGGACCTCGAGCCCCGCCCGGGGCACGCCACCCAGGGCCGTGACGGCTGCGGCCCACTTCACGGGAACGTCCAGCGCGTCGGGGTGCCGGTGAAGTCCTTCTCCCGCAGGCCGAACGCCTTCTCCGGGAGCAGCCGCATCGACGCGTTGTCGAGGAAGTCCTCGCCGTAGGCCGTCGCGTACTTCGCGTTCATCGCGTCGAGGAACGTGCGCAGCGCGGCCGGCTCGGTGACGATCTCGGCCGTCCCTTCGACGACGACGGGCTCGTACGGGTCTTCCGTGGCGATCGACACGGCCGAGCCCGCGGCGATGTTCCGGGCCTTCACCGACCGCGGGGACGAGGAGAACCACAGCACCTCTCCGGTCCACACGGCCCAGACCGGCATCAGGTGCGGGCGCCCGGCCGGGGTGACGGTCGCCAGCCAGAAGTCGTGCGACTCCCGCAGCCGCGTCTCGGCCCACGACCAGGGCAGCAGCCCCGACGGATCGGCCGCGATGCCGTAGCCGGGCATGTGCGGCCGCTCGGCGCGGGGCGTGGCCATCAGTCGAAGATGCCGCGCGGCCGGGCGACCTGGTCCAGCCAGTCTTCGAGCTGCTTCTCCCAGTTCACGTCCGGCTTCATCGTGAACATCCCCAGGAAGTCCTGCCCGCGCCCGCCGAAGCCGCCGGTCTTGCTCACCCGGACCCGCTTGGTGACCTCCAGGACGACGTCGGTGCGGCTCGACGACGCCAGGAACGTCACCGCGAGCTGCGAAAACACGCTCGCGAAGCGCGGCGAAGGCGTGAAGCGGATCTCCTGGAAGAACGGCAGCTGCTGCTGGGCGCCGTTGATCCGGCCCTGTTCGAGGATCGCCTCGCGGAAGGTGAAGCCGGTCCGGCTCAGCGCGTCGAGGACCCGCTTCTGCGCCGGGAGCGGCTCGATCGCGACGGCGTCGGCGTCGAACGGGTCGGACACCGACGAGGCCAGGTCCAGCTCGGCGCGCACGCCGACCGCCATGCCGGTCAGCGGCTTGGCGAAGACGCTCGTGACGGGCGTCTCCCACGGCAGCGGCACCTCGAACGGCAGGCGCACCTGCTGGCCGGCGCGGATCGTCTCGGCGCCGACCAGGTGCTGGGAGCCGAAGGGGAGGTCCTCGGTCTTGTCCGTGCCGGGGACCTGGACGCGGGCCAGCAGCGTCACCGCGAGGCCCTTGATCTCCTGGTCGACCTCGCCGCCGGTCAGCAGCACCTCGCCGTGCAGGGGACGGCCGGGGGAGGCGGTCCGGTCGAGCAGGCGGGCGTCGATCTTCGCCCCGCCCGAGCCGAACGTCGCGAGCACCTTCTGGAACATGCCGCCGATCCTGCCAGGTCGAGGGGCTTTCGTACGAGGTTCGACGGGACTCGGGCACAATGGCCGGGTGAGCACCGAGACGCTGATGAAGCCGGAAACCACGCCCGAGGGCACGGACACGGCCGACGACGACACCCCGAAGATGTTCCACTACGTGAAGAAGAACAAGATCGCCGAGAGCGCGGTCATGGGCAACTTCGTGGTGGCGCTGTGCGGCGAAGTCTTCCCGGTCACGAAGTCGCCGAAGCCCGGTTCGCCGGTCTGCCCGGACTGCAAGAAGATCTTCGACGGGCTGCGCCCGGGGGAGTGACCCCGGCCTGATCCCCGGCGGGTGAGCCCGCCGGGGCTTCTTGCTGTCCGGAAGCGGACAAGTCGTCGAACAAACGTGAAAAACCTTCATTCGGCGGGTGCGCGGGATGCCGGGGACCTGGTAAATCCAGCGGGCCAGGTTCCCTCACCCACCGGAGTCGCACATGCGCAAAACGGGGATCGTCGTCGCCGCCGTCGCCCTGCTCACGGCCTTCTCGCCCGCACTGGCCCAGGCCGCCACGGGCTGGACGGAGGTCGGCTCCGACCACGCACGGGCCCTCGACGAGAGCCAGGGGCTGGCCACGATCGTGCGGCCGTCGGGCACCACCATCCGCTACACCGGGATCAGCACGATCCCGGCGGACCTGAACTCCCAGGGCTGGAACCACGTCGGCGACCCGGGTTCGGCCCAGGGCTTCTACGTCGAGCCCTACCAGCGTGACGACCGGGGCGCGAAGCTATTCCGCGTCCAGGCGCCGGACGGCTCGTGGGCGAACTACAAGCACACCCTCGAGTCGTGGGAAGCCAACAACAACTCCTTCGCCGCGGTCTCGCCCGACGCCCGGTGGATGGTGGCGGGGGAGTGGGGCACGATGGACCGCCTCCTGGTCCACCCGATGCCCGGCGTGGCGGCCACCGACCCGGCGCAGAACCTGCCGCTCGCCGGCACGGTCCGGCTCGACCACCCGGTCCGCGACGTCCAGGGCTGCGACTTCCAGACCGCGACCCGCCTGCTCTGCGCGTCCGACGACCCGGACGGCAGCCTCTTCGGCACCACCAAGCCGCTGCTGCAGGTCGACCTCGCGGGCCCGCTGTCCGGCTCGGACGTCGCGGGGCACGTGACGTCGCTGGGGCAGCTCCCGCTGCGCAGCGGCTGCAGCGGCAACTTCGAGGTCGAGGGCATCGACTTCGACGAGCGGGACGGCACCCTGCGCGTGATCGTGATGTCGCCGAGCATCTGCATCCTCTTCGACAGCATGACCTACCGCTTCAAGCAGTGAAATGCCGAAGGCCCGGCACCTCCCGAGGGAAGTGCCGGGCCTTCGTCATGCGGTCAGGCGGTCAGGCCGTCGGCGCGGGGTCCAGGGACTCCGAGGCCGGGGCCTTCGCCGGGTTCCGCTTCGCCTCGCGGCGTGCCTTCCGGCGTTCCTTGCGGGTCTCGACCATCGTGTAGAGGGTCGGGACCAGCACCAGCGTCAGCAGCGTCGAGCTGACCAGCCCGCCGATCACCACGATCGCCAGCGGCTGCCCGATGAACCCGCCCTGCCCGGTGATGCCCAGCGCCATCGGGACCAGCGCGAAGATCGTCGCCGCCGCGGTCATCAGGATCGGCCGCAGCCGGCGCCGGCCGCCTTCGGTGACGGCGTCCGCGACGCTCATCCCCTCGGCCCGGTACTGGTTGATCAGGTCGATCAGCACGATCGCGTTGGTCACCACGATCCCGACCAGCATCAGCATGCCGATCAGCGCGGGCAGCCCGAGCGCGGTGCCGGTGGCCAGCAGCAGCCCGATCGCGCCGGTCGCGGCGAACGGGATCGACACCAGCAGGATCAGCGGCTGGATCAGGCTGCGGAACGTCGCCACCATGATCAGGAACACGATCGCGATCGCCGCCAGCAGCGCCAGGAACAGGTTCGAGAACGCCTCCTGCTGGTCCTGGCTCACGCCGCCGAGCGAGTACGACGCGCCGCCGGTGAAGGTCAGGCCGTCCAGCTTGGACTGGATGTCCGCGGTCGTCTTGGTCAGGTTGTCGCCGGTGTTCTTCGCGGTGACCGTGGTGCTCAGGTCGCCGCCGGTGCGGTGCACCGACGCCGGTCCGTCCACAGTGGACACCTTGGCGACCTCGTCGAGCCGGACGACCCCCGTGGGACCGGGGATCTGCAGGCCCTTCACCTGGTCGACCGTGGCCGGCGCGGAGCCGGCGCGCAGCACGATGTCCGTGCGCTGCCCGTCGACCGGCAGCTGCGTCACCGTGCGGCCGGCGATCGCCTGGTTGGCGACCTGCCCGATGCTGCTCGCCGACAGCCCGTGCGCGGCGGCCGCGGCGTCGTCCACCTCGACCTGCACCCGCGGTGAGCCGACGGCCAGGTCACTGGTCACCTCGGCCAGCCCGGACACTCCGCTCAGCGCCTGCACGACCTGGTCGGACGCGGGCTTCAGCGCGGCCTCCGACGGCGCGGTCACCGTCACCGAGACCTGGTCGGAGTTGAAGCCGGACGCGTCCGCGCCGATCTTGATCTCGCCGAGCTCGGGCCGGGACGTCAGCTTCGACCGCAGGCGGTCGGACAGCGCGTCGAGGTCGGTGTCCTTCGCGACGGTCACCGAGATGCTGGTGTTCGTCCCGCCCCCGAAGCCGAACGCGCCCCCGCCGCCGATGCTGACCTGGTAGGTCTGCACCGCGGGCTCCGCCGCGAGCGCCTGTTCGACGGTCGTGGCCGCCTTCTCCTTCGCCTCGACGCTGGTGCCCGCGGGCAGCTTCTGCGTCATGTTCAGCGTGGTGCCGCCGGACTGGTCGAGGAAGTTCGTGTTCAGCCGCGTCGCGAGCCCGACGGTGCCGGCGAAGATCAGCAGTGCCAGCAGCACGACGGTGAGCCGTCGCTTCGTCGCGAACCGGATCACCGGCAGGTAGGCCCGCTGCAGGAAGCCGCGGCGCTCCTTCTCGACGGCCGCTTCGCGCGCCCGCTCGGCTTCGATGGCGTCCGCCGGGATCTCCGGCTGCTTCAGGAACCAGAACGCCAGCACCGGAACCACGGTCAGCGAGACGAGCAGCGAAGCCAGCAGCGCCACCGTCACGGTGACCGCGAACGGCGAGAACAGCTCGCCGACGAACCCGCCGACGAACGCGATCGGCAGGAACACCGCGACGGTCGTCAGCGTGGACGACGTCACCGCGCCGGCCACCTCGCGGACGCCGTCGAGCACCGCCCGCTGCTTCTCCTCGCCGTAACCCAAGTGCCGCTTGATGTTCTCCAGCACGACGATCGAGTCGTCGACCACCCGGCCGATCGCGATGGTCAGCGCGCCGAGGGTGAGCAGGTTGAGCGACAGGTCGCCGGTCCACAGCGCGATCAGCGCGACCACCACCGACAGCGGGATCGACACCGCGGTCACCAGCGTGGAGCGCACCGACAGCAGGAACAGCAGGATCACGAGCACGGCGAACGCCAGGCCCAGCAGGCCTTCGGTGGTCAGGCCGCTGATCGCGTCCTTCACCGGGGTGCCCTGGTCGAACACGACGCTCATCTCGGCGCCGGTCTTCTTCCCCAGGTCCGGCAGCTTGTCGCGGACCGCGTCGGAGATGGCGACGGCGTTCCCGTTGTCCACCATGGTGATCGAGAGGCCGAGGCTCGGCTTCCCGTTGGTGCGCGTGATCGACGTCGGCGGCGCGAAGCCGGTCTGGACGTCGGCGACGTCACCCAGCTTCACCGGCCCGCGAGCGGGCGCGCCCGGCCGCGAGGCCGCCGAAGCCGCGCTGGGCGTGAGGTAGAGGTTGCGGAGGCTGTCCACAGTGGTCTGCCCGCCGCCGACCTGGACGCTCAGCGTCTTGCCGCCGTCGGTCAGCGTGCCGGCCGGCACGGCGGCGCCGGCGGTCTGCAGCGTGGTCGCGATCGACGCCGGGTCGACACCGGCGGCGGCCAGCTTCGCGTAGTCGAGCGTGATCGTGACGCGCGGCTGCTGCACGCCGGTGACGGTCACCGTGCGGACGCCGTCGATCTTGCGCAGCTCCGGCGCGACCTGGTCGGTCAGTGCGGGGGCCAGCTTCTGCGGATCACCGCTGGTGCCCGCGGCGACCAGGACGACCGGCAGGTCGTCGGTGCTGCCGGCGGACACCGCCGGCTCGGAGTTCTGCGGCAGCCGCGGGCGGACCTGGTTGACCGCCTGCTGGATCTGCGAGACGGCCGCGTCGAGGTCGGTGCCGAACGCGAACTGCGTGACGACGCGCGAAACCCCGTCCGACGACGTCGAGTTGATGTCTTCGAGACCCTTGAGCCCCTGCAGCGCGCCCTCGAGCGGCTCGGTGACCTGCTTGTCGACCGCGTCCGGCGACGCCCCCGCGTACGCCGTGACGATCTGGGCCTGCGGGAACTGCAGCGACGGGAACAGCTGCTGCTTGATCTGCGGCAGCGCGAAGGCACCGAAACCGACGATGACGAGCGCGAGCAGGCCGATCAGGCTTCGGTTGCGCAGGCTCAATCTGGCCAGCACGGACATGACTTGGGAACCCCCTCGGGAACGACGCGGCGACCGACGCCGGCGTCAGTGACCCGCCGAGCTTGCCATGTCCGAACTGAGGAGCGACTCAGTCTGAGGGTGGATTCCGGGTCGTCCCTGGGGAGGAGACCCGACCCTGAGCAGCGCTGGGTGCCGGGTCCGGCGCGCTGGGTGACGACTCGTCCTCTTCGGACGGTCCGGCGGCCTCCTCCGGCGCGGCACCGTTGGGGGAGACGTCTTCGGGGGCCGGGCGCCGCAGCGGCGTGGTCGTGCGCTCCCACAGCTTCCGGCCGTCCTCCGAGCGCAGCCGCTCGGAGGCGCGTTCCATCTCCAGCCGGCGCCACTTGCGCCGCTGCCGCCGGGTCGCCTTCGCCGGCCACAGCTCCTGGATCGCGCTGTTGAAGTAGGCCCCGCCCACCACGGCCAGCCCGATGAAGAACATCAGCAGCAGGAACGCGATCGGCGCGGCGAGGGCGCCGTAGGTGTAGCCGGTCTTGGTGATCCAGTTCAGGTAGATGCGCAGGCCGATCGAGGAGAGCAGGAACACGACCATCGCGAGCACCGCGCCGGGCAGCCCGCGGTGCCACGGCAGCTTCCGCGGCAGCGCGAGCTTGTACAGCGTCGTCAGCGCGAGGGTGATCACGACTCCGAGGGTGGGGAAGTAGAGCGCGCCCACCCAGGACGACACGGTGGGGCGCCAGTCGGTGGGGAAGAACTCCGGCAGCAGGTCCGGGCCGATCGCCAGCAGCGGCAGGCCCACCACGAGGATCACCAGGCCGGCCAGGTAGAGCAGCAGCGCGAAGATCCGCTGCCAGACGTCGTTGCGGACGCCGTACTGGTCGTGGGCGACGGTGATCGCGTCCACGAACGACGACATGGCCGACGACCCCGCCCACAGCGAGATCAGGAAGCCGACCGAGACGATCTCGCCCTTGCCGACGGTGAGGATGCTGTTCACGGTCGGCTCGATGATGTCCTGGACGGCGTTGCTGCTGAAGACCGTCTTGCAGAAGCCGATGATCCGGTCGTGCACGGCGGCGACCACGTCCTGGCCGAACCATTCGCCGATGAAGCCCAGGGCGCCCAGCAGCCCCAGCAGCAGCGGCGGCAGCGACAGCGTCTGCCAGAAGGCCGCTTCGGCGGCCTCGGAGAAGATGTTGCCTTCCCACGCCTTGCCGAACGTGCGCGTGACGAGCCGCCACGGCCCCTTGCGGGCCACCTTCATCGCTGCGGACGGCTGAACCTCACCCATGACGTGTCCAGCATGGTCCATCCGTGCTGATTTGGCTCGTCACCACCCATGCACCCGGGCGTGTCGGGGGACATCACCCGTGCCGGTGCCGGGAACTGTCGGACCCGGCCGGTAGACTCGGTCCAGTGCCCTCACCGCAGTCGCCAGCCCGGTTGTCACAGCCGAAGTCGGTACCACAGTGAGGGTTTTCGCACGTCAAAGCACTTGGAGCACGTGAGCGAGGGGGAGGATCGGCGATGACGGAGACGCAGCTCGGGGCGCCTCCCGCGGAGAAGGACTCGACCGCGCGCCCGCTGCGGGCGTGGCAGCGGCGGGCGCTCACCAAGTACCTGACCCGCCGGCCGAAGGACTTCCTCGCGGTGGCGACGCCCGGCGCCGGCAAGACGGTGTTCGGCCTGCGGATCGCCGCCGAACTGCTGTCCGACCGCACGATCGAGGCGGTCAGCATCGTCACCCCGACCGAGCACCTCAAGCACCAGTGGGCCGCCGCGGCCGCGATGGCCGGGATCCAGATCGACTCGAACTTCCGCAACACCACCGGCGTCACGTCGTCGGACTACAACGGCGTCGCGCTGACGTACGCGCAGGTCGCGGCGCACCCCACGCTGCACCGGGTGCGCACCGAGAACCGCAAGACGCTGGTCATCCTCGACGAGATCCACCACGGCGGCGACGCCAAGTCGTGGGGCGACGCGATCCGCGAGGCGTTCACCCCGGCCGTGCGTCGCCTGTCGCTGACCGGGACCCCGTTCCGGTCCGACGACTCGGCCATCCCGTTCGTCACCTACGAGCCGGACTCCGGTGGCTTCCAGCGCAGCAAGGCCGACCACTCGTACGGCTACGCGGACGCGCTGGCCGACGGCGTGGTCCGGCCGGTCGTCTTCCTCGCCTACTCCGGTGAGGCCTCCTGGCGCACGAGCGCGGGGGAGGAGTTCACCGCGCGGCTCGGCGAGCCGCTGACCGCGGAGCAGAACGCCCGGGCGTGGCGCACCGCGCTCGACCCGGCCGGCGAGTGGATCCCGGCGGTCCTGCAGGCCGCCGACACCCGGTTGTCGCAGGTGCGCCAGAGCGTGCCGGACGCGGGTGGCCTGGTGATCGCCACCGACCAGGAGTCGGCGCGGGCGTACGCGAAGATCCTGGAGCGGCTCTCGGGCGAGACGCCGACGCTGGTGCTCTCGGACGACCCGAAGGCCTCGGGCCGGATCAAGGAGTTCTCCGAGACCAACGAGCGCTGGATCGTGGCCGTCCGGATGGTTTCCGAGGGCGTCGACGTCCCGCGGCTGGCGGTGGGCGTGTACGCGACGAGCGCGTCGACCCCGCTGTTCTTCGCCCAGGCGATCGGCCGGTACGTGCGCGCCCGGAAGAAGGGCGAGACGGCGAGCGTGTTCCTGCCGTCGGTGCCGGTGCTGCTGGAGCTCGCCAGTGAGCTGGAAGCGCAGCGGGACCACGTGCTGGGCAAGCCGCACCGCGAGCAGGAAGGCTGGGAGGACGAGCTCCTCGCCCAGGCCAACCGCACCGAGGACGAGCCGGGCGAGGAGGAGAAGGCGTTCACCTCGCTGGGCGCCTCGGCCGAGCTCGACCAGGTCATCTACGACGGCAACTCGTTCGGCACGGCGGTGTTCTCGGGTTCGGACGAGGAGCAGGAGTACCTCGGCCTGCCCGGGCTGCTGGAGCCCGACCAGGTGCGGGCGCTGCTGCGGAAGCGGCAGGAAGAGCAGGTCGCGGACGAGAAGCGCCGCAAGCCCGCGAAGCAGGAGGCCGCGCCGGCGCCGGCCCGTTCGCAGTCGGTGAGCGAGCGCCTCGGCACCCTGCGCAAGGAGCTGAACGCGCTGGTGGGGATGTACCACCACCGCACGAAGAAGCCCCACGGCGCGATCCACAACGAGCTGCGCCGGGTGTGCGGCGGCCCGGTGACCGCCATGGCGACCATCGAGCAGCTCGAGGAACGGATCGTCACCCTGCGGACCTGGTGAGGCCCGACCTGAGCGCAGCCCGTCCACGCGTCGGGCCCGGCCGCCTTCGCGCGGCGCCGCGGTCAGTTCGCCGCCGAGCGCCCGCGCGCGTTCGGCCACGCCGCCGGCTCCCCGGGACCCGCGGTGTCGCCCGAGAGGCTGAAGCTCGGCCGTCACCGTCCGTTCCGCCGGGGCGCGCCGGACCTTCCACAACTCCGTGACGTTGCGTGGCCGATCGGTCGTGCCCCGGCTGCCCGCGCGTCCCCCGGCCGGTGGTGCTTCGGGCACGTTCCGGTCCGAAGTTCGCAAGTCGGCGACCAATCGCGCGCGGTTGCCGTGGATTCACCACCACTTCGCGGCGGATCGCGCTGGGTGTACACCAGCGGAGTATCTTCGCCTCGGCAGGAAACCTGGATGTAACACACGGTAAGTGCTGGCGATCACATCGTCAGCGGATCTACTCTTTCCGGGCGACCCTCAGCCTGTGTTGCCGAACCGTGTCCAATTGGTGTCATTTAATCGATCCAGCTATCTTCCCCGCAGCCGCTCAGCGGCATATGTTGTCGCCCACAACATATGCGCGACGGTGCGCCGGGACCCTCCGGATCACCGCCTCGCAGGGCCCGAGACGACGTCGAGGGCCCACTCGTCACCAATGCTTGGATCCGGAAGGAACGAGGATGCGCAGCAGAACCCTTACCCTCCTCGCCGCCACGGTGAGCACCGGCCTGGTGCTCTCCGCTTGCGGTGCCAACAGTTCGGACAGCGGGGGCACGGGGAGCAGCTCCGCTTCCTCCTCCGCGCCGGCCGCCGCGGGCGGCGCCAGCGGCAAGGTCGGTGTCATCCTCCCGGAGACCGCCACCTCGGCCCGCTGGGAAGCCTTCGACAAGCCGATGCTGACCGCCGCGCTGACCGCTCAGGGCTTCGAGGTCGACGTCCAGAACGCCCAGGGTGACAACCAGAAGTTCTCCACCCTGGCGGACGGCTTCATCAGCTCCGGCGTCAAGGTCCTGGTCATCGCCCCCGGTGACCCGGCCGTCGGTGCGGCGGTCGAGGCCAAGGCCAAGACCGCGGGCATCCCGGTCATCGACTACGACCGCCCGAGCCTCGGCGGCTCCGCCGACTACTACGTCTCGTTCGACAACGAGAAGGTCGGCCAGCTGCAGGGCCAGGCCATGGCCGACGCGCTGAAGAGCAAGCCCGGCGCGGGCTTCGTCCAGATCGAGGGCGCCCCGACCGACAACAACGCCACGCTGTTCACCAAGGGCCAGGACTCCGTCCTCGACCCGCTGAACACGGCGGGCACCCTCAAGCGGATCCAGAAGCAGCCGATCAACGACTGGGACAACCAGCTCGGCGGCACGACGTTCGAGCAGATCTTCACCGCCAACGGCGGCAAGGTCGACGGCGTCGTCGCGGCGAACGACGGCCTGGCCGGCGCGGTCATCACCATCCTGAAGAAGAACGGCCTCAACGGGAAGGTCCCGGTCACCGGCCAGGACGCCACCGCGGACGGCCTGATGGCGGTCATGCGCGGCGACCAGTACATGACGGTCTTCAAGCCGATCAAGGAAGAGGCCGAGGCCACCGCCAAGCTGGCCGCCGCCCTCGCCAAGGGTGACACCGCCGGTGCGGACGCGATCGCCACGGCGAAGCTGCACGACCCGAAGAACAACCGGGACATCAAGTCCGTGCTGCTGACCCCGACGACGATCCTGGAGAAGGACGTCAAGACGGTCGTGACCCAGGGCTACGTGAAGGCGGCCGAGATCTGCGGTGGCGACCTCGCCGCCAAGTGCAGCTCGCTCGGCATCTCCTGACCCGCCCCCGTTACCGATCCGGCCAAAAGTAGGCCGCCCCTCGAGCGGCACGTAACCGTTGCCGCGAGTCTTCGGCCGTGACTGTGGCCGGATCGGTGACGAACGGTGCTGTACCCAAGAACAGCCGGGCCGGGACGCGCACCCCGACGGCGCGTCCCGGCCCGGTCCCCACTCCCCGTTCGCGGGGATCGCCTGGCCCCAGCGGCGGCAGAGGGCATCAGAAATTCGGAGAAATGCCATCCATGAGTGAGCCCATCCTCGAGATCAAGGGCCTGAACAAGAGCTTCGGCCCCGTCCACGTCCTCCACGACGTGGACTTCGACGTGCGTGCGGGCGAAGTCACCGCCCTGGTCGGCGACAACGGCGCCGGCAAGTCGACCCTCGTCAAGTGCATCGCCGGCATCCACCCGTACGACTCGGGGGCCGTGCGGTTCAACGGCAAGGACACCCACATCCGCGGCCCGCGTGACGCCGCGGATCTCGGCATCGAGGTCGTCTACCAGGACCTCGCGCTCGCCGACAACCTCGACATCGTCCAGAACATGTTCCTCGGCCGCGAGCGCGGCAGCTCGTGGAAGCTGGACGAAGCCAGCATGGAGAAGGCCGCCCGCGAAACGCTGGCCTCGCTCTCCGTCCGGACCGTCAAGTCCGTCCGCACCCCGGTCTCCTCGCTGTCCGGTGGGCAGCGGCAGACGGTGGCCATCGCCAAGTCGGTGCTGTGGAACAGCAAGGTCGTCGTCCTCGACGAGCCGACCGCCGCCCTCGGCGTGGCGCAGACCCGGCAGGTGCTCGACCTCGTCCGCCGGCTCGCCGAGCAGGGCCTCGGGGTCGTGCTGATCAGCCACAACATGGCCGACGTGTTCGAGGTCGCGGACCGCATCTCCGTGCTCTACCTCGGCCGGCTCGTCGCCGAGGTGCACACGAAGGACGTCAGCCACGGCCAGGTCGTGGAGCTGATCACCGCGGGTCGCTCCGGTGACCTCGGTCTGGCCCGGCCCGAAGCCGTGGTCCTGTGAGCGGGAAGAAAGAACCGGAAATGACTGAAACCCCTGCCAAGCACGAGGTCGACACCCCGGCCGCGGAAGCGCTCGCGCAGACCCAGAACCCGACCGCGGCGATCACCGACTTCGGCATCGACACGACATCGATGTCAACCGGTGAAGCGCTGCGTGACTACTTCGCCCGCATCCGGGCCGGTGAGCTCGGCTCCCTGCCGTCGCTGTTCGGCCTGCTCGTGCTGGTGATCCTGTTCAGCGCGCTGTCGGACAACTTCTTCACGCTGGCCAACATCGCCAACGTGTTCCCGCAGGGCGCGGGCGTGATCATCATCGCGATGGGCATCGTCTTCGTGCTGCTGCTCGGCGAGATCGACCTCGCCGCCGGTGTGGCCTCCGGCACCGCCGCGTCGGTGATGGCCCTGCACTATGTCCATGCAGGCAATTTGCTGGGCACCTTGGGCTCCGGCGTGTTCGTCACGTTCATCGCGGTCCTCGCCGCGGCGATGCTGCTGTCGGCCTACCAGCGGATCTGGGGCGGTGCGGCGCTGTCGCTGGTCGGCCTGCTGATCGTCGCGATCGGCGTCCCCGCCAACGCCTGGCTGGAGATCCTGCTGGCCATCTGCGTCGGCACCGCGATCGGCTGCATCACCGGCTTCCTGGTGTCGAAGATCGGCATGCCGTCCTTCGTCGTGACGCTGGCGCTGTTCATCGTGTGGCAGGGCGTCCTGCTGCAGTTCATCGGTGAGGGCGGCACGATCGGCATCACCAACTCCGACGTCCTGTACAAGATCGCCAACGGCAACCTGAACGTCCTCGGCAGCTGGATCTTCTTCCTCGTCGCCGCCGGTGGGTTCGCGGTGATCACGCTGCTCAGCCACTTCCGGCGGCTGCAGCGCGGTCTGGTCGTCCAGCCGACGGCGCTGGTGATGGCCAAGGTCGGCGCGCTCGTCGTGCTGTCGGCGCTGGGCACCTGGCTGCTGACGGTCAACCGTTCGCCGAACAAGGCGGTCGTCACGATCGAGGGCATCCCGTACGTCATCCCGATCATGCTGGTGCTGCTGGTGGCCGGGACCTACGTGCTCAACCGGACCAAGTACGGCCGGTACGTCTACGCGGTCGGCGGCAACAAGGAAGCCGCCCGTCGCGCCGGTATCGACGTGCCGAAGATCCGGGCGAGCGTGTTCGTCATCGGTTCGGCGGTCGCGGCGATCGGCGGCATCGTCGCCGCGTCGAAGGTCGGTTCGGTCAGCCCGCAGTCCGGTGGCCTCAACACGCTGCTGTACTCGGTCGGCGCGGCCGTCATCGGCGGCACGTCGCTGTTCGGCGGCAAGGGCCGCGTGGCCGACGCCGTCGTCGGTGGCCTCGTGATCGCCGTGGTCATCAACGGCCTGGGCCTGCTCAAGCAGCCGGCCGCGGTGGTCAACATCGTCACCGGTCTGGTCCTGTTGCTCGCCGCCACGGTCGACGCGCTGTCCCGGCGCCGCGCGGCTGCGTCGACGCGCTGAACCAGCCTGGCATGATCAAGCCCGTGTCCAGCTCACCCGTTGCTCGACCGGACGAGGTGCGCCGGCACAACCGCACGACCCTGCTCCGCCTGCTGCACGTCGGCGGGCCGAGCACCCGGGCGACCCTGGCCGCGGAGCTGGGGCTCAACCGGAGCACGATCAAGACCCTCGTCGATGGGCTGGCGGAAGCCGGCGTCGTCGAGGAGAAGGTGCCGAGGCCGGGACGAGGGGCGGGCCGCCCCTCGCTCCTGGTCCTGCCCCAGCCGCACGCGGCGGTCGTGCTCGCGGTCGACCTGCAGGTCGAGCACGTCGCGATCGCCCTCGTCGGGCTGGGCGGCCAGATCCTGGGCCGCAACAGCTGGAACCTGCGTGGCCGGATGGGCCAGCCCGACGAGGTCATCACGCACGTCATCGAGTCGACGGCGATCCTGGCGAGCGACCTCGACGTGACCCCGGTGGCGGCCGGGGTGTCGGTGCCGGGCGTCGTCCGGCGGGCCGACGGGTACGTGCACGAAGCTCCCAACCTGCGCTGGACCGACGTCGCGCTCGGCGAGCGGCTCGGCGCGGTGCTGCAGATCCCGATCCTGGTCGGCAACGACGCCGAGTTCGGCGCGGTCGCCGAGCACCTGCGCGGCGCGGCCCGCGGGGCGTCCGACGTGGTGTACATCTCGGCGGACGTCGGGGTCGGCGGCGGCGTCATCGCCGAGGGGTCGGCGCTGCGCGGCGGCTCCGGCTACGTCGGCGAGATCGGGCACATGGTGATCCGCCCGGACGGGCGTGACTGCTACTGCGGCAGCAGCGGCTGCTGGGAGACCGAGGTCGGCGAGGCGGCGCTGTGCCAGGCGCTCGGCCTGCCCGAGGACACCCCGCGCGGGGCGATTCTGTTCGAGCTGCGCGAGCTGGGCCGCGACCCGGAGGCGGCGCTGTCGCGGCTGGCGGAGTTCGCCGAGTGGCTGACCCTGGGGCTGATCAACGTCGTCAACCTGCTCGGGCCGCAGCTGGTGATCCTCGGTGACCTGCTGACGGTGCTGCCGGAGGCGGTGCTGCGGCACGTCGGCTCGGAGGTCCGCCGGCGGAGCCTGGTGAGCCGGGCGGTCGGCGGCACCCGCATCATCAGTTCGGCGCTGGGGGCCGATGTGAAGCTGCTGGGCGCGGCGGAAGTCGCGTTCGAAGTCGTGCTGGATTCTGTATGATTTCCTGTCCGGTTTCGTGTCCGGAATAGGTATCTTCCGCGGCCTTACCGTGATATCCGCCACGCACTTTGCAAGTTGCAGAAAAACGAAGACGGCCGGTGCCTGTGCGCACCGGCCGTCTTCGGCGTTTCGGAGTGGTTACCGCTGGATGTCGGCGGACAGTTCCTTGAGCTTGGCCTCGTGCTCGCGGGCGTGGTGCCCGCAGAAGAGCAGTTCGCCACCCTTGAGGATGGCTCGTACCTGAGCTGCAGCTCCGCACCGGTCACAGCGGTCGGCGGCGGTCAGTTCGGGGCGGGTGAGCGTCGGCGTTGTCATGGGGGTCTCCCTCCGTCCCGGCACCGGTTGCCCGGTGCCATCGATCCAGCTACGCCCACTTCGGGACTGATGCCGGTGGCGGCGATCGCCTTCGGCTCCGCGGTGTTCGTGCTTCCACTCTTCCAGACGTTTCGCGGCTCGCAAGTGTTCCCGCGCCGGTGGGACCTGAGTCACGCCGATTTACCCCGGATGTCGTAGCGGCATCCCGCAATGCAGGAGACGAATACCCGGAGAGTTACGTTTTCCGTGGTCAGGCACCATGGGGTGGTGAGTACGGTGACTTCGCCCCGACGGGTTTCCCGGGTCCCCGCTCCGCTGTTGTTCGTTCTCAGCGGAATTTCGATGTACGCCGGAGCGGCCGTCGCGGTCGGCCTTTTCGGCCACGCGACGCCGGCGGGGGTGGCGTGGCTGCGCTGCCTCGGCGCGGCGGTGGTGCTCCTGGCCTGGCGCCGCCCCGGCCGCGCGGCCTGGCGCGGCCACCGGCTGGCGCTGGCGATCGCGTTCGGCGTCGTGACGGCGGGCATGAACGTGCTCTTCTACGAGGCGATCGCCCGGCTCCCGCTGGGGACGGTGGTGGCGATGGAGTTCATCGGCCCGGTCCTGGTGGCGGCGTTCGGCTCCCGCTCCCTGCGCGACGTGCTGGCGGTGGTCCTGGTGGCGTGCGGGGTGGTGGCGATCGCGGACGTCCAGCTGTCGGGGTCGGTCATGGGCGTTTTGTTCGCTTTGGGCGCAGCGGCGGCCTGGGCGGGCTACATCCTGCTGGGCAAGCGGGTGGCGTCATCGGACGGATCGGGCATCGACAGCCTGGCGATCGGCTTCGCGGCGGCGACGGTGGTGCTGTCCCCGCTGGCCGTCGGGACCGGGGAGGTGTGGTCTTCGCCACGGATGCTGCTGCTGGGGGTCGGGGTGGGGGTGCTGTCGACGGTGGTGCCGTATGCGCTCGACCAGGTGGTGCTGCGCCGGCTGGGGCAGGCCCGGTTCGCGGTGCTGCTGGCGCTGCTGCCGGTGACGGCCGGGGTGATGGGGTTCGTGGGGTTGGGTCAGGTGCCGTCGTGGCCCGAGGCGCTGGGGACGCTGGCTGTGGTGGGTGGGGTGGCGTTGCGGAGCCGGGATGAACCCGTGCGGCCTGCTCCGGAGCCGCCGGGGTGAGGGCTGGCGGCCTGGGCGCTGCCAGGCTGGGCGCTGGTGGGCCGGCGAGGCGCTGGACTGGGCGCTGCCAGGGTGGGCGCTGGCGGGTCGGCGAGGAGCCGGACTGGGGCGCTGCCAGGCTGACAGCGTCCCGGGCTGGGTGCCGCCGGCTGAGTGCCGCTGGGCTGACCGCTGCCTGGTTGGGCGCCGCCAGCCTGAGCGCGCCTGGCTGGGCGGTGCCGTCAGGTTGGCGAGGCGCCGAACCAAGTGCCGCCAGCTAAGTGCCGCCAGGCTGACCCGCCGCCGGGCTGACGGCTTGCCTGGCAGAGTGCCGCCAGCCTGAGCGCACAGGGCTGGGCGGCGTCCCCGGGCTGGGTGCCGCCGGGCTGCCGGGCCGCTCGCGGTCCTGCAGCCGGCCGGGCCGAGCGAGCCGCCGTCAGGCAGCGTCGCGAATGAGTCATTCGCGACTTTCGAGGTCCCGAATGCGTCATCCCCGATGTTCGGCCCACTCCGAACCGGCCGCGGCGCCTTCGCCGGGCCGCTTGTCCACAGGCCGGCCGTGATGTGGACAACCGAGCCACGGCGACCGCTTGCCGGGGCTTTTCGTCGGCCTCCGCCGATACGCTGGACAGGGGTCGTCCCCCAGGGAAGGGCGGGGCGTGTCCGGGGCCGGGCCGGCGACAAGACCGCCGACCGCCCGAGCGGCTGCAGCTGCCCCAGCAGGCCGCAGCTCCCCGCGTCGGGCGGCCGCTCCCCGCGTCGGGCGGCAGCTCCCGCGTCAGGCCGAGGGCAGGTGCTCGCCAGGCACCCGCCCGGCGGCCGTGATGGCTTCCGTCACCTCGGACCGCGATACTGAGCCGGAGGAGGCGGGTGCCATGACCAAGGCGGCGTCGGCCGCGGCGAAGGACTTCGCCGCCGCCGGGGTGGGTGGGGTCCACCTCGCCTGGGCGGACAACAACGGCATCCCGCGCTCGCGGATCGTTCCCGTCGGGGGGCTTGCCGAGGCCGCTACCCGGGGCGTCGGTGCCACCTCGTTGTTCGCCGTCTTCGACAGTCACGATGCCATCACCTATGGCCACACCGGCCTCGCCACGCCCTCCGGGGATGTCCGGCTCGTGCCCGTCGTCGAGCGGCTGCGGCGGCTCGCCGGGCAGCCCGCGCTCGCCTGGGCTCCCGTCCGGCAGCTCACGCGAGACGGCGATCCGTGGCCCTACTGCCAGCGCTCCGTCCTCGAAGCGCAGGTCGCCGAGGGCGCCAGGCGCGGCCTCGAGTTCCGGGCCGGCTACGAGCTCGAGTTCGCCGTCGCGCCCGCGGGCAGCACGGACGTCGTCGGCGCTCCCGGGCACCCCGGGCCCGCCTACAGCCCGCACGCCCTCGTCGGGCTCGACGGCTTCGTCGCCGCTCTCCTGCACGACTTCGCCGCCAACGGCCTGCGGATCGGCCAGCTGCACGCCGAGTACGGCGTCGCGCAGGTCGAGCTGTCGCTCGCCGCCACCGATCCCGTCTCCGCCGCCGACGACCAGCTGCTGGCCCGCCAGACCATCCACGCCGCCGCGCACGCGCACGGCCTCGTCGTCAGCTTCGCGCCGCTCATCGGGCTCGGCGCGGCCGGCAACGGCTGGCACCTGCACACCTCCGTCCGTCGCAAGGGCCGCAACCTCCTCGACGACGAAAGCGGCGTCCCCACCGGTGACGGCGCCGGCTACCTCGCCGGCCTGCTGCGCGACCTGGCGGCGCTGACCGCGATCACCGCGCCGAGCGTCCCGTCGACCCTGCGGCTGCGCCCCGGCTACTTCGCGGGCGCGTACGCGTTCTGGGGCGTCGAGAACCGGGAGGCGCCGCTGCGGTACGTCCCCGGCTCTCCGCTGCTGGGCGCCGACCACGCGAACGTCGAGCTCAAGACGTCGGACGCCTCCGCCAACCCCTACCTCGCCCTGGCCGTGGTGCTGGCCGCCGGGATGGCCGGCATCGAAGACTCCGCCGCGCTGCCCGAGCCGATCGCCGAGGACCCGGGCGGCTGGACGGAAGGCGAGCGGGAGACGCGCGGGGTGCGCCGGCTGCCGGCCGACACCGCCGGGCAGGACGCCGCACTCACGGCCTCGCCGCGCGTCGCCGGCGTGCTCGGTGACGACCTGCTCGGGGCCTTCCGGGCGTCCGACGCGGCGTGGGCGGCCGAGCGCACGGCCGACGAGATCGTCGCCGCGCACCTGTGGCGTTATTGAGGTCTGGGAGAATGACCCCATCGAATCCGGGAAACCGCTGAGGGGACCGATGTCTTCGGGGATCGACGGCGGGCAGCTCGACCTGTCCGGGGTGCGGTGGCTGCCGGGCGGGGCCCGGCTGGCCGCCCTCGCCCAGGCGGAGCTGCCCCAGAAGGACGGCCTGGCCGCCGCGTTCTGCGGGCTCGCGGCCCTGCGCGCGGCCGGGCTCGACGTGCCCGACCAGGACGCCGTCGCGATAGCCGCGGGGACGGTCCGCGGGCCGGTCGTGCGCCCGCCGGGCGAGGCGGGCCGCCCGGAGTTCCGCCTGCCCGTGCCGATGGTCGACGACCCGGCCGCGGCGGGGACGCGCGTTTCCGGGCTGGCGACGGCGATCGGCTCGCTCTCGGGCGGGGCCCTCGCGGCGGTACCGGTGACGGGGGAGTGGACCACCGAGACGCTGTTCGACCTGCTGGTCGGCCTGTGGGACGTGCCGCGCGTCGCGGTGATCGCCCGGATCGACGGCGCCGAGCTCGGCGCCCACGACACGCCGGAACGCGCGCTGCTCGACTACCTCGACACCGGCGTCCCTCCACTGTGGACGTCCCGCTGGCGGCCACCGGGCGGGCACTTCGTGCTCTTGGCGGGCATCCGGATCGGTGCCGAGGGCACGCTGCTGTCCGTTGTGGACACCTACCCGTCCTTCGGCGACGAGGGGATCCACGGCCAGCCCGTCGAATGGGTTGCCGCGGCGCTGGCCGGGCTGGGCGTGCTGGTGGTCGTCGACGCGGACCAGGTCGCCGTCACGCGCGAAGCGGCCCGCGTCGCCGGCCTCACTCCGTCGTTCTGGGACTGACTTCCTCTGCGTTCCCGGGCGCGAAGCGGGAGTGCCGCCGGCCGTAGGTGACGTAGATGACCAGGCCGAGCGCCAGCCACACGGCGAACCGGATCCAGGTGAGCACGTTGAGGTTGAGCATCAGGTAGAAGCACGCCAACGCGGCCACGATCGGCACCACCGGTGAGAACGGCACGGAGAACGGCCGGTCCAGGTCGGGCCGGCGGCGGCGCAGCACCGGCACCGCGACGGCCACGATGATCATCGCCGACAGCGCGCCGATGCTCACCATGTCGGCCAGCTCGGAGATCGGGATGAACGCGGCCAGCACGGCGATCAGCACGGCGCCGCCGATGGTCATCCGGTGCGGGGTGCCCCAGCGCGGGTGGGTCCGGCCGAGCGCCTTCGGCAGCAGGCCGTCGCGGCCCATGGCGAAGCCGATCCGGCCGATCGTGACCAGCTCGACCATCATCACCGACGTCAGCCCGGTCACCGCGCCGAGCGAGATGAGCGCGCCGACCCAGTGCTGGCCGACCTTGTCGAACGCGTCCGCCAGCGGCGCGCCGGTGTCGATGTCGGTGAACGGGATCATCCCGGTCAGCACGATCGAGACGCCGATGTAGAGCACCGCGCACACGGCCAGCGCGCCGAGGATGCCGACGCGGAGGTCCTTCTTCGGGTTCAGCGTCTCCTCGCCGAGGTTCGCGAGCGCTTCGAAACCGGTGTAGGCGAAGAAGACGATGGCGGCCGCGGTGACCATCCCGGCGATGCCGTAGACGGACTGCTCCAGGCCGAGCGCGGCCTGGACGATCGGCTGCTCCAGCACCGTGCTGCCGTTCGCGGGTGCCTGGGCCGGCGGGATGAACGGCGTCAGGTTCGCGCCCTTGACGAAGAACAGGCCGACCGCCAGCACCAGCACGCAGACGGCGACCTTCACGCAGACGAGCAGGTTGGTCAGCCAGGCCGACTCCTTGATGCCCAGCACGGCGACGACGGTCAGCACCGCGATGATCAGCACCGCCCCGACGTTCACCTTCGCGTCCTCGCCGAACCACTCCGGCGACAGCCCGAGCAGGTTGGCCAGGTAGCCGGACCAGCCGCGCGACACCACGGCGGCGCCGAGCGCGAACTCCAGCAGCAGGTCCCACCCGATGATCCAGGCGAACACCTCGCCGAGGGTCGCGAAGGCGTAGGTGTAGGCGCTGCCGGCCGTCGGGACGCTGGAGGCGAGCTCGGCGTAGCAGAGCGCCGCGAGCCCCGCGACGACCGCGCCGAGCACGAACGACAGCGTCACCGCGGGCCCGGCGTGCGTCTTCGCCTCGACGCCCGCGAGGGTGAAGATGCCGGTGCCGATGATGATCCCGACACCGAACCCCACCAGGTCGCGCCCGCGCAGCCGCCGCTTGAGCTCCCCGGAGTCCTGGCGCTTCAGGACGTCGTCCACGTTCAAGGTTCTCCGCACACCCATGGGGAGAAGTTAGAAGGTCACGGAGATTTCCGCAGAACGGTTCCGGGGTGACGTGACCCCGCGCGGATGGCGCGATCGGTCCCGCACCGGAATGCTGGGCCGGTGCCCGACGAGACCCCCACCCGCAGCCCCCTGCACCTGCTCGCCGACCGTTACGGCGTCGCCACCCGGTACGAGAACTCCGACCAGGTCTGGGTCGACGTCGAAGACGACGTCGTCGTCGCCGTTCTGGGGCAGTTCGGGGTCGACGCGACCAGTGACGACGCCATCGCCCGGGCCCTCGACGTGCGCGAAACCCCCGGCGGGCTGCCCCCGACGATCGTCGTGAAGGAAGGCAGCACCCGGAGCCTCGGCACCAACGCCGAGATCTTCCTCGAAGACGGGGGCCGGCGCGTCACCGCCGGCGATCTCCCGGCCGACCTGCCGCTCGGCTGGCACCGGATCGTCACCGCCGACCAGGACGTCGTGCTCGCCGTCGTGCCCGCGAAGCTGCCGGACGTCCCGCCCGCCTGGGGCTGGATGCTGCAGCTCTACGCCCTGCACTCGGCCGGCTCCTGGGGCATCGGCGACTACGCCGACCTCGCGACCTTCGCCGCCCGCTCGGCCTCGGAGCTGGACGCCGGTGTGCTGCTGGTCAACCCCGTGCAAGCCTTCAGCCCGGCCCACCCCGTCGAGCGGTCGCCCTACTCGCCCGCGAGCCGGCGCTTCGCCAACCCGATCTACCTGCGCGTCACCGCCACCGAGACCTACGCGCGGGCCGGCGCCGCGACGCAGGAGGCCGTGCAGTCCCTGGCCCCGGACCGCGACGGCGAACTGATCGACTACGACGCCGTCTGGACGGCCAAGCGCGCCGCGCTCGAGCTGCTGTGGCCGCACCGGGTCGAAGACCTGCCGAAAGACCGGGACCTCGAGGACTTCGCCCTCTTCTGCGCCCTCGCCGAGCAGCACGGCGCCGACTGGCGGGAGTGGCCGGCGCCACTCCGGGACCCCGGCGGACCCGAGGTCGAAAAAGCTCGCGAAGACCTCAAGGACCGCGTCGGCTTCCACACCTGGCTCCAGCACCTCTGCCGGGAGCAGCTGGAAACCGCCCGGAAAGCGGCGAAAGACGCCGGGATGACCGTCGGGATCGTGCACGACCTGCCCGTCGGCGTGCACCCCGGCGGGGCCGACACCTGGGCGGTGCGGGACGTCTTCGCGGCCGACGTCCGCGTCGGCGCGCCGCCGGACGCCTTCAACCAGCAGGGACAGGACTGGAACCTGCCGCCGTGGCGGCCGGACAAGCTCGCCGAGGCCGGGTACGCGCCGTTCCGGGACGTCATCCGCGGCGTCCTGCGCTACGCCGACGGCATCCGGGTCGACCACATCGCCGGGCTCTGGCGGCTCTGGTGGATCCCGCCGGGCGAGCCCGCGCACCGCGGCACCTACGTCCACTACGACGCCGAAGCCATGGTCGGCGTGCTCGCGCTCGAGGCGCACCGGGCCGGCGCGGTGGTCGTGGGGGAGGACCTCGGCACCGTCGAGGACACCGTCACCGAGACCATGCACGAGCGCGGCATGCTCAGCTCGGCCGTCCTGTGGTTCGAACGCGACTGGGACGCGCCGGGCAAGCCGTTCACGCGTCCGTCGAGCTGGGACCCGGAGGCCATGGCCAGCATCTCCACCCACGACCTGCCGACGGTCTCCGGCTGGCTGAAGGGCGAGCACGTCCGGGTCCGGGCCGAGCTGGGGCTGCTGGACCGGGGCGTCGAAGCGGAGGAAGAGGCGGCCGCCGCCGAACGTGAAGCTTTGTTCGAACTCGTTGCGCGCGAAGGGATTCCGGCCGGCGACCCGGTCGTCGCCCTGCACACGCTGCTCGCCGAAGCCGCGTCACGCCTGGTGCTGACCTCGCCGGCGGACGTGGCGGGCCAAGTGCGGCAGCCGAATCTGCCCGGGACCGTCGACCAGTACCCTAACTGGCGGATCCCCCTTCCCGTCAGTGTCGACGGCTTCTTCACCGCGAAGGGGGTGCGCGCCGCGATCGCGCCGCTGGCGGCGGCGCGTCCCTTGCCCCGGTAACGGGTACCCCACGGCACGCGATTCCCGTCCGTCAGCACGGACACCCGGCACAACCTGCGAAAGCTCGAGGAGAACCCAGTGCGGCCCTGGCCCGGAACGCCCTACCCGCTCGGCGCCACCTATGACGGAGTCGGGACGAACTTCGCCCTGTTCTCCGAGGTGGCGGAGCGGGTCGAACTGTGCCTCTTCGACGACGACGGCAACGAAACGCGGTACGCCCTGGAAGAGGTGGACGGCTTCGTCCACCACGGCTACCTGCTCAACGTCCAGCCCGGCCAGCGCTACGGGTTCCGGGTGCACGGCCCGTACGACCCGGCCCGCGGCCTGCGCTGCAACCCGAACAAGCTGCTCATCGACCCGTACGCGAAGGCCGTTTCGCACGGCGTGAAGTGGGACGAGTCGCTGTTCGGCTACCAGTTCGCCAACCCGGAGGAGCGCAACGACGACGACTCCGCCGGCCGGGTGCCCTACTCGCTGGTGGCGAACCCGTTCTTCGACTGGGGCAACGACCGCCAGCCGAAGCGGCCGTACAACGAAACGGTGATCTACGAGGCCCACGTCAAGGGCATGACCGTGAATCACCCGTTCGTGCCCGAGGCGCTGCGGGGCACCTACGCCGGCCTGGCGCACCCCGCCGTCGTCGAACACCTCCAGAAGCTCGGCGTGACGGCGGTGGAGCTGCTGCCGGTGCACCAGTTCGTCTCCGACCACGGGCTGGAGGAGAAGGGCCTCACGAACTACTGGGGCTACAACACGATCGGCTTCTTCGCGCCGCACGACTCCTACGCCGCGATGCCCGGTGAGGGCGGCCAGGTCCAGGAGTTCAAGGGCATGGTCAAGGCCTTCCACGAGGCCGGCATCGAAGTGATCCTCGACGTGGTTTACAACCACACCGCGGAGGGCAACCACCTCGGGCCGACCTTGTCGATGCGCGGCATCGACAACGAGGCCTACTACCGGCTGGTGGAGGGGGAGCCCGAGTACTACATGGACTACACCGGTACCGGGAACTCGATGAACGTGCGCAACCCGCACACGCTGCAGCTGATCATGGACTCGCTGCGGTACTGGGTGACCGAGATGCACGTCGACGGCTTCCGCTTCGACCTCGCCTCGGCGCTGGCGCGCGAGTTCTACGACGTCGACCGGCTGTCCACGTTCTTCGACCTCGTGCAGCAGGACCCGATTGTCAGCCAGGTCAAGCTGATCGCCGAGCCGTGGGACGTCGGCCCCGGTGGCTACCAGGTCGGCAACTTCCCTCCCCTGTGGACGGAGTGGAACGGGCAGTACCGCGACACCGTCCGCGACTTCTGGCGCGGGGAGCCCTCGACGCTCGGGGAGTTCGCGTCGCGGATCACCGGCTCGTCGGACCTCTACCAGGACGACGGCCGCCGCCCGTTCGCGTCGATCAACTTCGTCACCGCCCACGACGGCTTCACGCTGCGGGACCTGGTGTCCTACAACGAGAAGCACAACGAGGCCAACGGCGAGGACGGCCGCGACGGCGCCGACGACAACCGCTCGTGGAACTGCGGGGTGGAAGGCGAGACCGACGACCCGGAGGTGAACGAGCTGCGCATCCGCCAGCAGCGCAACATGCTCGCCACGATCCTCCTGTCGCAGGGTGTGCCGATGATCCTGCACGGCGACGAGATCGGCCGTACCCAGCAGGGCAACAACAACGTCTACTGCCAGGACTCCGAGATCGCCTGGATGGACTGGGAGCTGGCCAAGGAGAACGCCGGCCTGGTCCAGTTCGTCGGCGGGCTGACCGCGTTCCGGCACGGGCACCCGGTGTTCCGCCGCCGCCGCTTCTTCCAGGGCGGCCCGGTCGGCAAGGGCGAGAAGCTCGGCGACATCGCCTGGTTCACCCCGGCCGGCGAGGAGATGACCGAGCAGAACTGGGACGACGGCTTCGGCAAGGCGGTCGTCGTCTTCCTCAACGGCCAGGCGATCCCGGACCTCGACCCGCGCGGGATGCACGTCGAGGACGACTCGTTCCTGCTCGCGTTCAACGCGCACTACGAGGACATCGACGCCAAGCTGCCGGGCAACGGCTACGGCCAGGCCTGGACCGTCGTCATCGACACCGCGACGGGCGAGGTGGAGCCCCGCGACGCGAAGTCCATCGAAGGCGGCGGCCAGTTCACCCTGCCCGCCCGCTCCCTGATCGTGCTGCAGCGGACGGAGACGGAGTCCGAATGACGGTGCCGGAGTCGACCTACCGGGTGCAGCTGCGCCCGGAGTTCCCCTTCAGCGACGCCGCGGAGATCGCCGGCTACCTGCGTGACCTGGGCATCGGGGCGCTCTACGCGTCGCCGGTGCTGGACGCGGCGCCCGGCTCGACCCACGGCTACGACGTCGTCGACGCGACCCGCGCGCGGCCCGCGCTGGGCGGCGAGGAAGCCCGGCAGGCGCTCAGCGCGAAGCTGAAGGAGCTCGGGCTCGGCCTGGTCGTCGACATCGTGCCGAACCACATGTCGGTCGAGGTGCCGAAGGTCAACCGGTGGTGGTGGGACGTCCTGGCGCACGGCCGCGACTCGGAGTTCGCGTCCTTCTTCGACGTCGACTGGGACCGCGGCCCGCTGCTGCTGCCGGTGCTCGGGGACGATGACGCCGTCGCCGAGCTGACCGTCGACGGCGGCGAGCTCGCCTACTACGACCACCGTTTCCCGATCGCCCCCGGCACGGAAAGCGGGACGCCGCAAGAGATCCACGAGCGCCAGCACTACCGGCTGGTCGGCTGGCGCCGCGGCAACGCGGAGCTGACCTATCGGCGGTTCTTCGACATCACGAACCTGGCCGCGGTCCGCGTCGAGGACCCGACCGTGTTCGCCGAGACGCACGGGGAGGTCCTGCGCTGGGTCGCCGACGGCGACGTCACCGGCCTGCGCGTCGACCACCCGGACGGCCTCGCCGACCCGGGCGGCTACTTCCGGCGGCTGCGCGAGAACGCGCCGAACGCGTGGATCGTGGCCGAGAAGATTCTGCACCCGGGCGAGCCGCTGCCGCAGAGCTGGCCGGTCGACGGCACCACCGGCTACGACGCCCTGCGCGAGGTCGCCGGCGTCTTCGTCGACCCGGCCGCCGAGCCCGCCTTCACCGAGCTGGCCACGGAGCTGGGCGTGAAGACCGGCTACCACCGCGTCGAGGCCGAGGCCCGGCGCCTGGTCACCGACCACATCCTGGTCGCCGAGGTCCGGCGGATCGCCGCGCTGCTGCCCGACGTCGACCCGGAGCAGGCCCGGCAAGCCGTCGCCGAGACGATGGTCGCCTTCCCCGTCTACCGCTCGTACCTCCCCGAAGGCGCGGCGAACTGGGCGGCCGCGATCGCCGGGGCCCGGCAGGCCCGGCCGGACCTCGCCGACGCGCTGGTCCTCCTCGACGCCTACGTGACCAAGAACCCCGACAGCGAGCTGGCCACCCGCATCCAGCAGACGTCCGGCATGGTCGTGGCCAAGGGCACCGAGGACACGACGTTCTACCGCTACACCCGCTTCGCCGCGCTCAACGAGGTCGGCGGCAACCCGGACCGGTTCGGCCTCGGCGTCGAGGAGTTCCACCGCCTGGCGGCCGAACGCGAGGCCGGGCACCCGGCGTCGATGACGACGCTGACCACGCACGACACCAAGCGCTCGGAGGACACCCGCGCGCGGATGGCCGTCCTTGCCGAGGTGCCGGGCGAGTTCGCCGAGGCCGTCCGCCGGTGGACCGCGCGCCGCGGGATCGACGAGCCGTCGCTGAACCTGCTGGCCTGGCAGACGCTGGTTTCGACGTGGCCGATCGAGCCGGCCCGGCTGCGGGACTACCTCGACAAGGCGGCCAAGGAAGCCAAGCTCCGGACCAGCTGGACCAGCCACGACGAGGCGTTCGAGGCCGACGTCGCCGCCTGGCCCGACGACGTCATGGGCGACGCCGGACTGGCGTCGGACATCGAGGCGTTCGTCGGGCTCATCGAGAAGCCCGGTTACGCGAACTCCCTCGGCCAGAAGCTCGTGCAGCTGACCGCGCCCGGCGTCCCGGACGTCTACCAGGGCACCGAGCTGTGGGACTTCTCGCTGGTCGACCCGGACAACCGCCGCCCGGTCGACTACGCGGTCCGGCGCGAGATCCTGGCCCGCGTCCTCGACGGCGAGCTGCCGGACATCGACGCGTCGGGCGCGGCGAAGCTGCTCGTGGCGCACAAGGCGCTGCGGCTGCGCCGCGAACACCCGGCGCTGTTTCGCGGCTACCGGCCGCTGCGCGCCGAAGGGGTCGCGGCCGAGCACTGCCTTGCCTTCACCCGGAGCGCGGACCTGGCGGTCGCCGTGACCCGGCTGCCGGTCGGTCTCGAAGCCGCCGGCGGCTGGCGCGACACCGTGCTCCCGCTGCCGGCCGGCGTCTGGACCGACGTCCTGACCGGCCGCGAGGTCACCGGCGACCTGGCGGCCCTGTTCGAGCGGTACCCCGTGGCGTTGCTGGTGCGAGGAGACGCATGAGGTTCAGCGTGTGGGCCCCGGCGGCCCGCCGGGTCCGGGTGAGCGTCGACGCCGGCGTGCACGAGATGACCGCCGGCGACGGCGGCTGGTGGCACGCCGAGGCGGAGGGCATCAACTACGCCTTCCTGCTCGACGACTCCGGCGACCGCCTGCCGGACCCGCGGTCGCGGTGGCAGCCCCACGGCGTCCACCAGGAGTCGCGCGTCTACGACCACGGCGAGTTCGAGTGGACCGACGACGCCTGGCACGGCCGGCAGCTCCCCGGCGGGGTCGTCTACGAGCTGCACGTCGGCACGTTCACCGAGGGCGGCACCTTCGACGCGGCCATCGACCGGCTCGACCACCTCGTCGAGCTGGGCATCACCCACGTCGAGCTGCTGCCGGTCAACTCCTTCGACGGCACCGCCGGCTGGGGCTACGACGGCGTCCTCTGGGGCGCGGTCCACGAGCCCTACGGCGGCCCGGACGGCTTCAAGCGGTTCGTCGACGCGGCCCACGCGCGCGGCCTGGCCGTCGTGCTCGACGTCGTCTACAACCACCTCGGGCCGTCGGGGGCCTATCTCGACCGCTTCGGGCCGTACTTCGCCGGCCAGAACGACTGGGGTCCCGGCCTCAACCTCGACGGCGCCGGTTCGGACGAGGTCCGCCGGTACGTCGTGGACAACGCGCTGAGCTGGTTCCGCGACTTCCACGTCGACGCGCTGCGCCTGGACGCGGTGCACGCGCTGCTCGACCGGCGGGCCGTCCACCTGCTCGAACAGCTCGCGGTCGAGACCGAGGCGCTGTCGGCGGCGCTGAACCGGCCGCTGACGCTGATCGCCGAGTCCGACCTCAACGACCCGAAGCTCGTCACGCCCCGCGAGCGCGGCGGGTACGGCCTGCACGCCCAGTGGTCCGACGACTTCCACCACGCCCTGCACGTCCAGCTCACCGGCGAGGAGTCGGGCTACTACACGGACTTCGCCGCGGGAGACGCCGTCGAGCGGGTGCTGCGCGAGGTGTTCTTCCACGCCGGGACCTGGTCGTCGTTCCGCGAGCGGACCCACGGCCGTCCGGTCGACACCCGCACCGTGCCGGGCCACCGCTTCCTCGCCTACCTGCAGAACCACGACCAGATCGGCAACCGCGCGACCGGCGACCGGCTGTCCGCGACCGTGTCGCGCGACCGGCTGGCGTGCGGCGCGGCCATCCTGTTCTGCTCGCCGTTCACGCCGATGGTGTTCATGGGGGAGGAGTGGGCGGCGAGCACGCCGTGGCAGTTCTTCGCCTCCTTCCCGGACCCGGAGCTGGCCGAGGCGGTCCGCACGGGCCGCCGTCGCGAGTTCGCCCGGCACGGCTGGGGCGAGTCCGACGTGCCCGACCCGATGGACCCGGCGACGGTCGAGCGCTCCCGGCTCGACTGGGCCGAAGCGGACACGCCCGGCCACCGCGAGACCCTCGAGCTGTACCGGACGTTGATCCGGCTGCGCCGCGAGCGGCCCGAGCTGGCCGGCCCGTGGGTCGCCGACCTGCGGGTGGACACCGCGCCGGACGGCTCTTGGTTCTTGCTGCACCGCGGTGGGCTGCGGCTGGCCGTCAACTTCGGTCCCGGCCCGGTCACGCTCCCGCTGGCGGCCACCGCGACCCTGCTGACCTGGGCCGGGGCCACCGCGGACGGGAGTTCCGCGGTCCTGCCGCCGGAGAGTTTCGTCCTGGTCGAAACCCCGTAACCGGAAGTCACATCGCGCGCGATGTGACCCGGATCTGGGACGATTCAGGAATGGCCACACGACCCTCGACCCAGCACGTCCTCGCCGGACGCCCGTTCCCGCTCGGCGCCCACCCCGAGGCGGGCGGGGTCCGGTTCGCGATCACCTCCGCCGTCGCGGACGCGGTCGACCTGTGCCTGATCGACGCCGACGGGTCGGAGCGCCGGATCGCGCTCACCGAGCGCACGTTCGGCGTCTGGCACGGCCTGGTGCCCGGGGTGACGCCGGGGCAGCGGTACGGCTACCGGATCCACGGCCCGTACGACCCGGCCCGCGGCCTGCGCTGCAACCCGCACAAGCTGCTGCTCGACCCCTACGCCCGGCAGATCACCGGCGGGCTCACCGACCTGACCGCGGCGCAGGGCTTCACCGGCGACCCCGAGCGCGGGCCGATGTCCACAGTGGACTCCCTGGGCAGCGTGCCGCTGTCGGTCGTGTCGTCGCCGGGCGGGCCGGACACCGGCGTCAAGCCGGAGGTCCCGTTCGAGGAGGCGGTGATCTACGAGCTGCACGTCAAGGGGTTCACCCAGCAGCACCCGTTCATCCCGGAGGCGCTGCGCGGCACCTACCTCGGCCTGGCCCACCCGGTGGCCATCGAGTACCTGACCCGGCTCGGCGTCACGTCGGTGGAGCTGCTGCCGGTGCACACGTTCCTCGACGAGCCGTCGCTGGTCCGGGCCGGCCGGCACAACTACTGGGGGTACTCGCCGCTCGGCTTCTTCGCGCCGCACGCCGGCTACGCCAGCGAGCCCGGCCACGAGGTCGAGGAGTTCCGCCTGATGGTGGCCGCCCTGCACGCGGCCGGCATCGAGGTGATCATCGACGTCGTGTTCAACCACACCTGCGAGGGCGGCCCCGACGGGCCGACGCTGAGCTTCCGCGGGCTGAACGCGCCCGTGTACTACCTGCACACCGAGCGCGGCCACATGGCCGACATCACCGGCTGCGGCAACACCCTGGAGGCCGGCTCGCCGACCGTGGTCCGGCTGGTCACCGACTCGCTGCGGTACTGGACGCAGGAGCTGGGCGTCGACGGCTTCCGGTTCGACCTGGCCAGCACGCTCGGCCGGGCCCGCGGCGGCCCGTTCGACCCCGCGTCGACGCTGCTCACCGCGATCACCACCGACCCGGTGCTCTCGCGCTGCAAGCTCATCGCGGAGCCGTGGGACGCCACCGGCGAGGGCTACCGCGTCGGCGGCTTCGGCGCCCAGTGGGCGGAGTGGAACGGCCGCTACCGCGACACCGTGCGCGACTTCTGGCGCGGCGCGACCGGCGTCCGCGACCTCGCCTACCGGCTGTCCGGCTCGTCGGACCTCTACGACCACAACCTGCGCCGGCCGTGGCAGTCGATCAACTTCGTCACCGCCCACGACGGCTTCACGCTGCGGGACCTGGTGTCCTACAACGAAAAGCACAACGAGGCCAACGGCGAGGACAACCGCGACGGCACCAACGACAACCGCTCGTGGAACCACGGCGCCGAAGGGGACACGGCCGACGAGGGGATCCGCGGGCTGCGCGCGCGGCAGGTGCGGAACATGTTCGCCACGCTGCTGCTGTCCACCGGCACCCCGATGATCACCGCGGGCGACGAGTTCTGGCGGACCCAGGGCGGCAACAACAACGCGTACTGCCTCGACGACGAGACGTCCTGGCTGGACTGGACGCCGGGGGACCCCGAGGCGGAGGCCATGTTGACCTTCGCCCGCCGGGTCGTGCGGCTGCGGTCGATGAGCCCGGCGCTGCGGCAGCCGGAGTTCTTCGAAGGCCGGACGACACCGACCGGCAAGCCGGACCTGGTCTGGTTCCGCCCCGACGGCGAGGAGTTCGGCGAGACCGACTGGTTCGAGGACCGGCACACGCTCGGCATGTGGGTCGACGGCTCGAACAGCCAGGCCCGCAACCGCGACGGCGAGCTGGTGCCCGACCACTCGTGGCTGATGTGGCTGCACGCGGGCGACGAGCCGGCCGAGGTGACGCTGCCGGGCCGCGAGTACGGCGAGACGTTCAAGCCGACGCTCGACACGAGCACCTCCGACGGCAACCCGGCCAACCCGGGCACCCTCGAAGCCAAGAGTCGCGTGACGCTCCAGTCGCGTTCCCTGCTCCTGCTCCGCGCCCCCCGCCTGGCGGCGGACCCCGCCCCCGAACCCTACTGACGCGTACCCCACCGGACGACACACGCACCCAGCCGGACGACACGCGTATCTGGCCGGACGACACGACGTGGGGCCGGGCTCCGCCGCCGTGTCGTCCATCCGCGTGCGCGTGTCGTCCGGCGGAGTACGCGTGTCGTCCATTCGGGTACGGGTGTTCAGCGGCCGCGGCCGGCGGCCGGGCCCCGCGTGGACTTAACCTGCCGGACATCCGCCCGAAATTCGTTGCGGGGAAAGCGTTTCGTCCGCACCGGGGTGGGTACAGAACAAAAGAGCCCTGCCTCGTTCGTGCTTGATCGAGTCAGGCAGACTGACGACGCCTGCGTCCAAACCGACACTTCGAGGGGCGTTGCCCATGACCGGCCGGCTCGGTATCGACGACGTCTCCCCCAGCGTGAGCTGCGGCCGGTATCCGGCCAAAGCCGTTGTGGGGGAACACATCCCGGTCACCGCGACCGTCTGGCGCGAGGGCCACGACGCCGTCGCGGCCACCGTCGCGTGGCGCGGTCCCGGCGACCGCTTGACGCGCCAGACGCGGATGGTACCGCGCGGTCCCGACCACCCCGACGAGTTCGCCGCGGTGATCGTCCCGGACACCACCGGCACGTGGACCTACCGGATCGACGCGTGGAGCGATCCGTGGGCGACGTGGGAGCACAACGTCGAGGTGAAGATCGCCGCGGGGCAGGGCCCCGAGGACCTCGCCAACGACCTCGAGAACGGCGCCCGGCTGCTGGAGCGCGTCTCCCGCCGCCCGGACCGCCGGGCGGAGAAGGCGCTGCTGACCGGCGCGCTGACCGCGTTGCGCGACGAAGAGCGGGGCCTCGCCGAGCGGGTCGGACCCGCGCTCTCGCCCGAGGTCCGCCGGCTCATGCACGAGTTCCCGGTGCGGGAGCTGATCACCAAGGGCAAGCCGCACAAGGCGTGGGTCGACCGCCCCCGCGCCGCGTTCGGCTCCTGGTACGAGCTGTTCCCCCGCTCCACCGGCGGCCTCGACGCCGAGGGCAACGCGGTCCACGGCACCTTCGCCACGGCCTCGGCCGCGCTCGACCGCGTCGCGAAGATGGGCTTCGACGTCGTCTACCTGCCGCCGATCCACCCGATCGGCCGCGTGAACCGCAAGGGGCCCAACAACACCCTCGACGCGCAGCCGCACGACGTCGGCTCGCCGTGGGCCATCGGCTCCGACGAGGGCGGCCACGACGCCATCCACCCGGACCTCGGCACCTTTGACGACTTCGACGCCTTCGTCGCCCGCTCGGAAGAACTGGGCATGGAGGTCGCGCTCGACTTCGCGCTGCAGGCCGCGCCGGACCACCCGTGGGTGCTCAAGAACCAGGAGTTCTTCACCACCCGCCCGGACGGGTCGATCGCCTACGCGGAGAACCCGCCGAAGAAGTACCAGGACATCTACCCGATCAACTTCGACAACGACCCCAAGGGCGTCTACGAGGAGATGCTCCGGGTCATCACGGTGTGGATCGACCACGGGGTCAAGATCTTCCGGGTCGACAACCCGCACACCAAGCCGCCGGACTTCTGGGCCTGGCTCATCCAGTCGGTGAAGGACGCCCACCCGGACGTCCTGTTCCTGGCCGAGGCGTTCACCCGCCCGGCGCGGCTGTGGGGACTGGCCCGGCTCGGCTTCACCCAGAGCTACACGTACTTCACGTGGCGGACCGGCAAGCAGGAGCTGATCGACTTCGCCATCGACCTGCGCGAGCACTGGAACGAGGGCCGGCCGAACCTGTTCGTCAACACCCCGGACATCCTCCACGAGTCGCTGCAGCGCGGCGGGCCCGGCATGTTCGCGCTGCGGGCCGCGCTGGCCGCGACGATCTCGCCGACGTGGGGCGTCTACTCGGGGTACGAGCTGTTCGAGCACGTCCCGGTCCGCGAGGGCAGCGAGGAGTACCTCGACTCCGAGAAGTACCAGCTGCGTCCCCGCGACTTCGAGCGCGCCCTCGCCGAAGGCCGCTCCCTGGAGCCGTGGATCGCGAAGCTGAACGCCGTCCGCCGCGCGCACCCGGCGCTGCAGCAGATGCGCACCCTGCACTTCCACCACGTCGACAACGACGCGCTGCTGGCGTACTCCAAACAGGACCCGGCGACCGGCGACACCGTGGTCACCGTCGTGACCCTCGACCCGTACGGGCCGCAGGAGGGCACGCTGTGGCTCGACACGGCCCAGCTCGGCTTCGAGGCGCACGAGCGGCTGATCGCCCACGACGAGGTCACCGGCGACACCTGGGACTGGGGGCCGGCGAACTTCGTCCGGCTCGAGCCCTGGCGGGCCGTGGCGCACGTGGTCTCGGTCCGGCGGCGGCTGGCCGGTTAGCAGGGGAAGGAACGGATCGAGGGACTGAGGTGGAACACATGGCGGAGGAACCCCGCCCCGACGCCGCGCTCGGGCTGGACGGCGTGCCGCACACCGGTGAGGCGATCACCGCCGACGGCATGCTCGTGGAGCCCCAGGCCGGCGACTTCCGCTCGGCGCAGCAGGCGCCGAGCAGCCCGGACTGGTTCAAGGGCGCGGTGTTCTACGAGGTGCTGGTGCGCGCCTTCGCCGACTCGAACGGCGACGGCACCGGCGACCTGCGCGGCCTGGCCGGCCGGCTGGACTACCTGGCCTGGCTCGGCATCGACTGCCTGTGGCTGCCGCCGTTCTACGCGTCGCCGCTGCGCGACGGCGGGTACGACATCAGCGACTTCCGCGCGGTGCTGCCGGAGTTCGGCAGCGTCGAGGACTTCGTCTTCCTGCTGAACGAGGCGCACCGGCGGGGCATCCGGGTGATCACGGACCTGGTGCTCAACCACACCTCGGACGCGCACCCGTGGTTCCAGCAGTCCCGTCAGGACCCGGACGGCCCGTACGGCGACTACTACGTGTGGAGCGACGACGACTCCCGCTACGCCGACGCGCGGATCATCTTCGTCGACACCGAGACGTCGAACTGGACCTACGACCCGGTGCGCGGCCAGTTCTACTGGCACCGGTTCTTCTCCCACCAGCCCGACCTGAACTTCGAGAACCCCGACGTCCAGAACGCGATGATCGACACCCTGCGGTTCTGGCTCGACCTGGGTATCGACGGGTTCCGCCTGGACGCCGTGCCGTACCTGTTCGAGCAGGAGGGCACCAACTGCGAGAACCTGCCGCGCACGCACGAGTTCCTCAAGCGCTGCCGCAAGGTCGTCGACGACGAGTACCCCGGCCGGATCCTGCTGGCCGAGGCGAACCAGTGGCCGTCGGACGTCGTCGAGTACTTCGGCGACGCGGCGGTCGGCGGCGACGAGTGCCACATGGCGTTCCACTTCCCGCTGATGCCGCGGATCTTCATGGCCGTGCGCCGCGAGTCGCGCTTCCCGATCTCGGAGATCCTCACCCAGACCCCGGAGATCCCCAGTGGCACCCAGTGGGGCATCTTCCTGCGCAACCACGACGAGCTGACCCTCGAGATGGTCACCGACGAAGAGCGCGACTACATGTACACGGAGTACGCCAAGGACCCGCGGATGAAGGCCAACATCGGCATCCGCCGCCGGCTGGCCCCGCTGCTGGACAACGACCGCAACCAGCAGGAGCTCTTCACGGCGATGCTGCTGTCCCTGCCGGGCTCGCCCGTTCTGTACTACGGTGACGAGATCGGCATGGGAGACAACATCTGGCTCGGCGATCGTGACGCGGTGCGCACACCCATGCAGTGGACCCCGGACCGCAACGCCGGGTTCTCCTCATGCGACCCCGGCCGGATCTACCTGCCGGTGATCATGGACCCGGTGTACGGCTACCAGGGCCTGAACGTCGAGGCGCAGTCCAACAACGCGTCCTCCCTGCTCAACTGGACCCGGCGGATGATCGAGGTGCGCAAGGAGCACCACGCGTTCGCCGAAGGCGAGTTCGTCGACCTCGGCGGGTCCAACCCGAGCGTGCTGGCGTACAAGCGCCAGTGGCGGCGCCCGGACGGCGGCGAGGACGTCGTGCTCTGCGTGAACAACCTTTCCCGGTTCCCGCAGCCGGTGGAGCTGGACCTGTCCGCGCACCGCGGGTGCGTCCCCGTGGAACTGACCGGCGGCGTGCGCTTCCCGGGCATCGGGGACCTGTCGTACCTGCTGACGCTGCCGGGGCACGGCTTCTACTGGTTCCAGCTGACGAGCCCGGGAGACGAAGGCGAAACGAGGTGAGTCCCTTGTCCGACCCGCGTGAGCTGGTCGACGACCTGCTCGGCGACCTGGAGCACTGGCTGCCGGAACAGCGCTGGTTCGCCGGCAAGGACCGGCCGGTGACCGGCGTCCGGGTGCTCGGCGTGACCGAGCTGGTCGCGGGCGACCCGCAGCTGCTGCACGTGGTCGTCGAGGTCGCCCAGGGTGACCGGCGCGAGCCCTACCAGCTGCTCGTGGGCCGGCGGACGCACCCGCCGGAGATCTCGTCGGGCAGCTGGATCGGTGCCGTCGGCGACCTCAACGCCTACGAGGCGTCCGGCGACCTCGACGTCACCGGCGTGCTGCTGGACCTGATGGCCCGGGAGGCCACGGTGGGCTCGCTCGTCTTCGAGCACGAGCCCGGCGTGGAGCTGGACACCGGGCTGCGGGCGCGGCCGATCACGTCCGAGCAGAGCAACACGTCCCTGGTCTACGGCGGGCAGTACATCCTCAAGCTGTTCCGGAAGCTGACGCCGGGCAAGAACAAGGACCTGATGCTGCACCGGGCGCTGCAAGGCGTCGACAGCAAGCACATCGCGCCGGTGCTCGGCTCGATCACCGGCGACCTCGACGGCGAGCCGACCACGGTCGGCATGCTCCAGCAGTTCGTCGCGGACGCGGTCGACGGCTGGGCGATGGCCACCACCAGCGTCCGCGACCTGATGGCCGCGCCGGAGCTGCACGCCGAGGAGGTCGGCGGCGACTTCGCCGGCGAGGCCGAGCGGCTCGGGCGCGCGGTGGCCGAGGTGCACGCGGACCTGGCCGAGGCCCTCGGCAGCGAGCCGGTCGACGCCGACGAGCTGGAGCGGTCGGCGAAGGCGATGCTCGTCCGGCTCGACACCGTCGCCGCGCGGGTGCCGGAGCTGGCCGCGCACGCTCCCGGGCTGCGGGCGGCGTTCGAGAAGCTGCGCGCGCTGCCCGCCGACTCCGTGACCATGCAGTACGTCCACGGCGACCTGCACCTCGGCCAGGTGCTGCGGACGGTCACCGGCTGGCTGCTGATCGACTTCGAGGGCGAGCCGGCGGCGCCGGTGGAGGAGCGTCACGCGCTGCGGTCGCCGTTGCGCGACGTGGCGGGCATGCTGAGGTCGTTCGACTACGCGGCCCAGCAGATGCTGGTCGGCCAGCCGGACGACACGGCGCTGGCCGCGCGGGCCCTGGAGTGGTCGCACCGCAACCGGGCGGCGTTCTGCGAGGGCTACGCCGCGGTCGCGGCCGACCCGCGCGAACAGGGCGAGCTGCTGCGCGCCTTCGAACTGGACAAGGCGGTCTACGAGGTGGGCTACGAGCACGCGAACCGGCCCGACTGGCTGGGTGTGCCGCTCGCCTCGATCGCCCGGATCACCGATGGAGAGGGATGACGCCGTGAACGCGGTTCCGGAAGGCCTCCCGGCCGCCGCCCCGGCGGCCGCGGACATCGACCGGCTGCTCGCCGGCTCGCACCACGACCCGCACTCGGTGCTGGGCGCGCACGCGGTGGGCAAGGGCTTCGTGGCCCGGGCGCTGCTGCCCGGCGCCAAGGCCGTCGCCCTGCGCAGCGGCGAGCACCGGTACCCGATGGAACCGGTGATCGACGCCCTGTTCGCCGTCGCGGTGCCGGAGCACCCGGGCGACTACCGGCTGGAGATCGACTACGACGGGCACTCCGTCACCGCCGACGACCCGTACCGCTGGCTGCCCACGGTCGGCGAGCTGGACCTGCACCTGATCGGCGAGGGTCGCCACGAGCGGCTCTGGGAGGCGCTCGGCGCGCACGTCCGTTCGTACGAGACGCCGGGTGGCGTCGTCGAGGGGACGTCGTTCGCGGTCTGGGCGCCCAACGCCCGCGGCATCCGCGTGATCGGCGACTTCAACGGCTGGGACGGCCGCGGCCACGCGATGCGCTCGCTCGGTTCGTCGGGCGTCTGGGAGCTGTTCGTGCCGGGCGTCGGCGCCGGCTCCTGCTACAAGTTCCGGATCCTCGGCGCCGACGGCAACTGGCGCGAGAAGGCCGACCCGATGGCGTTCGGCACGGAACTCCCGCCCGCGACGGCGTCGGTCGTCACCACCTCCGGGCACCTGTGGGACGACGACGCGTGGGTCGCCCAGCGCGAGGCCACCGAGTGGTCCGCGGCGCCGATGAGCGTCTACGAGGTCCACCTCGGTTCGTGGCGGCCCGGGCTCGACTACCGCGAGCTGGCCGACCAGCTCGGCGACTACGTCATCGAGACCGGCTTCACGCACGTGGAGCTGCTGCCGGTGTCGGAGCACCCGTTCGGCGGCTCGTGGGGCTACCAGGTGACGTCGTACTACGCGCCGACGTCGCGCTTCGGCTCCCCGGACGACTTCCGCTACTTCGTCGACCGCCTGCACCAGCGGGGCATCGGTGTCCTGGTCGACTGGGTGCCCGCGCACTTCCCGAAGGACAGCTGGGCGCTGGCCAAGTTCGACGGCACCGCGCTGTACGAGCACGCGGACCCGCGTCGCGGCGAGCAGCCCGACTGGGGCACGCTCGTGTTCGACTTCGGCCGCAACGAGGTCCGCAACTTCCTCGTCGCCAACGCGCTGTACTGGATCGAGGAGTTCCACCTCGACGGCCTGCGCGTCGACGCCGTCGCGTCGATGCTCTACCTCGACTACTCCCGCAACGAAGGGGAGTGGCTGCCGAACCAGTACGGCGGCCGCGAGAACCTGGACGCGGTGAAGTTCCTGCAGGAGCTGAACGCGACCGTCTACAAGCGACACCCGGGCGTCGTGATGGTGGCCGAGGAGTCGACGGCGTGGCCGGGCGTCACGCGCCCGACGCACCTGGGCGGCCTCGGCTTCGGCTTCAAGTGGAACATGGGCTGGATGCACGACACGCTCCGGTACCTGTCGCACGAGCCGATCCACCGCGCGTACCACCACAACGAGATGACGTTCTCGCTCGTGTACGCGTGGAGCGAGAACTTCGTCCTGCCGCTGTCGCACGACGAAGTGGTGCACGGCAAGGGATCCCTGTGGGGCCGCATGCCGGGCGACGCCTGGAACAAGGCGGCCGGGCTGCGTTCGCTGCTGGCGTTCATGTGGGCGCACCCGGGCAAGCAGCTGCTCTTCATGGGCGGCGAGTTCGGCCAGCCGTCGGAGTGGTCGGAGCAGCGGTCGCTGGACTGGCACCTGCTGGACGAGCCGCTGCACCGCGGGGTCCAGGACCTGCTGCGTTCGCTGAACTCGGTGTACCGGTCGTCGCCGGCGCTGTTCAGCCAGGACACCTCGCCGGACGGCTTCCGCTGGATCGACGCGAACGACTCGAGCGGCAACGTGCTGAGCTTCCTGCGCATCGGCACCGACGGGTCACGGCTGGCCTGCATCGCGAACTTCTCGGGCGTCCCGCACCACGACTACCGGGTCGGCCTGCCGGCGGCGGGCCGCTGGCGCGAGGCGGTCAACACGGACGCGGAGGCCTACGGCGGCTCGGGCGTCGGAAACCTGGGTTCGGTGGAGGCCACGGAGGACCCCTGGCACGGCCAGCCGGCCTCGGCAGTCCTCCAGCTCCCCCCGGCCGGGGTCCTCTGGCTCACCGAAGAAACCCCACCGACCCCCGAACTCCCGTGACGGAAAGGGCATCACGCGTGTCGCCCCTCCAATCACGCGTGATGCCCCTTCAATCACGCGTGATGCCCTCCTGATCACGCGTGATGCCCCTTGAATCACGGTCGGCTTCGCGTTTTTCGCGGGCCAGGCGGGCCGCGCGGCGGCGACGGCGGCGGGCCGGGGCGTCCAGGTACCAGGCGAACTGCATGAGCCCGGGCTGCGCACCCGGTACCCACAGCACCAGCGGGTCGTCGTCGCCGACGCGCAGGACGAGCTCCGCGGGCAGGTCGGTCCACCGGCCGGTCGTCCCGCCCAGCGCGACCTTGGCTTCGCTGATCGCGGCGGGCTCGGCGTGCCACCGTCGTTCGAGCTGGCCGGACGACCAGGCCAGCAGCTCGAGCGAGTGGAGCCGCGGCTCGTGCACGAGGAACACGAGGTCGCGCGCCGTCGTCCGGGCCCGGCGGCCGCGGTCGTGCACGGCGTAGACGTGGGCCGGGTGACGGCCGGCCGCACGGAGCCGGCGGCGCACCCGCCCGAGCCGGACCCGCGACGCCGTCCCGTGGGCGCGGGCCGTGAGGTGGATCGTCACCGTCACGAGCGCGACCGCGGCGGTGACGCCCAGCAGCCAGGCGCCGTCGCCCAGCGCGGAGATGATCCAGGCCAGGGCCGCCGCGCCCAGGCCGAGGGCGAGCAACACCGCACACGGCACAGCAGTTCCTCCCCGGCACAGTCGTGATGGGGAGGTTTTACCGTTCGTCGCCGGGGAGGGGTCCCGAAACGCCCGCGCGGGCTTACGATGAGGGCATGGCCGGCGCCGGCGGCGTCCTCGCGAACCTGATCCTGTTCGCCGTGGTCTGCATCGCTCCCACGGTGCTCTTCTGGTGCGCGCTGCGCGCCCCGAAGCTGCTTCGCCGGCTCCTCGAGAAGCGCGCGAAGCCCCAGCCGCAAGGTCCCCCGATCGAACGCGTCGCCGCGGACCTGCGGCGGGTGCACCGCCTGCTCGCCGGCTACCCGTCCGGCACCCCGGCGGCGCGCCGGCTCGGCACGCGCCAGGCGTACGACGAGCTCCTCACCCAGGCGTGCCGCCAGATCGGCGTCCCGCACCGGCTCGCCGAGCTGCCCGAGGGCATGGACCGCGAGATCGAACGCCTGCGCGTCGAGGAGTCTCTGCGGGAGCGCGGCCTGGCCGTGCCCTGATGTCCTATGTGGACACAAAGAAACCCGCCACCGAGAAAATCTCGGTGGCGGGTTTCTGAAAGGAACTCAGTCCAGGTAGTCGCGCAGGACCTGCGACCGCGACGGGTGGCGCAGCTTCGACATCGTCTTCGACTCGATCTGCCGGATGCGCTCACGGGTGACCCCGTACACCTGGCCGATCTCGTCGAGCGTGCGCGGCTGGCCGTCCGTGAGGCCGAAGCGCAGGCGGACCACGCCCGCTTCGCGCTCGGACAGCGTCTGCAACACCGACTGGAGCTGGTCCTGCAGCAGCGTGAACGACACCGCGTCCACCGCGACGACCGCTTCGGAGTCCTCGATGAAGTCACCGAGCTGCGAGTCGCCCTCGTCGCCGATCGTCTGGTCGAGCGAGATCGGCTCACGCGCGTACTGCTGGATCTCCAGGACCTTCTCCGGGGAGATGTCCATTTCCTTGGCGAGCTCCTCGGGCGTCGGCTCGCGGCCGAGGTCCTGCAGGAGTTCGCGCTGTATGCGGCCGAGCTTGTTGATGACCTCGACCATGTGCACCGGGATGCGGATGGTGCGGGCCTGGTCGGCCATCGCGCGGGTGATCGCCTGGCGGATCCACCACGTGGCGTACGTCGAGAACTTGTAGCCCTTGGTGTAGTCGAACTTCTCCACCGCGCGGATCAGGCCGAGGTTGCCCTCCTGGATCAGGTCCAGGAACGCCATGCCGCGGCCGGTGTAGCGCTTGGCCAGCGACACCACGAGCCGGAGGTTCGCCTCCAGCAGGTGGTTCTTGGCGCGCTCGCCGTCGCGCACGATCCACTTGAGATCGCGGCGCATCTGGGTGACGAGCTTCTCGCCCTCCTCCTCGGCGGTGCGCACGCGCTCGGCGGCGTAGAGCCCGGCCTCGATCCGCTTGGCGAGCTCCACCTCCTCCTCCGCGTTCAGCAGCGCGACCTTGCCGATCTGCTTGAGGTAGGCACGCACGGAGTCGGCCGACGCGGTGAGCTCGGCGTCCTTGCGCGCCTGGCGCAGGGCCTCCGACTCTTCCTCGTCCCAGACGAAGTCCGGGTTGTCGGAGCTCTTCGCGGCCGCCGCCTTGTCGGCCGCGGCACCACGACGGCGCTGCGCCGGGGTCTCTTCCTCGTCGTCGTCATCGTCGTCGTCATCCGTCGAGCCGGTGTCCGGCTCGTCGACGACGGTTTCGTCGACGACGTCGACCTCGACCTCTTCCAGATCCGACAAGTCGGGTGAGTCGAGCTCGCCTTCGGGGCCCTCGGGACCGTCGGGCTCGCCGTCCTCGCCCTTGGTCGCGGGCTTCTTCGCCGGTGCCTTCTTGGCCGGAGCCTTCTTGGCAGTGGTGGTCTTGCGGGCCGCAGGCTTCGCCGTCCCGGTGGCTGCCTCTTCGGCCGGCTCGCCGGCTGCGGTCGCTGTCTTCGTCCCGCCTCGGGTTGCGGTTCTTGCGGCTGCCACTTACGCCCTTTCGCAGCGGTCGATCATGACGAGCAGCGGACACGGAGCCACTGCTGCCTCACATTCGGGATTCACGCCTCGGCCTGCGGTTTTCGCCTCCGCAGCCGTGGGCCGTGTTCCATTGTAACGACGGTACGCGCATGCGTCGCGAAGCGATCACCCTCCGGCCCGGTTCGGCGCCCGGATCGGCACCGGAACCCGTGCCGGAACTAGTGCTGGATGCCCTCGCTCGCGGCCACCGCGGCACCCACGATCCCGGCGTTGTTCTGCAGCGTCGCCACCAGGACCGGAGTGCGGATGTCCAGCAGCGGCACCCATTTCTCGGCCTTCTTGCTGACCCCGCCGCCGACGATGAACAGGTCGGGCCAGATCAGGTTTTCGAGCACGGTCAGATAACGGTGCACGCGCTTGGACCATTCGGGGTACGAGAGGCCCTCGTTGTCCTTCACCGAGGCGGCCGCGCGCTTCTCCGCGTCGTGGCCGTCGATCTCCAGGTGACCGAACTCGGTGTTCGGGACGAGCTTGCCGTCCTGGAACACCGCGCTGCCGATGCCGGTGCCGAAGGTGAGCAGGGCGGTGACGCCCCGGCGCGCGACGGGGTCGCCGAAGCGGATCTCCGCCATGCCCGCCGCGTCGGCGTCGTTGAGCATCGCGACCTGGTCGACGCCGCGGCCGAGGCGCTTGGCGAAGAGGGCGTCGGCGTCGGTGCCGATCCACTGCTTGTCGATGTTGGCCGCGGTGTGCGCGACGCCCTTCTTGACGACCGCCGGGAGCGTCACGCCGACCGGGCCGTCCCAGCCCGCCTGCGTCACGATCTCGGCGACGACGTCCGCCACCGCCGACGGCGTCGACGGCTTCGGCGTTTCGATCCGGATCCGGTCGCCGATGAGCTGCCCCTTGTCCAGGTCGACCAAGGCGCCCTTGATCCCGCTGCCGCCGATGTCGATGCCGAAACCTCGGCGGGTCGCCTCCACCACGGACGTGGTCCCTTCTCGCACGATTCAGAAGCCTGCCTCGGAGACTTTAACCGGATGTGGTGACATGTCGGACGTGGGAGTTGACGAGTCGTTGCTGAAAAGCGTCGCGGTGCAGGTCGCGACGGACGCCGCCGAGCTGGTCCGCGAGGCCTGGGAGGGGATGGCCCGGGGGCGCTCGGTGGCCGTGGACACGAAGTCCGCGGACACCGACGTGGTGACCGCGGTGGACCACGAGTCGGAACAGCTCGTGCGCGCCCGGCTGGCTTCGCTGCGGCCGGGGGAGCCGGTGCTCGGCGAGGAAGGCGGCGGGTCGGCCGGCGACGGCGTGACCTGGGTCGTCGACCCGATCGACGGCACGGTCAACTTCCTCTACGGCCTGCCGTGGTTCGCGGTGTCGGTGGCGGCGCAGGTCGGCGGCGAGTCGGTGGCGGGCGCGGTGGTGGAGCCGGCGAGCGGGCGCGTCTGGTCGGCCGCACGCGGCCAGGGCGCGTTCCTGGACGGCCGCCGGCTGGCGGTGTCGGCACCCGCCCGGCTGGAGCTGACGCTCGTCGGGACCGGGTTCGCGTATGCGGCCGAGCGGCGGACGCGGCAGTCGCGCTTCGCGGCGGAGCTGCTCGGGCGCGTCCGCGACATCCGGCGCAACGGGGCGGCGTCGCTGGACCTGTGCGCGGTGGCGGCGGGCTGGCTCGACGCGTACGTGGAGCACGGGCTGCACCGCTGGGACTGGGCGGCGGGGGCGCTCATCGCGGCGGAGGCGGGCGCACGGGTGCACCTGCCGGGATCGGCCCCGGAGCTGGGCACGGACGCGACCTACGCGGCGGCGCCGTCGATCGCGGATCCGCTGCGGAAGGTTCTCGCGGACTGCGGCGCGTCGGAGGTCTGAGGGCGGGTCGCGAACGTCTCATCCGGGACTCCGGCATCGCGAACGCCTCATCGGGGACCTCTGGCGTCGCGAACGGGCCGTTCGCGACGCCGGGTCGCCGGAACTGTCGGTGCTCGCCGGTAGCGTGGAAAACGGGGGCGCCCCCACGCGCGCGGGTCGGGTCGCAGGGGCGTTGGGTCTCTGAGGCGTTGTGCGCGCTCGGGCCTCAGCAGCCGACGTCGTGGGCCGAGGCGAGCAACGTCTGGTCGATGACCGGGGCCTTCGCGCCGGCCGACTGCTCGTTCGTGCCGCCCCCCTGGTGGGCCTTGGACCAGTCGGCGAGCTGGGTGAGGATCTGGCGGGCCTCCGCGCGCGGCCTGAGATCCCCGAAGAGGCTGCCCGTGACCAGGTCGACGCTCGCGTCTTTGCGGTTGTCCTGGACCAGCTCGGCGCACGGGACGACCAGGCTGAGCGTCCGGGCCGCGGTGACGCCGTTCTCGCCGAAGCGGATCTGGCCGCGGCACTTGGCCACGCGGCCCTCGTAGGCGGGATCGTTGGCCGGCTCGCCGGCGCCGGTGAAGCCCAGCTCCTTCAGCGCGGTGGTGGCGATGCCGCCCTGGCCGCGGGTGCTGGAGGCGTTGAGGACCTTGACGGCGACCTTGTCCGGCGGCACCGGCGCGCGGTCGTCGAGCGCGTTGTGGGGGAGCGTGCTGAACGTGACACCCGGCGGCGGGCTCGCGGCCGGGTCGCACTTCACGGCCTCGTCGACGTCGCCCTTGCCGACCGCCGCGTTGATCCAGACGATGATCGCGCCGAGCGCGAGCACGCCGATGACGATCAGCGCCGGCAGCGGCTTGTGCTTGCGATAAGGCCGCGCCTCACGGTCCCCGATGCCGTTCCCCGACGCCACCTGCCCGTCCCTTCCCGAACACCGAACCCGGCCGGTGCGAACCCGGCACCGTCGTGGCCGATCAGCCTAGGCGCTGCGGCCGGTGCCCGGCGTCCCGGGTCACCTCGCCGGTTTCCGGTGTTTTGCTCGTCGTCGCGGACCTCGTCCGCGACGGTTCCCCGTGCGGCGATCGCACCACGGCGGGGTCGGCCGGGGCAAGCGGACACGGGCCGCCGGTGAAGTTCTCCACCCGCGGGCAACCCGAATGGACGACAACGCGTCTTACCTGCGGGTTCCCCCTGTCGGGTGACGATTTCGGGGCAATGTCTGACTCGTTGCAGAACCGTCGCGGGCGTGAGCTACCCTTCCCGGGCTCCGGCCGCAGGAAGAGGCCCATAAAGAAGAGACCTCGGTCACTTCGGCCGTCGGGCACAAACAGCGGCCCTGGAACGTTGACCAGCGGCACGGCGGACTCACGGGCGCACCCGGGGGTCCGGGAAAACGACTACACAAGCTGATCGCAGGGGTGAGGGACACATGGCTACCGACTACGACGCTCCGCGCCGCAGCGAAGCCGACGAGCTGGCCGAAGACTCGTTGGAGGAGCTCAAGGCCCGGCGGAACGAGAACCAGTCCGGCGTCGTCGACGTCGACGAGGACGCGACCGCCGAGAACTTCGAGCTGCCGGGTGCCGACCTTTCCGGGCTTTCCGGGGAGGACATGACCGTGAAGGTGGTGCCGAAGCAGGCGGATGAATTCACCTGCTCCGTGTGCTTCCTGGTGCACCACCGCAGCCGGCTGTCGGAGGAAAGCGGCGGACGCCTGATCTGCCGCGACTGCGCCTGATAGCGCGGGATCTCGGACAGGGTTCAGGGGACGAACAGACGCGGAGAGCCTCGAGGGCACCAAGGGGGAGGCTCGAAGCGCTGGGGACAAGGGGGCCGGCCGGCAGGCCGGCCCCCTTCCCATGTCCTGAGGGGCCGGGGTCAGGCGCCCTTGACCAGCTCGGCGACGCGCTCGGGGTGCCGGGTGCTGAACAGCCAGTACGGCGTCGGGTCGGCGGGGTCGGTGAGCGTGATCCGGACGACCGGGCCCACCCAGCCGCGGTGCAGCACGTACGCGGCGGGGTCGCCGTCGCGGCCCAGCGCCTTGCGCTTGGCGTCCTTGTCGAAGATCTCGATCTTCCCGGCGTAGCGCAGCGGCAGGTGCGCGTCGCCCACCCACAGCTCCGGCTCGTCACCGCCGGTGACGCGGACCTTCGCCCGGCCCAGCGACAGCATCAGCCCTACCACGACCGGCAGCGCGATCACGTACGGCAGCCACGCCCGGACGCCGGGGTAGCCCATGTCGACCTCGGCGGCCAGCAGGATGGCGCCCAGCACCGGCAACGGCCAGCCCCACCACGGCACGTACAGCCGCTCGGAGTGCCGGACCGCGGCACTCGCGGCCGTCTTCGCAGATTCACCCACGGGTAGAGAGTAATCTCGCCGCCCGTGTCCAGCGTTCAGGTACTCCTCTCCCGGCTCGACCCGGATGTCCCGCCGCCCGCCTACGCCCGGCCGGGCGACGCGGGCGCCGATCTCGTCACGACCTCGGATATCGTGCTGAAACCCGGGGAACGCGGCGTCGTCGGCACCGGCGTCGCGATCGCGCTCCCGCCCGGGTACGCGGGGTTCGTCCACCCGCGGTCGGGCCTGGCCGCCCGGGTCGGCCTCTCGGTGGTGAACACGCCGGGCACGATCGACGCGGGCTACCGCGGGGAGATCAAGGTCTGCCTGATCAACCACGACCCGGTGCACCCGGTGAAGCTCACGCGCGGCGACCGCATCGCCCAGCTGGTCGTGCAGCGGGTCGAGCACGCGGTGTTCGTCGAGGTCGCCGAGCTCGACGCCACCGAACGGGGCGACGGAGGCTACGGCTCCACGGGTGGACACGCCACACTGGGAGCACAGGCGCTCGGCGCGAGCGCCGGCGCGGGGGAAGGAACGGAGAAGTAGTGGGGATTTTCGGACGCAAGCGGCGGACCGAGGGCGAGTCCGCCGGCAGGCACGCCGCGCCCGAGGCCGACGACACGATCGAGGACGAGGCGTACGACGAGGACTCGGAGCTGTCGGACGTCTCCGACGGCCCGTTCGACGTCGCGGACTTCGAGGACGACGGCGTCCCGCGGATCGACCTCGGCTCGGTGAAGGTGCCGGTGCCCGACGGATCCCAGGTCCAGGTCGAGATGGACCCCGAGACCGGGGGCGTGCGCGCCGTGCACGTCGTCACCGAGCAGGGCCAGATCACGGTCAGCGCCTACGCCGCGCCGCGCACCGGCGGCCTCTGGCGCGAGGTGAGCACGGAGCTCGCCGAGCAGCTGCGGGCCGACGGCGCCAAGGTCAACATCGGCCGCGGCGTGTGGGGCCTGGAGATCTCGGCCATCGTCGGCGACGTCTCGCTGCGGTTCGTCGGCATCGACCGGCCGCGCTGGATGCTGCGCGGCGTCATCGCCGGGCCGCAGTCGGAGGCCGCGGCGGCGGTGGAGGTGCTGCGCGGGATCGTGCGGCGCACGATCGTCGACCGCGGTGACGCGCCGATGCCGGTCCGCACCCCGCTCACCATCACGCTGCCCGACGCCGTCGCCGAGCACATCGCGGCCCAGCAGCAACAGGGCTGACCACGTCTTTGAGGGGCACCCGCGCGCGACCGCGCGGGTGCCCCTCAGTGCGTTTCGAGGGCCCTCAGGAAGGCGAGCACGGTCGCCCGGCCCAGGGACTCGCGGTCGGCGCCCAGCGCGTCCAGCGTCGTCTCGCCGAGGGCGGCGCGGGGGAGGGCGCGGGCCCACTCCGATGCGACTTTCGTCGGGTGGATGGGGTCGTCGGTGCAGGTGCCGATCCCGGCCGGGACGGCCAGCGCGGAGAGCGCTTCGAGCGTCGGCGCCGGACGGTCCGCGGCGGCGCGCAGGCCCGCCGCCAGCCCGTCGCCGTGGCGGCGCCACGCCCGGTCCAGTTCCGCACGCAGCCAGTCCGGGCTGCCCGCCGTCTGCGCCAGCGCCGCGCCGACCCCGGAGCCGGCCACCAGATCCGCGGACAGCGTCGCGGCCAGCGATGCGGGTGCCAGGCCCGGCGGGCCGTTCCAGGCCGGGAGCGCGGCCAGCAGGCCCCCGCAACGGCCCGGATTGGCCACCGCCCACTCCGCGGCCAGGTGGGCGCCGAACGAAATGCCGCCTACGAGCAGTTCGCCGTGTTCGTCCGCCAGCGCGTCCAGCGTCGCGAGGTAGCCGTCCGCCAGTGCCGCACCGGGCGGCGGCGGTGGCGCGATGAGCGGGACACCGAGGGCGCGCAGGGGGCCGGCGAAGACCGCCCGGACGAACACCTCGTCCGAGCCGGTGCCGGGCAGCAGCACCGCGGCGGGAACTCTGATCGCGGACGTCACGTTGCGATCTTTGCGCAAAGGCGTTTCCCTGGCGGAGACCGCAGTACCCTTGAACCGCACGGGCCGCAAGCAGTTTTGTCGCCGGCCCCGGAGCACAGGAGCACCTATGTCCGCCAAAGACGGCGGCTACTTCAGCCGGCTGGTACGCAAGCTGACCAGCGACGTCGACGAGCTCGACGCCGACGAGATGTCGATGAGGTCCGGCGCCGAGGGCGCGCAGCGGGCCTGCGACTGCCGTTCCGGCGAAGAGGTCACCGTGATGGGGAGACTGCGCAGCGTGGAGCTCTGCCCGACGAACGAGGCCGCCACGCTGGAGGCGGAGCTGTTCGACGGGACACAGGGCGTGACGCTAATCTGGCTCGGCCGCCGCCGGATCCCGGGCATCGAGCCTGGCCGGACGATCAAGGTGCGCGGCCGGATGGCCGAGCGTGACGGCCAGAAGGTGCTGTACAACCCCTATTACGAGCTCCAGAGCCCAGTGAGTTGATCACCCATCGTGACTGAACCCGCCCCGAGCGAGAAGAAGACAGACGCGGAGGAAGAACCGCAGCCGACCCTGCTCGAGCAGATGGGCGGCGTGTCCGGCCTGATCTACTCGTCGGTGCCGGTGATCGTCTTCGTCCTGGCGAACGCTTTCTTCGGCCTGACCGCCGCCATCTGGACGTCGGTGGGCAGCGCGGTGGCGATCACCGTGCTGCGGGTGGTCCGCAAGGAGCCCCTGCAGCCGGCGATCTCCGGTTTCTTCGGCGTCGCGATCGCGGCGTTCATCGCCTACCGCACGGGGTCCGCGAAGGGGTTCTTCCTCTTCGGGATCTACGCGAGCCTGGTGTACTGCGGGATCTTCGTGCTGTCGGTGGTCGTGCGCTGGCCGATCGCGGGCGTCGTGTGGAACGTGCTGAACGGCACCGGCCAGGCGTGGCGCAAGGACAAGCCGTCCCGCTACGGCTACGACATCGCGACGCTGGCCTTGGCGGCCGTGTTCGCCGCCCGGTTCGTCGTCCAGCGGTGGCTGTACCAGGAGGACTACACCGGCTGGCTGGCCTTCACGAAGATCGCCATGGGGTACCCGCTGTACGCGCTGGGCCTGCTGGTGGTGGTCTGGGCGGTGCGCCGGTCGGACAAGCGGCTGAAGGCACAGGCCGAGGACGAGCCCAAGCCGGAGACCGACGCCGAAGTCGAAGCCCGGCTGCGCGCGAAGTACGCCCAGGCTCCCGAAGCCTGACGGTTCGCTCCGGGCCCGGTGCGCTGCTCGCGAAGCGACACAACCCGCGCGCGTGGGGGACCCCCGGTTTTCACATTACCGGCCGGCACCGACAGCTTTCGATCACGAAGAAGGCCCCGGCAGCATCTGCCGGGGCCTTCCTCGTGAACTCAGTACCCCAGCGCCGTCCGGATCTCCGGCTCCACGTCCGCCGTCGCGACGAACAGCAGCTCGTCGCCGGGCTCCAGCGGGTCCTCCGGCTGCGGCACGATCACCCGGTCACCCCGCAGGATCGTCACCAGCGCCGCGTCGCGCGGCAGCGAAAGTTCGCTCACCGGCTTGCCGGCCAGCGGGGTCTCCGCCGGCAGCGTCAGCTCGACGAGGTTCGCGTTGCTTTGGCGGAACGTCATCAGCCGCACCAGGTCGCCGACGCTGACCGCCTCCTCGACCATCGCCGCGAGCATCCGCGGGGTCGACACCGCGACGTCGACGCCCCAGGCGTCGGTGAACAGCCACTCGTTGGCCGGGTTGTTCACCCGCGCCACCACGCGCCGCACCGCGAACTCCGTCTTGGCCAGCAGGGAGACGACCAGGTTTGCCTTGTCGTCGCCGGTGGCGGCGATCACGACGTCGCACTGCTCGATCCCGGACTCCTCCAGGATCGACACCTCGCACGCGTCGCCCAGCACCCAGTCGGCCTGCTCGACGGTCTGCGGCTCGAACTGGTCGGCCTCCCGCTCGATGAGCATCACCTGGTGCCTGCCGTCGATCAGCTCGTTGGCGATCGAGCGCCCCACCGCGCCCGCGCCGGCGATCGCGACCCTCATGCCTCGTCCTCCGGTTCGCGATTGGCCACACTCGTCACGTCGCTGACGGTGCCGGAGCGCGCCGCGACCCACACGTCGTCGCCGTCCTGCACCATCGTCTTGCCGTCCGGCAGCACCGGCGTGCCGAAGCGCATGATGAACGCCACCCGCGCGCCGGACGCCTCCTGCAGGGACCGGACGGAGTGCCCGACCCAGCCCTCGTGCAGCGGCAGCTGCAGCAGCGCGACGTTGCCCGACGGGTCCCGCCACGCCGACGCGACGCCGTCCGGCAGGAGCGTGCGCAGGAACCGGTCGGTGGTCCACGGCACGGTCGCCACCGTCGGGATGCCCAGCCGCTCGTACACGGCCGCGCGCTTGTGGTCGTAGATCCGCGCGACGACGTGCTCGATGCCGAAGTTCTCGCGCGCGACCCGCGCGGAGATGATGTTCGAGTTGTCGCCGCTGGACACCGCCGCGAACGCGCCGGCCCGCTCGATGCCCGCTTCGATCAGCACCTTGCGGTCGAACCCGACGCCGACGACCTGCTGGCCGTGGAAGTCGCTGCCGAGCCGCCGGAACGCCTGCTGGCTCTTGTCGATGACGGCCACCTCGTGGCCGAGCCGCTCCAGCGCAGCGGCCAGAGACGCGCCCACCCGGCCGCATCCCATGATCACCACGTGCACGCCCTGCCTCCTCTTCGGCGGTTAACCCGTCCGTACCTACCCGGACATGCCAGCGCCGAACCTACCGTGCACCCCGGCGGCTACGCTTCCGTGGTGTCGAAGTTCCCGACCGTGCTGAAACGCCTGGTCCTCGGACGTCCGTTCCGCAGTGACAGGCTCGCTCACACGCTCCTGCCGAAGCGCATCGCGCTGCCTATCTTCGCGTCCGACGCGCTCTCGAGCGTGGCGTACGCCCCCGAAGAGATCTTCCTGACGCTGAGCGTCGCGGGCCTCTCCGCCTACGCGCTGGCGCCGTGGATCGGCATCATGGTCGCGCTGGTGATGCTGGTCGTCGTCGCGTCGTACCGGCAGAACGTGCACGCCTACCCCAGCGGCGGCGGCGACTACGAGGTCGCCAACACGAACCTGGGCGGGAAGTTCGGGCTGACCGTGGCGAGCGCGCTGCTCGTCGACTACGTCCTGACGGTCGCCGTGTCCACTTCGTCCGGTGTGGCCAACATCGGGTCGGCCGTGCCGTGGGTGGCGCAGCACAAGGTGCTCGCGTCGATCGTCATCGTGGTCGTGCTGACCTCGTTGAACCTGCGCGGCATCCGGGAGTCGGGGAAGGCCTTCGCGATCCCGACATACGGGTTCATCCTGGGCATCATGGTGATGGTCGCCTGGGGCCTGTTCCGGGCGGCGACCGGCGCCGACATGAAGGCCGAGAGCGCCGGGTTCACGTTGAACGCCGAGGGGACCTTCGCGGGCGTCGCGTACGCCTTCCTAGTGCTGCGCGCGTTCTCCTCCGGTGCGGCGGCGCTGACCGGGGTCGAGGCGATCAGCAACGGCGTCCCGGCGTTCCAGAAACCCAAGTCGAAGAACGCGGCGACGACGCTGCTGATGATGGGCCTGCTCGCGGTGACCATGCTGGTCGGCATCATCACGCTGGCCTCGATCACCGACGTCAAGTTCGCCGAAGACCCGGCGGAGCAGCTCGCCGGCGCGCCCGCCGGCTACGAGCAGAAGACGATCGTCGCGCAGATCGCGCACGCGGTGTTCGCCGACTTCCCGCCGGCGTTCTACTACATCTCCTTCTCCACCGGCATCATCCTGCTGCTGGCCGCGAACACCGCGTTCAACGGCTTCCCGGTGCTGGGCTCGATCCTGGCGCAGGACCGCTACCTGCCGCGGCAGCTGCACACGCGCGGCGACCGGCTGGCGTTCTCCAACGGGATCCTGTTCCTCTCGGCGTTCGCGCTGGTGCTGATCATCGCGTTCGACGCCGAGGTCACGCGGCTCATCCAGCTCTACATCGTGGGTGTGTTCGTGTCGTTCACGGTGAGTCAGGCCGGCATGATTCGGCACTGGAACCGGTTGCTGGCCAAGGAAACCGACCCGGCCAAGCGGCGGCGGATGCGGCGCTCGCAGACGGTGAACGCGGTCGGCCTGACCATGACCGGCGTCGTGCTGGTGATCGTGCTCATCACGAAGTTCCTGCTCGGCGCGTGGATCGCGATCGCGGCGATGGTGGCGATCTTCGTGCTGATGACGGCTATCCGCAAGCACTACGACCGCGTCGCCGACGAGCTGAAGGACCTCGGCGACACCCCGACCGTGCTGCCGTCGCGCAACCACGCGATCGTGCTGGTGTCCAAACTGCACCGGCCGACGCTGCGCGCGCTGGCCTACGCCAAGGCGATGCGCCCGGACGTCCTCGAAGCCGTGACGGTCAATGTGGACGATGCGGACACGCGCAGGCTCACCGCTGAATGGGACGCCCACAACTTCAAGGTGCCGCTGAAGGTCGTCGAGTCGCCCTACCGCGAAATCACGAAACCGGTCCTGGACTACGTGAAGCGCGTGCGCGGCGACAACCCGCGCAACGTCGTCACGGTGTTCATCCCGGAGTACGTGGTCGGGCACTGGTGGGAACAGGTGCTGCACAACCAGAGCGCGCTGCGGCTCAAGGGCCGCCTGCTGTTCCAGTCCGGTGTGATCGTCGCGAGCGTGCCGTGGCAGCTGGAGTCCTCGGCCAAGGCGGCCGCGCGCGTCCGGAACGAACGTCCCGCGGCCGGCGACGTCCGCCGCGGCTTCTCACCCAACGGAAAGCCGGTCACGGCGCCGAAGCCCAAGGAGCCTGCCGAATGACGAGCTGGCTGGGCCGGGTCCTCGAGGTCGAGGTCGGCGCGGTGGCGCACGGCGGCCACTGCGTGGCGCGTGCCGACGGCCGCGTCGTGTTCGTCCGGCACGCGCTGCCGGGCGAGCAGGTCCGCGTCGAGGTCACCGAGGACAACGGCGGGTCCTTCTGCCGCGGCGACGCGATCGAGGTGCTGTCGGCGTCGGAGTTCCGGGTCGAACCGCCGTGCCCGCTCGCGGTGCCCGGCGGTTGCGGAGGGTGCGACTGGCAGCACGCTTCCCCCGCGTACCAACGCTCGTTGAAGGCTTCGGTGGTGGCGGAACAGCTCCAGCGGCTGGCCGGCATCGAGCGCGAGGTCGTCGTGGAGGCTCTCGACGGCGGTCCGCTGGACTGGCGCAGCCGCGTCCGGCTGGTCGCCGACCGCGAGGGACGCGCGGGCCTGCGCGCCCACCACAGCCACCGGGTGGTGGCCCTGGAGGACTGCCCGATCGCGGTGCCGGGCGAGCTCGACGACGTCCTGGCGCGGCGCTGGCGGCCGGGCAGCGAGCTCGAGGTCACCAGCGACGGCGACGGCGGTGTCCACGTGCGCGAGCTGTCGACGGTCCGCGGCAAGGTCCGCGCCCGGCAGCTGGCGGGCGGCGTGGCCGTTCAGCACGCGGCCGGGCGCGACTGGCACCTCGACGCGCACGGCTTCTGGCAGGTCCACCCGGCGGCGGCGTCGACGCTGGCCGCCGTCGTGGCCGAGTGGGCGGACGCCCCCGCGGGTGGTTCGGCGTGGGACCTCTACGCCGGGGTCGGGCTGTTCGCGTCGGTGCTGGCTTCGCAGGTCGGCCCGGCGGGCCGGGTGCTGGCGATCGAGTCCGGCCGGCGCGCGGTCGCCGACGGCGAGAAGAACCTGGCCGACCTGCCCCAGGTCTCCTGGGAGGCCGGGCGCGTCGAGCACGTGCTGGAGTCGGCCCCGAAGCCCGTGGACGTCGTGGTGCTGGACCCGCCGCGCAAGGGGGCGGGCAAGGCGGTGGTGGAGTCGATCGTCGCGGGTTCACCCGATCGGATCGTCTACGTGGCGTGCGACCCCGCGGCACTGGCCCGTGACCTGGCGACCTTCGCGTCGCACGGCTACGGCCTGACGGATCTGCGGGCGTTCGACGCGTTCCCGATGACCCACCACGTGGAGTGCGTGGCGCTGCTGTCCTGAGTTTTGTCGGTGGTGACCGTCACACTGCGGGCATGACTCCTCTCGACGACTTCGATCGCGCGGCCTCGACGGTGACTTCCCTGGTCAGCGCGCTCCGTGACGACCAGTGGACCCTGCCGACGGCGTGCGCGGACTGGGACGTCCGCGCGGTGGTCAACCACCTCGCGCACGGCAACGCGAAGGTCGCGTTCTGGGCCGGGTTGGGTCCACCGGTCCCGGACGGCGACTATCTCGGTGCGTCCCCGGCTTCGGCTTTCGTGGCGTCCGTCGCGGCGGCGCGGGAGGTGCTGGCCTCGCCCGGGTTGTTCGCGCGGAAGGTGACGACCCCGCTGGGGGAGGTGCCGGGCGTGTTCCTCGTCCACATGCGCGTGAACGAGTACCTGGCCCACGGCTGGGACCTCGCGGCCGCGACCGGTGCGTCGACCGACCTGCTGCCGGACCTCGCGGAGGGGGCGCTGGAGCAGTGGCGGTCCCGGTTCGGTGCGGCGCCCCGGCAGCCGGGCGGCCCGTTCGGACCGGAGGTGGAGGCACCGCCCGGGGCGACGCCGGCCGACCGGCTGGCGGCGTTCCTCGGCCGGAAGGCGGTGAACGGCTAGCTACCGCTTGGCGAAGAAGTCCCGCGACGGCCGAGGCGCCCACACCAGGACGACGACGGCGAGCTGCGCGAGGGCGGCCACGGGGATGACGGCGTGGAACATCGGCGACGACGACCACGAGAAGAAGCCGAAGACCACCGACAGCAGCTGCGAGACGACGGTGAGCCGGCGCGTCCACGGCCGGCCCGAGCCCAGCTTGACGACCAGGAGGAGGCAGAGGAGGAGCAGCAGGCCGTGGAAGACGGCCCCGGAGACCACGGCGACATCGGCCGACCGCGCGACCTCGGCGGCCCCGAAATCCGGGTGCTGCACGGCGATCTGATCACGCAGGGTGTCCTCGCGCGCGCCCATGACGATCGGGATGACGAGGTGGCTCAGCCCGACGAGGGCCAGGAGGGCCCGGGCGGCCTGGACGGGCTTGGGTGCGCTCTTCGCGCGGGTGGTCGTGTCCACGTCAGTCCTCCTGCATGCGGGCCCGCTGCCAGCGCGGGCCGGTCGGTGGGGTGCTGCTGGTTTCGCCGCGCCGGGCCCAGGCGTCGTTGAGGCGGGTGATGAGGACCCGCGCGGTGGCGACGTCTTCGTCCGGCCAGTCGGCGATGACCTGCGCGAACACGGCGGCACCGGCATCGACGGTGGCGTCGATCTCGGCCTGCCCACCCGGCGAGACCCGGACGAGAAAGGTCCGCGAGTCACCCGGATCCGCCTCGACGACGACGCGGCCATCCCGTTCGAGAGCGGAGAGGTGCCGGCTGGTGGCGGACGCGGTGAGGCCGAGCTCCGCGGCAATATCCCGCGGCCGCAGCGGCCCCCGGGCGGAGACAAGCCCGAGCACGCGGACGCGAGTGAGGTCGATCCGCCGCGAGATCTGCCGATGTCCCTGGTCGATGAGCTCCATAACGGCCCGCGCCAGCTCGGCGGCTTCGTTTCGTTGCGGCATGAAACGAGTTTAGCGGAGGTGTGGGCGTTGCGGGAAGGCTCGCTTCAGCCGCCGCTCCGCGATCAGTGCGGCTCCGGCACCCCACTAACACCGCCGCGCTCGCGATCAGCGGGGCGGCAGCACCTCGCTCAGCTGCTGCCCGGTCGGCCGCCGTCATCGCGACCCGGACATCGGCAGCGCTCAGGGCCGGCCGCACTCCGCTCAGGCCTCTGGGCGCGCCGCGAAGGTCGCCGCCGGGCCGGCTGCGGCAGCGCTGGGGGCCTGCTCACGCCGCTCGGCGAGCCGCGAAGGCTGCTGGCAGGTGCCCCAGAGCAGCGCCGAAGGGCGCCGTACCCCGCTCAGGCCGCTCGGCGCACCGCGAACGCCGCCGCCAAACCGGCCAGCCGCGACCTGCGGGCATCGGCCACGCCCTGCTCACGCCGCTCGGCGAGCCGCGAAGGCTGCTGGCAGGTGCCCCAGAGCAGCGCCGAAGGGCGCCGTACCCCGCTCAGGCCGCTCGGCGCACCGCGAACGCCGCCGCCAAACCGGCCAGCCGCGACCTGCGGGCATCGGCCACGCCCTGCTCACGCCGCTCGGCGAGCTGCGAAGGCTGCCAGCAGGTGCCCCAGATCAGCGCCTAAGGGCTGCCGCACCCAGCTCAAGCCGCCCGGCGCACCGCGAACGCCGCCGCCAACCCGGCCGCCGTCATCGCCACCCCCGACACCAACAGCACCCACGACCCCGCCCCCGGTACCACCCGCGCCGCCGGCTGCATTCTCGTCACTCCCGGGAGCGTCACCACCAGATGGCGCAGCACCACGCCCGTCACCACCAGACCCGGGAGGCACGTCATCGCCAGCGGCTCGTCCTGGTGGCGGGCGAACGTCAGGTACGCCAGCGTCCCCGCGATCAGCACCGCTGCCGCGCAGACCAGGCGCAACCCCAGGTCCAGCTCCGGATCCGGCGTCCCCGGCGGGAGCATCCCGGGGTAGTCCGCCGTGCGCAGGGTCAGGCCCGCGATCACGCCGAGGCTCGCGATCCCCACCGCCACGGCGCGCGGGCCCCGAAACCGCTTCCCCGGTCGATGCTGGTCCACTCCGGCCTCCCTGCGTCGCGGTGGACGCAGCATAAGACGCGGGAAACGGCTTTCCGAGCACCTTTCCGGCGCTGGGCCGTTCGGTGGATCCCGATCGGGCGACGCGCCCCGCGTCAGCCGGCGAACCAGTGCTGCGGTGCCGGCCGGAGGTTCTGGTAGATGTGCTTGACCTCGGTGTACTCGGCGAGCCCCGTCGGGCCCAGCTCGCGGCCGAAGCCGGACTGCCTGTAGCCGCCCCACTCGGCCTGGGGCAGGTACGGGTGGAAGTCGTTGATCCAGACCGTCCCGTGGCGCAGCCGCCCGGCCACGCGCTGCGCCCGCCCCGCGTCGTTCGTGAACACCGCGCCGGCCAGGCCGTAGTGGGTGTCGTTGGCGATGCGGACCGCGTCGTCCTCGTCGGTGAACGTCTCGACCGTCAGCACCGGCCCGAACGACTCGTCGACGACCGCCGACGAACCCTGTTTCACCTGGTCCAGGATGGTCGGCAGGTAGTAGAAGCCGTCGGCCAATGCCGGGTCGTCCGGCCGGCGGCCACCCGTCCGGAGCACCGCGCCCTCGGCCAGCGCCGCCGCGACGTACGCCTCGATCTTCGCCCGGTGGGCCGCCGAGATCAGGGGGCCCGTCTCCGCCCGGGAGTCGAACGGCCCGCCCAGGCGGATCCGCTCGGCCCGGCGCACCAGCTCGGCGACGAACTCGTCGTGCCACTCGCGCTGCACGATCAGCCGCGTGCCCGCCGAGCACACCTGGCCCGAGTGCAGGAACACCGCCGTCAGCGCGTAGTCGACCGCCGTCTCGAAGTCGGCGTCGGCGAAGACCACGTTCGGGTTCTTCCCGCCCAGCTCCAGGGCCACTTTCTTGACCGTCGCGGCCGCCGCGGCGGCGATGACGCGCCCGGTCGCCAGCCCGCCGGTGAACGACACCAGGTCGACGTCCGGGTGCTCGGCCAGCGGCGCGCCCACCTCGGCGCCCGCGCCCAGCACCAGGTTGCCGACCCCCGCGGGCAGGCCCGCCTCGGTGAGCAGCTTCAGGAACAGGATCGAGGTGTGCGGCGTCAGCTCGCTGGGCTTGAGCACGAACGTGTTGCCCGCGGCCAGCGCCGGCGCGATCTTCCACACGGTCTGCAGCAGCGGGTAGTTCCACGGCGTGATCAGCCCGCAGACGCCGACCGGTTCGTGCACGATCCGGCTGAACGCGTCCGGGTTGCCGGTGTCGACGACGCGGCCCGCGTCCTGCGCCGCGAGCTTGCCGAAGTACCGCAGGCAGGCGGCGATGTCGGCCATGTCGTAGCGGCTCTCGACCAGGCGCTTGCCGGTGTCGAGGGACTCGGCGCGCGCGAACGCCTCCGCGTCGCGATCGAGGAGGTCCGCGGTGCGCAGCAGCAGGTCACCGCGCAGGTGCGCGGGCGTGCCGGGCCACGGGCCGGTGTCGAACGCCCGCCGCGCCGCCGCGATGGCGGCCTCGGTGTCCTTGGCGGTGCCCTCGGCGACGGTCGCGACCAGGGAACCGTCGGCCGGGCAGCGGATCTCCCGCCGGCCGCCGCCGATCGCGTCCACCCAGTCGCCGCCGATGAAGAAGTCCGCCATGCGTCCCATTCTCGTGGCCACAGCGCGTGACCGCCACAGCACCGCGGGGAGACGAGGTTCACCCCGGGAGATGACGTGTGATCGCGCTCCGCCTGTGACGCCGGACGCGGCGGGCGGAGGCGCGGTGGCCGTCCTCCGTAGACTGGCCGGACGCGGGGCGTGCCGATCAAGTGAGGTGGAGACGAGTGACGTTGCTGGAGTCCGTCAACGGACCGGCGGACCTGAAGCGCATGAGTGTCGAGGACCTCGGCGAACTGTCCGCCGAGATCCGGGACTTCCTCGTCGACAAGGTCCGCCGCGCCGGCGGGCACCTGGGGCCGAACCTCGGCGTCGTCGAGCTGACCATCGCGTTGCACCGCGTGTTCGACTCGCCGCGCGACGCGATCGTCTGGGACGTCGGGCACCAGGCCTACGTGCACAAGATCGTCACCGGCCGCGCCGAAGGCTTCGACCGGCTGCGCCAGACCGGCGGCGTCACCGGTTACCCGTCGCGCGCGGAGAGTGACCACGACTGGGTCGAAAGCAGCCACGCCTCGTCCGCACTGTCCTATGTGGACGGCCTGGCCAAGGCGTTCGCCCTGGGCGAGGGCGAGCGGCACGCGGTCGCCATCGTCGGGGACGGCGCGCTCACCGGCGGCATGTGCTGGGAGGCGCTCAACAACATCGCCGCGCACCGCGAGCGCCCGGTCGTCATCGTCATCAACGACAACGGCCGCTCCTACTCGCCGACCATCGGCGGCGTCGCCGACCACCTCGCGGCGCTGCGCCTGCAGCCCGGCTACGAGCGGCTGCTCGACGGCGGCCGCGAGATCCTCAAGCACACCCCGGTCGTCGGCAAGCCGATCTACGCCGCGCTGCACGCCGCGAAGGCCGGGCTGAAGGACGCCCTGAGCCCGCAGGCGATGTTCTCCGACCTCGGCCTGAAGTACCTCGGGCCGGTGGACGGCCACGACCAGGTGGCGCTGGAGAAGGCCCTGCACAGCGCGAAGACGTTCGGCGGCGCGGTGATCGTGCACGTGGTGACCGAGAAGGGCCACGGCTACGCGCCCGCGGTCAACCACGAGCACGACCAGATGCACCAGACCGACCCGATCGACCCCGAGACCGGCCTGCCGCCGGTCAAGGGCCCGAGCTGGACCGGCGTGTTCGGCGACGAGCTGGCGAAGATCGGCGCCGAGCGCGAGGACGTCGTCGCGATCACCGCGGCGATGCTGCGCTCGACCGGCCTCGACAAGTTCGCCGAGGCGTTCCCGGACCGCTGGTACGACGTCGGCATCGCCGAGCAGCACGCGGTCACGTCGGCCGCCGGGCTGGCGATGGGCGGGCTGCACCCGGTCGTCGCGATCTACTCGACGTTCCTCAACCGGGCTTTCGACCAGATGCTGATGGACGTCGCTTTGCATCGCCAGCCGGTGACGCTGGTGCTGGACCGCGCCGGCATCACGGGCCCGGACGGCCCGAGTCACCACGGCATGTGGGACCTTTCGCTGCTCGGCATGGTGCCGGGGATGCGGGTGGCTGCTCCGCGTGACCCGGCGACGCTGCGGGAGGAGCTGCGGGAGGCTGTCGCTGTCTCGGATGGTCCGACTGCGCTGCGGTTCTCCAAAGGCAAGGTCGGTACCGACGTCGCCGCGGTCGAGCGTGTGGGCACGGTCGACGTGCTGCGCCGCCCGAAGGAGGGCGCCGACGTCCTGCTGGTGACGGTGGGGCCGTTCGCGACGCTGGGCCTGGCGGCCGCTGCCCGGCTGGCGGACCAGGGCATCGGCGTGACGGTCGTCGACCCGCGCTGGGTCCTGCCGGTCCCGGCGGAGCTGGTGGCGCTCGCGTCACAGCACAAGCTCGTGGTCACGGTCGAGGACAGCGGCCGCCACGGCGGCTTCGGCTCGGCCCTGGCGGCGGTCTTCCGGGACGCGGAGTGCGACGTCCCGCTGCGGGATCTGGCGGTGCCGCAGACGTTCCACGACCTGGGCAGCCGGGACGAGGTGCTGGGGCGGATCGGGTTGACCGCTCAGGATGTGGCTCGGCGGGTTACTGAGTGGGCTTCTCGGCTTGGGTCTTCTTCGGAGTCTGCTCCGGCCAAGGATGTCAATCGCAGGTGAAAAGATTGTTCCGTGGTGGGGGCTGAGGCGAACACCTCTGCTGGTTCTGGGAACAGCTTCACCAGTACCGGATATGCCACCGCTGCCGTCGCCAACGTCACCAGCAGGCTCACGTCCACTCCGCCCGCTATGTCTCGCAGGGGCCCGCGATCATCGGCGTGTTCGCGCACAGCAGCCCGAGCGTTGTTGCCGGGATCCAGGCTGCCATTGCTCGCCAGTTCACTCCGTGGGCGAACCAATAGCGGCCGCCTCGGCGGCCCTCGTTGAACACCTGCAGGTCCGCCACGTCGTAGAAGCCGCGCCGCTGGACGAAGCCGATCATCATGATCACCATCCAGGGGGATGTGCACAGCACGATCAGCGTTGCGAACGCGTTGATGCTCGACACCATGTCCAGTGCGAAGTTGCCGATGAAGATGAATGCCACGCTCAGCGTTCCGATCAGCAGCGTTGCCTGGACCCGGGACAGCTTCGGGAAGATCGAACTGAAGTCCAGGCCCGTGCCGTACAACGACGTCGTGCCCGTGGACAGGCCGCCGATCAGGGCCACCACGATCAGCGGGATCGCGTACCACAGCGGGGAAACCGCCGTCAGCCCCGTGATGTAGTCGGCCGGGTCCGCCACCAGGGTCGCCGTCGCGATGCCGAAGCCGAACGGCAGCAACGTCGCCACCTGCGCGAGGAACGGCGCTGCCAGCAGAGAACGTTTGCTGAAAGATGAAGGGATGTAGCGGGCCCAGTCGCCGAGGAACGCTCCGAATGAGATCGGGTTGGCCAGGGCCGTCAGGGCCGCCAACGTGAACGTCGGCCAGAACGTGCCCAGTGCGTACGTTCCCGTGCCCGCGTAGCCCGGGTCGAACGTGCCGCCATAGGCGACGATCCCGAGCAGCATGATCGCCGTGCCGAGGACCACCGCTACCCGGTTGACCAGGAGCATGAACCGGTAGCCGTAGATGCAGACGACCAGCGTCGCGATCGCGATGAGCCCGTACGCCACGGCCCGTAGTGTCGCGCCGCCGTCGAAGCCGAACAGCCGTTGTGCCGCGCCGGCCACCGCGTCGCCGCTTACCCAGACCGAGATCGCGAAGAACGTTATTGCCGTCAGCAGGGACAGGAACGAGCCGACGCAGCGGCCGACCACGCCGAAGTGTGCGCCCGATGACACCGCGTTGTTCGTGCGCGTCCGTGGCCCGAACAACGCCATCGGCGCCAGTACCAGCCCGCCTACGACCACGCCGAGCGCTGTCGCCAGTGCCGCATCGCGGAAGCTCAGCCCGTACGCGATCGGGAGTGTGCCCAGGATGATCGTCGCGAACGTGTTCGCGCCGCCGAACGCCATCCGGAACAGGTCGCGCGGGCGCGATGTCTGCTCCTCCGGCGGGATCGGGGCGATGCCGTGCTGCTCGACCTCGGTGATCTTGTCGCTCATGCGAACCTCGTCATCACGTGCTTGACGCGGGTGTACTCGGCGAAGGCGTATCCGGAGAGGTCCTTGCCGTGGCCGGAGTGGCCGAACCCGCCGTGCGGCATCTCGGCCACCAGCGGTCCGTGCGTGTTCACCCACACGCAGCCGAAGTCCAGCTCGGCCGACACCCGCGCGGCGACGCCGAGGTCGTTCGTCCAGACCGACGACGCCAGGCCGTACGGGACGCCGTTGGCCAGCTCGACGCCCGAAGCTTCGTCCGAAAAGGACTGGACGGTGATGACCGGGCCGAAGATCTCCTCCTGGACGATCTCGTCGTCCTGGTGGAGGCCGGAAACCACCGTGGGGGAGAAGTAGAAGCCCCGGGAACCGAACCGCGTCCCGCCGGTCTCGATCCGCGCGTGCGAAGGCAGCCGTGAGATCAAGCCCTCGACGCGCGAGAACTGCGCCGCGCTGTTAAGCGGCCCGTAGTCGACGCCCGGCGTCTGCGATGCGGCAGCCTTCGCCAGTGAAGCGACGAAGTCGTCGTGGATCGACTCGTGCACCAGCACCCGGCTGCCCGCCGTGCAGTCCTGCCCGGCGTTGTAGAACGCGGCGCCCACGATGCCTTCCACCGCCGACGCGACGTCGACGTCCGGGAACACCAGCAGCGGTGCGTTGCCGCCCAGCTCCAGGTGGGTGCGCTTGAGGTCGGCGGCCGCGACGGTCGCGACGTCGATGCCCGCCCGCGTCGACCCGGTGATCGACACCAGCTCGGTGATCGGGTGGCGCACCAGCGCCCGGCCGGTGTCGCGGTCGCCGGTCAGCACGGTGAACGCCCCCGCGGGCAGGAACTCCGCGGCCACGCGAGCCAGCAGCACGGCGGTCGACGGCGTCGTCTCGGCCGGCTTCAGCACCACGGTGTTGCCCGCGGCCAGCGCCGGCGCGATCTTCCAGACCGCCATCATCAGCGGGTAGTTCCACGGCGCGATCTGCGCGCAGACGCCCACCGGCTCGCGGCGGATCACCGACGTGTGGCCCGGCGTGTACTCCCCGGCGGCCGTGCCCTCCAGGTGCCGCGCGGCGCCGGCGAAGAACCGCAGCGCGCTCACGCACTCCGGGATCTCCTCCTCCAGCACGACCGACCGGATCTTGCCCGTCTCGCGCACCTCCAGGTCGGCGAATTCCGAAGCCCGCGCTTCGAGGGCGTCGGCGATCTTCAGCAGGGCCAGCTGCCGCTGCGCCGGAGTGCTGCGCCGCCAGACCGCAAACGCTTGCGCCGCGGCTTCGAGCGCCGTGTCCACATCGGACTGCGAGGCGATTGCGCTGGTGCCGAACACCTCACCCGTCGCCGGGTCGGTCAGGTCGAGCGTGCGGGCGTCGGTCATGCCTTCTCCAGGTGGGTCGGCGCGAACAGCTTCAGCAGGGCGGGGAGGACGACCACGGACGGCCCGGGCGTGCGCAGCGCTTCGGCGAGATCCGCGCCCACCGTGTCCAGAGTGGACAACGTCGCGGGCACGCCGAACGACGAAGCCAGGGCCACGAAGTCGGGCCGGGCCAGCTCGGTGGCCGTGGTGTGGCCGAACGCGTCGGTGAGGTACTCGCGCAGGACGCCGTAGCCGCCGTCGTCGACGACCAGCCACGTGACGTCGAGGCCGTGCTGGACCGCGGTGGCCAGCTCGGCGACGCCGTACATCGCGCCGCCGTCACCGGACACGGCGAGTGTGGGCCTCCCGGCGGCCGCGCCGCCGAGCGCGCCCGGCAGGCCGTAGCCCAGCCCGCCCGCGCCCTGCGCGGTGTGGATCGGCGCGCCCTCGGGGTTCCACGCCGACCAGGCCCAGTACGCGGCGATCGTCATGTCCCAGAACGTCTGCGTGCCCTCGGGCAGCGCCGCGCGGATGTCGTCGATCAGCTTGCGCTCGACGGCCAGGTCCTGATCGTCCAATCGCGACTCCACGGACGACACCAGCGAAGCGACGGCGGCTTCCGCCCGGCCGTCGGACGCCCGCATCGGCACCCACTCCAGCAGTGCCTGCAGCGTGAGCTTGACGTCGGCGTGGATGCCCAGGCCCGGGTAGTTCGACTCCAGCTTGCCGAGATCGGCCTCGACCTGGATCACCTGGCCGCGCGGGGCGAACTCGCGGTAGTTGCTGGACAGCTCGCCCAGCCCCGAGCCGAGCACCAGCAGGACGTCCGCGGACGCGAGGAACTCCGTCGTGTGCCAGTCCTCCATCCACGACCGCCCGGACAGCTCGTGGTCCCAGCCGAAGACGCCCTTGCCGCCGAAGGTCGAGATGACCGGGGCGCGCAGGGCCTCGGCCAGCGCCGTCAGCTCGGCGTGCGCGCCGGACCGCAGCGCGCCGCCGCCGGCGAGGATCACCGGGTTCGACGCCGCGGCCAGCAGATCGGCCGCCGCGGTGACCAGCTCGGGCAGCGGTTCCAGCGGCGGGGGAGCGGCCGCGACCGACGTGATCGGCGGGATCCCGGCCGGGCCGAGCAGCACGTCCTGCGGGATCTCGACCCACACCGGGCCGTACGGTGCCGTCGCGGCCGACGTCCACGCCTCCCGCAACGCCGACGGGATCTGGCTCGCGCGGCGCACGACGTGCACCGACTTCACGACGTCCCGGAAGCTCGCCTGCTGGTCGGGCAGCTCGTGCAGGTAACCGTGCCGCCCGCCGCCGAGCCCGGCGACCGGGACCTGGCTGGAGATGCCGAGCACCGGCACCGACGCCGCGCGGGACTCCTGCAGGGAGGCCAACGTCAGCAGCGCGCCCGGGCCGGTCGAGACGAGCAGGGGCGTCACCGGCACCGGGCCGTCGGGGTTCGCCGCGAGCCGGGCGCGGGCGTGCCCGTCGGCGGCGAAGGCGAGGTTGTTCTCGACGCGTCCGCTGATCACCCGCAGGTCGCCGGCTCGCCGCAGCGCCTCGAACAGGCCGAGCGCGTGCTGGCCCGGCAGGCCGAACACGGTGTCGGCGCCCAGCGCGCGGAGGGTTTCGACGACGACGTCGCCGCCGATGCGGTCGGTATCGGTCATGCGCTCTTTCCCAACGACAGCAGGCTCACCAGGTCGTAGGCGACGTGGGAGGCCGCGATGGCGGTGATCTCGGCGTGATCGTAGGCGGGGGCCAGCTCGACGACGTCGGCCCCGATCAGGTTGAGATCACGCAGCCCGCGCAGGATTTCGAGCAGCTCGCGGCTGGTCATGCCGCCCGCCTCGGGGGTGCCGGTGCCGGGGGCGTGGGCCGGGTCGAGCACGTCGATGTCGACCGAGATGTAGAGCGGCCGGTCGCCGATCCGCTGCCGCAGCGCGTCCACGGTTTCGGCGACGCCTCGGCGCAGGACGTCGCCGGAGGTGACGATGCCGAAGCCGAGCCGCCGGTCCTCTTCGAGGTCGCGCTTGCCGTACAGCGGCCCGCGCGTACCGACGTGCGACAGCGCGCTCGTGTCGAGGATGCCTTCCTCCGACGCCCGCCGGAACGGGGTGCCGTGGGTGTACGGCTCGCCGAAGTAGGTGTCCCAGGTGTCGAGGTGCGCGTCGAAGTGCAGCAGGGCGACGGGCCCGTGCTGCTTCGCCGCGGCCCGCAGCAGCGGCAGCGCGATGGTGTGGTCGCCGCCGACCGTCACCAGCCGCGTCCCGTTCGCCTGCAGCGCCTCGGCTTCCTGCTGCAGCGTCTCGATCGCCTCGCCGATGTTGAACGGGTTGACCGCGATGTCCCCGGCGTCGACGACCTGTTTCTCTTCGAACGGCGAGACGTCCAGCTCCGGGTGGTACGGCCGCAGCAGCCGGCTCGCCTCGCGCACCGCCGCCGGGCCGAACCGCGCGCCGGGCCGGTAGGAGACGCCGGAGTCGAAGGGCACCCCGACGACGGCGACGTCGGCGTGCTCGACCTGGTCGATCCGCGGCAGCCGCGCGAAGGTCGCGAAGCCGGCGAACCGGGGGACGCGCGACGAGTCGAGGGGTCCGATGTTAGGCACTGCTGGGCTCCTGTTCCCGGGTTTCGGTGGTGGTGTCTTCGCCGCTGAGGCGGCGGGTCCAGACGGCGAGGATCGAGTCGGCCGTGCGGGGCGTGGCGAAGCTGACGGCCAGGTAGACGACCAGGCTCGCGCCGAGGCCCCAGTAGATCGGGGTGTTGGCGTCGACGCCGTCGATGATCATGAAGGCGGCGACGGACACCGTGCCGGCGACCATCGACGCGTACGCGCCCTGCCGGGTGCCGCGCTTCCAGAACAACGCGCCGATGATCGCGACCAGCAGGCCGCCGACGAGGATGTCGTAGGCGATGGTGAGGGCGTTGACGACGTCGTCGACGATCATCGCGATGCCGATCGCGAGCAGCCCCAGCACGAGCGTGGCGATCCGGTTGCGGCTGACCTCGCCGCCCTTCTTGAGGCCGATCTTGGTGAGCAGGTCCGACGTCGTGGTGGTGGAGCAGGCGATCAGCGCGCCGCTCGCGGTCGACATCATCGCCGACAGCGCGGCGGCCAGCACTAGGCCGCGTACGCCGGTCGGCAGCAGGCGTTCGACGATCGTCGCGAAGGCGTCCTGCGCGCTGGCGAGGTCCGGGTAGAGCGTGTGCGCGGCGGTGCCGATCAGGGCGCCGGCGAGGCCGTAGACCAGGCAGTAGACGCCGGAGGTGATGCCGCCGGACGTCGCGATCGCCGGGGTGCGGGCGGTGAACACGCGCTGCCAGATGTCCTGGCCGATCAGCAGGCCGAAGGTGTAGATCACGAAGTACGTGATGATCGTGTCGGTGCCGATCGAGCTGAAGCTGAAGAAGCTCGCGTCGAGTTTTTCGCTCATGCCGGAGAAGCCGCCCGCGGAAGAGATCGCGACCGGCAGCAGGATCGCCAGGATGCCGATCGTCTTGATGACGAACTGGGCGATGTCGGTGAGCGTGATCGACCACATGCCGCCGAGCACCGAGTAGAGCACGACGATCGAGCCGCCGATCGCGATGCCGGCCCAGTTCGGCAGGTCGAAGAGGACCTTGAAGATGGTCGCGAAGGCCAGCGTCGAGGTGACCGTGAGCATCAGGGTGTAGCCCCACATGACGACGCCGGACACCGCGCTGGTGCGGCCGCCGTAGCGCAGGTCGAGCATCTCGCCGACGGTGTAGACCTTCAGCCGGACCAGCCGCCGCGCGAACAGCGCGTGCAGCACGAGGATGCCGACGCCGATGCTGACGACCAGCCACATGCCGGAGATGCCGTAGGTGTAGCCGAGCTTCACGCCGCCGACGGTGGACGCGCCGCCGAGCACGACGGCCGACATCGTGCCGGAGTACATGAACCAGCCGAGCCGGCGGCCGGCGACGAGGTAGTCGGACTTCGTCTTCGCGAGCCGGAGGCCGTACCAGCCGACCCCGAGCATGCCCGCGATGTACAGGGCGATGACCACGTAGTCCCCGGTCACGGCGTCCTCCTTGCCTCGGTGTTGTTCGGGTCACCGTAGGTACGGCCGGACCCTGTTCGGCATGGGATGATTCGTCCTCAAATCGACTTTCTGGAGACGGAATGACCCAGAACCTGGATCCGTTGTCTTCCGAAGTGAATGTCCCGTTACGGGCGGTGGTCGGCAACCGGGAGCTCGCGCTGCACGTCGTCCGCGAGACCCTGCGGCCGGGCGCGCTGGACGCGCCGGTGCGCTGGGCGCACGTCAGCGAGCTGCAGGACCCCGCGCCCTACCTGGTCGGCGGCGAGCTCATCCTCACCGCCGGGGTGAACCTGCCGGCGGAGGTCGACCGGTACGTGCGGGGCCTGCGCGACGCCGGCGTGACGGCGCTCGGCTTCGGACTCACCCCGAACGTGTTCGAGACGCTGCCCGAGCCGCTGCGCCGGGCCTGCGCGCGGTACGGGCTGCCGCTGCTGGTGGTGCCGACGCGGACGCCGTTCCTGGCGATCAACCAGGCGGTTTCGGTCGCGCTGACCGAGGCGGCGCAGCGGGAACAGCGGCGGATCACCGCCGCCCGCGAGACACTGACGCGCGCCGCGGGCGGCGGGCTCGGCGAGCTGACCTCGTCACTGGCGAAGCTGCTGGAGTCGTGGGTCGCGCTGGTCGGCGCCGGGGACGTCCTCGCCTCGGCGCACGACGCGCCCGCGCCGCTGCCGCCCGCGGTGCGGGAGCTGATGGCGACGGTGCGGGCGGGCAGCGGGATCCGCAGCGCGACCACCGAGCTGGACGGCGGGTTCGTCGTGGTCCAGCCGGTGTACCCGCAGGCCACCGCGTCGCACCTGGTCGTGCTCGGCCGCGCCGGGCGCTTCGACGGCGCCGACCGCGCGATCCTCGCCGTCGGCGCGGCCCTCCTCGGCCTGGTCGGGCGGGCCGGTTCGGACGCCGCCGAGCTGGGCGCGGCGGCGACCGGCCTGCTGCTCGGCCGGACGTCGGCCCGGGAGGTGGCGCGGGCGCTGGTGGGCTCCGAGGTCGTCCGGCTGATCGCCGGGGCGGCCTACCGGCGGGGCCCCGGCGAGGGGGCGCAGCGCCCGGACTGGCTGCGCGCGCGGCTGGACACACCGCTGGTTTCGGTACTGCCCGGCCCTGCTTTCGTGGCCATCGTGGGCACCGCGCCGTCGCTCGCGGTGCTGGAAGACCTCCGCTCCTTCGGCTGGCTGGCCGCGGCCGGGTCGCCGGCACCGGCCGACCGTCTCGAGGAGGCGGAGGTCGACCTGCTGCTGGCGCGGGCCCGCACGCTCGGCCGCCCGATCGTCGCCGGTTCGTCGGACTTCGACGCGCTGCTGGCCCCGGGCGCCGCGGCGGGCTTCGCCGCGAAGGCCCTCGAACCGCTCGTCGCACTGGACGCGGCGGGCGACCGCGAGCTGGTGCTGACGTTGCGGACGTGGCTGGCCCACCACGGCGGCTGGGAGCCGACGGCGGCCGAGCTGGGCGTGCACCGCAACAGCGTCCGGCACCGGATCGCGCAGGTGGAGAAGGCGCTGGGGGTGGATCTGGCGGACCCGGAGGTCCGGATGCGGCTGTGGTTCGCCCTGCGGTGGGCCTCACCGGACGCACATCGTCCTTAAAGGGCACTCTCAGGAAAATATGGAATTGTGGTCTCGTGCGAGTTTTGGTAGTCGAGGACGAAGAACCCCTGGCCGACGCGATCGCCCGCGGGCTGCGCCGTGAGGGAATGGCGGTGGACGTCGCGCTCACCGGGGACGACGGGCACGAAAAGGCCGCCGTCACGCGGTACGACGTCGTGTTGCTGGACCGGGACCTGCCCGGAATGTCCGGCGACGAGCTGTGCCGGGAGATCGTCGCGTCCGGGGAGCTGACCCGGGTGCTGATGCTGACCGCGAGCAGCTCGGTGTCGGATCGCGTCGACGGGCTGTCGCTCGGCGCCGACGACTACCTCGCGAAGCCGTTCGCCTTCCCCGAGCTGGTCGCCCGGGTGCGGGCGCTGGGCCGGCGCGCCACCCCGGCCGCGCCGCCGCTGCTCACCGCCGGCGACGTCGAGCTGGATCCGGCCAAGCGCACCGTGCGCCGCGCGAGCGGGCCGGTCGAGCTGACCCGCAAGGAGTTCGGCGTCCTCGAGGTGCTGCTGTCGGCCGCCGGGTCGGTGGTCAGCAGCGAGGAGCTGCTCGAGCGCGTGTGGGACGAGAACGCCGACCCGTTCACGACGACCGTCCGGGTCACCGTCATGACGCTGCGCAAGAAGCTCGGCGAGCCGGGGATCATCGAGACCGTCGTCGGCTCCGGGTACCGGGTGCCGGAGCCCGGCGCACCACGCGCGTGAACCTGCCGGGCACCCGCAGCCTCCGCGCCCGGATCACCCTGCTGGCGACCGTCCTGGTCGCCGCCGTCAGCCTGCTGCTGCTCTGGCTGGCCTGGACGCTGGTCCGGGACTCGCTCGACAACGTCCCGCAGATGCCACCGGGCAGCGTGGTCGTCGTCGACGGCGTCCAGGTCGACGCGTCGACGCTCGCCGAGCACCTGCGCGTGCACGCCCGCAACCGGATGCTGCTGTTCGGGTCGGTCGCGTTCCTGCTGGTGGTCGCGGCCGCGGCGATCCTCGCCTGGACGTTCACCTCGCGCGTGCTGCTGCCGCTGCGCGAGATCACCGGCACCGCGCGGCGGCTGTCGGTCGAGTCGCTGGGGGAGCGGATCGGCGAGGTGCGCTCGCGCGACGAGCTGGCCGAGCTGGCGGGCACGTTCGACGACATGCTCGACCGCCTCCAGTCCGCGTTCGACGCGCAGCGCCACTTCGTCGCGAACGCGAGCCACGAGCTGCGGACGCCGCTGGCGGTGATCCGCACGGAGCTCGACGTCACCCTTTCCGACGACGACGCGGACGAAGCCGAGCTGCGCCGGATGGGCGGGGTGGTCCGCGACGCGACCGAGCGAGCCGGGCAGCTGGTGAACTCGTTGCTGCTGCTGGCCCGCACGGACGGCGCCGGCCTCGGCGTCCGCGAGCCGGTCGACCTGGCGGCGGTCGTCGACCGGGCCTGGCGCGCGGCGCGCACGGAAGCCGACCAGCGCGGGATCCGGGCGACGTTCGCGGTGACGCCGGCACCGGCGTTCGGCGACCCGGCGCTGCTGGAGCGGATCGCGGGCAACCTGCTGGAGAACGCGGTCCGCCACAACGTCGAGGGCGGCTGGCTGGAGGTCGTGACGCAGCCGGGTCCGCAGTGGTCGATGCTGCGGGTGCGCTCATCGGGCGGGCTGCTCGACCCGGCGGCGGTACCGGAGCTGTTCGAGCCGTTCCGCCGGGCGGGGGTAGCCCGCACGGCCCGCCACGGAGCGGGCCTGGGCCTGTCGATCGTCCGCGCGGCGGTCGCGGCGCACGGCGGAAGCGTGACGGCAGAACCCATCGTGGGCGGCGGCCTGGGCGTGACGGTCCACCTCCCGGTCCGCTAGTCGTGCGTGAGAAACAGGGTTAGAACACTGTTTCTCACTCACGACCGCTCAGCGCGAGGCCGGCGCGGAGGACTCCCGCCGCGTGGACCATCGCCGCTCGGGCGTCCGGGTCGATGCCGACCCGGTTCGCGAAGCCGTGGAGCTGCCCCTCGTGCCGTCGGTGCACCAACGGGACCCCTGCCGACGCGAGGCGGAGCGCGTAGGCCTCGCCTTCGTCGCGGAGCAGGTCGAAGCCGCACGTTGCCACGTACGTCGGCGGGAGGCCGGCCAGCTGGTCGTCGTACAGCACCGATGCCCGCGGGTCCTTGTACAGCGCCGGGTCTCGCACGTATTGCGCGCGGTACCAGGCCCATTCGTCGCGGTCGAGACGGAAACCCGACCCGAACTGCCGGTGCGACTCCGACTCACCCAGCGCGTCCGTCGCCGGGGTCAGGAGCAGGCTGAACGCCGGCTTCGGCAGCTCGCCGCGGGCCGCCGCGTGGGCCACCACCGCCGCCAGGTTGCCGCCGCTGCTGTCGCCGCCCACCGCGAGCCGCGCCGGGTCGATGCCGAACTCCGGCGCGTGGGAAGAGACGTGGGCGAACGCTGCCACCGCGTCCGATGCCGCCGCCGGGAACGGGTGTTCCGGGGCCAGCCGGTAGCCGATCGACACTACCCGCACCCCGGCCTCCTCGGCCAGCAGGCGGCACGCGCCCTCGTGCGTGTCCAGGCTGCCGAGGACGAACCCGCCGCCGTGGAAGTACACCAGCGCCGGGCCGGGCGCCGGGACCCCGGACGGCTCGTACAGCCGCAGCGGCAGCGGGCCGCCCGGCCCGGGCCACGTCGAGTCGTGCGTCCGCACCCCGCGGCAGATCCCGGCGCCGGCCAGCGCACCCGCCAGGTTCAGCTCCGCCCGGGCCCGCGCGAGGCTGCCGTTCCGGTGCGGCGCGTCGAACGGCGCCAGCCGCGACACCCGCATCAGCACCCGGGCGCTCAGCACCGGCTGCCGCCCGTCGACCACCACGGGATGGCCGGCCAGCACGCGGAGCACTGGCGAAGGCAGCCGCAGCAGCCACCGCAGCCCGGTCATCACCGCTCGGACGAGCAGTGGTCTGGCGAGTCCGTTCAGCACACGTCCACGAAAATCGGGTTCGCGTACAACCACAAGTCCTCGAACGGGTTCGCCTGTCCGATAACGTCCGGTGTGGGCCCGGAATCCCCGTTCGTCCCGCGGACCCGCGCGTAGAACGGCGAACGCACGTTCCGGAAGGTGTGCCGGAACACGACCTGCCGCCCGGGCGCCCAGCGCGGCTCGAACGACTCGACGACCCGGGTACCCGGCGCGGCCATCGTGTCGGGGTCGGTGACCGGTCCGGTGACCGGTCCCGCGACGACGTCCAGGCGCGTCAGCCGCGGCACCGAGCCGCCGCCGTTCGGCCGCGACGCGAGCCGCGCCGACAGCACGAGCGTGACGTCCGAGCCTCGCCGCACCCGCAGCCGCCCGCCCAGCGTCGCCGAAGCGCCACCGCCGTACGCGCCGACCTGAAGGTCCTGGGCTAGCCCGCCGTGCGTCAGCCAGATCCGCCCGGCCCGCAGGCCCTCCAGGACGCCTTCGAGGCTTCGCCGCGTCACGCCGACGTACGTGCGGCTGAACTCTCCGGGGTAGAAGTCCGCGTACGGCGCGAGCAGCTGCGGGGAGCCGGTGTCGACCGGGTCCGGGAACTTCCCGTGCGTGTCGTACCAGTCGTCCGCGACCTGTGGCCGCACCAGCGTGTCGCCGCGGTTGTAGTGCGAGTCGGAGTTCGTGGTGATCCACCACGGCTTGCCCTCGGCGAGTAGCGAGTCCCAGAGCCCGCCGACCTTCGCCGTCGCCCAGTCCCAGCCGCCGAACGTCCGGTACGCCTCGGCCGGGAAGCCCGGCCACGAGTTCGGGCCGGGGCCGTTCGCGTAGCCGCCGCGGGCGCCGCCGTTGCCGAGCGGCTTCGGGAAGCCGTCGGCCTGCGCGCCGGGCGCGCCCTCCATGCCGATCACGATGCCGGGCGCCGCGTCGCGGTACGCGCGCAGCTCGTGCGGGGCGACGCGGCCGTTGCGCAGCGGGTGGTTGACCAGCACGACCGGTGCGTGGATCCGCTTCGCCTGTTCCTCCGAAGCGAGCCAGCGCAACGCCCGCAGCGCGAGGGCCTCGTTCGCCGGGCTCGACGCCTCCGAGCCCGTCAGCCGCCAGTCGAAGGTCCGCTCGAACTCGCGCAGCTTCGCCGCCTGCCGGTCCCCGGCCTGGAAGAACACCGTCGCGTGCTCGGCGCCCGGGACGTTCCACTCCATGCCGTGCCACAGCAGCAGGTCCGGGTACTTCCGCCGGGCGGCGAGGAAGTCCGCCTCGGTCGGCTCGACCGACGCCTTCTCGTGCTCGGCGTGGCCGTGGTCGGTGAAGACGATCCAGTCCGCGCCGTGCGCCCGCCCGCCGCGGGCGATCTGGTCGATCCGGTACATCGCGTCGTAGGAGTACTGGCTGTGCGTGTGGTGGTCGCCCACCAGCCACTGGTAGCGGCCGCACAGGCGGTCCAGCTCGGAGTTCCCGGAGGAGGGGAGGGGGATGCCCGCGGCGGCGGCCGCGAGCCCGGCGCCCTTGAGGAACCGGCGTCTGTCGGTGGTCACGCGCGGACGCTAAGCCGCCGGGGTGAACGGGCGGTGTCCCGGCGGCCAACGTGTGCTGTGATCTTGGGCGTGACGGAAAAGCCGCTGGTCCGCGTCGTGGTCCCGGTCTTCGCGCTGGCGCTGGCGGCCGGGGTGGGGCTGGCCTTCGGCGTCGCGGCCCTGAAGCGGCCGCCGGACCTGCCGGTGGACACGAACCCGGTCCCGCTCGCCGGGCACACCCTGTGCGCGGCGGTCGTCCTGGTCTTCCCGTCCGACGCCGAGATGCAGGGGGCCGCGCGGTCCTTCCACGACGACGCGAAGGCGCGGCGCGTGTTCGTCGACCCGCCTGCGGTCTCGCTGCTCGCCGTCCCGGGCACCGACCTGATGGCCTGGGCCCGGGAGCTGCACGCCCGCTTCCGGACCGCCGAGCGGGTGACGGTGATCGACTCCGACACGACGGCGGCGCAGCTGAAACTCACCGCGCCGCCGCCGAAGTGCCCTCGAGAGGGCGAGTACTAGTCAGCCGGGACCGACGCCACGCCCGGGGCGAGGAACGGCTTGCCGTTCACGCGCTCGGAGACGCCGGAGCGGTCCAGGTACGGCGTGATGCCGCCGTTCCAGAACGGCCAGCCGGCCCCGAGGATCAGGCACAGGTCGATGTCCTGCGCCTCCGCGACCACGCCCTCGTCGAGCATGATCCGGATCTCCTCGGCGATGGCCGACAGCGCCCGCTCGCGCACCTGCTCCGAAGTGGACGGAGAGTCTCCCTGCGTCCACAGCGCGACGACCTCGGGGTCGGGCGACTGGTTGCCCTTGTCGTCCCAGACCCAGACGCCCTTCTTGCCCGCCTTGACGAACTTGGCGAGGTTGTCGGACACGGTGAAGCGGTCCGGGAACGCCTCGTGCAGCGTCTCGCCGACGTGCAGCGCGATGGCCGGGCCGACGAGCTGCATCAGCGTCAGCGGCGACATCGGCAGGCCGAGCGGCTCGAGCGCGCCGTCGGCGACCTCGAACGGCGTGCCCTCGTCGACGGCCACCAGGACCTCGCCCAGGAAGCGCAGCAGAAGCCGGTTGACGACGAACGCCGACGCGTCCTTCACCAGCACGCTGGACTTCTTGAGCTGCTTGCCGACCGAGAACGCCGTCGCGAGCGACGCGTCGTCGGTCTGCTCGCCGCGAACGATCTCCAGCAGCGGCAGCACGGCGACCGGGTTGAAGAAGTGGAAGCCGACCACGCGCTCGGGGTGCTGCAGCTTCGACGCCATCGCGGTGATCGACAGCGACGACGTGTTCGTCGCCAGGATCGCCTCGGGCTTGACGTGCTGCTCCAGCTCGGCGAACACCTGCTGCTTGACGCCCAGCTCCTCGAACACCGCCTCGATGACGAAGTCGGCGTCGGAGAACGCGGCCTTGTCGAGCGAGCCGGAGACCAGCGCCTTGAGCCGGTTGGCGCCGTCCGGGGAGACGCGCTTCTTGGCCAGGAGCTTGTCGATCTCGTCGTGGACGTACCCGACGCCCTTGTCGACGCGCGCCTGGTCGACGTCGGTCAGCACGACCGGCACCTTGAGGCGGCGCACGAACAGCAGCGCGAGCTGGCTGGCCATCAGGCCGGCGCCGACGATGCCGACCTTGTTCACCTTGCGCGCCAGGTTCCGGTCCGGCGCGCCGGCCGGGCGCTTGGCGCGCTTGTTGACCAGGTTGAACGAGTACAGCCCGGCGCGCAGGACGTCGGACATGAGCAGCTCGGCGAGGCCGTCGGTTTCGGCCGCATAGCCGCGGTCCAGATCGTTTTCGCGAGCCAGGTCCAGCAGCTCGACGGCCTTGGTGGCACCCGGCGACGCACCGTGCGTGCGACCGTCCACAAGGGACTTGGCCCGGGCGATCGCGGCGTCCCACTCGGAGTCGCGGTTGATCTCGCGACGCTCCGGGGTGATCTCGCCGTTCACCACCTTCGCCAGCCACAGCAGCGACTGCTCGAGGTAGTCGGCGCTGCCGAAGACCGCGTCGACGATGCCGAGCTCGGCCGTCTTCTTGACGTTGAGCATCTTGTTCTGCGCCAGCGCGTTCTCGATGATCACCGTGACGGCGGCGTCCGGCCCGATGAGGTTCGGCAGCAGCTGCGTGCCGCCCCAGCCCGGGAACAGGCCGAGGAACACCTCGGGGAACGCGATCGCGGCGGTGTTCTCCGAGAGCGTCCGGTAGTGGCAGGACAGGGCGAGCTCGAGGCCGCCGCCCATGACCGCGCCGTTGATGAACCCGAAGGTCGGGATCTTCGTCTCGGTGAGGCGGCGGAAGACGTCGTGCCCGGTCTGGGCGATCTCGCGCGCCAGCTTCGGGTCGCTGACCGACTCGACGCCGGACAGGTCCGCGCCGACGGCGAAGATGAACGGCTTGCCGGTGACGGCGATCGCGGCCGGCTCGGCCTCGAACGCCTTGTCCAGCGCGGCGTTCAGGGAGACGAGCCCCTGCGGGCCGAAGGTGTTCGGCCGGGTGTGGTCGTGGCCGTTGTCGAGCGTGATCAGCGCGACGGGCTTCTCGAGCCCGGGCACCTTCACCAGCCGCGTGACGGCGTTGGTGACGACCTCGTCCGGGAACGCGGCCTTCGCCTCTTCTGCGGTGAAAGTCATTACTTCGCCCCCTGGAAGGCCGGGTTTTCCCAGATCACGGTGCCGCCCATGCCGATGCCGATGCACATCGTGGTCATGCCGTACTGGACGTCGGGCCGCTCGGCGAACTGGCGGGCCAGCTGCGTCATGAGCCGGACGCCGGACGACGCCAGCGGGTGGCCGCACGCGATCGCGCCGCCCCACTGGTTCACGCGCGGGTCTTCGTCGTCGATGCCGAAGTGGTCGAGGAAGGCCAGCACCTGCACGGCGAAGGCCTCGTTGATCTCGAACAGGCCGATGTCGTCGATGGAGAGACCGGTGCGCTTGAACAGCTTCTCGGTGGCCGGCACCGGGCCGATGCCCATGACCTCCGGCTCGACGCCGGCGAAGGAGTAGCCGACCAGCCGCATCGCGACCGGCAGGCCCAGCTCGCGGGCGGTTTCCTCGTCGGCGAGGATCGACGCGGTCGCGCCGTCGTTGAGGCCGGCCGCGTTGCCCGCGGTGATCCGGCCGTGCGGGCGGAACGGCGTCTTCAGGCCGGCGAGGGTCTCGAGCGTGGTGCCCGGGCGGGGCGGCTCGTCCTCGGTGGCGAGACCCCAGCCCAGCTCCTTCGAGCGCGTCGCGACGGGGACCAGCTCGGGGCCGATCTTGCCGGTCTTGACGGCCTCGGCGTAGCGCTCCTGGCTGCGCGCGGCGTAGGCGTCGGTGCGCTGCTTGGTGATCGCGGGGAAGCGGTCGTGCAGGTTCTCGGCGGTCTGGCCCATGACGAGCGCGGTCGGGTCGACGAGCTTGTCGGCGATGATCCGCGGGTTCGGGTCGACGCCCTCGCCCATCGGGTGGCGGCCCATGTGCTCGACGCCGCCGGCGATGGCGATGTCGTAGGCGCCGAAGCCGATGCCGGACGCGGCGGTCGTGACGGCGGTCATCGCGCCGGCGCACATGCGGTCGATGGCGAAGCCCGGCACGGACTTCGGCAGGCCGGCGAGCAGCGCGGCGGTGCGGCCGATGGTCAGGCCCTGGTCGCCGATCTGGGTGGTGGCGGCGATGGCCACCTCGTCGACGCGCTCGGGCGGCAGCTCCGGGTGCCGCCGCAGCAGCTCACGGATGGCGTTGACGACGAGGTCGTCGGCGCGGGTCCCGGCGTAGATGCCCTTGTCGCCGGCCTTGCCGAAGGGGGTCCGTACCCCCTCGACGAAGGCGACGGTGCGCACGCCCCGCGCGGTCGGCGCGAGCGGCGTTGCTGGTGCGGCCACTGATGCTCCATGGAGTAGAGGTCTTTGCCCGCACGATAGCCCTTGTTACCCGCCGGTAACCAGTGGTGTGGCCCGGTCGAGTGGGCTACGGCACACTCTTGGGCGTCAGCGTCTGCCCCTTCACGAGCCAGGCGACGCCGAACGCCCACACCGCGGCGCTCTCCAGCCACAACGCGGGGTGCCATTCCGGGACGAGACGCAGCCAGCTCGTCACCGCGATGAGCACGAGCGCGGCCAGGATCACCACCCCGCACACGCGGTAGACGACACCGGTCCCCGCCGGCTGCTCGCCGTCGTGCGGGAACAGGCGCAGGCAGAAGTACGCCAGCATCAGGAAGAACACGGCCGCGAACACCAGGTGCAGCACGCCGGACGTGCGGTCCCACGACGAGACGTCGCGGTCCGGGGTCGTCGGGAACAGCGCCAGCCCGATCGCGCCGAGACCGGCCACTGTGCTCGCCAGGTTGTCGATGAAGTCGTGGCCGTAGTAGGCGAGCAGGAACACGCCCACCGCGCACATCGCGCCGACGAAGACATTCCCGAGATCGCTGTAGTAGTAGCCGCTGAGCGACCCGATGAGATCGCCGCCCTGGACGACCTGCTTGCCTACGATCAGGACGATCGGCAGCGCCAGGCCGATGAGCCCGATCGCGCGCCGCAGGTACAGGTAGGAGTGGACGAGGGGGGTCTGGGTCGCGGTGGTCATGGGCCGCCTCCGGGGTCTCACCGAGGTCATCGGCGGTTTCCTGCCCCGGAACGAGCGTTGTTACCCGACGGCGGCCCAGATCCTCAGCTGATCGTTACGCAGTTCGGCGAACGCGCCGGTCGCGGGGTCGTGCGCGGCGGGGCGGAAGCCCTCGGCGAACCCGGTCCGGGCGCCTGTCGCCGGGTCCCAGATCTCGAAGCCGGCTTCGGCGGTGACGTACAGCAGGCCGCGGTGACCCCACATCGGTCCCTTCGGACCCGCGAACATCCCGGTCCGGCGGCCGGTTCCCGCGTCGTACAGCTCGACGCCGTCGAGCAGCTCCTGCCACGCGGCGCCCATGCGCTGGACGGCGACCGTGGTGTCGTCGAGCCACGCGATCGGCTGGTCCCAGTCGCTGCTGCGGCCGGGGGTGAGATGCCGGCCCGTTTCGGCCGCGTGGACGTCGCCGCTGAGCCACGCCGCGACGTCCACGACCAGCGGCGCGCCCACGGGCATCCAGACCCAGCCGTCCACGACCAATCGCCGTTCGGACGGGCTCACGTGGAGCGCGCCCTGGAAGTAGTCGAGGTAGTGCTCGGGTGGCTTTTCGCCGCGGTCCGGCGCCGCGGTTTCGCGGTCGGTCAGCAGCTCTCCGCCGGGCAGTGCGAACACGTCGAGCCGGTTCCAGTCCGTCCCCGCGACGACCCTGGCCGTCTCGCCTTCCCCGAGGAAGGCCAAGGGGAACCGGGTGAGCTCGTTGTCGTTCCAGTCCCGGTCGAGGTCGACGACGGTGAGCCACTCGCGCAGGTCGACGACGGTGGCGAACTGGCCGTAGTCCGAGACGACCGCCGCGTACCGGCCGTCCCGCGAGGTGTGCAGGCCGCGGCGGGGGCGGTCCGGGATGTCCCGGATGTCTTCGTAGGTCTCCGCGGGCAGCTCGACCGGCCCGAGGAGCCACTGGTCGTCTTCGTCGATCCGGACGAACCCCTCTTCGGTGAGCGCGAGCCAGCCGCCGGGCATCGGGGCCAGGCAGCCGTCGTTCACCGGCCGCACCGGGCAGGGGCGCGTCGACCAGCTTCCGCCGAGTTCCCCGTCCCGCAGCAGGATTTCGGGCTCGCCGTGCCAGCCCGCGGGAAAGCTCTCCTGGTCGGCCCGATCGGCGCAGCTCTCGCAGACGTCGACCAGCGCGGCCGGCGTGCAGAGCCCGCAGACCAGGTCGTAGCGCGTGCCCACGCCGGTCAGGTGACGCGTGGACGGGGGAGGTTCTTCGACAGCCAGGTGCGGGCAGAGGCGCAAGGTGCCGATGCGGCCCGGATGGCCGCAAGGCAGGGTGTTCACGTCCTCAGTGTGCGGGCCGCGTGATCGGTCCGCATCCGAATTACCCGAGGTGCGCCAGCCAGCCGCCCTTCGCCGAGATGTCTTCCGCACCCTCCGTCGCCGCCGGCTCGCACAGGAAGCCGGACACGCGCGAGCCGTCGGCCAGCTCCACCTTGCCGATCGCCAGCGGAGCGGGAATCCGCGAGACGAACTCGCCGAAGCCGCGTACCGGCAGGTCCCACACCTCCGCCTTGATCGCCACCCCGCCGGACGCGACGCGCACCAGCCCGGGCTTCGGCGGCACCGTGTCCAACGCGAACAGCCGGTACGACGCCGAAGTCGACACCTCGGAAACGAACCGCCCGCCGCGCGAAGTCAGCTCGTGGTTCAGCGGCTGCCCGCGCAGGTGCGCGCCGACCACGACGATCGGCACCCGCTCGCCGCGCAGCCCGGCGAGGGCGGCCAGTTTCAGGTCGTCGTGCGGGGCGCCGACCAGCATCACGCCGAACGGGCGCCCGGCCACCGTGCCCGCCGGGACCGCGAGCGCCGACAATCCGAACAGGTTGGTGGAGTTGGTGAACCGGCCCAGGCGGGCGTTGACCGCGACCGGATCCGCGGCCACCGCGGCGATCGTGGGGTGCTCGGTCGTCGTCGGCATGAGGAGCGCGTCGACGCCGGCCAGCACCGCGAGGGCTTCGGTGCGCAGCCCGGCCAGGGTTCGCTGGTCGGCGAACAGCCGGTGCGCCGGAATGTCCCTGGCGCCGGTGATGATGCCGTGCACCACCGGGTCCACGGCGTCCGGATGCGCGTCCAGGAACTCGCCGACCGCGGTGTAGCGCTCGGCGACGAACGCGCCGCCGTACAACAGGTCCGCCGCTTCCAGGAATGTCGATATGTCCACTGTGGTCACTTCGGCGCCCGCCGCCGCGTACTCCGCGACGGTGGCCTCGAACGCCTCCGCCCAGCCCGCTTCAAGCGGTCCCAGCCGGTCCGGCACGCCGAGCCGGAACCGTCCCGGGTGGACTCGCGCGGGTTCGGCCAGGCAGGTCAGGGCGAACGCCGCCTCCTCGACCGTCCGCGCGAACAGCGACACGCAGTCGATGCTCGCGCAGGCGGGGACGATGCCTTCGGTCGGCAGCAGCCCGGGCGTCGGCTTGAGCCCGACGATCCCGTTGAACGCTGCCGGCACCCGCCCGGAGCCCGCGGTGTCCGTGCCCAGGGCCAGGTCCGCGATGCCGAGCGCGACGGCCACCGCCGACCCCGAGCTGGACCCGCCCGACACGTACGCCGGGTCGACGGCGTTGCGGACCGCGCCGTACGGGCTGCGCGTGCCGACCAGCCCGGTCGCGAACTGGTCGAGGTTGGTCGCGCCGAGCACCAGCGCCCCGGCCGCCCGCAGCCGCGCGACGACCGGCGCGTCGGTCTCCGGCTTGTACGCGTAGGCCGGACAACCCGCCGTCGTCGGCAGCCCGGCGACGTCGATGTTCCCCTTGACCGCGACGAGCTTGCCGTACAGCGGCAGCCCGCGCTGGACCAACGCTTCGGCCTCGGCCAGTACCTCGGCCTCCGGCCGCAGGTCGATCCAGATCTCGGGCCGGTCGACCTGCTCGATCCGCCGGTACGCGGCGTGCACTCGTTCCCGGAGGCTCATCCGAGCACCACCAACGGCGTTCCGGGGGCGACCTGGTCACCGGGGGACACGAGCACCTCGACCACCTCACCGCGGGCCGGCGCGGGGATCCGCGCCTCCGTCTTCATCGCTTCCAGCGTCACCAGCGACTGCGCGTCCTCGACGCGCTCGCCCGCCGCGACGTCGACGCGCCACACCGTCGCGGCGAACGGCGCTTCGACGACGTGGCCGCCCGGCGGTGCCTCGACCCGCTTCGGCGGCAGCGTCACCGGTTCCGGCTTCGGGTCGAACTCGCCCGCCGCGGCCCAGGCCCGCCGTTCCGCCTCGAACGCCGCCGACTGCGTCGCCCGGAACGCGGCGATGCCGTCCGCGTTGTCGGCGAGGAACTGCTGGTACTCGGCCAGCTTGAAGGTGCCGTCGGTGGTGTCCAGCGCCAGCTGCCCGGACGAGCTCTGCGCGCGCAGCTCCAGGAGCTCGTCCGCGGACACGGGGTACCAGGAGATCCGGTCGAAGAACCGCAGGTTCCACGGCCGGTCCCCGCCGTGCCAGCTGTTCCACACCTGCACGGTCCGGCCGACGAACTGGTAGCCGCCCGGCCCCTCCATGCCGTAGATGCAGAGGTACGCGCCGCCGATGCCGACCGAGTTCTCCGCGGTCCACGTCCGCGCCGGGTTGTACTTCGTCGTCACCAGGCGGTGACGCGGGTCCAGCGGCGTCGCGACCGGCGCGCCGAGGTAGACGTCACCGAGGCCGAGCACCAGGTACTCCGCGTCGAACACCGTCCGGTAGACGTCGTCCACACTGGACAGTCCGTTCACCCGGCGGATGAACTCGATGTTCCACGGGCACCACGGCGCGTCGTCGCGCACGCCGGTCATGTACCGCTCGATCGCTTCGCGCGTCGCCGGATCGTCCCACGACAGCGGCAGCCGGACGCTGCGGCTCGGCACCTCGAGGTCGGCGGTCGGCGGCAGGTCGCGTTCCAGCTCGCGCACCAGCCCGAGCGCCTTTTCGACGGGCAGCGCGTCCGGGTCGACATGCACCTGCAGCGACCGGATGCCCGGCGTCAGGTCGACGATCCCCGGCACGCCCTCGGCCGCGAGCCGTTCGCCGAGCGCGTGCACCCGCATCCGCAGGGCGAGGTCGAGCTTCATCTCGCCGTACTCGACGAGCAGGTTGTCGTCCCCGCTGCGCCGGTAGGTGACGGACGGCTCGTCGCCCTCGGACGCTTGCCGTCCCAGGACCCCGCCGTCGTGGCGGGCCGTCCTGGTGGACGTCACCGCGGTGGCCGGCCGCTGCCGCAGCACCGCCGCGTGGTCGGCGTCGATCGGGACGAACCGCACGGTGTCGCCCGGGCGCAGCTGCCCGAGCTTCCACCGCTCGCCGGTGGCGACCGTCGCCGGGCAGACGAACCCGCCCAGGCTGGGCCCGTCCGGGCCGAGCAGGATCGGCAGGTCGCCGGTGTAGTCGACGGCGCCGATCGCGTACGGCGTGTCGTGGATGTTCGACGGGTGCAGGCCGGCCTCGCCGCCGTCCGCGCGAGTCCACTTCGGCCGCGGCCCGACGAGCCGGACGCCGGTGCGGGCGGAGTTGAAGTGCACCTGCCAGTCCGTGGCGTAGAACGTGTCGACGTCTTCGGGGGTGAAGAACTCCGGCGCCGCGTGGGGTCCTTCGAGCGCGCCGATCGTCCAGTGCGAGGCGAACTCCGGGCGGTCGGCGACCGGGCCCACGACGGGGTCCGCGGGCTCGGGCCCGGTCCGCAGGACGTCGCCCGCGGCCAGTGCGCGGCCACCGTGCCCGCCGAACTTGCCCAGGGTGAACGTCGCCGTGCTGCCGAGGAACGCCGGGACGTCGATGCCGCCGCGGACGAGCACGTAGCTACGCAGCCCCGCCGTGCACGCCCGGAGGTCGAGCGTGCCTCCGGCGGGTACTTCGATGGGTGTCCACAACGGAACTTCTGTGCCGTCGACGAGCACGGTGGTCGGGGCGCCGGTGACACAAACCTGGGTGGCGTGCGAGAACCGCAGCGTCACGCCGTCCACAGTGCACTCCAGGCCGGACGCGCCTTCGGGGTTGCCGAGGGCGAGGTTGCCGCGCCGCAGGGAGCGGTCGTCCATCGGCCCGCTCGGCGGGACCCCGACGTGCCAGAAGCCGGTGCGGCCGGGCCAGTCCTGCACGGTCGTCATGGTCCCGCCGCGCACGACGTCGACGCGAGGTTCGCCGTCTTCGATTCCGTCCAAAGTGGACGTGTCGTGGGCGGCCGCGCCGAACGCCGCGTCGGCGGCCGCCGCGCGCAGCTGCCCGAGGTTGGTGCGCACCCCGTCGACCTGGGTCACGGCGAGCGCTTCCCGCAGGTGCGCGATGGCGTCGGTGCGGGTGGTGCCGGTGCAGATCACCTTGGCCAGCAACGGGTCGTAGTGGGTGGTGACGGTCGTGCCCGGTTCGACCCAGGTGTCCACGCGGGCACCCGGGGGCAGCGCGACGCGCGTGACGAGCCCCGCGCTCGGCCGGTGCCCGGCACCCGGGTCCTCGGCGTACACGCGCGCCTCGACGGCGTGCCCGCGCGCGACCGGCGCCGCGCGGAACATCGCGCGGTCACCCTGCGCGAGCCGCAGCATCCAGGCGACCAGGTCGACGCCGTAGACCGCCTCGGTGACCGGGTGCTCGACCTGCAGCCGCGTGTTGACCTCGAGGAACGCGGCCTCTTCGCGGTCGGGGTCGTAGACGTACTCGACCGTGCCGGCCGAGCGGTACCGCACCGACGAGCACAGTGCGACGGCCGAGTCGACGAGCTGCTTCCGGACGGCGTCGGGAAGGTCCGGTGCCGGGCACTCCTCGACGACCTTCTGGTTGCGCCGCTGCAACGAGCAGTCACGGGTGCCCAGCGCCAGGACCTCGCCGAAGCCGTCGCCGAACACCTGGACCTCGACGTGCCGCGCGCGGCGCACCAGGCGTTCCAGGAACACCCCGGAGTTCGCGAAGCTCTTGGCCGCGACGCTCCGCACGGTCTCCCAGGCGTCGCGCAGCTCGTCGGGCGACGCGCACGCGCGCATGCCGATCCCGCCGCCGCCCCCGGTCGCCTTGAGCATCACCGGGTAGCCGATCTCCGCGGCGCGGGCCACCGCTTCGTCCACATCGGACAGCAAGCCGGTGCCGGCGAGCAGCGGCACACCCGCGGCGACGGCGGCCTCGCGGGCGGTGTGCTTGCTGCCGAACACTTCCAGGTGTGCGGGCGACGGCCCGGCGAACGCGAGCCCGGCCTCCTCGCAGGCCCGCGCGAACGCGGCGTCCTCGGACAGGAAACCGTAACCGGGATGGACGGCGTCGCAGCTGGTTTCGAGTGCGGCCTCGACGATCGCGCCCGCCCGCAGGTAGCTTTCCGCGGCGGGCGCCGGACCGAGCCGCACGGCCCGGTCGGCGAGCCGGACGTGCGGGGCGAGGCGGTCGGCGTCGGAGTACACCGCGACGGTCTCGAGGCCCAGCTCTCCGGCGGTGCGCAGGATCCGGACGGCGATTTCGCCGCGGTTGGCGACGAGCAGCCTCACTCGCCGCCTCCGGGGGACGTCACGACCAGGCGCACCGGCGTCGGGTCGAACCCGTTGCAGGGGTTGTTGATCTGCGGGCAGTTCGACACGAGCACGAGGACGTCGGTCTCGGCGCGCAGCCGGACTTCCAGGCCGGGCGCGGAGATCCCGTCGACGATGCCGAGCGTGCCGTCCTCTTCGACCGGCACGTTCATGTACCAGTTGACGTTGCTGACCAGGTCGCGCTTGCCCAGCCCCCACTTCGCGCCTTCACTGAGGAAGTTCTCGACGCAGGCGTGCTGGAAGCGGGTGTGCTGGCCGTAGCGGAGGCTGTTGGACTCCTTGCTGCACGCGCCGCCGAGCGTGTCGTGACGCCCGCAGGTGTCGGCGACGACGGTCAGCAGCGGTGCGCCTTCCTGGGTGCGCAGCACGCTGCCGGTGGTCAGGAAGATGTTGCGCTGGGCCGCGATCGTCGCCGCCGCGCTGTAGCGCTTGCTCGTGTCGTTCGCGTCGTAGCAGAGGAAGTCGACGGCCTGGTTGCCGCCGAGGTCGATGATCGCCAGCTCGCTGCCGCGCTTCAGCACGGTCGAGAACGGGGCGCGCGCGGCGACGTCGAACGTCAGCTCCAGCGTGGAACGGTAGGCCGTGCTCATGCGATCCCCCGGGCGGTCAGGTAGTCGGCGGTGTTCTCGAAGGCCCGCTGCGCCTCCGGTGAGTGCGTCCACTCCGGACTGTCCGGAGTGGACGGCCGGTCGCGCCAGGCGAGGACTTCGAGGTTGGTCACGGTGTAGTCCGGCCGCGGGTCGACCGGGTGCGCGACGTTGGCGATCAGCACGATCACCGGCATTTCGATCCGGAGCTCGACGGACCCGCCCGCGCCCGCGGACCCGGTGAAGTCCAGGCCGCCTTCCGGCTGGACCCGCACGCCCTGGAAGAACGACAGGCTCGGCGGCAGGTCGCGCGGCCCGAGGCCGTTCTTGGCCGCCGCCAACGTGAACAGGGGGAGCCCGGCGGGGGAGGGGCCCTGCGGGGCGCCGTCGCCGTAGCGCTCACGGTTTCCGTCCACAGTGGACGTCCCGCACAGCGCGTCGTGCCGCCCGCTCGAGTCCGAGACGATCGTCGCGAGCACCCGCGCCTGGTCGGACAGCAGTGCCACTTTCGGGCCCAGGTAGGCGTTCCACTGCACCTTCACCGTGTCCGCGACGTTCAGCCGCTCCCACGGCTGATCCGCGTTGAACAGCAGCAGGTGCGCGCAGGCGTCGCCGTCGACGTCGGTGAGCCGCAGCCGGGTGCCCCGCGCGAGCACCTTGTGCGTGTACCCGCCGCCGGCGACCGTCTCGGCCCAGGTCAGCGCCTCGGGCGCGACTTGGGGAACCTCGGCCGGCCACGTGCTCGCCGGGATCGACGGCATCGTTTCGACCACGGTGCCGGCCTGGGCGCGGGCGTGGTCGCGGGCGCCGTAGGGGGTGGCGGTGGTGCTCATGGACGTCCTCTCTCAGAGCGCGGGTTCGAGGGCGGGGGCGGGACGCAGCCGCAGCCAGCAGAGCCGGCCGATCACCAGTGCGCCGCCGACGAACTCTATCGGGAACAGGAGCATCCAGGGGGCGCCCGAACCGGTCACGTCGTAGATCTCCGGGCGTGGCCAGGCGATGTTCACGATCATGGCGATGCCGTAGAGAACGGCTGCTCCGTTCACCGGAACGCCCCAGCGGCCGAGGGAGAACAGCCCCGGCTCCGGCGGGAAGCGACCGCGCAGCCGGTTCACCAGCAGGGGCCCGGTGACCAGGAGGTACGCCAGGTAGACGACCACGACCGACGTCCCGGTGATCGTGCTGAACAGCGTGGGGTTGCCGACGTTGAGCAGCAGCAGCCCGATCGCGAGGCCGCCCGACACGAGAGCGGGCGCGATCGGCGTGCCCGTGCGCGAACTCACCGACGAAAGTCGGGTGGACGCGGGGAGCGCGCGGTCGCGGGCCATCGCGTAGATCAGGCGGATGGTGCCGGTCTGGATGGTGAGGGTGCAGACGACGACGGCGATCGCGACGTCGGCGAGGAAGACCCGGCCGAGGGTGTCGCCGAAGACGGCGGTGATCACGTACGGCAGGCCGTGCCCGGCGAGCTGCCCGTCGGTGAGGCTCGGCGCGGCCATCAGCGCGGTGATCACCACGGCCAGCCCGCCGATCCCGGACACGAGCACCGCCCGCAGCACCGCGCGCGGAGCCGCCCTTCGCGCGTTCTTCGTCTCTTCCGCGACCGACGCGGCGGTGTCGAAGCCGTAGAGGACGTACGCCGCCATGAGCGCCGAAGCGAGCACGCCGCCGATCCCGGCGCTCGTGCCGGGCGCGTCGTGCAGCACCACCTGCGGCCCGCGGACCGCGAACAGGGCGAGGCCGGCGATGAGGACGACGACGCCGAGCAGTTCGGCCGCGACGCCGAAGTCGTTGATCCGCGCGATGAGCCGTACGCCGCCGGCGTTGACCGCGGTGGTGAAGAGGAGCAGGAGCGTGCCGAGCAGGACGGCGTTGGCCGCGCCGCTCGGCGACGTGACCGCGGGGTCGCCGCCGACGAACTGGAAGCCGTCCCACACCGAGGGCAGCACGATCTGCAGCGCGATCGCCGCGGCGGCGAGCGCGACGACGCAGCCGAGCAGCATCATCCAGCCGGCGAGCCAGCCGAGGAAGCCCCGGGTGAGCTGTTTCGCCCACTGGTACACGGATCCGGCGAGCGGGAAGCGTGCGGCGAGCTCGGCGAAGGTCAGCGCCACGAGCAGCTGGCCGGCGAGCACCACCGGCCACGTCCAGAAGAAGAGCGGGCCGCCGAAGGAGTAGCCGAAGCCGAAGAGCTGGAAGACGGTCGTGAGGATCGAGACGAACGAGAAGCCGGCGGCGAAGGCGGAAAACCCGCCCAGCGACCGGCGAAGCTCTTGGCGGTAACCGAAGGCGGTGAGTTCGTCGGACATTGCAGACTCCTTGTTTCGATCGCTTGACAGAAATTAAGGTCCGGGCGCGACTTCCCGATCTCCGGCGCGTTAGGGGCTCGTTAACGGCGGAGCCGACCGCGCGTCAACGGCGACATGTGGGTGTAACCGGGCGTCCGTGCGGGTGTCCGGGCCGCGAACCTGGCAAGATCACCGCCGTGGTCAAAGGGGTAGGGGTCGGCAGGCCCCGGGCGAGCGGCGCGGCGGCGAACCGCCCGGACGCGCGCCAGGCCGTGCTCGACGCGGCGGGCGAGCTGTTCACCGGAGCCGGCTACGCGGCGACGACGACACGCGCGATCGCCGAGCGCGCGGGCTTGCGTCAGGCGTCGCTGTACTACCACTTCCCGGCGAAGGAAGACATCCTCGCGGCCCTGCTGGCCGAGACGGTCCGGCCATCACTCGATTTGGCGGCGCGGCTGGTAGCGGACACATCCCCGGCGGCGGTCCGGCTGTGGGCGCTGGCGTACGCGGACATCCGCTTGTTGGGGGGCGCCCGCCACAACCTGGGCGCGCTGTACCTGCTGCCGGAGGTGGGGTCGCCCAACCTGGCCCGCTTCCGCGCCGAGCGCGCCGACCTGAAGGCGGCGTATGGGCGGTTGGTGGCGGCGTCCGGGATCGCGTCCTCGGCGGTGGCCATCCGGACGGACCTGGTGTTCGGGTTGGTGGAGAGCATCGCGGTGATCCGCCGGGACGATCCTGAGTTGGATGTCGAGGCTCACGTCCGCGAGGGGGCGGACGGGGTGGTCCGCTTGGCGGGGCTGCCGGAGCCGACGGAGGAACTGCGCGCGGAGGGTCACACGCTGCTGGCTGCTTTGGCCGGCTGAGGAGGCGCGTCCGGCCGGCGATCCACATGCGGGCCGTGATGTGGACAAGCCGGCTTGAGCGGAGGCTTGGCCCGGCTTTTCGTCGGCTGGCCCCGATACGCTGGACAAGGGCACGCCCCCCAAGGGAGGGCGGGTCCCGTTCCCGGCGTCAGGAAGCGGTCGTCTGCAGGGCCTTGCTCAACGCCACCGCCGTCAAGTCCACCTGCCACGGCCGCGCCCCACCCGCGCGCAACACCGACGCCACCGACTCCTCGTCCGTCTCCGCCGGGGGACGCCAGCACGTCCGGCGCACCAGGTCCGGCAGCAGCAGGTTCTCCACCGGCAGCCGCCGATCTTCCGCGATCGCCGTCAATGCCGCTCGGGCCGCCGACAGCCGAGCTGCCGCGTCCGGGTCCTTGTCCGCCCAGCGGTTGACCGGGGGCGGGCCGTCCGTCGGCTGGGACGGTGACGGCAGCTCCGATGCCGGGAGCGCGCGGGCCGCCTGGAGGTGACGGAGCCAGTTCGCCGTGTACTTGCGCTGGACGCGGCCGCTGAACACCGGCAGTGCCTGGAGCTCCTCGACCGTCTTGGGGTCGGCCGTCACCGCGTTGATGATCGCGCTGTCCGGGAGGATCCGGCTCGGGGCTCGGTCGCGTTTGCGGGCCAGCTCGTCGCGGGCCTGCCACAGCTCGCGGACCGCCGCCAACCCGCGGGGGTTGCGGATCTTGTGTACGCCGGACGTCCGGCGCCACGGCTCGGCCCGCGGGGCCGGCGGCGGCGCCAGGCGCACGTTTTCGAACTCCTGCTGCGCCCACTCCAGCTTGCCCTGGGCGCCCAGCTCCGCCTCCAGCTTTTCGCGCAGCTGGATGAGCAGCTCGACGTCGAGGGCCGCGTAGTTGAGCCAGTCGACCGGCAACGGCCGCTTCGACCAGTCGGCCGCGCTGTGCCCCTTCTCGAGGGTGTAGCCCAGCAGCAGCTCGACGAGGGTCCCCAGCGCGACGCGCTCGTAGCCCGCCAGCCGGCCGGCCAGTTCGGTGTCGAAGAGCCCCGCCGGGTGCAGGTCCAGCTCGGCGAGGCAGGGGAGGTCCTGGGAGGCCGCGTGCAGCACCCACTCCAGGGAGTTGAGGACGTTCCGCAACGGCGTGAGGTCGTCCAGCTCGGTCGGGTCGATCAGGACCGTGCCGGACCCTTCGCGCCGCAGCTGGACGAGGTAGGCCTTGGGCCAGTACCGGTAGCCGGACGCGCGTTCGGTGTCGACGGCGACCGCGCCGGTGCCCGCGGCCAGCCGCGCGCAGGCTTCAGCCAGCGCGGACTGGTCCGTGACCACCGGAGGAGTGCCCTCGGTGGGCTCGCGTAGCAGCACAGGGCCGCCCGTGGACTCGATTTCCATCCCGGAGGCCTCTGCACTTCCCATAACCGACGACCCTACGGGACGGGCGTACCGCGCCTGGTCCGCCCGCCCCGCAGGGAGGTTCGTCTGCGTCAGCGGATGACGCCGGCTCGCATGGCCAGCGCAACCATCTGAGCCCGGTCGCCCGTGCCGAGCTTGCGCCCGATCCGGGACAGGTGGGACTTGACGGTGAGAGCGGAGAGCGAAAGCTCCTCGCCGATCTCCTTGTTGGACTGTCCGTCGGCGACCAGCTGGAGCACCTCCACCTCACGAGCGGACAGCTCGCGCGGGGTGTTGTCGGTGCCCGCGACGCGGGTCCCGGTGGCCAGCACCGGAGCCACGCTCGGGTCGGCGTAAACGCCGCCCTCGAGCACACGCCGCACGCCATCGGTCACTACGACCGGCGACGCGGACTTCAGCAGGTACGCCTGGGCCCCGGCCTGGAAGGCCGAGCGGACCGCGTACGGGTCGTCCGAGGATGCGAGTACCACCACGCGCGGCCAGCCGTGGCTACGGAGTTCCGTAACCAGCTCGATACCGCTGCCGTCCGGCAGTCCGAGATCAAGGATCGCCAGGTCACAAGGCCCAGTGGCCTGTGCTCGCGCCCTCGCTTCGGCCACCGTGGCGGCTTCGTGGACGGTCCCCGCACCCATCTGTGCGAGTCTTGCTGCGATTGCCTCCCTCAACAGCGGGTGGTCATCGACCACCAACACGGAAAAAAGCTCTTCCCGCGGGTGCGGAACCATGCTCGCCGGCAATGCACCGGCTGGCGTGGATCGGACGGCCTGAGAAATGCCGACGGTAGCCACGTCACTACCTCCCTGGAGTCGGTCGTGCCCCCCGACCGGCACCGGGACCTTCGGCCGTTCAGCCGCGCCAGCTTTAGACCGAAAGTGGTGTCGTCGAAGGCACTGTAGCCGCCCTGGGGCCGTCGCGGGGGGATCGAATGGGTATCTATCTCAAACGAACAGTCACTCAGTGGGTTCGGAGTAACACGATCGGGCTAGTACACGGCCGGTTGCTAACGGATAGCCCAGCGAACACGATGCAAAGAAGTTACCGGCGTCCAAATGGCCGTGCAGATGGGGTGTGCAGCTGCCGGTGCGCGTAGTGACGAGGGGCCGGATGGGGGTCCCGGAGGGCCGGAATGTGCCTCCGGCCGGGGCATGATCAACTTCGCGAACCGGCTTCCGAGGGCTCTCCGGACGGCCGGAACGGTGACTGTCCGTGGCCTTCGGGGGCGATCTTCGGCCGGTGTGGCGCAAGTTGATCTTGTTGCGGTGTGTGACTGCCGAGCGTCACGAACGGGGGCATCGGCGAAGACGTGAAACGGCCTCGGAAACGTCGAGCCGGCCGGCCGGGGGTGCGGCAGTTGCCAGGGCGGTTACACCCGTCGGTGACGGGCTGAGGGGGCCGACCGGGGGTTCCCGTTGGTTTGGACGGCGTTCAGCGGATGTGAAATTTGCTCACATCCGTACAAGGCTCCGGTGCGGGGACGGCCGGGGAAGATCAGCCGGCGCCGGACCGCGGCGATGATCGCCCGGATGGCCGAGTCCGGCTGGCGCGGCCCGGCGTAGCCGACGAGACCCCGGTCAGGAGCTCTGGCGCTGCCCGAAGAGCGTCACGCCGACCGGCGGCAAGCCCACGACACTGGCCATGACCTGGCAGAACGCCTGCCCGTGCGGCAGCAGCCCGGCGTCCGTCGGCGTCCACGACGCCCGCAGCTCCAGGTCGTCCGTGCGCGCCGGGCCGGAGATGTCGCCGAAGCGGGCCGAGGACGTCTCCGTCACCGTGCCGCCCAGCGCCGTCCAGCTCGCGCCCGACACCTCCAGCGCGTCCGTCAGCCACGACCAGCCGACCGCCGGCAGGAACGGGTCCGTCGCCAGCTCCCGGTCCAGCTCCGCGCGCACGTACATGACCAGGCGCAGCACGCCGTCCCAGCCCTCTTGCCCCTCGGGGTCGTGCAGCAGGACCAGCCGGCCCGAGGCCAGCACGTCCGCGGGCCCGGAAACCTCGCAGCTGACCGCGTACGACCACGGCGCGAGCCGCTGCGGCGCCCGCATCGGCTCCAGCAGCACCTCCCGGCGGGGCCGGACGGACTGCAGCGCCACAACTGCTTCACGGAAGAGTTCGGGCACTGGCGTCATCGCGGTCACGCTTCGACTTTAGGGCGGGCACGCCCCGTTGCGGGCGCAGGCGCGCCGAGAGAAACGCCCCGCCGGGCTCGTGGCACGATTGACCGTGATGTCTCCGACCACGCCCCTGCCGCAGCGAGCCGCCCAGTCCGGCCGCCGCGAGCTGCCCGAAGCCCCGTTCCTGGCCGCCGCGCGCGGCGAACGCCCGGCGCGCACGCCCGTCTGGTTCATGCGCCAGGCCGGCCGCTCGCTGCCCGAGTACCGCGCGCTGCGCGAGGGCGTGCCGATGCTCGACGCCTGTTTCGACCCCGAGATGCTCGCGGAGATCACGCTGCAGCCGGTCCGCCGGCACGACGTCGACGCGGCCATCCTCTTCAGCGACATCGTCGTGCCGCTCAAGGCCGCGGGGGTCGACATCGACATCGTCCCCGGCACCGGCCCGGTGGTCGCGGCGCCGATCCGCGACCTCGCCGCCGTGAAGGCGCTGCCGGAGCTGGCCCCCGACCAGGTCGGGAAGGTCGCCGACGGCGTCAAGCTGCTGGTCGAGCGGCTCGGCGGGACGCCGCTGATCGGCTTCGCCGGCGCGCCGTTCACCCTCGCCAGCTACCTCATCGAGGGCGGCCCGAGCCGCAACCACGAGCACACCAAGGCGCTGATGCACTCGGAGCCGGCGCTGTGGCACGAGCTGGCCGGCCGCCTGGCCGACATCGCGCTGACGTTCCTGCGCGCGCAGCTCGACGCCGGCGTCGACGCGATCCAGCTGTTCGACTCCTGGGCGGGCGCGCTGTCCGAGCGGGACTACCGCGAGTTCGTGCTGCCGCACTCGGCGAAGGTCCTCGACGGCGTCGCCGCGTACGGCGTGCCGCGGATCCACTTCGGCGTCGGCACCGGTGAGCTCCTCGGCGCCATGCGCGACGCGGGCGCGGACGTCGTCGGCGTCGACTGGCGCATCCCCCTGGACGAGGCCGTCCGGCGCCTCGGCGGCCAGGCCGTCGTGCAGGGCAACCTCGACCCGGCCCTGCTGCACGCGTCCTGGCCGGTCCTCGAAGCCGAGGTCCGCCGGATCGTCGAAGAGGGCAAGGCGGCCGACGGCCACATCTTCAACCTCGGCCACGGCGTGCTGCCGGGCGTCGACCCCGACGTGCTGACCCGCGTGGTCGGGCTGGTGCACGAGCTGTGAAGCGCGTCGCGGTCGTCGGCGGGGGCGTTTCCGGACTGACCGCGGCGTACCGGCTGCGGCGCCTGCTCGGCGACAGCGCCGAGATCGTCGTGTTCGAGAAGACGAAGACGCCGGGCGGGAAGCTGCGCACGACCGAGCTGGCCGGCGTCCCCTACGACGTCGGTGCGGAGGCGTTCCTGGTCCGCCGTCCCGAGATGCTCGCGCTGGCCCGCGAGCTCGGGCTCGACGTCGTCCACCCGACGAAGGCGCGCGCGAAGATCCACGCCGGCGGTACCGTGACCGGCCTGCCGCCGGGCACCGTCATGGGCGTCCCGGCGTCGGCCGAATCGGTGGCCGGCGTGCTGTCCGAGGCGGGACGGCGGGCCGTCGAGGCCGAGCCGTCGCTGCCCGAGCTGCGGCTGCCGGGCGGCGACCTGCCGCTCGGGCCGCTGCTGCGCGAGCGGTTCGGCGACGAGCTGGTCGACCGGCTCGTCGACCCGCTGCTCGGCGGCGTCTACGCGGGGGGTGCCGACGGCCTCGGCCTGCGCGCGACCATGCCCGGCCTGGCCGCGGCGGTGGCCGCGGGCGCCGGTTCGCTGACCGCGGCGGCCAAGGCGCAGCTGCCCGCTTCGCCGAGTACGGCGCCGGTGTTCGGGACGGTCCCCGGTGGCTTGGGCACGCTGGTCGACCGGCTCACCGAGCTGTCCGGCGCCGAGCTGCGGACCGGGCTGCCGGTCTGCGACATCGAGCGGCACGGCCCCGGCTGGCGGCTGCGGATCGGCGCGAACCCCACCGCGCACGCGCCCGCGGACAACACGGTCGAGGCCGACGCGGTCGTGCTCGCCGTGCCCGCACCCTCGGCCCGGCGGCTGCTCGCCGACCTCGTGCCCGCGGCTTCGGCCGCGTTCGGCGAGGTCGAGCTGGCGTCGATGGCCGTGGTGGCGCTGGCGTTGCCGCCCGGCACGCGGCTGCCCGACGCCTCGGGGATCCTCATCGGCGCCGGCGAGGGCGACGCCTCGGGCAAGCCCTATGCGGCGAAGGCGTTCACGTTCTCGTCGCGGAAGTGGGCGCACTTCGGCACCGGCCCGGTGCTGGTCCGCGGCTCGGTCGGGCGCTTCGGCGACCTGGGCGCGTTGCAGGCCGACGACGTCGAGCTGGTCCGCGTGGTCCGCGACGACCTCGCGCGGCTGACGGGCGTGACGGCGGCGCCGGTCGAGACGCTGGTGACGCGCTGGGGCGGCGGCCTGCCGCAGTACGGCACGGGCCACCTCGAGCGCGTGGAGCGGATCGAGAAGGCGATCGCCGGCGTGCCGGGGCTCGCGGTGGCGGGGGCGACGCTGCACGGCGTCGGGCTGCCCGCGTGCGTGGCGACGGCCGAGGCGGCGGCGCAGCGGATCGCGGCCCACCTCTCTTCGTGAGTGCTCTCACCTGACCCGTGGCAGCGGCCGCGTCGCCGCGGTGACAGGATGGAACCATGGCGCGGGTCAACTACAACGAGCTCAACGACACCATCCGCTACACCACCTGGTCGGTCTTCCGGATCGAGCCCGGCAGGCTGGGCGAGGACCGCGGGACGGCCGGGCGCGAGACGACCGAGTACCTCGACGGCCTCGAGGCCAAGGGCGTCGTCGTCCGGGGTGTCTACGACCTCTCGGGCCTGCGCGCCGACGCCGACTACATGATCTGGTGGCACGCCGAGGAGATCGAGCAGGTCCAGGCGGCCTACTCCGGCTTCCGCCGGACCCCGCTCGGCCGCGCGTCGACGCCGGTCTGGAGCCAGACCGCGCTGCACCGGCCCGCCGAGTTCAACAAGAGCCACATCCCGGCCTTCCTCGCCGGCGAAGAGGCGCGCAAGTTCATCTGCGTCTACCCGTTCGTCCGGTCCTACGAGTGGTACCTGCTGCCGGACGCCGACCGCCGCAAGATGCTCGCCGACCACGGCAAGGAAGCCCGCGACTACCCGGACGTCCGCGCCAACACCGTCGCGTCGTTCGCGCTGGGCGACTACGAGTGGATCCTGGCCTTCGAGGCCGACGAGCTGCACCGGATCGTCGACCTGATGCGCCACCTGCGCGGCACCGAGGCCCGGCTGCACGTGCGCGAGGAGATCCCGTTCTACACCGGCACCCGCGTGCCGCCCGCCGAGCTCGTCGCGGCCCTCCCGTAGTGCCGGAGATCCTGGACGGCGTCTGGCGCACCCTCACCGGGGAAGCGCCGGGACCGGTCGAGCTGACCGGCGCCGAAGACGTGCTGCCCGGCCCGTACCGGGTGGCGGCCGCCGCGACCGCGACGGTTGCCGCCGCGACCCTGGCGGCCGGCGAAATGCTGAAGCTGCGCGAGATCGAGCCCGGCGTCGTCACAGCGGACACGCGCCACGCGGCGGCGGCCTTCGCGAGCGAAGGGTTCTCGCGCGTCGAGGGCGCTTCGCCGGAGCCGGTGTGGGCGCCGCTGTCGGGCAACTACCGCACGGCCGACGGCTGGGTGCGCCTGCACTGCAACTACCCGCGTCACGAAGCGGCGGTGTGCTGGGGACTCGGCGTCCCCGGGACCCGGGAAGCGGTGACGAAGGCCGTCGCCGGCCGCGGCGCGCGCGAGGTCGAGCACGCGGTCGTCTCGGCCGGGGGAGCGGCGGCTCAGCTGCGCTCGCCCGAGGACTGGGCCGCGCACCCGCAGGGGTCGGCGGTGGCATCACTGCCGTTGGTGGACCTGGCGCCGATGGGCGAAGCGCCGAAGCGGACGTTGTTCTATTCGGACCGTCCACTGGGCGGCATCCGGATCCTGGAGTTGACGCACGTCCTCGCCGGCCCGGTGGCGGGGCGGGTACTGGCGGCCCACGGCGCGGACGTGCTGCACGTCGGCGCGGCGCACCTCCCGCGCGTCGAGACGCTGGTACGCGACACGGGTCAGGGCAAGCGATCGGCGTTCGTGGCACTGGACACGGAGGGCGGCCGCGCGCGACTGAAGAAGCTGATCAGCCGGGCGGACGTGCTGGTGCAGTCGTTCCGCCCGGGGGCGCTTGCCCGCATCGGCTTCGGGCCTGCGGAGCTGGCAGAGCTGCGTCCGGGTCTCGTGATCGCGGACTTGAGCGCGTACGGCTGGGAGGGCCCGTGGGCCCGGCGGCGCGGGTTCGACAGCCTGGTGCAGATGTCGAACGGAATGGCTTTCGGTCCCGACCCTTCGCCGCTCCCGGTCCAGGCACTGGACCACGGAACGGGCTGGCTCGCGGCGGCGGCGGTGATGACGGCGTTGCGCCGCCAGGTAACCGACGGCGGCACGTGGCGGGTCCGGCTGTCTCTGGCGGGGACGGGCCGTTGGCTGGATTCGTTGGGGCGCAAGGATCCTGCGGGTGCTGAGGTGGATTTCGCGGACCTGACGGAGGAAGTGGACAGCGGCTACGGCCGGCTGACGCGAGTCCGGATGGCGGGCGGGTTGCCGGGAGCGGAGCCCCGGTGGGACTTCGGGACACGGTTGCCGGGTGTCGACAAGCCGACTTGGACACCCTGACGCGGACTACCGCCGCCGGAGCCGGGAAACCAAGCCCCGCTTCGGCTTCGGCACATGCCCACCCTCGATCAACCACGTCACAAACGCATCCGCATACGCCCCCGACCGCTCAGTATCCCGCTTCGGCCGCGCAGCATTGAACTCCGCGAACAGCGGCCCGAACCGGTCCCCGAGCTGCTCCGCCAGCTCCGGCCGCTGATACGCCAGCACCCGCCCGTGCTTCCGGCGCAGGACCTGAGCCTCCACGCGAAGCCGCGAAGCGTCGAAACCCTCCGGCGCCGGCCCGTCGGCCAACAACGCCCGCAGCAACGACGCCTGCTGAGCCGCCAGCTCCGCCCGGCTCACCCCGCCACCGCCGCCCGCAACGCCGCCAGCTCCGCCGCGAGCTCGTCGTCGGTCGGGTAGTCGTCGTCGCGTTCCAGCAGCACCCCCGGCGGATCCGTGCGGCGGCGGAGCTCCGCGAGCAGCGAAAGCACCTCCGGCAGCACCGGGTGGGCGTGGGTGTCGTGGTACACGCCGTCGCGCTCGGTTCCGCCCGCCATGTGCACGTACGCCAGCCGCTCCCAGGGGATGCCGTCGAGGAACCGCTCCGGGTCGGTGCCGATGTTGCGGGCGTTGGCGTACAGGTTCGCCACGTCGATGATCAGCCGGCAGTCCGTCCGCTCGGTCAGCTCGGTGAGGAACTGCTCCTCGGTCAGCTCGGCGTCCGGCCAGTCCAGCACCGCCGCGATGTTCTCGAGCGCGAACGGGACGTCCACGATGGACTGGGCGAGCCGGACGTTGGCCACCAGCACGTCCAGGGCCTCGCGGGTGCGGGGGAGCGGCATCAGGTGGCCCGAGTCGAGCCCGCCCGCGCGCACGAAGCACACGTGGTCGCTCACCAGCGGCGCGTCCAGCGCCCGCGCGATCTCCGCGAGGTGCTGGACGCGTCCGGTGTCCAAGGGCTCGGCCCCGCCCAGCGACAGGGACACCGCGTGCGGCAGCACCGGCATCCGCTTCCGCAGCGCGACGAGCGTCTCCGGGAGGTGGTCGGCGTGCAGGTTCTCGGCGACCACCTCCACCCAGTCGACGCCGGGCAGCCGCGCGATGGACAGGTCCAGCTCGTGCCGCCAGCCGATGCCGATGCCCAGCTCACCCACCGCAGCCACCTCCGCCGCACGACGAGCCGCCGCCGCAGGAAGACCCGCTGCTGCACGACGACCCGCTGCTGCACGACGAGCTGGAGCACGACGACCCGCCCGACGACCCGCCGCCGCCGAAGGAGCCCGCGGGCGGCATCAGCGCCGCGCTCAGCTCCTCGTCCGGGTACATCGCCCAGCCGCCGAGGGCGACCGCGGCCACGGCGCCGCCGAGCAGCACGCCGCCCGCCAGCATCCCGGCCGGCACCGGGCCGCTCGCCGCGGACCGCGCCTGGCCGAGCAGGCGCTGCCCGGCGGCCGACGGCTGCCGGGGCCCGGTCTTCGACCGCCGGACCGCGGCCACGATCGTCAGCACCGCCGCGATCAGCACCAGGAACACCAGGACCCCGACCGGCCGGCCGAGCGAGATGCCGTTGACCAGCCGCAGGACGCCGACCACCAGTACGGCCAGCTGCAGCACGAGCCCGAACGTCCGGGACTGCCGCTTGGCGGCCGCCGACGCCAGCAGACCCCGCTGGTCGAGACCCTCCTCCAGCGCCCGCATCGCGGCCGACCGGCGGCCGTAGGCGCGCAGCGTCGCCGTCGTCTTCAGCTGCGCCGCGTCGAAGACCGCCTGCTCCAGCGGCTCGGACGGCCGCGCGCCGGCCTGGCTGACCTGCTTGTAGCTGTTGACGCGCAGCTGGCCGCGCTCCACCAGCGCCGCGATCGCCGCGTCGACGGCCCGGTCGGGCCCGCCCGCGAGGAACGCGAGCTGGTAGACGGTCGGCGGCGGTCCCGGCTGGACGTTGTCGGCCCGCAACGCGCGGGCGGCGACGACCCCGGACACGATGAGCCGGAGCAGCAGCGCCGCGCCGAGCAGTGCGATGTAGAGGACCACGAAATCCGGTCCGGAGATGCCCCACGGGTCGTTCATCGCCCGTCTCCCCTCACTGAGTTGCGGTTACCGTAGCTGTGAGACGCGGGTGGTCGCGTCGGCGTTTCAACCGCCGCAACCCCCGCCGCCACCGCCGCCGCAGGAGCTGCCGCCCCCACCACCGCCGCCGCAGGAGCTGCCGCCGCCTCCGCTGCACGAGCTGCCGCCGTAGTAGCCGACGAACCCGCCGCCGCTACTGGCCGCCGCCCACCGGCCGCCGCGGCTGTGGGCCCGGGACGTCGACACCACCGTGGCGCGGCTGACGGCCAGCCGGACGTCCTTGTCGGGGTGTCTGCCGAACCCGCCGGCGGCGACCGCGCCCGCCGGGCCGGACGTCAGCGAGCCGGCGCGCTCGGCCTCGCCGGCCGCGGCCCGCCCGGCGGCGGTGGCTTTGACCTCGGGCGCGTTCGCGGCCCGGGTCGTGACGAAGATGGCCGTGACCAGGCCGAGCAGCAGCAGGCCCAGCAGGAAGCCGACGGGGTGCCCGGTCGAGCTGCCGGCGATCAGCCGGACCACGCCGAAGACGACGAGCGCCCAGTACGCGACGGCGGTGAACACCCAGGTCCGGCGGATCTTCCGGGCGTCGACGAGCAGGCCGCGCGCGATCAGGCCGTTCTCCAGGTCGGCCAGCGCCGGGTGGTGCAGCACTTCACGGCTCACCGAGGCGACGGTCGTGCCGGTCTTGCTGATCCGGACCAGCGCGGCCCGGCCCAGGTCGTCCGGCGCGCTGCCCCGGACGCGGTGCACGCGGCCGGTGCCGTCCATCCGGATGACCTTGCCGTCCAGCAGCCGCGCGACGACGAACTCGCCGGCGCGCGTGCGTCCCCCGGTCAGCAGCGCGAGTTCTTCGGCCCGTTCCGGCGCGCCACCCGCGCGGCCGCGCCGCAGCAGCGCGACGCGCACCGCGGCGTAGGCCGCGGGTACGAGCAGCAGGCCCAGGTAGAGGCCCGTGAACAGCGGTCCGGGAATGCCCCAGGTGTCGGTCATGACGCCGCCCTCCCTCGTCCGTGTGCGGAGACTACGTTCGAGGAAGGGCGGCGGTTGTCGGCTTGAGGAGGATTTAGGCTGGCGGTGCTACGACTGGGGCACCAGCTTCAGCGAAATCGAGTTGATGCAGTAGCGCTGGTCGGTCGGGGTCGCGTAGCCCTCGCCCTCGAAGACGTGCCCGAGGTGGCTGTGGCAGGAGCCGCAGAGCACCTCGATCCGCTTCATCCCCATCGCGCGGTCCTCGCGCAGCAGGACGGCGTCGGAGTCCGCCGGGTCGAAGAACGACGGCCACCCGCAGTGGCTTTCGAACTTGGTGTCGCTGCGGAAGAGCTCGGCACCGCAAGCCCGGCACTCGTAGACGCCGGTGGTCTTCGTGTCGGTGTACTCACCGGTGAACGGCCGTTCGGTGTCGGCCTGGCGGAGCACGGCGTACTCTTCCGGGCCCAGCTGCTCCCGCCATTCCTGCTCGGACTTCACGACGCGGGGGGTGGCGCCGACAACGGGTTTCATACCTTTCACCCGCTCCACGTTACGCCGCGAGCCACGCCAGGGCGTGCACGACGATGTCCCATGCGGCCACGATCACGCCGAGCACGATGAGCACGACGATGAAGGCCGACACCCAGTAGCGCAGGCCGCCGAGGCGGTTGCTGGAATCGGCGAAGTCGGACACACCGTCGAGCGCGGCTTCGATGGTGTAGTTGGGACCGGATCGCTCGATCCGGTCGAGGTGCTCGGCGAACGCGAGCGCCTCCGGGTCGTACGGATCCAGGCCGACCAGGTCCTCGTGGAAGCGAGGATTCTGGCCCGGCAGCGAAGCTCCGTTGTCGGCCATGCTTCCACGGTAGGCCATCCGCGCCCGTCAGCCCACCAGCGGCGTGTTAAGTCTCTACAGGCCGGTGTCGGGGTTCGCGTCGAGCTTGGTGTTGCTGTCGATCAGCAGCTGCCCGCCGATGAGCACGATGTGGTACGCCCGGCGGGTGCCGTTCAGCTCCATCGTCAACTTCAGGGAGCCGTCGGTCTGGTTGCCCTCGGCCACGGCCTTCTTGTACCCGGTGACCTTCTGGCCGGCCCAGTAGGCCGTGTAGGCGTCCTGCGAGCCGTAGACCGCTTGCGCGGCCGGCGTCAGATAGCCCCAGCCGGCGCCGGGGTTCGGGTAGTAGCTGTCGACGAGGAGCCGGCCCGCTTGGCCGTAGTCCGTGATCTTGCCTTCGGAGGGCGTCTTCCCCAGCTCGGCGGACGCGGGGGCGTCGTCGGAGTTCGTGGTCTTCGGGTTCGACTGCCCGGCGGTCGGCTGGCTCGGCGACTGGGCGTTCGTGTTGCCGCCGGTGCCGCCGCCCCCACCCGAGTTGACGACCAGGAAGATGATGACCGCGACCACCACGACCGCGGCGCCGCCCCCGGCGAAGATCGCGTACTTGCGCTTGTTGTCCGGCTTCGAGGGGCTCGACGAGTACTGCGGTGCCCTCGCCGTCGGCGCGGCGGCGGGCATCGGTCTCGGTGGGGTGTTCGGCGGCGCGGCCGGGGACCGCATCGGCATGAACGCCGCGGTCGGGCGCGGCGGGTTCGACGGCGCCTTGGCGACGGGCGCCGGCGTGCCGACCGGCGGCGACGACGGCGCGGGCTGGTCGGTGCGCTGCCACGGCGGGCGGTCTCCGCTCTCGGCGGGGCCGGCGGGCTTGCGGCCCGAGTTGCCCGAGAGCAACGGCGGTGACGCCAGCATGCCGCCGGGTTCGGTGCGGGCCAGCGCGGCCAGCCGCTCCCGGGCCTCGGCCATGCTCGGCCGCTCGCCCGGCTCGCTGCGCAGCAGGCTCATCAGCAGCGCGGTGGCCGCGCCCGCCTGCACCGGCGGGTTGATCTGGCCGTTCGCCGCCGCGTAGAGCAGCGCGAGCTGGTTGGTGGTGTTGCCGTACGGCGTGGTGCCCTCGATCGCCTGGTAGAGGGTCGCGCCGAGGGCGAAGACGTCGGAGCTGGGCACCGGGTCGGCGCCGCGGGCCAGCTCGGGCGCCAGGTAGGCGGGGGTGCCGCCGATCAGGCCGGTGGCCGTCAGCGTCATGTCGCCGGCCGCGCGCGAGATGCCGAAGTCGGTGATCTTCGCGGTGCCGGTCTCGTCGATGAGGATGTTGCCGGGCTTGACGTCGCGGTGGACGATCCCGGCCCGGTGCGCGGCCACCAGCGCGGACGCGACCTGCTCGCCGATCCGGGCGATCCGGCCGAGGGGCAGCGTGCCGTCCTGGGAGAGGATCGTGGAGAGGCTGGGCCCGTTCAGGTACTCCATCACCAGGCACGGGTCGCCGTTGTGCTCGGCGATGTCGAACACCACGATCGCGTTCGGGTGCTGGAACCGGGCCGCGTTCTTCGCCTCGCGCATCGCGCGCTGGCGCATGTTGTCGCGCTCGGTCTCGGAGACGCCCGGCTGGGGGAGGATCTGCTTGATCGCGACGTCGCGCTCGAGGCGCACGTCGGTCGCGCGCCACACGACTCCCATGGCACCGCTACCAATGTGCTCGACGAGGCGGTAGTGCCCCGCGATCAGCTGACCGGTGTCGATGGCGACTGCTCCTGACGAAATTCCCGGTGATGGTGGCCCTGCTCAGCGCGTTTCCGCTTCGCGCACCCGATCGAGTGTAGCGGTCGGCCCCGTGCTGTTCGCGTCAGCCAGCCGGTCCGGCGGGCTCCGGTTCGGCCGGGGCCCGTTTCTTGAACACCCTGACCAGTCCGAGCGCCCCGGCCAGCGCGAACGCGCCGTAGCAGACGAGCAGCGCGGGCGGCGTGTCGCCGGTCAGGGCATCGCCGAGGACGACCACGGCGACGGTGCCGGGCACGCTGCCGAGGAGCGTACCGGCCAGGTACGGGACCGGCCGCACGGCCGACACACCGCAGAGGTAGCTGAACGGCGCGAACGGCACCACCGGGATCAGCCGCAGCGAGGTGATCGCGAGGACGCCGCCGCCGGAGAGCCGGTCGTTGACCGTCCGGACGGCGGACCGGTGCAGGTGCCGGGTGACCAGGTCGCGGCCGAGCAGCCGGGCCAGGCCGAAGGACAGGCCCGCCGCGATGGTGGTGGCGACCAGGCCGATGGCGATCCCGGCCGCGGTGCCGACCAGCAGGCCGGCGGCCAGGTTGAACACGGTGCGTGGGATCGGCGCGACGGTGAGCAGCGAATACGCGACGAACAGCACCAGCGGCGTGGCGGGCCCGGTGGCGGCGGCCCAGGCGCGGAGCTCGGCGGGCCCGGGGATCGGCAGCAGCACCGCGGCCGCCGCGAAGAGCGCGAGCACGGCGAGCGCGACGATCAGCTTGGTGCGGCCGGACACCCGCTCCAGCCTACCGGCGGGCCTGCGCGGGCCTCGCCGGCCTCCGGGGCACGTTCGGCGTTCGGCGTTCGGCGCAGCGCCCCGGTGAGCCCGATCACCGCTAGCGTGGCCGCATGCCCAAGCACGGTGACCCGGTCGAGTACGAGGTGGGCGGCCGCACCGTCCGCGTCTCGAGCCCGGACAAGGTGTACTTCCCCCAGCGCGGCATCACCAAGCGGCAGGTCGTCGAGCACTACATCACCGTCGGCGGGCCGCTGCTGCGCGCGATCGGCGAGCGGCCGACCACGCTGAAGCGCTACGTCGACGGCGTCGAGGGCGAGTGGTTCTACGCCAAGCGCGTGCCCAAGGGGGCGCCGGACTGGCTCGAGACCGCCGAGATCACCTTCCCGTCGGGCCGCAAGGCCGCCGAGGTGTGCCCGACCGAGCCGGCGGTGTTCGCCTGGGCGGCCAACCTGGGCACGTTCGACTTCCACCCGTGGCCGGTCCGCCGCCCCGACGTGGACCACCCGGACGAGCTGCGCATCGACGTCGACCCGCCCGACCGGGCCGGGTTCGCCGACGCGGTCGAGGTCGCTTCGGTGGTGCGTGACGTGCTCGCCGACGCGGGGCTGACGGGCTACCCGAAGACCTCCGGCGGCCGCGGGGTGCACGTGCTGGTCCGGATCCGGCCGGAGTGGGACTTCGTCGAGGTCCGCCACGCGGTGATCGCGCTGGGCCGCGAGGTCGAGCGCCGGATCCCGGAGAAGGCGACGATCGCGTGGTGGAAGGAGGAGCGCGGCGGCCGCGTGTTCCTGGACTACAACCAGGCGGCGCGCGACCGCACGGTGGCGTCGAGCTGGTCGGTCCGCGGCACCCCGCGCGCCACGGTGTCGACGCCCCTGACGTGGGATCTGCTGGGCGAGGTCGACGCGGACGACTTCGACGTGCTGACGATCCCGGCGTTCCTCTCCGAGCACGGCGACCTGCACGAGGCGATGGACGCGGAGGCGTTCGGGCTGGAGAAGGCCCTGGAGTGGTGCGAGCGCGACCTGCGCGACCACGGGCTGGGGGACATGCCGTACCCGCCGGACTACCCCAAGATGCCGGGGGAGCCCAAGCGGGTCCAGCCCAGCAAGGCGCGACCGGAGGACTGACCTCACGGCTTGCGGCAGCCGACCGCCGTCACGCTCGCCTTGGGCGTGACCTTGGTGTTCTTGGTACTCATGACGGTGCGATCGACGCGATAGGACGAGCCGCCCTGCGCGTAGGCCGTCTCGTGCTCGCGCCCGAGGAAAGTCAGCTTCGGTTCGACAACGACGGTGCACCCCGCGGAGCCGAAGCACTGCTTCGAGACGACCGCCAGATCGACCGAGTAGTCCTTCGCGTGGGCTCGGGCAGGGCGGGCTCGGTGGTGGCCGGCGCGACGAGGGCCGGAATAGAGGGACTGGTGGCGTCGCGAGGCTGGATCCCACCGTCTGCGGAGCCCCGGTCATGCCGGGGCCGACGCAGGGGCTGCCTGGGTCTTGTCCAGGCGCGGGCTCGAAGACGCCTTGCCGGCGGCAATCGCCGTCGCGACGCCCGCCAAGAGGGCGGGGACAACGAGCTCCGCGCCGACGATCCACGGCTATTTCCGGCGCTTCGGCCGAGCGGGCACCCGCGAGACGGGCGGAAGCGCAGCGGACAGGGCTCGCCTCCGTGGACTCTGATGCCCGGGACAGACGCCGCGGCCGGGACCGGTGTTACTCAGCGGCACCGGAGTACCCCCGATCGATACCGCGTGTAATCGAGGCCACAAGGGTGCCGCGCGCCACTTTCGCGGGTCCGAAACCGTCAAAGCCTTAATCGAAATCTCACCGCGGGAAACGCGGAGTGAGCAGTTCGCTGCCCACTGTCGCCTTTCGGGTCACAAATGGCGTACGGCCGCCTCGGTGGTCTCGACCATCGGCTCGAACGGCGTAACGTGCGGTCCCGGATCGACGACTCCCCGGGGACATGTCCCCGGGGCGAGTTCGAGGGAGGCCCTCAGTGGACGACCTGATCGCTTTCCTCGCCGCGCGCGTGGGTGCGCGGCAGGCGATGATCATGCAGGCCGTCAACAAGGCGAAAGCCGGCGACGCGATGAACCGCGGCGAGACGAAAGTCGCCGTGGAGCAGAAGATCCGCGGGCTGACCGACCTGGACCTGGACGCGGTCAACCAGATGATCAACGAGATCGAGGCGGCCCGGCGGATCCTGCTCGCGCACCGCACCACGGTGTCGGAGAAGGTGCCCGGCTTTCCGCTCTACGGCAGCGAATACTGGTGTGAGACCTGCCACGTGCCCGCCGACGAGGCCGGCTCCAACTGGTGCCTCACGCTGCGCCTGCTGGCCCTGCCCTACACCGACCACCCGGACTACAGCGAGCGCTGGCGCCCCTGACGGGAATCCCGGCCCGCGCCGGGCGTTGCACCCGGGGTGAGGATCTCCGTGCTCGACCGTTCCCCGGTGCGGCGTGACGGCGGGACCGCGCGGGCGCTGAGGGACACCGTCGCGTTCGCTTCCGGCGTGGAACGGCTGGGCTACCACCGGTTCTGGGTCTCCGAGCACCACGGCGTGCCCGGGGTCGCCGGCTCCGCGCCGGTCGTGCTGGCCGCCGCCGTCGCGGCCGCGACCAGCCGGATCCGGGTCGGGACCGGGGGTGTCATGCTGCCGAACCACCGGCCGCTGGTCGTCGCGGAGCAGTTCGGCGTCCTGGAAGCGCTCTACCCCGGCCGGATCGACATGGGACTGGGGCGCTCGGTCGGCTTCACCGCCGGCGTCCGCGAGGCGCTCGGCCAGGGCAAGGAAGCCGCCGACGACTTCGGCGCGCAGGTCCGGGAGCTGCTCGGGTTCTTCGCCGGTTCGCACACGGGTGTCCACGCCTACCCCGCCGAGGGCCTGCGCGTGCCGCCGTTCCTGCTGGCCACCGGGTCCGGCGCCGACCTCGCCGCGGACCTCGGGCTGCCGCTGGTGATCGCGCCCGTCCGCGGCGAACGCGCCCTGGTCGAGGCCGTGACGCGCTACCGCGACGGCTTCCGGCCGTCCGAGTGGGCGCGGGAGCCCTACGTCGTGGTGTCGTCCGCGATCGCCGTCGCGGACTCGGCGGCCGACGCGCGCCGCCTGCTCGTGTCGGAGGCCTGGGCGACGGTGTATTCGCGCTCCCACGGCGTCTTCCCGCCGCTGTCACCGCCCGCGGAGGTCCTGGCCCTGCCCATGACCGACCGCGAGCGCAGGCGCCTCGACGAGACCCTGGACGGCCAGATCTCGGGCACCCCGGCCGAAGTCGAGGACCGCCTCGGCGCGCTCGTCGCGGCCGTGGGCGCCGACGAAGTCCTCGCCACGACGGCCGCCTACGACCAATCCGCGCGGCTCGATTCTTTCGCCGCGCTGGCCGGAGTCGCCGGCCTTCGCGTCCCCATTTCGTGAGGGGATATCGAATTGCAGCAGTACCGCGTCGGAATATTACGGTGCCGTTTTCGCGGTATGGTTTTCGCGTGACTGCCGGGTCGGCCTCGAGCCGTGAGCAGACGGGGTACCCGGCTGTGCCGTGACCTCCGGGCGGGCCCGTGGCCCGCCGCCTCCCGCACGTCTTCCGTCATCGGAACGTGCACGGGAAGGAGGTGAATCGCATGTCCCAGTGGCAAGAGTTCGTCGCGGCCCACGCCGGCGGCGAGGTGCTCGACGGCGTCGTGGCGCGGGTGGTCCCGTTCGGCGCGTTCGTCGAGGTCGCGCCCGGTGTCCACGGCCTGTGGGTGACCGATACGGCCCCCGAGACCGGGAGCCGGGTGAGCGTCCGCATCGACCGCGTCGACGAGGAACGCCGCCGGTTCAGCCTGGTGCGGGCCTAGTCCGACGAAGCTTCGGGGCCGGGCGCCCGGCCCCGAAGCCGAGGCGGTCAGTCCGTGGCCTGGTACGACTCGATGGTGCGGCTCGCGAGGTTCGGGACCAGCTGCTCGAGGACCAGCTCCTTGAAGTGCGGCGTCCGCCGGTGCTCCTCGAAGGCCTCCGGCGAGGTGTACCGCTCGAGGAGGACGACGCTGTGCTCGTCGTCCAGGTCCCGGTAGACCTCGAACGCGAGGTTGCCCGGTTCGCCGCGGCTGGCTTCGGCGAGCTTCCGGTACAGCGGCAGCAGCTCGGCCGTCCTGCCGGCGGGGAGGGTGTGCCGGGCGATGACTTGCAGTTCGGGCATCGGGGGAGCCTTCCTGGCGGGCGGGTTCCTCCACCGTAGGCCGCCGGGGTTGCGGCCTTCGCCGAAGGATCAGCCGAGCACGAACGGCAGCCGCGCGGCCAGGTCGCCGAGAGCCTCGCGCTCGGCGACCGTGGCGGAGCGGCGACCCGTCGCCACCAGCAGCACGTCCTCGTCGGAGAACGACGGCGGGAACGTCGTTCCGGCGATCTTCTCCAGCATCTCGCGTGTCCGCGCCACGCCCTCGGCGGGCGGCCCGGCCGCGGACGGCACGTGCGCCACCAGGTCCAGGTGGTGCAGCGTCCACTCCAGCACGTACGCCGACAGGTAGTCGCCCGCGGTGAGGACCATGTCCTGCGTCGACACCCGCGTCGCCGGGTCCGCCAGATCGGCCGCCCGGCCCGCCGCCGCGCCCACGTCGTCGAGGTGGAACTTCAGCAGCGCCGGGTCCTCGTACGCCGCCGCCAGGCGGACGATCAGCGCGTCCAGCGGGTCGTCGCCCGAAGGCGGCGCGTCCGTCACCGCCCAGTACGTCACGGCGTCGTGCGTCACCGCCGACGATGCCGGCGTCACCAGCGTGATCAGGACGTCCTGCGCGTCGATCACCAGGTGGCAGACCAGGTCCCGGACCAGCCACCCCCGGCACCCCGACGGCTTCGCGAAGTCGTCGTCCGGAAGAGCGGCGACCGCGGCGCGCAACGCCGCCCACGTGCGCGAGAAGAGATCCACGCCGGCGAAGCTAGCAGGGTCAGAGCCTCAGCTGCAGCTGAGTGAGGATGCGCTGAGCGGGGTCGGCGAAGTCCACTCCGGACACTTCGCCGGCGCGCCGGACGCGGTAGCGGACCGTGTTGGGGTGGATGTTCAGGACCCGGGCCGCCGCCCGGACGTCGCCGAACGCGTCGAGCCACGCCAGGACCGCCGGGACCAGGATGCCGCCGTGCTCGGCGTCGTGCTCCACCAGCGACGTCAGCCGCGGGTCGCGGATCCGGGGCTGCCCGCCGAGGAACGCCAGCACCTCCGACAGCAGCACCTCGGCGCGGACGTCGGCCAGCGAGGCGACGTCGGCCTCCCAGTGCCCGCGCGCCATCGCCGCCAGGACGCGGTCCGCGTCGCCCCGGGACGCCGCCGCGTCCGACAGCCGGGGCACCACGCCGCCGAGCGCCGCCCGCACGGGGACGTCCAGGTGCCGCCGCGCGGTGCCGGCGATCTCCTTCGCCAGTGCCAGGACCGCCGCGTCCGAGTGCTCGGGCAGGTCGGGTAGCAGCGCGTAGACGCGGCCGCCGATCACGCTCACCAGTGCGCTGCGCCGGTAAGCGGCCGTGTGGACGGCGATGAGGTGCACCAGCTCGGCCCGCCGCAGCTGCCGGTTGCCCGATCGCTCCAAGGAGAACGCCAGGACCTGCGCCGGCCGGGCCGGGTCCGCGCCGATGTCGTCCGCGACGGACTCCGCGTCCAGCCGCCCTTCGAGCAGGCTCGCGAGGAGGTCCTCCCGCAGCCGCAGCTCCGGGCTGGGCAGCGTCCGGGCGCGGATCAGCTGCGGCGCGAGGGTGCGGCTCGCGCCGAGCAAAGCCGTCTCGGCGCGTTCGGTGAGCGGCTGCGCGCCCTCCTGGACCCAGATCGTGCCGAGCGGCTGCTTGCCCGCGTGGATGCCCGCCGCGATGCGCCGGCGGATGCCCAGCTCGGGTCGCTCGTCGATCCGGACGATCCCCTCACCGGCGCGAAGCCGCTGGTAGACCCCCCATTCGCGCAGCATCGCGAGGTAGCGTTCCGGGCCTTCGCGGCCGAGGATCGACAGCCGCCGCAGCTCGTCGACCTCGTCGCCGGCCCGGGAGTAGGCGAGCACGCGGTTCGCTGTGTCCTCGATGCTGACCAGGCCACCGGTGAGCGTCGCGATCGTTTGCGCCAGCGCGAACAGGTCGCCGAGCACCTCGCCGCTGGCCGCTTCGCCGCCCGCGCGCGCCGCCTCGACGACCCCGCGGGCCAGCGACTCGACCTGCTCCCAGCGCGCTTCCGCGCCGACCGTGAGGAGCGCGATGCCCGCGTCGGCGGCGACGTCGGCGCCCGTCGCGCCCTTGACCGCCACCGCGGCCGCCCCGCCGCGCCCGGCCGCGCGGATCGCGGGCGCCGCGGCCCGGCCGCGCGCGCCGATCACCAGCACCAGGTCGCCCGGCCCGGCTTCCAGGGGGTCTTCGGGGTCGAGGATCACGACGTCGGTGACCGGGACGCCCAGGCCGTGCGGCGCCACGACGACCTCGACGAGCGGTTCCCCGAGGGTCGCCAGCACGTGCCGCAACGACGTTATCGGATCGGCCAAAGTCACCCGATTGATTTTAGCCGGTTGAACAAGCCGCCGAAGCGTGTCCGGAGTTACCGTTCGGGGCATCCAGACGTACAGGAAAGGCAGAGGAGCCGCCGTGGACGCCGTGACCCAGACCCCCGCCCCGAAGAACGAGCCGGTGCTGACGTATGCGCCGGGCAGCGCTGAGCGCGCGGAACTCGAGGGTGCGCTCAAGCGGCTGGGCCAGGCGGAACCCGTCGACCTCACGGTCACCGTCGGCGGCGAGCAGCGCCCCGGCGGCGGCGAGAAGATCGACGTCGTCCAGCCGCACAACCACCAGCACGTGCTCGGCACCATCCACAGCGCGACGCAGCAGGACACCACCGACGCCATCGCCGCGGCCGCGCAGGCCGCGCCGGAGTGGCGCGGGCTGTCCTACGACGACCGCGCCGCGATCCTGCTGCGCGCCGCCGACCTGCTGACCGGCCCGTGGCGCGCCACGATCAACGCCGCCACCATGCTCGGCCAGTCCAAGACCGCGACCCAGGCCGAGATCGACTCGGCCTGCGAGCTCGCCGACTTCTGGCGCTTCAACGTCGAGTTCGGCCGCCGCGTGCTCACCGAGCAGCCGATCAGCTCGCCCGGCGTGTGGAACCGGCTGGAGCACCGACCGCTGGAAGGCTTCGTCTACGCGATCACGCCGTTCAACTTCACCGCGATCGCCGGCAACCTGCCGACCGCGCCCGCGCTGATGGGCAACACCGTGCTGTGGAAGCCGTCGCCGACGCAGTCGTTCGCCGCGCACCTGACCATGCGGCTGCTCGAAGAGGCCGGGATGCCGCCGGGCGTCATCAACCTGCTGCCGGGCGACGGCAAGGCCGTCTCCGAGGTCGCCCTGACCCACCGCGACCTGGCCGGGATCCACTTCACCGGCTCGACCGCGACGTTCCAGCACCTGTGGGGCACGGTCGGCGCGAACATCGCGGGCTACCGCTCGTACCCGCGCCTGGTCGGCGAGACCGGCGGCAAGGACTTCATCGTCGCGCACCCGTCGGCCGACGTCGACGTCCTGCGCACCGCGATGGTCCGCGGCGCGTTCGAGTACCAGGGCCAGAAGTGCTCCGCCGCTTCGCGCGCGTACGTCCCGCGCAGCGTGTGGAACCGCGTGAAGGACGGTCTCGTCTCCGAGACCGAGGCGCTGTCCTACGGCGACGTCACCGACCTGTCGCACTTCGGCGGCGCGGTCATCGACGCGCGCGCGTTCGCCAAGCACAAGGCCCTGTTCGAGCGCGTCGCCGCCGACGACTCGGTGGAGGTCCTCACCGGCGGCACCGCCGACGACAGCGTCGGGTACTTCGTCCAGCCGACGATCCTCGTGTCGGACAACCCGAAGCACGAGATCTTCTCGACCGAGTACTTCGGGCCGATCCTGGCGGTGCACGTCTATGAGGACGGTGACTTCGACGCCGTGCTGAAGCTCGTCGACGAGACGGCGGCGTACGCGCTGACCGGCGCGATCATCGCCAACGACCGCACGGCCGTGGCGAAGGCGTCCGAGGCGCTGCGGTTCGCCGCGGGCAACTTCTACGTCAACGACAAGCCGACCGGTGCCGTCGTCGGCCAGCAGCCGTTCGGCGGCGCGCGGGCCTCGGGCACCAACGACAAGGCGGGCTCGATCTTCAACCTGCAGCGCTGGACGAGCCCGCGCTCGATCAAGGAGACGTTCGTCCCGCCGACCAGCGTCCGTTACCCGCACCAGGGCTGAGAGGGAGACCGTCATGTTGCGTGCCCCGCTGCTCGCCGCCGCCCGCTCGAAGGGCATCCGGCGGCTCGTCGAAGCCGTGCCCGCCACGCGATCCGTGGTGCGCCGGTTCGTGGCCGGGTCCGAGACCGCCGACGCCGTCCGCGTCGCCAGGGAACTGGCGGCGGACGGCCGGCGGATCACCCTCGACCACCTGGGCGAGGACACCACCGACGCCGCGCAGGCGGCGTCGACGGTCGCGGCCTACGAGGCCGTGCTGACCGCGCTCGCCGCGGAAGGCCTGGCCGAGGGTGCCGACGTCTCGGTGAAGCTGTCGGCGGTGGGGCAGTTCCTGCCGTCGAACGGCGAGGACGTCGCCTTGGAGAACGCGCGGAAGATCTGCGCGGCGGCCGAGGCGGTCGGCGCCACCGTGACGCTCGACATGGAGGACCACACCACCACGGACTCGACGCTCGGCATCCTGCGCGAGCTGCGCGGCGAGTACCCGTGGGTCGGCGCGGTGCTGCAGGCCTACCTGCGGCGGACCGAGCAGGACTGCCGGGAGCTGTCCGGGCCGGGGTCGCGCGTGCGGCTGTGCAAGGGCGCGTACGCCGAGCCGGAGCCGGCCGCGTTCCAGGAGAAGTCCGAAGTGGACAAGTCCTACGTCCGCTGCCTGCGCGTCCTGATGGCGGGCTCCGGGTACCCGATGGTGGCCTCGCACGACCCGCGGATGATCGAGATCGCCGCGGCGCTGGCGATCGAGAACGATCGCAAGGACGACGACCACGAGTTCCAGATGCTCTACGGCATCCGGCCGGAGGAGCAGGCGCGGATCGCGGCCGGCGGGTCGCGGATGCGCGTCTACGTGCCCTACGGCGACGAGTGGTACGGCTACTTCATGCGCCGGCTGGCCGAGCGCCCGGCGAACCTGGCGTTCTTCCTGCGCGGGCTCGCGACGCGTTCCTGAACATGACTGAGGCCGCCTCGCGGGGCGGCCTCAGTCATGTGGTGGTGGTCAGGCCTGTTCGGCCTCGGCTTCGGCGGCCTTGCGCTTGACCTCGTCCATGTCGACCTCGCGAGCCTGCTTGATGAGCTCTTCGAGGGCGGGCTCGGGCAGCGCGCCGGGCTGGGCGTAGATCAGCGTCTTGTCGCGGATGATGGCCAGCGTCGGGATGGAGCGGACGTCGAAGGCGGCGGCGAGCTGCTGCTGCGCTTCGGTGTCGACGCTCGCGAACACGAGGTCGTCGTGCTTCTCGGAGGCCTTTTCGTAGACCGGCGCGAACTGGCGGCACGGCCCGCACCAGCTCGCCCAGAAGTCGATCAGGACGAACTCGTTGTCGTTTACCGTCTGGTCGAAGTTCTCGGCGGTCAGTTCAACGGTGCTCATGCCCTGGTCAACGAAGCGGACGCGGCGGGAATTCCCGGGACCGGGGTAGCGTCTCCCCCTAGCGCAACCCCGGTAAGAGGAGGAACACGATGGCCGACGGCGAGATCCTGGGCCGGATCGACGAACTGATCGCGGAGGAGCACGAGCTCCGGTCGCGTTCGGTCGGCGTGGGGCTGAGCGGCGGCGACAAGGATCGCCTCACCACGGTCGAGCAGCAGCTCGACCAGTGCTGGGACCTGCTCCGGCAGCGGCGCGCGAAAACGGAGTTCCACGAGAACCCGGACGAAGCCGCGGCCCGCCCGATCTCCGAGGTGGAGTCCTACCGCCAGTAACCGCCGTGTCGTCCATCCACGTACGCGTGTCGTCCGCCTGAGTACGCGTGTCGTCCGTGGGTGTCCGCGGGTCGGGCCGGCGGCCGTACCTGGATGGACGACACGCGTACCCCGATGGACGACACGCGTACCTGGGTGGACGACACGGGGTCAGGCGGGGCAGAGGGTGCCGTCGGTGGGGATCTTGCCGTCGATCAGGAAGGCGCGGGCCGCGTCGGTGACGCAGGGGGACGTGCCCAGCGCGCCGTGACCCGCGCCCTGCCACGTGATCGTCACCGCGGACGGCATCCGGTCGGCCGCGCGGGTGCTGCCCAGCTGGGGCGTCACCGGGTCGGCCGCGGTGGCCGCGACCAGGATCGGCGGGGCACCCGGCGCGCCCGCCGGCGGCAGCGGCTCGGTCCGCACCGGCCACGGCCCGCACCAGGCCAGCTGCTGGGCGACGGCCGCACCGAACTGCGGGTACTTCCCCCGCATCCCGGCGACGACCTGGTCGAGCTGGTCGGCCGAGAGCCGGGTCTGGCTGTCGTTGCAGCGGGTCGCGATCGTGACGTCGAGCCGCGACGGCTGCGCGCGCGAATCGTGCAGCACCGGCGTGACGAACGCCGCCAGCGGCCGGATGTTCCCCGACCGCGCCGCCACGATCGCGTCGGCCAGCTCCGGCCACCGCGTGCGCTGCGCCAAACCCGAGTAGACCGCGTACATCGCGACGCCGGGGCCGAACGCGACGCCGTCGTCGGTCAGCGGCGCGATGCTGTCCCGCAGCTGCCCGGTGAGTGCGGTCAGCGCCGCCTTCGGGTCGCCGAGGGCGCACTTGCGCGCGGCGCAGTCCGCGGCGAAGGCGTCCAACGTGGACTGGGCGCCGGCGGCGACCGCGTCGAGCACGGCCGCGGTGTCCGGGCCCGGGTCGGGGACGCCGTCGAACACCATCCGGCCGACCTGGCCGGGGAAGCGCCCCGCGTACTCCGAGAGGACCTTCGAGCCGTCGCCGCGGCCGATGGCGTCCAGCCGGTCCATGCCCAGCTGCTTGCGCAGCTCGTCGAGGTCGCCGGCCCCGCGCCAGCTGTCCAGCGCGGTCTGGGAGTCGTCCAGCTCGATCGCGCACTGCTGCCCGGCCTTGCGCGCGGCGTCCAGGACGTCCTGCAGGTCGCCCCGCGCCGGGTCCGCGTCGATCAGGTCGTGGCGGATGTCGTCGGGGACGCACTGGGCGGCACCCGAGAGCCCGGTGCCGCGCCGGTCGAGGCCGATCAGCGAGAACTTCTCCAGGAACGCCGGCGGCAGCGTCGCGGCCAGCCGCGCGGCGTACACCGTGCCCGGGTCGCCGTCGACGTCGTTGACCACGACCAGCGGCACCGGCCCGGAGCCGACCTTCAGCGCCAGCAGCCGCACCACCGACCGCCGGGCCTCGCCGGGCGCGTCGAGCGGCGCGGTGACCCGGGCGCACGTGAAGTGCAGCGTGTCCGGGACGGCGGGGGTGCCGATCCGCTGCCGGGTGTCGTCGTCGCAGTCGGCCCACCGCAGCGACGGCGACTGCGGTTCGCCCAGCGGCGGCAGCGGCACCGCGGGCGTGCCCGACGGCGAGGCGGCCGTCGTCTTCCCGTCGTTCTCGACCAGCGCCGGCCGGACCGACGGCCCGGCGGCGCACCCCGCGGCGGAGGCCACGGCGAGCAGCGCGACCAGGACACGAGTACGGCGGCGGTGCACGGGCGAGGTCCTCACGTCGATCAAAGACAGGTACCGCCGAGCTTCGCACGGCAGGTGTGGGACGCGGGTTAGCGGGTCCGCACCACCTGGCCGCGGAACACGGCGTCGAGGTCGTAGCGGGCCGGCTCGTCCAGCTGGCCGTAGTCGCACGACGCGGGCTCGCGGTCCGGCCGCCACCGCACGAACCGCGCGTTGTGCCGGAACCGCGACGGCATCCCGCCTTCGGTGTTCTCGTAGGCGACCTCGACGACGCGCTCGGGCCGCAGCGGCACCCATTCGTGCTCGGTGGCGCGCCAGCGGCTGATGCCGCCGGGGATCCGCTGGCCCTCGCCTTCCGCGCGCCCGCCCCACGGGTGGTCCTCCCCGTCGGTGACCAGCGGCGCGAGCTCTTCGGCGAGCTCGCGACGGCGTTCCTTGGGGAACGACCCGACGGTGCCGACGTGGTGCAGCACGCCGTTCTCGTCGTGCAGGCCGAGCAGGAACGACCCGACGAGCTCGCCGGGCCCGCCGTCGACGTGCCAGCGCAGCCCGGCCAGCACGCAGTCCGCGGTGCGCAGGTGCTTGTACTTGTGCAGGACGCGCTTGCCCGGCGTGTACGGCTCGTCCAGGGGCTTGCCGATGACGCCGTCGAGGCCCGCGCCCTCGAAGAGCTCGAACCAGTGCCGCGCGGTGGCGGGGTCGGTCGTGGCCGGGGTGAGCCCGAACCGGTCGCCGGCCAGCTCGACGAGCCGTTCGCGGCGGGCCGACGTCGGCTCGTCCAGCAGGGACTCGTCGCCGAGGGCGAGCAGGTCGAAGGCGACGAACTCGGCGGGCTGCTCGTCGGCCAGCAGCGTGATGCGGCTTTCGGCGGGGTGGATCCGCTGGGTGAGCGCGTCGAAGTCCAGCCGGCCGCCGCGCGCGACGACGAGCTCGCCGTCCAGCACGACCCGCGGCGGCAGCGTCTCGAGCAGCCGGGAGACGGCTTCCGGGAAGTACCGGTTGAGCGGCTTCTCCGCGCGGGACTGCAGGTACAGCTCGTCGCCGTCCTTGAAGACGATGCAGCGGAAGCCGTCCCACTTCGGCTCGAACAGCAGGCCCCCGGAGTCCGGGATGGCCTTCGCGGGCTTGGCGAGCATCGGCTTCAGCGGCGGCTGCAGCGGTAGGGGCATGCGGGCATTCTGCGGAAAGACGCCGCTCAGCGCACGCGTTTCGCCGCGCTCGTGTCGAGCTCCAGGCGGACGGCGGTGGGCAGGACGTCGAGGCCGAGCGACTCCCGCGCCCTGGTCAGGACGCGGGCGTCCAGGTCTTCCCAGACGCTCTTGAGGTCGGTGCCCTCGTGCAGCCACAGGGTGATGCGCAACGCGGGAGACGTCCGCGACCCGACCGCGCGGACCCGGGCGCGGCTCACGCCGTCGAGCTGCTCGGCGTCGGTCTGGACCGCGCCGGAGATCGCGGCGGCGGTGACGACGAGCTCCGCGCCCTCGGTGCGGTCGAGGTCTACGTCGGGCCGCGGCTCCGGGCGCAGCGAACGCAGCGTCCCGCGCAGGCCGAACACGAACAGCAGGACGCCGAGCACGATCGCGACGATCCGGGCGGGCGTGGCGTGGCCGCCGAGCCAGTCGAGGGCCATCGGGTCGAGCAGCGGACGGCGGCCGCGGAACTCGCCGAGCCAGCCGAGGCCGACGACCAGGGCGAGCGCGCCGCCGGCCAGCGCCAGCAGCCCGACGAGGAACGTCCAGGTGCGTTCGCCCGTGTACGACCGGGAAAGCGCCTTCGCGGCGACTGACTTGCTCATGCGCGCACCTCGCTGACGCTCGGTGCCTGCTGAGCACAAAGCGCTGTGCTGGATGATTCACTCGCAAGCTCGCTCATCGGCGGTCCTTGGTGGAGTCGACGACGACCGAGACCTTGGGCCGTCGCACGAGCGGAACGTCGTCGAGCAGCGCGGACACCGTCTCCAGCAGGCGTGGCCGCAGCTCGCCTTCGGTTTCGAGGGTGCTCTTCGCGCGGACCCGGACGCGGCGGGCGCTCGCGGTGACCGTCGCGCCGGCGACGTTGTCCTGCGCGCGCACGGTGAGCCCGACCAGCCGGGCCAGCGAGCGCGGCGACGTCGAGACGCTCACCTCGTCGGCCGGGTCGGTGAGCCGGATCGCGCGGCTCTTGGCGGCCACCGCGCACAGCAGCAGGACCAGGCCCGCGGCGGCGAGCACACCGGCGCCGACGCGCACCGCGTAGGCGTCCCAGCCCAGCGACGCGAGTTCGGCCTGCCAGCGCGGCCACGGCACCACCAGCGGGCCGGAACCGGGCCGCCACCAGTGCCAGCCGACTTCGAGCGCGAGCAGCGCGCCGGCGGCCGCGAAGGCGAGGCCGAGCAGAGTGGACAGGAGGCGGACGAGCGGGCGCACGGCTACCGCACCCTCGGCGGCACGTCCGGCCGGAGCGCGGACACCGTCACGGCCAGGGTGCGGACGCGGTAGCCGGTGAGCAGCTCGACCTCCTCGGTGACCTTCTCCCGCACGACGCCGACGACGGTCCGCACCGGCGCCGGGTACTGCAGGGCCAGGTCGAGCGCGAGGTCGACGTCGTTGTCGAGGCCGCCGACCTTCGCCTTGGCGCCCTTGCCGTCGCGTGAGGTGCCGGGGACCTGGTCGGCGGCGTGCTGGGCGACCTTGCGCACGACGGCGTGCCCGACGGTGAGGGTGCCGCGCTCGGCCGGTTCGGCGAGCTCGCGTGGCACGTCGAGGACGCGGCTCACTTGTCGCGGCCCTTGCCGAAGAGCTCGCCGAGGTCGAGCTCGCCGTCGAGGACCCGGCCGGCGACGAGGCCGATGATCCCGACGGCCAGCGTCACCAGGAACGCGGTGAACCCCTGGGTCGCGGCGAGGCCGAGGATCAGCCCGGCGAGGAGCCCGGTCTGCGTTGCGTTCACATGTCCTCCTTGGACGGTCCTTCGAATGGAAGGTGCGGGTCACAGCACTCGGGGCGGACGGCGACGGCGGCGGAACCGGGCCAGGACGGCCGCGATCCCGCGGCGGTTCACGACGAAGGTCACGGGAGCGTCGTAGCGAGAGTCCACTTCGGACTCGGCGGCGGATGAGGCGGCGCGGGATGAGGTGGCGGCCGACCCGGCGGCGGACCTCCCGGCGCGGAACGACGTGCCGCCAGCCCGATCCGCGCGCAACGGCGCCGACCCGCCCGGACCGCCTGCCGCCCCCGCCGCGCGGAAGCGGGCCAGCCCGGCCGCGAACTCCGCCGGGTCGCCGCCCACGTCCGGGTGGTGGGCGCGCACGAACGCGCGGAAGGCCGTCCGGCCTTCCGCGTCGCCCCTGTCGCCCGGATCGCCCCCGGTCATTCCACCCGCGTCGATTCGGGTTCTTCCTCGCCGGGCAGGTGGATGTCGTTGACGGCGATGTTCACCTCGATCACCTCGAGGCCGGTGATCTGCTCGACCGCGGTGATCACGTTGCGCCGCACCGCGCGGGCGACGTCGGTGATGCGCGCGCCGTACTCGACGACGACGTCGAGGTCGATGGCCGTCTGCTTCTCGCCGACCTCCACCGCGACGCCGGCGGTCGTGACCGTGCCGGAGCCGGGGATGCGTTCGCGCAGGGCGCCGAGCGCGCGCGACACCCCGCCGCCGCCCAGGGCGTGCACCCCAGGGACTTCGCGGGTGGCCAGGCCGGCCACCTTCTGCACGACCACCGACGAGATCGTGGTGCGGCCGGCGGCGCCCTCCTCGTTGAGCGGGGTCACCGTGCCGGGGCTTTCGGTCCGTTCCGGGTGCATGCGTGCGGGCTCCTCTCGCGGCGGTCTCTCGCCCGTACGATGCCCCGCGGCGGGCAAACCTCACGCAAGATCCCCCGATCGGGGGAACGGTCAGCCGGGGTGGACGTCCACGACGTGCACGTTCACCGTCGTGGCGACGCCGAGCTGGCGGGACAGCTCCGCGGTGATCCCCTGCCGCAGCGCCTCGGCCGCCGCGTCGGCGGTGAGCCCGAACCGGACCGACACCAGCACCTGCACGGCGTCGTCCTCGACCGCGACGGCCGACACCCGCACCCCCTCGGGCGCCCGTTCGGCGGCGATGGCCGACGCGAGCTGGGCGACTACGTTCCCGGTGACGCGCAGCCTGCCCGTCTCGCCGGGCACCTCGACGGCGGTCCGGCGGCCGCGCGCGACGGCCCGCAGCACGCGTTCGACCAGCCCGGGCGGGGTCGGCACCCGGCGGCGCGCCGCCGCGCGCACGGCGTCCCAGCGGGGGTCCCGCTCGGGATCGGAAAGCTCGGCCATCACCGCTCCCTCAACTCGGCGAGCAGCGCCACCCTGGCCCGGTGCAGCCGCGAGCGCAAGGCGCCGACGTTCACGTCGAGCACCTCGGCGACCTCTTCGTAGCTCAGGCCCTCCAGCTCGCGCAGCACCAGCGGCACGCGCTGCGACACCTCCAGCCTGCCGATCGCGCGCAGCACCGCGTCGACCTCCTCGGCCCGCACGACACGGCCTTCGGGGCCAGGGTCGGCCCCGGCGAGCAGCGCACTGTCCAGAGTGGACTGCCCGTCGGGTTCCGGGCAGTCGAGCGAGATCGTGGGCCGGCGCCGCCGCAGGAGCGCGAGCGCGCTGTTGGTGACGACGCGGTAGAGCCAGGTCGACACCGCGGACTCGTGCCGGAAGGAGCCGAGGGAGCGCCACGCGGCGAGCCACGCGTCCTGCACGACGTCCTCGGCCTCGGCGGCGCTGCCGGTGATCCGCAGCGCGACGCGGTACATCCGCGGCGTGTGCTGCCGCACGAGCGCGCCGAACGCGGCGTCGTCGCCGGCCGCGGCCCTGGCGAGCAGGTCGGCGTCGCCGCTCACCCGGCGTCCCGGCGGTAGCGCAGGAACGTGAAGCCGTCCTCGAGCAGGATCGACGCCAGCGCGAGCCGGCGCGGGACGGCGACCGGCCCCGCGGCGATCCGGGCCGCCGGACCGGCCACGAGCAGCGGCGCGACCGTCAGGCACAGCTGGTCGACGAGGTCGTCCGCGACGAGCCGGCCGAACAGCCGCGGCCCGCCCTCGCAGGCGACGCGACGCAGCCCGCGCGCGGCGAGCAGCTCGAGCGCGCGGCGGACGTCGACGTCGTCGTGGCCCGCGCGCAGGATCTCCGCCCCGGCGGCCTCGAGGGCGCCGGTCGGCGCGGACTCCGTGGTGACCACGATCGGGGGTACGACGGTCTCGGTGAACAGCCGGGACGAGGGGTCCAGATCCGCGGTGCGGGTCACGACGGCGATCGGCGGGACGGTCCCGAACCCGAGCCGGCGACGGCGTTCCAGCCGCTTCGGGCCCGCGACGACCCCGCGGTAGTCCTCCGCGCGGGCGGTGCCGGCGCCGACCAGGACCACGTCGGCGAGGTCGCGTCCCAGCAGGAAGATCCGCCGGTCGGCGGCGTGCGAGAGCCCCGCGGACGTCGTGTCGACCTCGACGGCGCCGTCGGCCGAGGCGACGAAGTTCACCTGGACCCACGGGCGGTCGAGATCGGCCGGGTAGGCGTAGATCCCCTCGAGGTCCACCCCGGTCAGCTCGCCCGTCGAAGAGGGCCACACGCTCCGCACGCGACAATCCCAACACGGGCGTGAAGTGCGTCTCGACCGGGGGACATCGCCGCCGGGCGCGCCCCGTCGCGCGGTTAGGCTCTGGCACCATGCCCGCGCACCTCGCCGATCGCCGTCCCGAGCTGTCCGCCGACGAGCTGATCGGCGCGCTGGTGCCCCCGCCGCGCTTCGACGCGGTCCGGTTCGACACGTACCTCCCGAACCCCGACGAGCCGAGCCAGGCCGCCGCGGTCGAGGCGTGCTCGGCGTTCGCGGCCAAGATCGGGGCGCGCAAGGAGAAAAAGCGCTTCAAGCTCTTCGGCGGCTCCCCGGAGCCGGCCGGGCCCATGGGGCTCTACCTCGACGGCGGCTTCGGCGTCGGCAAGACCCACCTGCTCGCCTCGGCCTGGCACGCGGCGCCCTCGCCCAAGGCGTACGGCACGTTCGTCGAGCTGACCCACCTGGTCGGCGCGCTGGGCTTCGCCGAGGCCGTGCGGCGGCTGTCCGAGCACCGGATCCTGGCCATCGACGAGTTCGAGCTGGACGACCCGGGTGACACCACGCTGGTCACGCGGCTGCTGCAGGAGCTCATGGACGCCGGCGTGTACATCGCGGCCACGTCGAACACCCTGCCGGAGAAGCTCGGCGAAGGCCGCTTCGCCGCCGAGGACTTCCTGCGCGAGATCCAGACGCTGTCGGCCCGCTTCGGCGTGGTGCGCGTCGACGGCCCGGACTACCGCCACCGCGGCCTGCCGGACGCGCCGCCACCGGTCTCGCCCGAAGTCCTCGAGGAGTCCGTCGCCGCGCACGAGGGGTCCACTGTGGACGACTTCGACGCGTTGTGCGCGCACCTGGGCGAGCTGCACCCGTCGCGCTACGGGCGGCTGCTCGACGGCGTCACCCGCGTGCACCTGCGCGGCGTCCACCCGGCGCCGGACCAGAACGTCGCGCTGCGGCTGGTCGCGTTCGCCGACCGGCTCTACGACCGGGCCATCCCGGTCGTCGTCTCCGGCGAGCCGCTGCCGTCGCTGTTCACCGAGGAGATGGTGAACGGCGGGTACCGCAAGAAGTACCTGCGCGCGGTCAGCCGGCTGACGGCACTGGCACGCGACGCGGCACCGACCACGTGAGCAGCACGACGGCGACCGCGAACAGCGTCCCGCCGACGACGTCGGTGAGGTAGTGGTAGCCCATCCCGACCAGCCCGGCGGCCGCGGCGACCAGCGCCAGCGCGGCGAGCACGGCGACGACCGCCTTGCGCGTGACGAGGACGAGCACGGTCAGCACCGCGACCAGGCTCACCGTGTGGCCGCTCGGGTAGACCAGGGTGTCGTTCTTCCACCGGTCGTAGAGCGGTTTCAGCAGCCAGCCCGTCAGCAGGATCGCCAGCAGCGGCGCGCCGAGCGCGAGGGCGGCGTCGGTCCGCCGCCCGGCGCGCAGACACAGGACGACGGCGAGCACGCCGAGCGCGATCACGACGTACGGCTCGGTCGGGAAGACCAGCACCCGCAGCACACCGGGGCTCAGGTGGGCAGTCCAGCCGGCGACGGTCGCGTCGACGGCGCCGGGCGTGGTCCCGCCGGCGAACGGCAGTCCCAGCAACACCGCGAGCAGCCCGCAGACCGCGGCCGGCACCCACATCGTCCTCACTCGCGAGAGGGTAGCTGTGACTCCGTGATGCACCCGTCTGCCACGATGCGGGCATGCACATCACGGTGGCGGGGGCCGGGATCATCGGCCTGAGCTGCGCGTACCGGCTGGCCGGTGCGGGACACGACGTCACGCTCGTCGCGGCGGCCCCGCCGGGGGAGACGACCTCGGCGGTCGCGGGTGGGGTGCTGTACCCGCCGGTGCGCCTGCCGGACAAGCGGATCGTGCGCTGGACGGCGGAGACCCTGGCCGTGCTGCGCGCGCAGGAGACACCCGGAGTGCGCTTCCGCCGCGGCCACGTCCTGCTGGCGCCGGGGGAGCCCGAGCCGCAGTGGCTGCCGGCGATGCTCGACCCGGTCCGCGACGGCGGCCACCTGGTGTTCACGACGGCCCTGGTCGACACCCCGGTGTACCTGGACTGGCTTCTCGCGCAGGTGGTGGCGCTGGGCGTGCGCGTCGAGCACCGGACGTTGGCTTCGCTGTCGGACCTGGGCCCGGTGGTCAACGCGACGGGCCTGGGCGCGGGGGCGTTGGCGGGCGACGGGTCGATGGTCCCGATCGGCGGGCAGGTCGTGCACTTGAGCGACCCGGGTTTGCCGGAGTTCGTGGTCGACGAGAGCGGCCCGGGCGTCACGTACGTCATCCCGCACGGCGGCCACGTCGTGTGCGGCGGCACGGAGGAGCCCGGCCGGAGCGACGTCGAACCCGACCCGGCCGTGACGGCGGACATCGTGCGCCGCTGCCGCGAGCTGGTCCCGGCGCTGGCGGGGGCGGAGGTCCTGCGGTCGGCGGTGGGCCTGCGCCCGTACCGGCCGGTGGTGCGGCTGGAGCGGAAGGGCGAGGTCGTCCACTGCTACGGCCACGGCGGTTCGGGGATCACCCTGGCCTGGGGCTGCGCGGCGGACGTCACCGAGTTGTTCGCGGCCTAAGGTGCCGAGAAGGCGGCGTGGTCGGCCTCCGTCCGGTCGGCGTAGCGCACCGCGTACGCGCCCATCGCTTCGTCCAGTTCGGAGTCTTCGGCGAAGTAGCCCGCGAGGAGCTTCGGGTGCAGCGAGCGCGTGTGGGCGCGGGCGAGCAGTGCGCCCGCCAGCCTGCCGTAGTCGTCGAGGTGGTCCTTCTCCAGCTCCGACGGGTCGATGTCGCCCTTGAGGTTGCGGAACTGGCGGACGATGAACGGGACGCCGTCGATCGTGGTCCAGCCGAGCAGGACGTCCGTTTCGGCCTGGACCAGGCGGGCGCCGTCGACGATCCGGCGGCCTTCGTGCTCCGCTTCCGGGAGGTCGAGGTACGGCGCGAGCGCCGGTGGTTGCGCCTGTTTCACCTGCAGCACCAGGTCTTCGTCGTCGTTGCCGTGCAGCAGGGCGACGTAGCTGCGCAAGCCCACGCTGCCGGTGCCGACCACGCGGAACGCGACGTCGGCGATCCGGTACCGCGCGATGAGTGTCCGCCGCGACTCGCGCAGGGTGTCCACATAGGACACCAGGCCGGCGGCGACCGCCTCGGCCGTCTTCTCGTCGACGTGCGTGAGCACCGGCGGGTCCTCGACGAACCGGTGGCGCGCCAGGCCGGTCTCGTGGTCGTCGACGCGCTCGGTCCACTTCGCGGCGACCTTCGCGCTGTCGTTCTTGCGGGCCTTCTCGGCGGCGTCGGCGAAGTCGTCGATCAGCTCGTCCGCGCGCGCCTTGGACAGCACCGAGGAGTCCGGCAGGGCGTTCCAGCTGCGCAGGAACGGCAGGTCGGCGAGCGCGCGAATGGTGCGGCGGTAGGACTTCACGGCGTCTTCGGCGGCTTCGCGGCAGCCGGACTCGCCGATGCCGCCCTCGCGGCCGGCGAGCACGAGGCTGGCCGCGAGCCGCTTGAGGTCCCACTCCCACGGGCCCGGGACGGTCTCGTCGAAGTCGTTGATGTCCATCACGATCTTGCCTTCGGGCGTGCCGTAGAGCCCGAAGTTGGCGGCGTGGGCATCGCCGCAGAGCTGCGCGGTGACCCCGGACGACGGCGTCCCGGCGAGATCGGCACCCATCAGCCCGGCGGCGCCGCGGAAGAAGGTGAACGGCGAAGCGACCATGCGTTCGCGACGGAGCTCGACCAGTTCGGGGAGGCGCCCGGCGTTGCTGGCGTCGAAGTACTGCTTCGCGCTCGGCCGGTCCTTCGCGGCGGCTTCGTGATCGTGCACGGCGGCGGGCGTCTTGTCCCGGAGCCGCTTGCCCTGTTCGTAGAGTTCGGCCGGCGTGACGCTGTCGGCGCCGACGAGCGGCCGCTCCACCCATTCCCCTGATCCCATATCGGGCACAACGTCCGAAGGGGACGATCTGCTCCCGAGCCGCCAGGTGTCACCCGGCCGCGCTCATGACCCGAAGGCCGGGACGGGGGACGCGCCGCCGGGCCGGGGCCGCGCATGCCGCGGCGGGGTTCTCGCCTGGGCCCGGGGATGCGCCACCGGGCCGGGGCCGTGCTCGCCTGGGCCGGGGCCGCGCGAGCCGCGCCGGGGTGCTCGCCGGGACCGGATCTGCGCTGCGGACTGCCGCCGCCCGCGGGCCGGCCCGGGCTCGGATCGCCGGCAGCGCATACCGGCGCCGCGTTGTGCTCCGGATGCCGCCAGGGCTGCGGACTGCCGCCGCCCGCGGGCCGGCCGCAGCGCGCACCAGGGCCGCGCACCAAAGCCGCGTTGTGCTCCGGATGCCGCCGGGGCGGGAGGCTCACCCGGCGGCATCCGGGGGTTCAGGGGCGGATGACCTCGGCGATCGCGTCGATGCCGCGGTCCAGCTCCTCGCGGGTGATCACCAGCGGCGGTGCCACCCGCAGCGTGCGCTCGTGCGTCTCCTTGCACAGCACACCTCGGCCGGCCAGTGCCTCGGACGCCTCGCGCCCGGACGGTCCGCCCGGGGCGATGTCGATGCCCGCCCACAGGCCGCGGCCGCGGACCTCGGACAGCCCGGACCCGATCAGCGAACCCAGCCGCGTCTGCAGGTGGGCACCCAGCTCCGTCGACCGCTGCTGGAACTCGCCCGTCGCCAGCAGGCGGACGACCGCGCGCCCGACCGCGCACGCCAGGGGGTTGCCGCCGAACGTCGAGCCGTGCTCGCCCGGCTTCAGCACTCCCAGGACGTCGCGGCGGCCGACCACCGCGGACACCGGCATGATGCCGCCGCCGAGGGCCTTGCCCAGCGTGTACACGTCCGCGCGGACGCCCTCGTGGTCCAGTGCCAGCACCGTGCCGGTGCGGGCCAGCCCGGACTGGATCTCGTCGGCGATCAGCAGCACGCCGTGCTCGTCACAGGCGGCGCGCACGTCGGCGAAGTAGCCCTCCGGCGGGACGATGACGCCGGCCTCGCCCTGCACCGGCTCCAGCAGCACGGCGGCCGTGCGCGGGGTGATCGCGTCGCGCAGCGCGGCCGCGTCGCCGTACTTCACCGTCACGAAGCCCGGCGTGAACGGGCCGAAGTCGGCGCGGGCGGTCTCGTCGGTCGAGAACGACACGATCGTGGTGGTCCGGCCGTGGAAGTTCGAGTCGGCGACGATGATTTCGGCGGTGCCGTCGGGCACGCCCTTGACGCGGTGCGCCCACTTGCGGGCGATCTTGACGGCGGACTCGACGGCCTCGGCGCCGGAGTTCATCGGCAGGACGAGCTCGGTGCCGGTCAGCTCGGCCAGCTCGCGGCAGAACAGGCCGAGCTGGTCGTGGTGGAACGCCCGCGACGTCAGCGTGACGCGGCCGAGCTGCTCGACCGCGGCGGCGATCAGGTCCGGGTGGCGGTGGCCGAAGTTCAGCGCGGAGTACCCCGACAGGAAGTCCAGGTAGGACCGGCCTTCGACGTCGGTCACCGAAGCCCCGGAAGCTTCGGCGATCACGACGGGCAGGGGGTGGTAGTTGTGCGTGCTCCACCGCTCGTCGAGCTCGATGAAGCTCGCGGCGGAGGGGGCGGCGGTCTCCCGGCCGGCGAACGTCGTCATCTGTTCAGATTAGAGGCAGAACACGCAGAGTTCAGCCGGGAATCGTTGCTTTCACCCGTTGTTCGTTGCGCAATCCGTGTGTAACACCCTCGAAACAGTGCGCGCCGGTTGACGAGGCCATTGGTAAGCCGTAACTTACCGTTCGTGGCGACTTACGGAAGCGACCAGCTGGCCGCGCTGGCCGACCCGTCGCGGCGCGCGATCGTCGAAGCGCTCCGTGCCGGGCCCCGCGCGGTCGGTGAGCTGGCCGCGGACCTGCCGATCAGCCGCCCGGCCGTCTCCCAGCACCTCAAGGTGCTCAAGGAGGCCGGCCTGGTCGCGGACCGGGCCGAGGGCACGAAGCGGCTGTACCGCCTCGAGCCCGACGGCATCGCCGCGGTGCGCGCCTACCTCGACCGGATGTGGTCGGACGCGCTGCGCTCGTTCGCCGAGTACGCCGAATCCACCGAACCCACCGAAGAGGAGCAGTCATGACCCTGGAGCCGATCCGCAAGACGATCACCGTCGCGTGCTCGCGCGAACACGCGTTCAAGACCTACACCGAGGCCTTCGACAGCTGGTGGCCGCGCGAGCACCACCTGGGCGAAGCCGACCTCGCCGAGGCCGTCATCGAGCCGAAGCCGGGCGGACGCTGGTACGAGAAGACCGTCGACGGCGCCGAGTGCCAGTGGGGCGAGGTGCTCGTCTGGGAGCCACCCGCCCGGGTGGTCCTGTCGTGGCGGATCGACGGCGACTGGAAGGTCGACCCCGATCCCGCGCACGCCAGCGAGATCGAGGTGAGATTCGTCGAGGAGGGGCCGCGCAGCACGCGAGTCGAGCTGGAGCACCGGAACTTCGAGCGGCACGGCGAAACCGCGCGGAAGGTCCGTGACGGCGTCTCCACCGAGGGAGGACACGGTGGTCTGCTGAAACTCTTCGCCGAGAAAGCCGCCGCCTGAGCGGGTAACTTCACGAGATGGCCAAGAAGGACGACGGAAGCCGGGTCCGGAACACGCTGCGCGTCGGCGCGGAGCTGCCGGACCCGGGCTCGACCCCGGTGGGGCCCGGCAAGAAAGCCAAGGCGCTCGCCAAGTTCGAAGGCGCCGGCGAGCGGCTGTCCGGGCTGCAGGAGGCGCTCTACGCCGAGGGCGTCGGCGGCGGACGGCGCAGCGTCCTGCTCGTGCTGCAGGGCATGGACACCTCGGGCAAGGGCGGCACGGTCTCGCACGTGCTCGGCCTGGTGAACCCGATGGGCGTGCACTACGCCGCGTTCAAGAAGCCCACCGCGGCCGAGCGGCGCCACCACTACCTGTGGCGGATCCGCAAGCAGCTGCCCACGCCCGGCCAGATCGGCGTCTTCGACCGCTCGCACTACGAGGACATCCTGGTCCCGCGCGTGACCGGGCTGCTGACCGCGGCCGAGCGCCGCCGCCGCTACGGCGAGATCAACGCCTTCGAGCAGGAGCTGACGGAGACGGGCACGACCGTCGTCAAGGTCTTCCTGCACATCTCGCCGGAGGAGCAGCTGAACCGGCTGAAGGCCCGGCTGGAGACACCCGAGAAGCGCTGGAAGTACAACCCGGGCGACCTCGAAGCCCGCTCGCACTGGCCGGCCTACCAGGAGGCCTACGCCGACATCTTCAAGAAGACGTCGACCGCCCACGCCCCCTGGTACGTCGTGCCCGCCGACCACAAGTGGTACCGGAACTGGGCGGTCGCCGAACTGCTGATCGAGACCCTCACGGAGCTGAAGCCGGAGTTCCCGGAGCCGGACTACGACGTCGCCGAAGAGCTGGCGAAGCTGAAGGGTGTTGGCGTCCCGTCGTGATCGTCTGAAAGAGTGCGGACGTGACCGATGTCGACGACCTCCCGTTCCTCCGCAAGCAGGCCCGGACCCAGCGCTTCACCCTCGGCGCGCCGAAGGAGTTCCGGGTCGCCCCGGACGCCTCGCGCGTGCTGTTCCTGCGCGCGGAGTCGGGCACCGACCCCCGGCACAGCCTGTGGTCGGCCGACCTGGCGACCGGCGCCGAGACGAAGCTCGTCGACGCCGTCGAGCTGCTGCCCGGCGAGGAGGAGCTGCCGGCCGAGGAGCGGGCGCGGCGTGAACGCGCTCGCGAGACCGGCGGCGGGGTCGTCCACTACAGCGTCGACGCGGCGTTCACGGTCGCCGCGTTCTCGCTGTCGGGCAAGCTCCACACGCTGGATCTCGCTTCCGGCGAGGTGACCCTGCGCGTCGACGGCTCGGTCATCGACCCGCGCCCGAACCCGGCCGGTACGCACGTCGCGTACGTGCAGGACCGGCGGCTGCACGTACTGGAGCTGGCCACCGGCGACGACCGCGTGCTCGTCGAGGAAGACGGCGAGGACATCGCCTGGGGTCTCGCCGAGTTCATCGCGGCCGAGGAGATGGACCGCAGCCGCGGCTACTGGTGGTCCCCGGACGGCGCGAGCATCCTGGCCGAGCGCTCCGACCGCGGTCCGGTGCCGCGCTGGACGATCGCCGACCCGGCCAACCCGCAGCACCCGGCGAACGTCGTCGCCTACCCGGCCGCGGGCACCACGAACGCGCTCGTGTCGCTGTCGGTGCTCGGCCTGGACGGCTCCCGCGTGGACGTCGCCCCGGGTGAGTGGGAGTACCTGGCTTCGGTGCACTGGTCGGCGGGCGGCCCGCCGCTGCTGGCGGTGGAGCCACGCGACCAGAAGCGGATGGACGTCCTCGCCCTGGACGTCGCCGACGGCTCGACGTCGGTCGTGCACACCGCGGCCGACCAGCACTGGATCGACATCGTCGGCGGCGTCCCGGCGTGGACCCCCGACGGGCGGCTCGTCACCGAGGGGATGGTCGACGGCGACCACCGGCTGTTCGTCGGCGGCGAGGCCGTCACCCCGGCCGGGCTGCAGCTGCGCGCCGTGCTCGACGTCGGCGACGAAATCCTCTTCAGCGCGTCCGAAGAGGACCCGACGCAGATCCACGTTTTCCGGACGGAAGGCGCCACGGTCCGCCGGCTGTCCACCGTGGACGGTGTGCACGTCGGGGCCGGGTCCGCGGCGGTCACCGTGCTTTCCTCGTGGAGCCTCGAACACAGCGGTCCGCGGGTGTCGGTGCTGCGGGACGGCGCGCCGGTCGCGTCGATCGCGACGTCCACTGTGGACCCGGACATCGTGCCCAACCTGACCTGGCTGACGCTGGGGGAGCGCGGCCTGCGCGCGGCGCTGCTCCTGCCGCGCGGCTACGAGCCGAGCGAAGGCAAGCTGCCGGTGCTGCTCGACCCGTACGGCGGCCCGCACGCCCAGCGCGTGCTGCAGAGCCGCAACGCGTTCCTGACGTCGCAGTGGCTCGCCGACCAGGGCTTCGCGGTGCTCGTCGCGGACGGCCGCGGCACCCCGGGCCGCGGCGCGGTGTGGGAGCGCGAGGTCCACGGCCGGCTCGCCGACGTCACGCTGCAGGACCAGGTGGACGCGCTGCAGGCGGCGGCTGCGCAGTTCCCGGAGCTGGACGTCGAGCGCGTCGCGATCCGCGGCTGGTCCTACGGCGGGTACCTCTCGGCGCTGGCGGTGCTGCGCCGGCCGGACGTCTTCCACGCGGCGGTCGCGGGCGCGCCGGTCACCGACTGGTCGCTGTACGACACGCACTACACCGAGCGGTACCTGGGCAAGCCCCAGGACGAGGTCGAGAGCTACGCGCACAACTCGCTGATCGAGAGCGCCGCGGAACTGAGCCGCGCGCTGCTGATCGTGCACGGGCTGGCCGACGACAACGTGTTCGTCGCGCACTCGCTGCGTTTGTCGTCGGCGCTGCTGGCGAAGGGGCGGCCGCACGTCTTCCTGCCGCTGGCCGGCGCCACCCACATGACGCCGCAGGCCGAAGAGGTCGCGGAGAACCTGATGCGCACGCAGGTGGACTGGCTGCTGCGCGAGCTTTCCGCCGTGGACAAGGAGAATTCATGAGCCGTTGGGGTCTCACGATTCCGCTGACCGGAGTGCCGCTGACGGCGCACCGGGAGCTGGTCGAGCAGCTGCCGGACCTGGGTTACACCGACGCGTGGACGGCGGAGACGGCGGGCACGGACGCGTTCACGCCGCTCGTGCTCGCGTCGCAGTGGGCGCCGCAGCTGCGGCTGGGCACCGCGATCGTCCCGGTGTACACCCGCGGGCCGGGCCTGCTGGCGATGCAGGCGGCGACGGTCGCGGAGCTGGCACCCGGCCGGTTCGTCCTCGGCATCGGCGCGTCGTCCCCGGTGATCGTCTCGAACTGGAACGCGGCGGCCTTCGAGGAGCCCTTCGCGCGGTCCCGGGACACGCTGCGGTTCCTGCGGTCGGCGCTGGCGGGGGAGAAGGTCAGCGAGAAGTACGACACGTTCGCCGTCTCGAAGTTCCGCCTGGAGCGCCCGGCCGACCCGCCGCCGTCGATCATGCTGGCGGCCCTGCGCCCGGGCATGCTGAAGCTGGCGGCCCGCGAGGCGGACGGCGCGATCACGAACTGGCTGGCGGCATCGGACGTGCCTCAGGTGCGCTCGGTGATCGGCCCGGACGTCGAGCTGGCGGCCCGGATCTTCGTCTGCCCGACGGAGGACGCGGAAGCGGCGCGTGGCCTGGGGCGCATGCTGATCTCGAGCTACCTGACGGTCCCGGTGTACGCGGCGTTCCACGACTGGCTCGGCCGCGGCGAGGCGCTGGCCCCGATGCACGAGGCGTGGGCGGCGGGGGACCGGCAGAAGGCGAACCAGGTGATCCCGGACGCCGTCGTGGACGAGCTGGTGATCCACGGGAGCGTGGAGTCGTGCCGCGAGCAGGTGCAGTCCTATGTGGACAACGGGCTGACGACGCCGATCATCGCTTTGCTGCCCACGGGCGGGGATCCGTTCGAGCAGGTGCGGGGCCTCGCGCCGCGCTGAGGGGTCGTGAGTGAGAAACAGGGTTAGAACACTGTTTCTCACTCACGACCAAAGTGCGGTGGCGAGCAGCAGGCCGAGCGCGCCCGAGGTGAGGCCCGCGACCACCGTCACCACGACGTTGAGCACCGCGTACAGCCGCGTCTTCTCCAGGAACAGCCGGACGGTCTCGTAGCCGAACGTCGAGAACGTCGTCAGCCCGCCGCAAAACCCTACCGCCACGAGAGCCCGGACCGACGACGGCTCCGCGCCGTGCAGCAGCCAGCCGCTCAGGAAACCCAGGATGAACGAGCCCACGACGTTCACCGTCAGCGTCCCGAACGGGAACGGCGAGTCCCGCCACGCCTGCACCCGCCGGTCGGTCAGGTAGCGCAGGATCGAGCCCGCCGCCCCGCCGAGGGCCACCAGGACCAGCGTCACTCCGTCCGCCCCACGTAGCGGACCACCTCGACCTGGTCGAGCGTCACCAGGCCCTCGCCGATCAGCTCGTCCAGCTGCGGCAGGAACGCGCGCAGCTTGTCCTCCGCGTCGATGATCACGATGACCATCGGCAGGTCCTCCGACAGCGAGAGGATCCGCGTCGTGTGGATCAGCGACGACGCGCCGTAGCCCTCGACGCCGCGAAGCACCGAAGCGCCCGCCAGCCCGGCGTCCCGCGCCCGGCGGACGATCTCGTGGTAGAGCGGCTTGTGGTGCCAGTGGTCGTCTTCGCCGAGGTAGATCGTCAGGCGGGTGGCCGGCCCTTCCATCAGCGTCCCTTCCGGACCGCGCGGGTCGCCGTCAGGCCGGCCGTCACCGCGGCCAGGCACAGCACCAGCGACGCTGCCGTGTACAGCAGCGAGCCCAGTATCCGCCCGGTCGTCGCCGCGTCGAGGGTGTCGGTCACGAACGTGGAGAACGTCGTGAAGCCGCCGAGGATCCCGACGCCGAGGAACGGCCGGAGCAGGTGGTGGGGGCGCGCGGTGGTCGTCAGGAACGCCATCAGGACGCCGATGAGCAGGCACCCGAGCACGTTGGTGACCAGCGTGGCGACGGCGAACTCCCCGCGCGCGTGCGGGATCGCCACCGACAGGCCGTAGCGGGCGAGACTCCCCAGCGCGCCGCCGGCGCCGATCGCGAGCAGGACGTCCCACCGGGTCGCCGGAACCGCGGAAATGCCGATCACCTCCCGACCGGGAACCTACTCCAGCAGGCTCCCGGCCGGGCGGTGAGCCGTCACGCCGGGCGAATGTTCTGGTTGACGTGGAACACGTTCTCCGGGTCGTACCGGCGCTTCACCTGGGCCAGCCGCTCGTAGTTCGCGCCGTACGAAGCCTTCACCCGGTCCTGGCCCTCCTCCATCATGAAGTTGACGTACGCGCCGCCCGCCGAGGTCGGGTGCAGTTCTTCCCAGTAGTCCCGTGTCCATTGGGAGATTTCCGAAGCGTTGGCCGGCGACGGGTCGACGCCCACGATCACGCCCGACCAGCCGCCGGACCGGTGCGGGAACGCCGTCGCGTCCGGAGCCACCCGGCTCGCCGCTCCGTCGATCGGGTACAGGTGCATCGACGAGTGCATGCTCGGCAGGCGTTCGCCGTACTTGACGTGGATGTCGATCGCCGCGTCGGAGATCTCGTGGAACACGTCCGCGCGCCAGTACCACTGCAGCCCGGGCGGGTACAGCGCGTCGAACGCGCCCTGCAGCGCCGTGTACGGCATCTCCTGCAGACCGACCAGCAGGGGTGACCCGAACTCGCGCGCCGGGGCCAGGACTTCGTCCGCTTTGTCGTGCGAACCCGTGTAGCACCAGACGATCCCGCACGCCTTGCGCCCCCACAGCTCCTCCGGGAACGGCGGTGCCGGCGGGATCGTCAGCAACCCGAACCAGCCGTTGAGCTCCTCGGGCAGGGACGGCAGCAGCTCGCGGTACCAGCGCAGCACGTCCGGGGTGTCGCCCAGGTCGTACAGCACCGGCCCGCCGATGATCGTGCCGTTCTCGCCGATGTCGTGGCAGCGGAACGTGAACGACGTGACGACGCCGAAGTTGCCGCCGCCGCCGCGCAGCGCCCAGAACAGGTCGGTGTGCGACGACTCGGAAGCGTGCACGAACGAACCGTCCGCGAGGACGACGTCCGCGCCGAGCAGGTTGTCGATCGTCAGGCCGAACCGCCGGGCCAGGTAGCCGATGCCGCCGCCGAGCGTCAGGCCCGCGACGCCGGTCGACCCGACGATGCCCGACGGCGTCGCCATGCCGAACGCGACCGTCGCGTGGTCGACGTCGCCCCAGGTGCAGCCCGCGTCGGCGCGGACGGTGTGGTTCACCGGGTCGACGGTGGTGCTGCGCAGCCCGGACAGGTCGATGACGAGCGCGCCGTCGGCGACGCCGAGGCCGCCCGCGTTGTGGCCGCCGCCGCGCACGGCGATGTCCAGGCCCTGCGCACGGCCGTAGCGGACGCAGGCGACGACGTCGGCGGTGTCGCGGCAGTAGGCGATCGCCGCCGGTCGCTTGTCGATCATGGCGTTGTAGACGGCGCGGGCTTCGTCATAGCCCGGGTCGGCCGGCGTGATCAGGTCGCCGCGCAGCGCGGCGGCCAGTTCCTCGTGCGGCAGAGCGGTGGTGGTCATGGTGCCCCTCTCGGATTTCCCGTACCCGAGGAGAACGTAGGCACGCGGCGTTCGCGCAGCGTTCGGTCCGTTCGCCGCAGGTCAGGACGGGGATCGAACGCTGCGAAATCCGGGGGATCGTCCCGAGCCGGGGGCTCCGCCACCCGGACCCCCTAAAGCGCCGAGGTCGGCCTCCGCCCGCCGCCGCAGGGCGACGCTGCCCTGGGCGCGGGCGAGCTTCGCGGCGGCCCGCAGGCGGGGCGCCGGGTCGGGGTCGTGCGCCGCCCGCAGCCGCAGCACCTCCGGCAGCCACCAGCGGTCGTCGCGGGCCTCCCCGGCGGCGAGCGCGGCGTCCAGCGTCGCGCGGGCCGCCTCCGGCGCCGACACGTCGGCGACCAGCGTCAGCCAGTACGGCATCCGCGCGAACGCCCCTTCGGCCTTCAGGTGCGCGACACCCTCCTGGGCGGCGGCGAGCCCGGCCGCGCCGCCGCGGGACCAGCCGCCCAGCACCAGCGCCCACTCCCGGTAGTACGCGAAGCCGTACCGGTCGCACAGCGCGTGCAGCTCGGTGACGGCGGCCCACAGCGCCCGCCGGTCGCGGCGCATCTGGTGGGTGATCCCGGCGTACGCGAGTGCGATGGCCAGGCTGTACGGCTGCTCGATCGCCCGTGCGAGGTCGATCGCGGCGTTGCTGCTGGCCACGGCTTCGTCGTCGTGACCGAGGAGCCAGTGCGCGTGCGCCGCCCACGCCGGCCCGTGCACGTCCGGCCGGGTGCCGATCGGCCACGACGACGCGCCGCGCGTGCGTTCGGCGCCCAGCTCGAAGTGCCGCAGCGCTTCGGCCGGGTCGTGCCCGAGGCTCAGCGACGAGCCTCCGACGATGAAATGCGCCGAGCCGCCCTGTGCGGCGCTGGTCCCGGGGACGAGCAGCGAGAGGGCGCGTTCGGCCGCTTCGTGCGCCTCCGCCGTCCGGCCCTGGACGAACCGGGACGACCACAGTTCCAGCAGCGCCGTCAGCGCGGACTCCTTGCCGCCGGCGGACTCCGCGAGCGCGAGCGACCGCTCCAGGACGTGCTGCAGCTCGGGGGAGGAGTACCCGTGGTGGGCGTTGAGCGGGCCGGCGAGCGCTTCGAGGACCTCGAGCTCGGCGCGGTCGCGGTTGCCGCTCGCCGGGCGCGCGCGGACGAGTTCGAGGGCCGCCTTGAGCAGCCGGATCGCCTCGGCGTGGGCGAACGTCCGGGCGGCGACGGCCGCGGCCCGCCGGTAGTGGGCGACGGCGCGGTCGGGTCGCCCGCCGCGCGCGTACTGCTCGGCCAGCTGGGCCGCCACGGCGTCGGTGTCGTCGGCGTGCAGCAGCTCCATGCCCTGGGCCAGCCGCCGGTGCAGCAGCCACCGCCGCGGCGGGCTGACCTGCTGGTAGGCGGCTTCGCGCAGGAGATCGTGGGCGAAGTCGTAGCTGCCGCCGAACTCGCGCACGATCCGGCGGCGCCACAGCTCGTCGACCGCGTCGACGACGGTGTCCGCGTCGAGGTCGCTCGCCTCGGTGAGCAGCTCCAGGGTGAAGTCGCGGCCGGCCGCGGCGGCGAGCCCGGCGATCTCGCGGGCGGCCGGGCCGGGCTGCTCGAGCCGCGCCCGCAGCACGCCGGTGAGCCGGCCGGACGGCGGGGAGTCGTTGGTGCGCAACGCTTCCACGACGTACAGCGGGAACCCGCCGGTCGCCGCGTGCAGCACGGCGCGGTCGGACGCGGACAGCGGGCGCCCGGCCACCGCTTCGCCGAGGCGTGCGGTGCCGTCGGCGTCGAACGGGAGCAGCGGCAGCTCGGTCAGCTTGCCGTCGTCGCGCAGCTGGGCGGTCCAGGCCGCGACGCCGGGGTCCTGGTCGCCGTCGCGCAGCGTCCCGGCGACCAGCAGCGGCGCGTCCGGCAGGAGACCGAGGCAGAAGGCGAGGAACGCGCGTGTCTCTTCGTCGCACCACTGCAGGTTGTCGAGCACCAGCAGGACGGGCCGCCCGCCCGCGGTGAGCGCGCGGGCCAGCCCTTCGAAGAACCGCAGGCGCTGCCACGCGTCGACCCTCGGGTGCCCGCCCGTGCTCCGGCGCGCGGCCGGCAGCAGCCGGTCGACCTCGGTCCGCCACACCGGATCCAGCGCCGTCGCCGCCCGCTGCACCGCGGGCGCGCGCAGCCAGTCGGCCACCGGCGCCAGCGCGACCCGGCCCGCCGTGCCGAAACAGCGGCCGACCGCGACGACGGCGCCCTCCGCGCGGGCCTGCCCGGCCAGCTCGGCGACCAGCCGGGTCTTGCCGACCCCGGCGTCACCCCGGACGAGGACGACCCCGGCGCGTCCCGCCGCGGCGCCGCGCCAGGCGTCGCCGAGCCGGGCCAGTTCGGCGGCCCGGCCGACGAGACCGGGTGCGGCCGCCCGCCGGGGTTCGGGGTCCGGCCGGGCGAGCAGCCGGCGCAGCGCCGCGCGGGTCGGCTCGGCCGGGACGACGCCGAGCTCGCGTTCGAGGACCGACGCACACCGGTGGTACGTGCTCACCGCGCCCGCCCGGTCGCCCGCGTCGGCCTGCAGCCCCATCAGCGTCCGGTAGCCGGTCTCCTCCAGCGGGCGCAGCCGGATCCGGCGCCGGGCCGCGGCGAGCGCGACGGCCGGGTCGCCCGCCGGGGTCCGGCAGAGCAGGTCGCACAGCTCGACGCACTGGCGGTCCAGCTCGGCGCGGGCCGCCAGGACCCAGTCGTCGGCCAGGCCCGGCAGCAGCTCGCCGCGGTAGGTCGCGAGGGCGGCCTGGGCGTGGGCGACGACGTCACCGGGGTCGGTCGCGGCCAGCGCGGCCCGGCGGGCGACGTCGAACTCCCGCACGTCCACGCGGCTCGACGGCGTGTCCCGCCAGGACAGGTCGCGCCCGGTGACGGCCAGCGAGGGCGGGTCGCCCAGCACGCGGCGCAGCTGGTGCAGCTCGCGGCGGAGGTTGGTCAGGGCCTGCGCGTCGGTGGAGTCCGGCCAGAACAGCCCGGCGATCAGCCGCCGCGGCTGCGCCAGGCCGGCGTGCACGACGAGGTGACCGACGAGCGCGACCGAGCGCGGCGACCGCGTCAGCACGGCCCCGGTCTCGTCGTCGGCGATCACCTGCTCGCCCAGCAGCGACACCCGCAGCACCCGGTCACGCTAGCGCCGAGACGGCATCGCGCGCGGATCTTCACCGGCGAGGGGTTGCGCCGGGGCGCCCGGGTGCGCAGGCTCGACGTCGTGAGCGAGCACGAGTACGACCTCATCGTCATCGGTTCGGGCCCCGGCGGCCAGAAGGCCGCGATCGCCGCGGCGAAACTGGGCAAGCGGGTGGCGGTCGTGGACCGGCACGACATGGTCGGCGGGGTGTGCGTCAACACCGGCACGATCCCGTCCAAGACGCTGCGCGAAGCGGTGCTCTACCTGACCGGCATGAACCAGCGCGAGCTGTACGGCGCGAGCTACCGCGTCAAGCAGGACATCACGATCGCCGACCTGCTGGCGCGCACCCAGCACGTCGTCGGGCGCGAGGTCCAGGTGGTGCGCGCGCAGCTGATGCGCAACCACGTCGACCTGGTCGCCGGCACCGGCTCGTTCGCCGACCCGCACACGATCGTCGTGGACGGCAAGCACGCCGGCGACCGCCGGACGCTGAGCGCGGACTACGTCGTGATCGCCACCGGGACCCGCCCCGCGCGCCCGGCGCACGTCGACTTCGACGCCGCGCGCGTGCTCGACTCCGACGAGATCCTGCGGCTCGAGCAGATCCCGTCGTCGCTCGTCGTGGTCGGGGCGGGCGTGATCGGGATCGAGTACGCGTCGATGTTCGCGGCGCTCGGCTCGCGCGTCACCGTCGTGGAGCAGCGCGACCAGATGCTCGACTTCTGCGACCCCGAGATCGTGGAGTCGCTGAAGTTCCAGCTGCGCGACCTCGGCGTCACGTTCCGCTTCGGCGAGAAGGTCGCGGACGTCGCGGTGTCCGACGACGCGACGATCACGACGCTGGTCAGCGGCAAGCGCATCCCGGCCGACGGCGTCATGTACTCCGCGGGCCGCCAGGGGATGACGGGCGAGCTGGCCCTGGAGGCGGCGGGCCTGCAGGCGGACGAGCGCGGCCGGCTCGTGGTCGACGAGAGCTACCGCACCGAGGTCCCGCACGTGTACGCGGTCGGCGACGTGATCGGCTTCCCGGCCCTGGCGGCGACGTCGATGGACCAGGGCAGGCTCGCGGCGTACCACGCGTTCGGCGAGCCGGCGAACGGCCTGGGCGCGCTGCAGCCGATCGGCATCTACACGATCCCGGAGATCTCCTACGTCGGCGCGACGGAGGCCCAGCTGACGTCGTCGGCGGTGCCGTACGAGGTCGGCATCGCGCGCTACCGCGAGCTGGCGCGCGGCCAGATCACCGGCGACAGCTACGGAATGCTGAAGCTGCTGGTGTCCACAAAGGACCGCAAGCTGCTCGGGGTGCACGTGTTCGGCACGGGCGCGACGGACCTGGTCCACATCGGACAGGCGGTGATGGGCTGCGGCGGCACGGTCGACTACCTGGTCGACGCGGTGTTCAACTACCCGACGCTGTCGGAGGCGTACAAGGTGGCGGCATTGGACGCGACCAACAAGATCCGCGCCCTGGACCGCTTCACGTCCTGAGCCCCGGCGCCGCGCGGTCCCGGAACGTCTTGAATGAGTCTTTCAAGACGCCTGGTGACCTGAATGACTCATTCAAGACGTTTGCCGCCGCCGGACGGACCCCAGGAGTCACAGCAGCACCACCCCGATTCGCCTGCGGCGAACGCGTTTGACACTCGTCTAGAACATATGTTCGACTGGCGCTGTGCGATGGGATCGGCAGCGAGCGGGGGAAGGTGAGCCGGCACTGCCCGGGCTGGAGGGCCTGGTGCGGTCCGTGCGGTCACCGGAGTTCGACGGCGTCACCTTTCACGAGGTGCACGCCCGCTCCGTGCTGAACAAGGTGCCCTCCGGGTCCGGCGTGCCGTTCAGCTGGACCGTCAACCCGTACCGCGGCTGCTCCCACGCCTGCACCTACTGCCTCGAAGGCGGCACCAAGATCCTGATGGCGGACGGCCGCACCAAAGCGCTGTCCGAGCTGGAGGTCGGCGACGCCATCTACGGCACCCGCGGCCACGGCGCGTCCCGGCGGCTGGTGCCGACCCGGGTCGAAGCGCACTGGACGACCCTGCGCGCCGCCTACCGGGTGACCCTGGAGGACGGCACCCGGCTCGTCGCGGGCGGCGACCACCGGTTCCTCACGAGCAAGGGCTGGAAGCACGTCACCGGCACCAAGTTCGGCGCCGCGCAGCGCCCGCACCTGGAGCCCGGCACCGAGCTGATCGGCGTCGGCCGGTTCGAGCCGACGCCGGACGAGACGCTCGGGTACCGGGCCGGCTACCTCTGCGGGATGCTGCGCTCCGGCGGGTTCGCCGCGGAACCGGACGCCGCCACGCGCGCGCTCGAGTACCTGCCCGACTTCGGCTCGTCCGTCGGGTTCCTCAAGGTCCCGGCCGAGCCGGACGCGCACTGGCAGCGCGGCTTCCTGGCCGGCATCTTCGACATCGCGGGCGACTACGGCCGCGGCGTCCTCGCCGTCGCGCACGACGAACCCGAGATCACCGACGCCTTCGTCGGCGCGCTCACCCGCTTCGGCTTCGCGCACCAGATCGACGAGGTGCCGAAGTTCCCCGCCCGGCAGGAGGTCCGGCTCCTGGGCGGGACGGCCGAGGTGCTGCGGTTCCTGCACGTGAGCAACCCGGCGGTGGGGTGGAAGCGGTCGCTGGACGGCGCGGTGATCGGCGCGAGCCGCCGCCGCGTCGAGGCGATCGAGCCGCTGGGCCTGCAGCTGCCGCTGTTCGACATCACCACCGGCACCGGCGACTTCATCGCCGACGGCATGGTGTCCCACAACTGCTTCGCCCGGAACACCCACACGTACCTGGACTTCGACGCCGGCCACGACTTCGACACGCAGGTCGTGGTGAAGGTCAACGCCCCGGAGGTGCTGACGGCGCAGCTGAAACGGCCGTCGTGGCGGTGCGAGCCCGTCGCGATGGGCACGAACACGGACCCGTACCAGCGCGCGGAGGGCCGCTACCGGCTGATGCCGGGGATCATCACGGCGCTGGCCCGCTCCGGGACGCCGTTGTCGGTGCTGACGAAGGGCACCGTGCTGGCGCGCGACCTGCCGCTGCTGCAGCGGGTCTCCGCCGACGTGCCGGTCTCGCTCGCGGTGTCGATCGCCCTGCTCGACCGCGAGCTCCAGCACCGTCTCGAACCGGGCACGCCGAGCCCCCAGGCCCGGCTGGAGCTGGTCCGCAAGGCCCGTGACGCGGGGCTGCCGTGCTCGGTGCTGGTGGCGCCGGTGCTGCCGTGGCTGACGGATTCGCCGGAGGCGCTGGACGCGCTGTTCGCGAAGCTGGCCGAGGTCGGCGCGACGAGCGCGACGGTGATCCCGCTGCACCTGCGCCCGGGCGCGCGCGAGTGGTTCGGGCGCTGGCTGGCGGGCGCGTACCCGGCGCTGGTGCCGCGGTACCGGGAGCTGTACGCGCGGGGGAGCTACGTGCAGAAGGCGTACCGGGAGCGGCTGGGGGAGCGGGTGGCGCCGTTGCTGCGGAGGCATGGGCTGGCGCCGAAGACGGGGTACGAGGCGCGGCGACCGGAGAAGCTGCCCGAACCGCCGCCGGAAGCACCGGTGGTGGAGCAGCTGCGGCTGTTGTGAGGCCGCGAGCCGAGACACCGGTGGCCGAATAGTCACAGCTCTTCCGGCGCGAAGCGGTGGGAGCGCGAACACCGTCGCGCGATCGGTCCTTTGTGGACAACACCGTCCGCCGGTCCGTGATCATCCGCCGGGCCGCCGTGTGGGTGAGGCCGTCACCCGGAACGCCGCCGGCTACCGGTGAACTCCCCCGTTCGCCGTAGTCCGGACACGATTGCGCCACCGTGTCGCGGCCTTGCGGAAAAATGTCCGATCGTGTCGTTGTCGCCCCACCTCACCGACGCCTAACGTCGAAGGGATCGAAGCGGAAGGGAGAGCGGTGATGACGACCTCGCAGACCGACCGGGTCGCGGCCGCCCGGCTCGCGTGGGCCGCCCTGAAGCTGACCCGGGCCGGCCGGCACCCGGTGGGCGTCGAACGGCTGGCCGCCATCGTCGGCGTCGCCCCGGCCGAGGTCCGCCGGCTCGTCGAGCTGATCGGCTTCACCCTGCACCGCGACCTCGTCAGCACCGGTCCCGCGCCGCGCGGCGCCCACCACCGCCTCCAACCCGCCGAAGGCACCCTCGGTGCCGGCCCGGACGGCACCGTCGACATGTTCCTGCTGGCCATCGCCACCGGCGAGCGCGTGCACGCGGAGGCGATCTGCCCGGTCACCCGGACGCGCATCCGCATCGACCTCACCGACCGGGGGATCATCCAGGCCGACCCGCCGTCGGCCGTCGTCGCCGCGGTCGACCTGGGCTTCGGGCTCGACCACGTCGACGCGATGGCCTGCGCGGGCCAGCCGTTCTTCGCGTCCCCGCCGGCGGCGGCCAGCTGGCTGGTCGCCCACCCCGGCGGCGGTATCTACCCGGTCGGCGCCTACCTGGCCCAGGCCCACCGGCTGGTCGCCGCGCTGGAGGCCCGGCCGAAGTACGTGCTCTGACCACCGCGCAAGCCAAGCCTGCCGACGTCGTACGCTGGGCTGTTCGTTAGCCTTTCCGGGCAGCGAGAACACCCCATGTCGAAGGAGAGCAGTCGCAGTGCTCCGCACTCACAACGCCGGCACCCTGCGTGCCGGACAGGCCGGACAGACCGTCACCCTCACCGGATGGGTGGCCCGGCGGCGCGATCACGGCGGCGTCATCTTCATCGACCTGCGTGATGCCAGCGGCGTCGCCCAGGTCGTCTTCCGCGAGGGCGAGATGGCCGAGCGCGCGCACGCGCTGCGCTCGGAGTTCTGCGTCAAGATCGTCGGCGAGGTCGCGAAGCGCCCCGAGGGCAACGCGAACGCCGAGATCCCCACCGGCGAGATCGAGGTCCTCGCGACCCAGCTCGAGGTGCTGTCCGAGGCCGCGCCGCTGCCGTTCCCGATCGACGACCGGGTCGACGTCGGCGAGGAGATCCGCCTCAAGCACCGCTACCTGGACCTGCGCCGCAGCGGCCCGGCCGCGGCCATGCGGCTGCGCAGCGAGGTCAGCCGCGCCGCCCGCGAGGTGCTGCACAACCAGGACTTCGTCGAGATCGAGACGCCGACGCTGACCCGTTCCACCCCGGAAGGCGCCCGCGACTTCCTCGTCCCGGCCCGGCTCAAGCCCGGCTCCTGGTACGCCCTGCCGCAGTCGCCGCAGCTGTTCAAGCAGCTGCTCATGGTCGGCGGCATGGAGCGGTACTACCAGATCGCGCGCTGCTATCGGGACGAAGACTTCCGCGCCGACCGCCAGCCGGAGTTCACCCAGCTCGACATCGAGATGAGCTTCGTCGAGCAGGACGACGTCATCAAGGTCGGCGAGGACATCGTCTCCGCGCTGTGGAAGCTGGTCGGGCACGAGATCCCGCGGCCGATCCCGCGCATCACCTACCACGAGGCGATGGCCAAGTACGGCTCGGACAAGCCGGACCTGCGCTTCGACCTCGAGATCACCGACATGACGGAGTTCTTCGCCGACACGCCGTTCCGCGTGTTCCAGGCGCCCTACGTCGGCGCGGTCGTGATGGCCGGCGGGGCGAGCCAGCCGCGCCGCCAGCTCGACGCGTGGCAGGAATGGGCGAAGCAGCGCGGCGCGCGCGGCCTCGCCTACATCCTCGTGAACGAGGACGGCACGCTCGGCGGCCCGGTCGCGAAGAACCTGTCCGAGACCGAACGCGAGAACGTCGCCGCCGCCGCGGGCGCCAAGCCCGGCGACTGCGTCTTCTTCTCCGCGGGCAAGGCCTCGAGCACGCAGCCGCTGCTCGGCGCCGCGCGCGACGAGATCGGCAAGCGCCTCGGCCTGATCGACGAGGACGCGTGGTCGTTCGTGTGGGTCGTCGACGCGCCGCTGTTCGCGCCGGTCGAGGACATCGGCGACGACGTCGCCGTCGGCGCCGGCAAGTGGACGGCGGTGCACCACGCCTTCACCTCGCCGACCCCGGAGTGGATCGACAAGTTCGAGCAGGACCCGGGCAACGCGCTGGCCTACGCCTACGACATCGTCTGCAACGGCAACGAGATCGGCGGCGGCTCGATCCGTATCCACCGCGGCGACGTCCAGAAGCGCGTCTTCGCGCTGATGGGCCTCGGCGAGGAGGAGGCCCAGGAGAAGTTCGGCTTCCTGCTCGACGCCTTCGCCTTCGGCCCGCCGCCGCACGGCGGCATCGCGTTCGGCTGGGACCGCATCGTCATGCTGCTGGCCAAGGCCGACTCGCTGCGTGACGTGATCGCGTTCCCGAAGACCGGCGGCGGCTACGACCCGCTGACCGCGGCGCCCGCGCCGATCACGGCGCAGCAGCGCAAGGAGGCCGGCATCGACGCGAAGCCGGCCACCCCGCCGCAGAACTAGTGCTGCACCTCAGGGCCGTGTGCCCGCCGGAGAAGACCGCCGAGGCGCTCGACATCCTGCGGGCACACGCCGGGACGGCGCACCTGATCGTGCACCGCGGCGTCGCCGTGTCCCCGGAAGGGGACCTGGTCGAGGCCGATATCGCGCGCGAGGCGGCGGACGAGATCGTGGACGCGCTGTGCGTGCTCGAGCTCGACCGCACCGGCGGGATCACGCTCGAAGCGATCGACACGGCGCTGTCCGACGCCGCCGACGAGGCGGAGGAGGCGGCGCCGGGCGAAGGCGCGGACGCCGTCGTCTGGCAGGAGCTGCTGGCCCGAACGGGCGAGGAGTCGCGGCTCAACGTGACGTTCCTGGCGTTCCTCACCATCGCCTGCCTGCTGGCCGCGGTCGGCGTGCTGACGGACTCCGCGGTGACGATCGTCGGCGCGATGGTCGTCGGCCCGGAGTTCGGGCCGCTCGCCGCCCTGGCGGTGGGCGTGGTGCTCCGCCGGTGGGACCTCGTCCGGCTGGCGGGCGCGGCGCTGGGGATCGGCTTCCCGCTGGCCATGGTCGTGACACTCGGCGGCTCGCTGCTCGTGCGCGTCACGGACGTGTTCGGCGCGCAGGCGTTCGAGCTGAAGCAGCACAACGAGGTCGACTTCGTCTTTTCGGTGGGCATGCCGTCACTGGTCGTGGCGATGCTCGCCGGCGCGGCCGGGATGCTCGCCATGACCTCGGCGAAGTCGGCGGCGCTCGTGGGCGTCTTCATCTCCGTGACGACGGTGCCGGCCGCGGGCTACGCGGTCGTGGCCGCCGTGGCGGGGGAGTGGGGCCGATGCGTCCAATCGGTGGGACAGCTGCTCGTCAACCTTCTCGGAATCGTTGCAGCAGCGGCCATTGTGTTGATCCTGCGCCGGAATGGGCAACGTTTACCGGTGGGGCAGCGTCCGCTTTCACGGGGATGACCCCGCCCGGGCCGGGGGATCCTTCTTGTCCGGATGTCAGTAGTCATGGTTGCTCAGTCACGAGTAGGGTCGGTGACAATGACAGTCGACACCTCCTCCACCGGCGATGCTGGGGTCGGGGCAGGAGCCGAGCAGCTCGCCGTCGCCGCTGCGGTCGCGGCGGGCGAGTCCGTTCTTTCCCGCCGGTTCGGCAGCGCGATCACGCTGGTCGCGCCCGAAGACCTGGCGGGGAGCGGGCCGGCCACGGTCGTCCGGGCGAGAGTGGTGTCGTCGTCCTTCGCGCTGCCGCGCACGCTGGTCATCAAGCACTACGCGGACCAGCCGTCGTCGGGCGCCGACCCGTTCGCCCATGAGGCGGTCAGCTACCAGCTCTTCACCGCGCTCGCGCCGGACGAGCGGATGTGCCCGGAGCTGCTGGCCCACGACGGCCGCGACCGCGTGCTGGTGCTGGAGGACCTCGGCCGCACGCCGACGCTGGAGGACAAGCTCTACGCCCGCGACTCCCGCGCGGCCGAGCGCGCGCTGCTGTCGTGGGCCCGTTCGCTGGGCCGGCTGCACGCGAGCACGGCGGGGCGCGAAGCGGACTTCAACGCGCTGCTGCGCCGGCTCGGCGGCCCGTCGAAGACGGACTCCGCCGCGGGCGACGAACTGCACGAGCGCGTCCCGGCGGTGATCCAGGAGCGCCTGGGCATCCCGGCGCCGGACGAGGTCCTCGCGCAGGTGGCGGCGGCACTGGAGCAGTCGCGGTCGGCGGGCTTCCGCGCGTTCAGCCCGGTGGAGCTGAGCCCGGACAACAACCTCGTGACGGGCGAGAGCGTCCGCTTCCTCGACTTCGAGTACGGCTGCGTCCGCTCGGCCCTGGTCGACGCGGCGCACCTGAGGCTCCCGTTCGCGAGCTGGCCGGACGCGCTGGCCCTCCCGGCGGGCATGAGCGAGGCGATGGTCGCGGCCTGGCGCGCGGAGGTGGTCGGGGTCTGGCCGGCCCTGGCCGACGACGAGGCACTGGCCGAGCACCTGACGACCAGCGAGCTGCTGCGGGTGTGGCTGATCACGGGCGAGGAGCTGGGATCGCTGGACCTCTCCCGCCACGCGGCCCCGGTGAGCCGCGAGGCGGCGCTGGTGACGTGGTGGCGAGACTTGGCCAAGCACGCGGGATATGTCCGGATGACGGCGGTTTCGGAGTTCGCGACCCGGGTGGCGGCGGCGTTGGCGGCCCGGCTGGGCCCGCACGCCGACCTGGCGTTCTACCCGGCTTTCCGCTGACGCCTCTGAGCCGCCCGCGAACAGGACATTTCGCCCTCCTGTGAGGTGAGCGTCAAGAATTAGGCGCCCGGTCGCGGGCGTGTTACCTCGTCCTCACCGCAAGTGAGCTTCCGTGGCCGATGGTCGTGGGCGTGACCGTGATGAGTGTCGAAGTCACCCCCGAACCCTCCCGTCCGAGCCGCCCAGCGCTCGCCGCCGTGCCGTCGCTCGAGCCGCTGAAGCAAGCCCGGCGGCTCGTCGTGCTCGGTGACTCCACCGCTGTCGGGCTGGGCGATCCGCTTCCCCGGCGCGGGGGCTGGCGGGGCGTCGGCCCGCTCGTCGCCGCCGCGCTCGGGGTCGACGATGGTGGCTACCTGAACCCCGCCTTCACCGGTGCGCGGATGCGGTGCGTGCTCACCGACCAGGTGCCCGCCGCCGTCGCGCACCGGCCGGATGTCGCGCTGCTCGTGGCCGGGATGAACGACACCCTGAGGCCGGACTTCGACGCCGCCCGCATCGCCGCCGACCTCACCGGCATCATCCACCGGCTCCGCGAGGTGAACACCACCGTCGTCCCGGTCCGGTTCCACGACCACAGCAAGGTCTTCCGCCTCCCGCCGTCGCTCAAGCGCGCCCTCAGTGCCCGCGTCGCCGAGCTGAACGCCGCCATCGACGACGTCGTCGCCCGCGAAGGCGTGCCCTGCCTCGACCTCGACCGCCTCCCGGGCGCCTACGACTTGGCCGTCTGGAGCGTCGACCGGCTGCACCCCTCGGAGTTCGGGCACCGCCTGCTCGCGGACGGCTTCACCGGCCTCCTCGCCGAAGCCGGCTTCGACGTCCCCGAGCCCGTGAGCCTCACCTGCGGCGGGGGCGTCGAGCCGAGCGCCTCGGGACACGTGGGGTGGCTGGTGCTCAAGGGAATCCCGTGGCTCTGGCGCCGCGGCCGCGAGTTCCTGCCCTACGCCGCGGTCATCATGTGGAAGTCGTTCCGGACCCGCTGAACACCCGCAGCGCCTCCGCGTCGGAAGCCGGGTCGCGGATGAAGTAGTCCGCCCACGCCTCGATGTCGGGATAACCCGAGCGTGAAGCCAGGAACCGGCACGCCGCCTCGACGTCGTACGCCGTGCGCCGCAGCTGGACGCCGTCACCGAGCAGGGCCCAGTGCGCACCGCTTGCGCCGTAAGGCATTCCGACGCTCCCGGGGTTGACGACCAGGCGCCGGTCCGCGAGCCGCACGAACGGCATGTGCGTGTGGCCCAGCACGACCGTTCGCTCGGCCACCCCGGCAAAGACCTCCGTCCACCGCTCCAGCGGGCTGTCGACGAGCACGATTTCCGTGTCGTCACGCGGGGTCGCGTGGCAGAACAGCACGCCGTCGAGCGACACCGTCAGCGGAAGCGCGTCGAGCACCGGCAGGTCCTCGGGACGCAGCTGCCGCGCCGCCCACGGGAAGATCGGGTCCGGGACGAACTTCCCGGCGCCGCGCGCCGAGGCCGCCAGCTCCCGGTCCGCGTTGCCCCGCACCCAGATCGCGCGTGAGCCCAGCGCCCGCAACCGGTCCAGGGTCTCCACCGGCATCGGGCCCGCGAGCAGGTCGCCCAGCAGCACGATCCGGTCCGCCGCCTCGACGTCCGGCTCGGCGAGCACGGCCTCCAGCGCGGGCAGGACGCCGTGGATGTCCGACAGCACCGCCACGTTCATCGGTCCACCCTCGGGCACGGCGGCGCCCCGGGGCGAGTGATTTCGCCCAGGGCGCAACCGGTTCACGCCGTCGTGAGCGGCAGCTCCCGCACGCCCGTCATGTTCGGGTTCACCTGGAACTTCGGCGGCTCACCCGGGATCGTGCGCAGCGCCGGGTAGCGGTCGAACAGGATGTTCAGCGCCACCCGGCCTTCGAGCCGGGCGAGCGGCGCCCCGATGCAGAAGTGGATCCCGCGGCCGAACGCGAGGTGCGGGTTGGGATCGCGCAACGGGTTGAAGGTGTCCGGGTCGGCGAACACCCGCTCGTCGCGGTTGGCGGCCGCCACCCAGACCAGCAGCATCTGGTCCGCGGGCACGGTCGCCCCGCCGAGCTGCACTTCACGCGTGGTCGAACGGGCCACCACCGCGAACGGCGAGAGGTACCGCAACGACTCTTCGATCGCCGGCGGCACCAGGGACCGGTCGGCGCGCACGCGCTCGTCCCACTCCCGGTGCGTGTCCAGGCACAGCACGGCGTTGCCGAGCAGCATCGTGGTGGTGATGTGCCCGGCCAGCAGCAGGACGTTGGCGAAGTTGACGACCTCGTTGCGGGTCAGCTTCTCGCCGTCGACCTCGGCTTCGACGAGCTTGGTCAGCAGGTCCTCCCGCGGCTGCTTCCGCCGTTCGTCGACGTGCACGCCGAGGTACTCGACGAGCGCCTTCTGCCCCTCCAGGGACTTCTTGACCGCCTCCTGCCGCCCCTCGGTCTGCTCCTTGAGCGAGAACTGCTCCGAGGAGTCGAACAGCTTGTCCACCCAGCCCTTGAACAGGTGCCGGTCGCTCGCGGGGACCCCCAGCAGCTCCGCGATGACGATCACCGGCAACGGGTAGGCCAGGTCCTCGACCAGCTCGAGCCGGCCGGACGAGCCCGCCGCGTCGAGCATCTCGTGCGTCACCGCGGCGATGCGCGGCTCGAGGTCCGCGACGACCTTCGGCGTGAACGCCCGGCTGACCAGCTTGCGCATCTTGTTGTGCAGCGGCGGGTCCAGCTGCAGCAGGTTGCCCGCCTGCATCTCCGCGAAGTCGACGTCGAGGTCCTGCCCCTCCATCATCTCCTTCGGCACCAGCCGGGTGGTGTCCGAGGAGTACGTCGCCGGGTCGCGCAGGACCTCTTCGGCCTCCGGGTGCCCGTAGACGTTCCAGAACCCGAGCTCGGCCGCGTGGTGCACGCGCTCCTCGGGCTGCTTCCCCCGCAGCCAGAACTGGGATTCGTGGAGACCCCAGGTGTCCGCTTGTGTGGTGGTCATGTCCGCCCCTTCTTTCCCCTTGTGGCCCCGGGATCAGCCGGGCGCCCTGGTGGGATCGTGTGCGTAGATCCCTTGCCGGTAGCCCGAGACGAGCTCCTCGAGCGCCGAACCGAGCTCCGCCGCCACGTCCGCGACCGCCGCGGGGTCGGGTTCCCCGGCCGGCTCGAACGCCGTGCGGATCAGGTGGGCGAGCACCGTCGCCTTCTCTTCGAGCGGGATGCCGTCGAATTCGCAGGAAAGCGTGTCGCCCAGGTAGAAGCCGAGCGTCGCGGCGTTGAGCGCGTAGGTCAGGTTCGGGACGTCCGAGCGGATCAGCCCGCGCCGGAGCATCGCCTCCTCGAACTGCGAGCGCAGCGCGTCCTGCTGCTTGCGCAGGGCGAGGTCGCCGAGCGAGCCGAACATGTCGGCGTTGCCGCGCAGCATCGCCATCACCAGCGGCCGCCGGTGGGTGACGAGGAACGAGGACGAGATCATCCGGTGCGGGAGGATCATCGCCGGGTCGTCCCGGATCCGGCCCAGGATCTCGTCGGTCAGGTCGGCCGACTCGCGCATCATCAGCGCCTGGAACAGCAGCTCCTTGTTGCGCCAGTGCAGGTAGACGGTGCCCTTGCCGATGCCGACCGCGCGCGCGATGTCGTCGACCGCCACCTTCCGGTAGCCCATGCGCAGCAGCAGCTCGCCCGCCGCGTCCAGGATGCGGTCGGCGCGCTCGCGGTTGGGATGGCTCATGGGTCTCCACCTGCTTGTTCGTTGAGCGTTTGACCTGTTGACCGGATTCGCACTTTCGGTCAACCAGTCATCACGACGGTAGCGCCGATGCGCCGACCACGGCAAGGGTTCTGTCGGTGCCGTCGGTTAACGTCATCGGTGTGGCACAGGACGAGCTCTTCACCGTGAACGCCGACGTGGCCCCGCCGCCCGAGCGGACGACGTCGAACGCGGACGAGCGGCAGGCGGACCCGGCGAGCTCTCCGCTGGCCGTGCGGATGCGGCCGCGTTCGCTCGACGAGGTCGTCGGCCAGCAGCACCTGCTGCGCGAAGGCGCCCCGCTGCGGCGGCTGGTCGAGGGGGCCGCGCCGGCGTCGGTGCTGCTCTACGGCCCGCCCGGCACGGGCAAGACGACGTTGGCGAACCTGGTCTCGATCGCCACCGGACGCCGGTTCGTCGCGATGTCGGCGCTTTCGGCGGGTGTCAAGGAGGTGCGCGGCGTCATCGAGGAGGCGCGGCGGCGCCGGCAGTACAACACCGAGAACACCGTGCTGTTCATCGACGAGGTGCACCGGTTCTCCAAGACCCAGCAGGACGCGCTGCTCGGCGCGGTCGAGGACCGCACGGTCCTGCTGGTCGCGGCGACCACCGAGAACCCGTCGTTCTCCGTCGTCTCGCCGCTGCTGTCGCGCTCGCTGGTGCTGCAGCTGCGCCCGCTGACCGACGACGACATCACGCGGCTGATCGAGCGCGCGCTGGCCGACGAACGCGGCCTCGGCGGCGAGCTGACGCTGACCGACGACGCGCGCGCCCACCTCGTCCGGCTCGCCGAGGGTGACGCGCGCCGCGCGCTGACGGCGCTGGAGGCGGCGGCCGACGCGGCGTCGGCCACCGAGGCGAAGACGATCGACCTGCCGATCGTCGAGTCCACTGTGGACAAGGCCGCGGTGCGCTACGACCGCGACGGCGACCAGCACTACGACGTCATCAGCGCGTTCATCAAGTCGATCCGCGGGTCCGATGTGGACGCCGCGCTGCACTACCTGGCCCGGATGATCGAGGCGGGGGAGGACCCGCGGTTCCTCGCGCGGCGGCTCGTCGTGCACGCCAGCGAGGACATCGGGATGGCCGACCCGACCGCCCTGCAGTCGGCGGTCGCGGCCTCGCACGCCGTCCAGTTCATCGGCATGCCCGAGGGCAGGCTGGCGCTCGCGCAGGCGACGATCCACCTGGCCACGGCGCCGAAGTCGAACGCGGTCGTCACCGGCATCGACGCCGCGCTGGCCGACGTCCGCGGCGGGCTCGCCGGCACTGTCCCGCCGCACCTGCGCGACGGGCACTACGCGGGCGCGAAGAAGCTCGGCAACGCGCAGGGCTACCGCTACCCGCACAACGTCCCGGAAGGCGTGCTGGCCCAGCAGTACCCGCCGGACGAGCTGGTCGGCAAGGACTATTACGAGCCGACCCAGCGCGGCGCCGAGCGCACGCTCGCCGAGCGCGTCCCGAAGCTGCGCCGGACGATCCGCGGGGAGAAGTGAACCCGGCGCACGAATCGTCGGGAACCTGATCACCGGCGTGGCCCGCGGAAGTCAAGATCATCGGGTTACGTAAGCTTCGCGCCTTGAGGTGGCCCGAAACCGGGGTCGCCGTGACCGCAGGAGGCGCTCCCGTGCCCGCGACACTGCAGTGCATCGTCCTGGATTGTCCGGAACCGGTGGTGCTCGCCCGTTTCTACCAAGCCCTGCTCGGCGGCGAGGTGGACCGGCCGGACCCGCGGTGGCGGGTCGACGAGGACTGGTCCACCGTGCACGTCAACGGGATCGTCCTGGGTTTCCAGCGGTCGTTCGACTACCGGCCGCCGCGCTGGCCGGACCCGTCGTTCCCGCAGCAGTTCCACCTCGACTTCGAGGTCGACGACTTCCGCGAGTCCCACCACCAGGTGCTGGCGAACGGCGGCCGGCTCCTCGACCCCGACCTCGGCGGCCGCGGCTGGCGCGTCTACGCCGACCCGGCCGGGCACCCGTTCTGCCTCCTCGGCGACTACTGACCGGACTGCGGGACCGCCGCGCGTTCGGCACGATGGGCACATGAGCGTCGCGTTTCTGGGAACCGGGATCATGGGTGCGCCGATGGCGGCCAACATCGCGAAGGCGGGCCTCGACGTCCGGGTCTGGAACCGGACCCGGGCGAAGGCCGAGCGCCTCGCCGACGTCGCCACCGTCGCCGGTTCGGCGGCCGACGCGGCCGAGGGCGCGGACATCCTGGTGACCATGCTCGCGGACGGACCCGCGGTCGCTTCGGCGTTCGAAGCCGCTTCGCCCGCTTCGGGCACGTTGTGGCTGCAGATGAGCACGGTCGGCCTCGACTGGACCGACCGCCTCGCCGCGGTCGCGGAGAAGGCGGGCGTGGTGTTCGTCGACGCGCCCGTGCTCGGTACGCGCACCCCGGCGGAGCAGGCGCAGCTGCAGGTGCTGGCATCCGGGCCGGACGAGGCCCGTCCCGCGGCGACGCCGGTGTTCGACGCGGTCGCCGTGAAGACGCGGTGGCTCGGCCCGGCCGGGCAGGGGAGCCGGCTGAAGCTGGTGGTGAACGCGTGGGTGCTCGCGCTGACCAACGCCACGGCCGAGAGCCTCGGCCTGGCCCACGGCCTGGGCCTGGACCCGTCGCTGTTCCTGGAGACGATCAAGGGCGGCGGCCTCGACGTCGGCTACGCGCACGTGAAGGGCGCGGCGATGCTGGCCGGCGAGTACCCGCCGGCGTTCCCGGCGGGCTTGGCGGCGAAGGACGCCCGGCTGGTGGTGGAGGCCGCGGGCACCGACATCGACGTGGCGGGCGCTCGCGCGGCGCTGGCCCACCTGGAGGCGACGGTGGAGGCGGGCCACGGCGAAGAGGACATGGCGGCGCTGTACCTCGCGGTGGTGAAGGACGCCTGACCCGCTCGGGTCAGCCCGGGAGGAGCGTGGCGAGGCGGTCGATGCCCAGCCCGCTCGTCATCAAGCGTTCCTTCGCGTTCCCCAGCAGCCGGCGCGTCCACGGCGTGAAGCCGCCGTCGCCGACTTCGGCCGGCTCGCCGCCGAAGGCCGCGTAGACCTTGAAGCACAGCCCCTCGTAGTACCCGCCTCGGCCGCCTTCGCGGTCCGGGAACGCGTGGACCGGCACCGGGACCCCGTCGAGCAGGCCCTCGAACCGCGGGTCCAGCACCGTCACCCCGAGCGAGACCGCGGTGGCCCCGAGCGCGAAGCAGCCCGCCGCCACGAGGCGCGCGTGCTCGGCCGCCGCCGTCCGCTCGAACTCCAGGCCGCCCGTGTCGCGGCCCGCCGTCACCGCGCCGAACAGCGAGAAGTGCGCGAACAGCCCGGCCGGCACGCGCTGGGCGCGCACCACGCGCTGGACGGTCGCCAACCGGACGACATCCCCGGCCGGGCGCCGGACCGCCGCCTCCAGGGCCAGTCCCGTCGTGGGGTCCGCCGCGACCTCGGTGCCGCGGCCGGTCGGCACCACCCGGTGCTGGGCCAGTCCCGTCACCGCCGACTGCGTGCCCAGCGGGACCAGCGGCGCGAGCGTCACCAGGTCGAACTCCGAAGCCGCACCGAGCAGGGCGTCCTCGACCCGGCGCAGCACGGTGAACGGCAGCGGGCTGGCCGCGACGAACCGGTCGTCCCGGTGCCGGCGGAGCACGTCGGCGGGAGCCAGCCGGGCCGCGCGCCGCCGCGCGATCTCCAGCTGGACCGTCGTCAGGTCGGCGCCCGGCAACGCGGCCAGCACGTCGGCCGCGGCTCCGGCCGGGCCGGCGAGCACCCGGCGACCGGGCCCGTCGTCGTGTCCCATCGCCCAGGTGTACCGCCCCGCGACCGCCGGAGCGAGGCGTTTTCCGGCCCGCGCGGGGTGACACGGTCGGGGACCCGGCCAGGCGGTAACCTCACCTGCACCCAAGACGCCAAGTCACACAGTGAACCGAGGAGGGCCCGTGTCGGCAGGGCAGATCGCCGCGTTGATCGCCGCAGGAGCATTCGTGGTGCTGGTCGTCCTGCTGGCGATCCCGCTGATCAAGCTCGGCAAGACGCTGGACGCGGCCACCGAGGCGATCGAGCGCACCAACAGCAACACCGACCCGCTGCTGGTCGGCGCGAACCAGACGATCACCCACGTCAACGCCCAGCTGGAGCGCGTCGACGGGATCACGTCGAACGCGCAGGCCGTCACCGGCAACGTCTCCGCGCTGACGTCGGTGTTCACCGCGACCCTGGGCGGCCCGCTGGTCAAGACCGCGGCGCTGTCCTACGGGCTCAGCAAGGCGATCCGGGCGCGCAAGAAGAAGAGCGCGCTGAAGGCAGCGAAGAAGGCCGGCAAGTGAAGCGGCTGTTCTGGCTCGGTGTCGGCGTGGTCGCCGGCGTCGCCCTGTCCCGCAAGGCCGCCGAAACCGCTCGTCAGGCCACTCCGGCCGGGTTAGCATCGAACCTGGGCGAGGCCGTGCGCGAGCTGGCCGGCGCCGTCGGTTCGTTCGGCGCCGAGGTGCGCGCGGGCATGAGCGAGCGGGAGCAGGAGTTGCACGACATGGTCGAGGAGCGGACGGGCGTGGTGACGCCGCAGGCGTCCGGCCGGCACGCCGCCGACCGCCGCCCCGTCCGGCGAGCTCGCCGGGCGGAGCGCTGACCGGTCGCGCCCGCGCGACCCGGGGCCGCTCCGCCGCCGACGTCCTCCCACTCCGGCACCACAGCACAAGGACTGACCCGTGGACACACACGAAATCACCGATCGTTTCCTGCGCCATTTCGAGAGCAAGGGCCACACGCGCGTGCCGAGCGCGCCGCTGATCCTCGACGACCCGAACCTGCTGTTCGTCAACGCCGGCATGGTCCAGTTCAAGCCGTACTTCCTCGGTGAGGCGCCGCCGCCGTACCCGCGCGCGACCTCCGTGCAGAAGTGCGTGCGCACGCCGGACATCGACGAGGTCGGCAAGACCACCCGGCACAACACGTTCTTCCAGATGGCCGGCAACTTCTCCTTCGGCGACTACTTCAAGGAAGGCGCCATCGAGAACGCCTGGGAGCTGATCACCAAGCCCCAGAGCGACGGTGGCTTCGGCCTCGACCCGAACCGGATCTGGGCGACCGTCTACAACGACGACGCCGAGGCGGCCGGCCTGTGGCGCAAGCTCACCGGGCTGCCGGGCGAGCGCATCCAGGAGCGCGACGGCAAGGACAACTACTGGGACATGGGCGTGCCCGGTCCCGGCGGTCCCTGCTCGGAGATCTACTACGACCGCGGCCCGGCGTACGGCCGCGAGGGCGGCCCGGTCGCCGACGAGGATCGCTACATCGAGATCTGGAACCTCGTCTTCATGCAGGACGTCCGCGGCGACCTGAGCCCCAAGCTCGGGCACAAGCCGATCGGCGAGCTGCCGAAGAAGAACATCGACACCGGCATGGGGGTCGAGCGCGTCGCGACGATCCTGCAGGGCGTCGAGAACGTCTACGAGACCGACCTCGTGCGCCCGGTCATCGGCCGCGCCGAGGAGTTCTCCGGCCGCCGCTACGGCTCGAACCACGCCGACGACGTCCGCTTCCGCGTGATCGCCGACCACGCGCGCACCGGCGTCATGCTGATCGGCGACGGCGTCACCCCGGGCAACGACGGCCGCGGCTACGTGCTGCGCCGGCTGCTGCGCCGCATCGTCCGCTCCACGCGCCTGCTGGGCGTGCAGGAGCCGGTGCTGCAGGAGTTCGCGAAGGTCGTGCGCGACACCATGGGCCCGACCTACCCCGAGCTGGTCGCCGGGTTCGACCGGATCAACGAGGTCGTCCGGATCGAGGAGGAGGCCTTCCTCTCGACCCTGACGAGCGGTTCGCGCATCTTCGACCTGGCCGCCGAGGAGACCAAGCGCGGCGGCGGCGACGTGCTGGCCGGCGACAAGGCCTTCCAGCTGCACGACACCTACGGCTTCCCGATCGACCTGACCCTCGAGATGGCGTCGGAGCAGGGCCTGTCCGTCGACGAAGACGGCTTCCGCACGCTCATGAACGAGCAGCGCACCCGCGCGAAGGCGGACGCGGCGGCGCGCAAGACCGGCCACGGCGACCTCTCGGAGTACCGGAAGGTCCTGGAGCAGCACGGCGAGACCGAGTTCCTCGGCTACACCGACCTGCAGGCCGAGGCGAAGGTCGTCGCGCTGCTCGAAGACGGGCAGCCGGTCCGCAGCGTCTCCGCGGGCAAGAAGGCGGAGCTGGTCCTCGACCGCACGCCGTTCTACGCCGAGAGCGGTGGCCAGGTCGCCGACACCGGCGTGCTGCTGGGCGACGGCGTCGAGCTGAAGGTCCTCGACGTGCAGAAGATCGTCCCGGGCCTGTTCGTGCACCGCGTTGAGGTCACCGACGGCGAGGTCGGGCTGGACACGAAGCTCACGGGTTCGGTCGACGCGCACCGGCGCCTCTCCATCGAGCGCTCGCACTCCGCGACGCACCTGGTGCACGCGGCCGTCCGCGGCGCGTACGGCAAGCGCGCGGCGCAGGCGGGTTCGCTGAACTCGCCGGGCCGCATGCGGTTCGACTTCACCACGCCGGGCTCGGTGTCGGCGGACGTGCTGACCGAGGTCGAGCAGGAGGTCAACGACTACCTGCAGACCAACGTCGAGGTGCGGAGCTTCACCACGACCAAGGACAAGGCCCTCGAGCTGGGCGCGGTCGCGCTGTTCGGCGAGAAGTACGGCAACGACGTCCGCGTGGTCGACATGGGCGAGTACTCCCGCGAGCTCTGCGGTGGCACGCACGTCGACCGGATCGGCCAGCTCGGCCTGGTCAAGCTGGTCTCGGACGCCTCCATCGGCTCGGGCGTGCACCGCGTCGAGGCGCTGGTCGGTTCGGACGCGCTGAAGTACGTCCGCAAGGAGCAGCTGCTGGTCTCACAGCTGGCGAACACCTTCAAGGTGCCGTCGGACGAGCTGCCGGGCCGCATCGAGGACGTCCTGACCCGGCTGAAGAACGCCGAGAAGGAGATCACGCAGCTCAAGACCCAGCAGGTGCTGGGTTCGGCGGGCGCGCTGCTCGACAAGGCGCAGGAGATCGGCGGCGTCACCGTGGTGGCGGAGGTCGTCCCGGACGTCGACGGCAACGGCCTGCGCGCGCTCGCCTCCGACATCCGCGGCCGGCTCGGCGCGCGGCCCGGCGTGGTGGCGCTGTTCTCGCCGGCCGGCGAGAAGCTGAGCTTCGTCGTCGCGACGACGAAGGCGGCTCAGGACAAGGGCATCGCGGCGGGCAAGCTCGTGCCGTCGTTCGCGGAGAAGATCGGCGGCCGCGGCGGCGGCAAGCCCGATATGGCCCAGGGCGGTGGCACGAACCCGGCCGGCGCGAACGACGCGGTCACGGCCCTGCGCTCGGCGATTGCCGGCATTGGTTAACCGCGGGAACCGCGGCCCGGATCGGCCTGGGGAAGGCGATCCGGGCCGCGGGCGCCGGCTCGGCGTCGATGTCGGATCCGTCCGGGTCGGGGTCGCGCTGAGCGATCCGGCACCGGTGCTCGCATCGCCATTGGTTACCCTCTCCCGCGATGCGACCGACGACAGTGATCTGGACCAGCTGGCCGCCCTCGTCACCGAGCACGAGGTGGTCGAAGTGATCGTGGGCCTCCCGCGAACGCTCGCCAACCGCCAGGGACCGGCGGCCGAGTCCGCGATCGCGTACGCTGACCTTCTGGCCGGGCGCGTCGCGCCCGTGCCGGTCCGGCTGGGCGACGAGCGGCTGACCACGGTCACCGCATCCCGCATCCTCTCCCAGCGCGGGGTCAAGGGCCGCAAGCAACGCGCGGTGGTCGATCAGGCCGCCGCCGTGGAGATCCTGCAGGCCTGGATCGACGCCGCAGCTGCGCACCGCGCCCGGGAGGGAGACCGATGAACGAGCAGCCACCTGAGTCCTCACGCGGGCGCAGGCGACTCCGCGAGCCGGGACCGGCCACACCGCCGCCGTCCCGGCCCGCACCGCGTCGTGCGGACCCGCACGACCCCCACGCCAGCGGGTACCAGGAGCTTCCGCAGCCTTCGCGCCGCGGTGGCTCCCAAAACAGTGGCTCCCAGGAGCTGCCCCAGCCGTCCCGCCGGGCGCGGCCCGAACCGGGTCACGACCCGCGCCGCGACGCGCCGGCCGGCCGTCGTCGCCGCCTCGAGCCGCCGGGCACGCTGCCCCCGGCCGACGAGGACTTCGACCCGCAGGCCCAGCAGGCCGCGCCCGCCCGGGCCGCCCGCGCCCGCCACGGTCTCGACGAGGGTGCCGGCGATACGCCGGCCCCGCGCCGCCGCGCCGCCCCGGATCCCGGCGAACCCCGGCGCCGCCGTCCGGCCCCGGAGGACGAAGCTCCGCGCCGCCGTCCGGCGCCGAACCCGGACGAGCGCGGCGAAGCACGCCGTCGCCGGCCGAGCCCCGAAGAGCTGGCCGAAGCCGAGGCCGCACGTCGTCACCAGGCGATGCTCGACCTGGAAGAGGCCGCCGAAGCGCAGGCCGCGCGCCTGCGTGGCGCGCCGGACGACGAAGGCCAGGTCCCGCGCCGCTCGAGAGGTGCCTCGGACGAGGTGGCCGACCTGGCCCGGTACCGGGCCGCGGCCGGCCCCGACGAGGCCGCCGAGCCACCGTCCGGCCGGCGTCGGCGCGCCGCTCCCGACCCGGGCGAGGCCGTCGATCCACGGCGGCGCCGTGCGGCACCGGACCCCGAAGACACCGGCGATTCGCGCCGGCGCCGGGCCGCCTCGGACCCCGACGCCGCGGCCGACCCGCGTCGCGCGGCACCGGAACCCCCGCGGCGGCCCGTCCAGCCGGGTGACCGCTCTGTCGGCGTGCCCGAAAGCGGCCTGGAGCCGCCTCGGCGCCGTCGCCCGCCGCCCCCGCCGGTGCGCGAGGAACCGGTCACCGACATCATCCCCGCGCAGACCGCTCCGCCGCCTGCGGCCGAGCCGGCGCACGAGGAGCCCGAGGAGTTCTTCGCCGAGGACGACGAGTACGCGCAGTACGACGAGGACTACGACGAGTACGACGAGGGCGAGTACGAGGACTACGACGACGCCGAGTACGAAGACGACTACGAGGACAAACCGGCCAAGCCGCGCAAGAAGAAGGGCAAGCGCGCCCTCGGCTGGGTCGCCGCGCTCGTGGTGATCGTGCTGCTCGCGGGCGGTGCCTACTACGGCTTCAACAAGATCTTCGGCTACGAGGACTTCGAGGGCTCCGGCGACGGGGACGTCCTGTTCCAGGTCGACGACGGCGACTCGACGTCGGCGATCGGCGCGAAGCTCGCCACGGCGGGCGTGGTCGCCAGCGGCAAGGCGTTCGTCAAGGCCGGCGAGGACAACCCGAAGCTGTCGCGGATCCAGCACGGCTTCTACGTGATGAAGTCGCACATGTCCGGGGCCAGCGCGGTCGACCGGATCCTCGACACCGGCTCGCGGGTCGGCCAGCTGGAGATCCGGCCGTACACGCAGTTCGACGACATCACCCAGCCCGACGGCAAGGTGACGCCCGGCGTGTACAGCCTGATGGCGAAGGCGTCGTGCGCGCAGATCGACGGCAAGAGCACCTGCGTCACGGCCGACGCCCTGCGCAAGTTCGTCGACGGCGCCGACCTCAAGACGCTCGGGGTGCCGGACTGGGCGATCGAGCCCGCGAACAAGGCCGACCGCAAGGACCGCAGGCTCGAGGGCCTGATCGCGCCGGGCCTCTACGACGTCCGGCCCGGGGCGACCCCGCAGGAGATCGTCGGGCAGCTGGTGCGCTCCTCGACCGAGGCGATCCAGAGCGCCGGGCTGAGCCCGCAGTCGACCGGTCCGGGGATGACGCCGTACCAGACGCTGATCATCGCCTCGATCATCGAACGCGAGGCTGTGAAGGCCGACTTCGGCAAGCTCTCGCGGGTGATCTACAACCGGCTCGGGATCAACATGCGGCTGCAGATGGACTCCACGGTCAACTACATCCTGGACCGCCCGACGCTGCTGACCGACGAGGCCGACCGCGTGAAGTCCGGGGCGTACAACACGTACAAGATCAACGGGCTGCCGCCGACGCCGATCTCGGTGCCGAGCCCCGAAGCCGTCCAGGCGGCGGTGCACCCGGTGGCGGGGGACTGGGTCTACTTCGTCAAGTGCGAGAAGAACGGCCTGTCCTGCTTCGCGGTCACCAACGACGAGCACAACAAGAACCGGGACCTGGCCAGGGATCGCGGTGTCATCTGAGCCGCGCCGGGCGGCTGTCCTGGGCAAGCCGGTGGCCCATTCGCTGTCGCCGGTGCTACACGGCGCCGCGTTCACCGCGCTCGGCCTGACCGGCTGGACGTACGAGCGCATCGAGACGGGCGCCGAGGAGCTCCCCGGCCTGGTCGCCGGCCTCGGCCCGGAGTGGGCCGGGCTCTCGGTCACCATGCCGGGCAAGCGCGCGGCGCTGGACCACGCCGACGAGGTGACGCCGCGCGCGGCCGCCGTCGGCGCGGCCAACACCCTGGTCCGCACGGCGAAGGGCTGGCTCGCGGACTGCACTGACGTCGACGGCGTCACCGGGGCACTGCGGGCCGCGGGCGGCTACGAGCCCTCGCCCGGGGACACCGGCGTCGTCCTCGGCGCGGGCGGCACGGCGGCCGCGGCGGTCGTCGGCCTCGCGGCGCTGGGCGTGCGGCAGGTGCGCCTGGTCGTGCGGGATCCCGCACGGGCCGGCGAAACCCTCGATGCGGCGAAGCGGGCTTCGCTCGACGTCGACGTGCTTCGCTGGTCCGAGACGGACTTCGCGGCCCTGGGGTCCGCGGCGGTGCTGGTGAACACCGTGCCGCCGGACGCGGTCGCGTCCCTGGCGGACGACCTCGCGGCGGTCGAGCACGTCCTCGACGTCATCTACCACCCGTGGCCGACGCCGCTCGCCGAAGCCGTCGCCGCCCGCGGGGGACGGCTCGCGACCGGGCTGGACATGCTGCTGCACCAGGCGTTCGGCCAGGCCGAGCACTTCACCGGCCGCCCGGCCCCGCGCGCGGCGATGCGCGACGCCCTGCGCGAAGCCACCGGGAACCTGCTGCCGCTGCCGATCTCGTAAATCCGCTTGCGCGTGTTGATAATCTGGTCGACTGCCTTGAAGAAGGGGGTCTACCGGAATGACCAGCCAAGAAGCGTTGAGCGAGGACGAGATCGAGTCGGGTTGGGTCGGCGGCGAGGCGCCGAAGCTCAACACCACGGTCACCCTCGTCGACTACGACCCGGAGTGGCCGGCGCAGTTCGAGCGTGAGGCCGCGCGGATCCGGGGCGCGCTGGGGGAGCGGGTGCTCGTCCTCGAGCACGTCGGCTCGACGTCGGTGCCGGGCCTGTGCGCCAAGCCCTGCGTCGACATCCTGTTGGAGGTGCCGGACTCCGACGATGAGGACGCCTACCTGCCGGCGCTGGAGGCCGCGGGCTATCGGCTCGTGATCCGCGAGCCGGACTGGGAGAAGCACCGCTGCTTCAAGGGCCCGGACACGAACATCAACCTGCACGTCTACTCGCCGGGCAACGGCCAGACGCCGCGCTACCGGCTCTTCCGCGACCGGCTGCGGTCGCACCCGGAGGAGCTGGAGCTCTACGCGACGACGAAGCGTGAGCTGGGTGCGAAGGAGTGGAAGTACGTCCAGCAGTACGCCGACGCCAAGACGGCGGTGGTCGAGGAGATCCTCGCCCGCGCGCGGGCCGAGCAGTACGACGGCTACAGCGAGGCCTACGCGTCGCACGCGGAGAAGTCCGTCACCAACGCCCTCTACGACCGGCCCGCGATCGTGGACCTGGCCGGCGACGTCGAGGGCCTGAGCGTGCTCGACGTCGGCTGCGCGGCCGGGCACCTCAGCGCGCTGCTGGCCGAGCGGGGCGCGGACGTCCTCGGCGTCGACGCCAGCGCGGGCATGGTCGAGGTCGCCCGCCGGAAGTTCGGCGACGTCGCCCGCTTCGACGTCGTGGACGTCAGTGGGCCGCTGCCGCTGCCGGACAGCTCGATCGACGTCGTCACGGCGTCGCTCGTGCTGCACTACCTGAAGGACTGGGGCGCCACCCTCGCCGAGTTCCGCCGGGTCCTCAAGCCGGGCGGGGCGCTCGTGTTCTCGGTGCACCACCCGGGCGAGGACTGGCACTGGTTCGACAAGGACGACTACTTCCAGCTCGAGCTGCTCGAAGACGACTTCGGCCTCGACGGGAAACCGCACCCGGTCCGGTTCTACCGGCGCCCGCTGAGCTGGACGTTCCAGGCGGTGCGCGACGCCGGGTTCGCCGTCGACCGGCTGGTGGAGCCGATGCCGGTCCCGACGGCGGACGAGGCCGACCCGAAGTGGGCGGAGAAGCTGCGGACCCAGCCTCGGTTCCTCTACTTCCGGGCGGTCAGTCCTTCTTAGCCAGATCCTGGATGAGGTCGACGATCTCCCGGCTGACCGGGCGGAACACCCGCAGCCGGGAGAGCGCGGCCAGCCGGGCGATCAGCGGGACGCTGCGCTCCACCAGCATCCGGCTGCGCCTCTGCCCGGCCGAGCGGTCGTGGACCCAGAACAGCACCACGCCCATCTGGTAGAGCCACAGCAGCTCGGGCAGCTGGCCGCGCAGTTCCGGGTCGAGCTTGACGTCGGAGCCGTCGACGACCTCGCGCATGAGGCCGATCGACGCTTCGCGGGCGGCCGAGGAGTCGTCGCTGAACGGGCTCAGCGGCGACTCCGGGTCGGCCGCGTTGACGAAGAACTGCGTGCCGAAGCGCTGGTAGGGCTCGGCGATGTCCAGCCAGCACAGCAGCACGGTCTTCAGGCGGGCGGCGAAGGCGGTCTCGCCGCCGATCCGGGCGCGGGCCTCGTCGAGGTGCTGCTTCGCGATCTCGTCGTAGAAGCCCTGGATCAGCTGTTCCTTCGACGAGAAGTAGTAGTAGGCGTTTCCGACGGACACGCCCGCGCCGGCGGCGATCGCCCGCATCGTCGTGCGGTCGTAGCCGTTCTCGGTGAACAGCCGCATCGCGGTCGTGACGATCAGGGACCGCGTTTCCTCGCTCTTGGCCACGTGCGGCACGTTAGCGCCGGGCACGTCAGGGCGCGGGGAAGGGCGGGGCCTGCGGCATGCCGTAGGGCAGTGGCGCCGGCTGCGGTGCCTGCCTGGCGGCCAGGTGGTGGCGGCGGATGCCGTTGAAGACCAGCACGTTCGTCAGGTGCATCACGCCGAGGATCAGCGCGACCACGCCGACCTTCACCGAGAGCAGCTCGAACACCTCGCGCGCGGTGGGTACCTCGGCGTGGCTGGTCAGGAAGAGCGTCACGAAGCCGAGGCTGACCAGGTAGAAGCCGACGACCAGCAGCTGGTTGACGGCGTTGGCCAGGCCGGGGCTGTCGGCGAAGACCTCGGTGAGGAAGGTGCGGCCGTGCCGGCTCAGCGTCCGGGCCACGAGCACCGTCAACGGGATGCTGATCAGCAGGTAGAGGGCGTACGACAGCACTATGCGGTCCATGGTTCCTCCTTGTTTTGAACGTGTTCAAGAGGGACGGTAGCGCTCCTTTTGAACACGTTCAAGAGGGTAGGGTCACACCGACTGGGAGGTATCACCGTGAAACGCATCGCCGCCGGGTTGACGGCCGCCGCGCTCGTCGCGCTCTTCGTGCCCGCCACCGCTTCCGCGAGCTTCGGGACCAATGTGCGCTTCGCGACCTTCAACGCCTCGCTGAACCGGGCGGCCGCCGGGCAGCTGGTCACCGACCTCTCGACGCCGGGCAACGCCCAGGCGCAGAAGGTCGCCGAGGTCGTGCAGCGCAACCGCGCCGACGTCCAGCTGATCAACGAGTTCGACTACGTGCCCGGCAACCGGGCCGCGGACCTGTTCCGGAAGAACTACCTGGCGGTGGGGCAGAACGGCGCGAAGCCGATCGACTACCCGTACGCCTACACCGCGCCGGTCAACACGGGCGTGCCGACGGGCTTCGACCTCGACCGCGACGGCACGGTCGGCCTCGGCAACGACGCCCAGGGCTTCGGCACCTTCGAGGGCCAGTACGGGCTGCTCGTGCTGTCGAAGTACCCGATCGACCTGGCGCACGTGCGGACGTTCCAGAAGTTCCTGTGGAAGGACATGCCGGGCGCGCTGCTGCCGGACGACCCGGCGACGCCGGCGCCGCACGACTGGTACAGCCCCGCGGAGCTGAACGTGCTGCGGCTGTCGTCGAAGTCGCACTGGGACCTGCCGCTGAAGATCGGCCGCTCGACGGTGCACTTCCTCGTCTCGCACCCGACGCCGCCGAGTTTCGACGGTCCGGAGGACCGCAACGGCACCCGCAACAACGACGAGATCCGCTTCTGGGCCGACTACGTGACGCCGGGCAAGGGTGGCTACATCCACGACGACCGCGGCCACTGGGGCGGCCTGGGCGCGTCGGAGCGCTTCGTGGTGGCGGGCGACAACAACTCGGACCCGCTCGACGGCGACAGCGTCCCGGGCGCGATCGAGCAGCTGCTGAACGCGCGTCGCGTCATCCAGACGCACCCGGGCAGCCGCGGCGCGGTGCTGGCGGCGCAGACCCAGGGCGGCGCGAACGTCGGCCAGCGGAGCGACCCGTTCTACGACACGGGCGACTTCAACGACGTCGCGCCGGGCAACCTGCGGACGGACTACGTGCTGCCGTCGAAGGGTCTGGTGCCGTGGCACGCGGAGGTGTTCTGGCCGGTCCCGTCCGATGCGCTGTCCCGGCTGAACGACGCCTCCGACCACCACCTGGTCCGCGTGGACGTGTTCGTGCCACTACGGTGAGATCATGCGGATCGCGATTCTCGACGACTACCAGGACGTCGCCCTGACCTTCGGTGACTGGGACTCGCTCAAGGCGGACATCACCGTCTTCACCGAGCCCCTCACCGACGTCGTGGCGCAGCTCCAGGGCTTCGACGCGATCGTCGCGATGCGGGAGCGCACCCGCTTCCCGGCCGAGGTGCTCGACCGGCTGCCGGACCTGAAGCTGCTGGTCAGCACCGGTCCGCGCAACGCCGCCATCGACGTCCCGGCCGCGAAGCGCAACGGCGTGGTCGTCTCCCGGACCGGGTACCTCGGGCAGCCGACCGCCGAGCACACCTGGGCGCTGATCCTCGCCGCGTCGCGGAACCTGCCGCAGGAGTTCCGGAACATGCGCGAAGGCGGCTGGCAGACGACCGTCGGCACCATGCTGCACGGCAAGACGCTGGGCCTGCTCGGCCTCGGCCGGCTCGGGGCGGGCGCGGCGAAGATCGGGCAGGTCTTCGGGATGGAGACCATCGCCTGGAGCCAGAACCTGACCCAGGAGAAGGCCGATCCGCACGGCGTCACCGCGGTGTCCAAAGAGGAGCTGTTCGCGCGTTCGGACGTGCTCTCGATCCACCTCGTGCTCAGCAAGCGCACCCGCGGCCTGGTCGGCGCGGCCGAGCTCGCCGCGATGAAGCCGAGCGCGTTGCTGGTGAACACCTCGCGCGGCCCGATCGTCGACGAGGCCGCGCTGGTGGACGCGTTGCGGCGCAAGGAGATCCGGGCGGCCGCGCTGGACGTCTACGACACCGAGCCGTTCCCGGCCGACCATCCACTGAGGACGATGGACAACGCGGTGCTGACGCCGCACCTCGGGTTCGTCGCCCGCGAGACCTACGAGATCTTCTACGGCGACGCCGTCGAGGACATCGCGGCGTTCCGGGCGGGGGAGCCGATCCGGCTCATGGAGTGAGGCGTGCGGCCCGCCGGGGCCCGAGGTCCCCGCACCGGCCCGGCGGCGGGCCCGCACGAGAACCATGACACCACCCGCACATCACGGTGGGCAGGGTCCAAAGACCCTGCCGCCGTCGGCCGTTCGGCTGAACAGCGGGTCCCGGCGGGTCGTGAGTGAGAAACAGTGTTCTAACCCTGTTTCTCACTCACGAGAACGGCACCGCGTCCGGCGCGCAGGTCGTGCCCTCGGCCGGGGCGCTCAGGTCGGTCAGGTACTTCACCACGGCCGCCGAGGCGCACGCGCTCGGGGCGTCCAGTGACGTGTGGCCGTACCCGTCGACGACCAGCACCCGGCCGTCGCCCAGTTCGGCCGCCGTCGCCTGGGCGTTGTGCAGCGGCGTCGCCGGGTCGAAGCGGTTGTTCAGCACCAGCACCGGGTTCTTCCGCGGCCGGTTCCACGGCCCGGTGTAGCGATCGGGGTCGTGCGCGGGCCAGCCGACGCACTGGGCCATCGAAAACACCGAGCCCAGCCCGAAATACGGCTGACGCGCGCTTTCCCGGGGCGCCAGTGCCGCGTAATCCGCCGCCGAGGACGGGTTGTCGCTGTCGACGCACTGGACGGCCAGGAACCCGGGGGAGTGCGCCGGCACGTACGGGTCGAGCACCGGCGCGGCCGGACCGGAGCCCACCGGCATCGCGGCCAGGGTCTGCGCGAGCCGCTTCCACCGGCCCGACTGGTACAGCGCGCTGTCCACGGTCCTCATCAGCGAGCCGACGCCCGGGCCGCGCGACGCCCGCGCGAAGACCCCGGCGAACTTCGCCTTCGGGTCGCCGCCGGAAAACGCGCACTTCGGCCCGGCCGCGGCGCACACCGCGAAGAACTGGTCCAGCTCCTGCTGCTGCGCCCCGGCGACGTCGGCGCGGACGTCGACCGGCTGCTTCTCCTGGCCGGGCTTGCCGGTGGCGTTCGCGACCAGGTCGAGCGTGCCGTCGAGGGTCATCGCGCGGACCTTGTCCGGGAACAGGTTCGCGTACGTGCCGCCCAGGTAGGTGCCGTAGGAGTAGCCGTAGAAGTTCAGCGTGGGGTCGCCGACGGCCTGGCGCAGCAGGTCCAGGTCGCGTGCCACGTTCGCCGTCGACAGGTGGCTCAGCAGCGCACCCGACCCGGCCGCGCACGCCTTGCCCGGGGCCGCGCTCGCCGCGAAGAACGCGTCCGGCTGCCGCAGCGGCGAACCCGGCCCCGGCGCGTGGTCGGCGCCGGGACAGCTGATCGGCGCGGACCCGCCGATCCCGCGCGGGTCGAAGCTCACCAGGTCGAAGCGGGCGCGCAGCTCGTCGGGATAGCGGTCGGCGAACCGCGTCAGCTCGCCGACGCCGTCCGTGCCCGGGCCGCCGAAGTTGAAGAACAGCGAGCCGAGCCGCCGGCCGGGGTCGCTCGCCGGCAGCCGGATCACCGAGAGCGTGATGGCGGTGCCCTTCGGCTCGCGGTAGCTCAGCGGGACGGACGCGGCCGCGCACTGGAACTTCCCGTGACACGGCGTCCAGCTCAGCGCCGGCACGGCGGCACCGTTCGTGCCCAGCGCGGGCGGGGCCGGCGGGCTTTCGGACCGCGTCGCCGGGGGAGGGGTGGCGGCCTCGGGCGCGCTGCAGGCGGCGAGCAGGAGCAGCAGCGCGGCGAGCAGGGCCTTCACGCGCTCAATTCCGCCAGGACGGCGTCGGTGTAGCGCGGCCACACCTCGGCGGCCCACGGGCCGAACGCGCGGTCGGTCAGCGCGACGCAGGCCGCGCCCGCGTCCGGGTCGACCCAGAGGAACGTGCCGGACTGGCCGAAGTGCCCGAAGGTGCGCGGCGAGCTGGCCGAGCCGGTCCAGTGCGGGCTCTTGTGGTCGCGGATCTCGAAGCCGAGGCCCCAGTCGTTGGGCTTCTGGTGCCCGAACCCGGGCAGCACGCCGGACAGGCCGGGGAAGACGACGTTCGTGGCCTCGGCCACGGTCGCGGGGTCGAGCAGCTTGGGGGCCTGCAGCTCGGCGGCGAAGGCCACCAGGTCGTCCACAGTGGACTCCGCGCCGGAGGCGGGCGAACCCGTCAAGGTGGTCGAAGTCATGCCGAGCGGGGCGAACAGCGCTTCGGCCTGGTACTGGGCGAAGGGGATGCCGGAGTGCTCGGCCAGCGCGTCGGCCAGCTGCTCGAACCCGGCGTTGGAGTAGAGCCGCCGCGTGCCGGGCGCGGCCATGGCCTTGTGCGCGTCGAAGGCGAGGCCCGAGGTGTGGGCGAGCAGGTGCCGCACGGTCGAGCCCTCGGGGCCGGCCGGCGTGTCCAGCTCGACGACGCCCTCTTCGACCGCGATGAGCGCGGCGTAGGCGGTCAGCGGCTTGCTGACCGAGGCCAGCCGGAACGTCCGCGCGGTGTCGCCGTGGCGGCCCACGACAGTCCCGCCGGCGGACACCACGGCCGTCGCGGCGTTGTCCACCGGCCACTCGTCGATCAGGCGCACGCTCTCCATGCGTCCACCCTACGAAACGCCACGAAGGCCTCCGCACCGGTGTCGGGGACCGGTGCGAAGGCCTTCGCGTGGTGTTACTCAGGCGTCGAGGTCGGTGGCGACCAGCTGGGCGACCGCTTCCACGGCCTCCTCGGCGCCTTCGCCCTCGGCGCTGATGACGACCTCGTCGCCGTACCCGGCGGCGAGGGTCATCAGGTTGAGCACGCTGCCGGCGGCCACCGGGCTCCCGCCGGCCTTGGCGATCTGCACCGCGACGGGTTGCGCCGCGGCCGCCTTCGCCACCAGCGCGGCCGGCCTGGCGTGCAGGCCCACCTTGCTCGCCACGGCGACGCGTTTCTCCGGCATGTTCTCGTCCTCTTCCTGAAGGGGTTCTACGTCGGTCGGGATGTTACGCGGCGGCCGTGCGGTCGAGGTCGGCCTCGATCGAGTCGTCCTCACGGCCCGGCGTGCGCAGGTTCCACTTGGTGATCGCGAAGCGGAACACGAAGTAGTAGATCACCGCGTACACGAGGCCGATCGGGATCAGCAGCCACGGCTTCTGCGCGGCCGGGGCCCCGAAGTTGAGCAGGTAGTCGATCGCGCCGGCCGAGAAGTTGAAGCTCTGGTGGATGCCCAGCGCGTTGCAGATCGCCAGCGAGGTGCCGGTCATGATCGCGTGGAAGAGGTACAGCGGCCACGCGACGAACATGAACGAGAACTCGATCGGCTCGGTGACACCGGTCAGGAACGAGGTCAGCGCGCCGGCGATCATCACACCGCCGACGACCTTCTTCTGCGCCGGGCGGGCCGTCTGCCAGATGGCGAGGGCGGCCGCGGGGAGCGCGAACATGAAGATCGGGAAGAAGCCGGTGGTGAACGCACCCGCCGACAGCTTGCCCGCGACGAAGTTGTTGATGTCACCGCCGTCGAAGATGAACCAGACCGGGACGTTCAGCAGCTGGTGCAGACCGACCGGGATGAGCAGGCGGTTCAGCGCGCCGTAGATGCCGCCACCGACGATCGGGGACGAGGTGACCGCGTCACCGGCGGCCTGGATGCCCTGGTCGACCCAGTGGAAGACGAGGCCGAAGATCACGCCGAGGATCACCATGACGAGCGCGGTGATGATCGGGACGAACCGGCGGCCACCGAAGAACGCCAGGTAGGCGGGCAGCTTGATGCGATGGTACTTCTGCCACAGCAACGCGGCCACGATGCCGACGACGACACCCGCGAGCACGGAGTACGGCCACTTGATCGGCGCGAGCTCGGTCGCGCCCGCCTTGTAGCCGGGCAGGTCGGTCAGCGGAGCGAACACCTGGATGACGGCGCTGAAGACGAAGAAGCCGACGACCGCCGCGACGGCGGTCGAGCCGTCGCCCTTCTTGGCGAAGCCGACCGCGATGCCGACCGCGAACAGCAGCGGCAGCCAGTTGAACAGCGTGCCGCCCGCGGCGCCCAGCACCGAGGCGACCTTGTTCCAGCCGAGGCCGTCCTTGCCGAGCATGTCGTCCTGTCCGAACCGCAACAGGATGCCCGCCGCCGGGAGCACGGCGATGGGGAGCATGAGGCTACGGCCGAAGCGCTGAAGACCGGCGAGACCGCTGCCGCTCTTCTTCGCCCCCTCCGCGGTGGTGGAGCTCATCTGGATCCTCCATAGTGGGGTGGTTGACCGGGTTCCGGGGTGTTCCGGTCCAACTGCATGGTCACCTGGTAATGATCTCCCCGGTACCAGGACGTGATGTCTTCGATCGGGTCGCCGTTGGCGCTGGAGACCCGGCGGAACACGAGCAGGGGACTGCCGGCACGCATGCCGAGCAGCCGGGCCGTCTCGCGGTCCGCGCCTTCGGCCCAGACCGTCTGCCACGCCTGGTCGGGACGCACGTCGTACGTCTCGGCCAGCTGCGCGTAGATGGACTGGGTCAGGTCGAGCTCGAGCAGGCCGGGAGCCCGGCCCGCGTGGTACCAGCCGCGTTCGACGGCCAGGGGCACGCCGTCGGCGTGGCGCAACCGCACGAGGTGGTGTGCGGGGGCGCCCTCGGACAGCCCGAGGGCGTGCGCCGAGGCGGTCGGCGGGACCTCGGTGGCCGCCGAGACCACCTCGGTCGTCGGCGTCAGCCCCCGCCTCCGCATGTCGTCGGTGAACGACATGAGGTAGAGCTGCAGCTCCATCCGCCGGGCCGCGGTGAACGTGCCCTTGCCGCGGACGCGGGCGAGCAGACCTTCCTCGACGAGCTTGCCGATCGCCGATCTGACCGTGAGCCGCGACACGCCGTAGCGCTGGGCCAACTCACGTTCCGACGGGATCGGCGCACCCGGCGGGAGTTCCCGTTCCACCGTGCGGCGGAGGATCTCCCGCAGCTGGGCGTGCTTGGGCGTGGGCCCGTTGACGACCCGGTCGGGTGGCGGGACGTGCGCTGCCGCGCTCATCGGCGTCACCCTCCTCGTTCTCGCGTCACCGGGGGACCGGTGCTCGCGTCCGGCCCGGAACATTGGTACGTTCCGGTCTAGACCAATGATCTGATGGGGCAGGATGCTCCGCCGCGCGGACGGGTGTCAACCACCGTTATCCGTTCGTGGCCCGCGGCGGGGTGCATGCCGACGAACGGCGTAGTACAGGTGGACACGCGGTGCGCGTCAGGTTGGGAACAAACAGTGATCAAGGAGACCGCGATGGCGGATGACAGGCCCGAAAAGATCCTCGCCGCACTCGGCGGCACGGAGAACCTCACCGAGATCGAGGGCTGCATCACGCGGCTGCGCTGCGAGGTCGAGGACATGAGCCTCGTCGACGAAGCGGCGCTGAAGAAGGCCGGTGCGATGGGCGTGGTCAAGATGGGGTCGTCGGCGCTGCAGGTGATCGTCGGGCCGGAGGCGGACACGATCGCCAGCGACATCGAGGACCTGCTGTGAGCCTGGAGATCCTGAGCCCGGTCGCCGGGCGGGTGGTGCCGATCACCGAGGTCCCGGACCCGGTGTTCGCCGAGGCCATGGTGGGTCCGGGCGTCGCGGTGCAGCCGTCGGGCGGCCGGACGGACGCGGTCGCGCCGGTCGACGGCACGGTCGCGACGCTGCACCCGCACGCCTACGTCGTCGCGACCGAGGACGGCAAGGCCGTGCTGGTGCACCTGGGCATCGACACGGTCAAGGAGAAGGGCGAGGGCTTCACGCTGCACGTCGTCAAGGGCGAGCAGGTGCGGGCCGGCCAGCCGATCGTCAGCTGGGACCCGGAGGCGGTGACCGCGGCGGGCTACTCGGCGATCGTCCCGGTGGTCGCGCTGGACGCCTCGGCGGACGTGCTGTCCGGTTTGGACGCCGAGCGGGACGTCGCCGCCGGCGAGAAGCTCTTCGGCTGGGACGCCTGAGGTCTTCCTGTCACACGAAGGGCCCTTGTGGACAGTCGTCCCAAGGGCCCTTCGCGTGCTCCCGGCCCGTCAGCCGGTCACGACCTTGCCGTTTTCGACCTTGACCGGCACCGACGGCAGCGGCTTGTTCGCCGGGCCCTGCTTGACCTCCCCGGTGAGCGCGTTGAAGACCGAGCCGTGGCACGGGCAGACGAGGTCGGCGCCCTTCGGGGCGACCGTGCAGCCCTGGTGGGTGCAGATCGCGCTGAACGCGGCGCAGGCGGATTCGGACGTCCGGGCGACGATCACGTCGGAACCGTCCGGCGCCTTCGCGGCCTTCGCCTCCCCGACCGGGACGTCGGCGAGGGCGACCAGCGGCGTGCCGGCGGCGATCGGTGCCTGCGCGGTGCCCGACTTGGCGTCGTCCGAGGAACCGCAGGCGGTGAGCGCGACGGCGCCGACGGCGAAACCGGCGACGGCGGCACCGGTGGTGAGGACGGTGCGGCGGGAGTGGGTTTCGGCAGTCATGCCCCTCTAAACGAGATCGACACCGCATCGGTTCAATCCGCGGTGAACCGGATCGGCCCCTGTTCCGTGTATGTAGCCGAGTGGGTGTGGAGTGGAGGATCGATCATGGTGAGTTGGGTTCTGCGCATCGTCGTGGCGGCCGCGCTGCTGGGTTCGGCGGGCGTGCACTACTTCCTGTGGACCGAGGACTACCCGGGCATCGTCGGGCCGTTGTTCCTGCTCGACGCGATCGGCGGCCTGGTCCTCGCGATCGCGGTGCTGGCCTGGCGGCACTGGCTGCCGGCGCTGGGTGCGGTCGGGTTCGGCGTGCTGACGCTCGGCGCGTACGTGCTGGCCGCGACCGTCGGGTTCGCCGGGAACCACGACCAGTTCAACAGCCAGCCGGAGTACTGGGGCGTCATCACCGAGGCGGTCTGCATCGTCGGCGGCCTGGCCCTGATGTTCGTGAAGGACCGGCGCCGAGTCGCGGCCTGAGTTCGTGGGGGAAGTCGCCGAAGACGCGCTGATGCGCGCCTTGCACGAGGAGCACGCGGGCGCGCTGTGGTCGTACGCGCTCCACCTGACCTCCGGCGACCGGATCCGGGCCGAGGACGTCGTCCAGGAGACGCTGCTGCGGGCCTGGCGGTCGACGGCGGTGCTGGACCAGTCGCAGGGCTCGGCGCGGGCGTGGCTGTTCACGGTGGCGCGGCGCATCGCGATCGACGGCTGGCGCTCGGCGTCGGCCCGGTCGGAGGTGATGACCGACCGGCCGCCGGAGCGGGCGGTCGGCGACGGGACCGACCGCGCGGTGCAGGGCTGGCTGGTCGCGGAGGCATTGGCCGAGCTGTCGGAACGGCACCGCGAGGTGCTCGTGCTGTGTTACTTCCAGGGCTATTCCGTAGCGGACGCGGCCACCACGCTGGGCGTGGCCGAGGGGACGGTCAAGTCCCGCACGCACTACGCGTTGCGCGCGCTGCGCCTGGTGCTCGAGGAGAGGGGGGTGACCCAGTGAGCGAGGACCCGTTCGCGACGTTCGACGCGGCCTACGTGCTCGGGGCGCTTTCCCCCGAGGACCGCCAGCGCTTCGAACAGCACCTGCGCACGTGCGACCGGTGCGCGTCCTCGGTCCGCGACCTGGCGGGGTTGCCGGGTCTGCTGGCCAGGGTGGACGCGCCGGCTCCGGCCTTGCTGCCGGACGCGGGCCCGCCCCCGCCGGACCTGCTGCCGGCGGTGCTGCGCCGCGTCCGCCGGGGCCGCCGGATCCGGCTGGCGGTGACGTCGGTGTCGGCCGCGCTGGCGGTGTCGTCGTGCGTGGCGCTGGCGGTGGTGGCCTCAGCGCCTTCGCCCGCGCCGCCGCCTTACTCCGCGATGACGGCGCTGGGCGAGTTCCCGGTCCGCGCCGACGCCAGCCTGGCGGCCTTCGACTGGGGAACCCAGGTCGACATGTCGTGCAGCTACACGGGCGAGCGCAGCAGCGGCGAGTACATCCTGGTGGCGATCTCGCGCTCGGGGGCGGAGACCCAGCTGGCGACGTGGAAGGCGGTCCCGGACAACACGGCCCGCATCGTGATCGGCACGGCCCTGAAGCGCACCGACCTGGCGGCGCTGGAGGTACGCGGAGGCAGCGGCCGAGCCCTGCTCCGGCTGACGCTCTGACGGGCTTTGTGAAGGGGTGGTGGCTCGTCCGGGCCGCAGGGGGTCCCGGACGAGCCACCTGACTTCCCTCCGCCCGCCCCGCCCCGCCCCGCCCCTCCGCCCGCCCGCCCCCGCCCGGCCTCGCGCCCCGCCTGCCCCCGCCCCTCTCGGCCTCGCCCGCCTCGCTCCGCCACGCGCCCCGCCCGCCCCGCTTCGCCACACGACCCGCCCGCCCCCCCCGCCAGCCCCGGCTTCGCCACGCGCCCCGACTCCCGGCACGCGCCCGGCCCAGGCACGCGAACCGACCCTCCAGGCACGCGTGTCGACCCTGCAATCACGCGTGTCGACCCTCTGATCACGCGTGTCGACTGTCTAAGCACGCGTGTCGTCCGCCCAGGTACGCGTGTCGTCCGCCTGGGTACGCGTGTCGTCCGCCCAGGCACGCGAGTCGTCCGCCCAAGTACGTGAGCCGACCGCCCCAGGCACGTGAGCCGACCCTCCGATCACCCGAGCCGCGCCTCCACCCACCCGAGCCCGCCCTCGCGCCACGCGGCCCCAGGCCCCCAAAACACGCGCTCCCGAGCCCCCAACCGTCCCCCACAGGAGTGAAACCCGGCCCGGAACGTAGCGAACGGACCGTTCGCGACGCCCGCCATTTGCCCAGCTCAACCCGCCCGCCGCACCCTGGACCCATGCCCCCGACGATCTTCGTCCTCACCACCGCGGCGGCCGCCGGAGCCGTCACCGCGCCACCGGCCGCGCGGCTGCTCCGTCGCGCCACCGCCCCCATCCCGATGCCCCTCGCCGCCGTCCTGGCCGCCGCGGGTGCCGCCGTCGTCGCCGCGTGCTGGCGAGCCGTCGGCTGGCCCGTCTGGTGGCTGCCCGTCCCGCTGGTCCTCACCGTCGTCGCCGTCCCGCTCGCCCTCGCCGACCTGCGCCACCTCCGGCTGCCGGACGTACTCACCCTGCCCGCGTACCCCCTCTTCGGCGCCGCGATCGGTGCTGCCGCGTTGGGCGGCGGTGGTCCGTCACTCGCCGTACGAGCGGCCCTCGGCGCGCTCCTGTTCGGCGGCGCCCACGCGGTGGTCCGGAGAGCCGCGCCACACAGCCTCGGCGCCGGTGACGTGAAGCTTTCCGGCAGTCTCGGCGCGGTGCTGGGCGCGGTCGGCTGGGCCGCCCTCGCCGTCGCGGCCGTGCTGGCGGCGCTCGTCAGCCTGGTCGTCGCGATCGTGCGGAACGGCCGTCGCGTGCCCCACGGTCCCGCCCTCCTCGCCGCCACCTGGCTGTGTGCCCTCTTCCCTGGTGCGCCATGACCGGAACACTCTTCGGGCCCGCCCGGCCCCCGTGACAGGATTGAGCCCATGTTGCGCTGGATCACCGCAGGTGAATCGCACGGACCCGCGCTGGCCGCCGTGCTCGAAGGCATGCCCGCCGGCGTCGGCGTCACCACCGCCGACGTCACCGAGCAGCTCGCCCGGCGCCGCCTCGGCTTCGGGCGCAGCCCGCGGATGGGCTTCGAGACCGACCACATCGACTTCCTCGGCGGCGTCCGCCACGGCCTCACCCAGGGCGGCCCGGTCGCGATCCAGATCGAGAACGCCGAGTGGCCCAAGTGGGAGCAGGTCATGGCGGCCGACCCGGTCGACCCGCAGATCCTCGACGGCCTCGCGCGCAACGAACCGCTCACCCGGCCCCGCCCGGGCCACGCCGACCTGCCCGGCATGCAGAAGTACGGCTTCGACGAGGCGCGCCCCGTCCTCGAGCGGGCCAGCGCGCGCGAAACCGCGTCGCGGACCGCGCTCGGCACCGTCGCGCGGAACTTCCTGAAGCAGCTGCTCGGCGTCGAGATCCTCAGCCACGTCGTCTCGATCGGCGAGGCCGACGCTCCCCAGGGGCCCCTCCCGAAGCCGGAGGACCTCCCCGCCATCGACGAGAGCCCGGTGCGCGCCTTCGGCCAGGAGGGCACCGACGCGATGGTCGCCGAGGTCGACGCCGTGCGGAAGGCGGGCGACACCGTCGGCGGCGTGATCGAGGTCATCGCCTACGGCCTCCCGCCGGGCCTCGGCTCCCACGTCCACTGGGACCGCCGGCTCGACGCCCGGCTCGCCGGCGCGCTGATGGGCGTCCAGGCCATGAAGGGCGTCGAGGTCGGTGACGGCTTCACCACCGCCCGCCGCTGGGGCAGCCAGGCGCACGACGAGATCGACCGCGGCACCGGCCCGGTCGGCGTCACCCGCCGGTCCAACCGCGCGGGCGGGCTCGAAGGCGGCATCACCAACGGCGAACCGCTGCGGGTTCGCGTCGCGATGAAGCCGATCTCGACCGTCCCCAAAGCACTGTCCACAGTGGACGTCAAGACCGGCGAGCCCGCCGTCGCCATCCACCAGCGGTCCGACGTCTGCGCGGTGCCACGCGCCGGGGTCGTGCTCGAATCGGTCGTGGCGCTCATCCTCGCCGACGCCGCGCTCGAGAAGTTCGGCGGCGACTCCCTCGTCGAGAGCAAGCGCAACGCCGAGGCGTACCTGAAGGCCCTCGAGGAGCGCTGGTGAGCCCTCGCGCGGTGGTCGTCGGCCCGCCCGGCTCGGGCAAGAGCACGGTCGGACCGCTGCTGGCGGCCGCGCTCGGCGTCGAGTTCCGCGACAGCGACGACGACATCGTCGCGCGCACCGGGCGCAGCATCTCCGACATCTTCGCGGAAGACGGCGAAGCCGCTTTCCGCGCGCTGGAAGAGGAAGCGGTCGCCACCGGCCTGGCGGAGCACGACGGCGTGCTCTCCCTCGGCGGCGGCGCCCCGCTCACCCCGGGCACCCGGGCGCGGCTGGCCGAGCACACCGTCGTGTTCCTCAACGTCGGCCTCGCCGCCGGCGTGCAGCGCACCGGACTGTCGTCGGCGCGGCCGCTGCTGGCCGGGGTGAACCCCCGCGCCACGTTCAAGAAACTGCTCGACGAGCGGGTGCCCGTCTACCGCGAGGTCGCCACCGTCGAGGTCGTGACCGACGACCGGACGCCCGCCGACATCGTCGCGGGCCTGGCGGCCGAGCTCGCCGTCCCCGCCGAAGCCAAGGAGTGAGTCACCCCGTGTCCGATCCGGTGCGCATCCCCGTCGCCACCGCCCATCCCTACGACGTCGTGGTCGGCCGCGGCCTGCTCGGCGACCTCGCCACGCAGCTGGCCGACGCTTCGAAGATCGCGCTGATCCACCCGCCCACGCTGACCACCACGGCCGAGGCCATCCGCGAGGAGCTGATCGCCGCCGGGCTCGACGCGCACCGCGTCGAGATCCCCGACGCCGAGGACGGCAAGGCGCTCACCGTCGCGAGCTTCTGCTGGGAGGTGCTCGGCCGGATCGGGCTGGACCGCCGCGGTGTCGTGGTCGGCCTCGGCGGCGGCGCCGTCACCGACCTCGCCGGGTTCGTCGCGGGTACGTGGATGCGCGGGGTCCGCCTGGTCAACGTCCCGACGACGCTGCTCGGCATGGTCGACGCCGCGGTCGGCGGCAAGACCGGCATCAACACCGAGGCGGGCAAGAACCTCGTCGGGGTGTTCCACGAGCCGAGCGCGGTGTTCGTCGACCTCGCGACGCTGGAGACGCTGCCGCCGAACGAGCTCGTCGCCGGGATGGCCGAGGTCGTGAAGACGGGCTTCATCGCCGACCCGCGGATCCTCGAGCTGATCGAGGCCGACCCGGCTGCCGCGCTCGACGCGAGCGGCGACGTGCTGGCCGAGCTGGTCCGCCGGTCGATCCAGGTGAAGGCCGACGTCGTGGCCGCCGACCTGCGCGAGTCCGACCTGCGGGAGATCCTGAACTACGGCCACACCCTCGGCCACGCCATCGAACGCCGCGAGCGGTACCGGTGGCGTCACGGCGCCGCGGTGAGCGTCGGGCTGGTGTTCGCCGCCGAGCTCGCGCGGCTGGCCGGGCGGCTCGACGACGCCACGGCCGAGCGTCACGCCGCCGTGCTGAAGCTGCTCGGCCTGCCGACGACCTACGACGCCGACGCGCTGCCCCAGCTGCTGGAAACCATGAAGGGCGACAAGAAGACCCGCTCGGGCGTGCTGCGGTTCGTCGTCCTCGACGCCCTCGGCAAGCCGGGCCGGCTCGAGGGCCCGGACCCGTCGCTGCTCGCGGCCGCGTACTCGGCGATCGCGGCGGACGCCCCTTCGAGTGGCGGGAGCATCCTGCTGTGAAGGCGTTCGTGTTCAACGGTCCCAACCTGGGCCGGCTCGGCAAGCGCGAGCCGTCGGTCTACGGCTCGACCACCCACGACGACCTCGCGGCGCTGTGCGTCAAGACGGGCGAGGAACTGGGCATCGAGGTCGAGGTCCGGCAGACCGACCACGAAGGCGAAATGGTCGGCTGGCTGCACGAAGCCGCCGACGGCGGGAACCCGGTGGTGCTCAACGCCGGCGCGTGGACGCACTATTCGATCGCGGTGCGTGACGCGGCGGCGCAGCTGTCCGCGCCGCTGATCGAGCTGCACATCTCGAACGTGCACAAGCGGGAGGCGTTCCGGCACCACAGCGTGCTGTCGGACATCGCGACCGCGGTGATCGCCGGCCTCGGCGTCGACGGCTACCCGCTCGCGCTGCGGTGGCTCGCCGCGCACCCGGCATGACGCTGCCGACGCTGACCACGGCGCGGCTGCGGCTGCGTCAGCTGGTCGAGGCCGACCGCGAAGCCGTCGTGAAGGTGTTCTCCGACCCGGAGATGAGCCGGTTCTTCGCCGCGGACTTCTCCGACCCGGCCGCGGCGAGCGCGATGGTCGACCGCCGGCTGGCCTACCGCGGCCCGGCCGGCCAGGGCCACTGGGTGATCGAGCGCGACGGCGAGGTGATCGGCGTCGCGCACCTGCGCCCGTCGCCGGAACTGCCCGGCGGGGTGGCGGAGCTGGGCTACTACATCGCGAGTGCGCACGCGGGCCAGGGGTTGGCAACGGAGGCGGCCCAGGCGGTGCTCGCCCACGGCCTCGACGCGCTCGGGCTCGCGGCGATCTGGGCGCTGGTGCACGAGAACAACGCGGCGAGCCGCAAGGTGGCGGCCAGGCTGGGTTTCCTCGACGTAGGCAGCGGCATCCACTACGGCGATCTGCATCGCGTGCTCGTCTCGTTGGCGCCGGTGCACGGAAGGCCGCACCACATCGAGCTGTGGGTGCCGGACCTCGCCGAAGCGGAGCGGAGCTGGGGCTGGCTGCTCGGCGAGCTGGGGTGGCGGGAGTTCCAGCGCTGGCCGGCGGGAATCAGCTGGCGGCGCGGCGGAACGTACGTCGTGGTGGAGGAATCCCCGGCGATGAGCGCCCCGGAGCACGAGCGCACGCGGCCGGGCCTGAACCACCTGGCGCTGCACGTGGGAACCCGAGCCCAGGTCGACGCCTTGGCCGAGCGCGCGGCGGAACACGGCTGGCGCCCGCTGTTCGCCGACCGCTACCCGTACGCGGGCGGCGAAGCGCACTACGCGGCTTATTTGGAGAACGACGCCGGTTTCGAGGTCGAACTGGTCGCACTGGAAGGCCCACCGGCCGGGACGTGACTCGAGCGCCTCGAACCGGGAAGCGTTTTCGCGCAGGGGCATAGTGGCGCCTGAACACTTCGCCGCCGGCCGACTCCGGCGCCGGACGCGCGCTCTCGGCGATCTGCTGAAGCTCGCGCATTTCCGGCGATCCGGGAGCTGAGCATCCGAGCCCGGCGCGAAGTCCGCGATCCGGTCTCGCTGGCGCGCGCCGCTCGCGCCGTGGAACAACCAGAGGCTGCTCGACACCGCAACTCCCGCTGGCTGCTGACACCGCAACCCTCGGTGGCCGCTCGACACCGTAGCCCCGCCGGCACGAACCCCACTCTCCGCGGAGCGAGCCCGACTCCCGCCAGCGCGAATCCAGCGCTCGTCGGCGCGAACCCCCAGCCGCCGGTTGGGCTCGCCACCGGGTCTGACCGGCCCACACTCCGGAAACCCTTGTCCGCCCGCGATCTTGCGCGCGATCGGAGGACCGTCGACCAGGCATGCCGTCACTCGGACGGGTCGGGTCTCGCTACACTCCGATGTCGTGAGCCCGTTTCGTCGTGGGGGTCGGCGACCCGCTCGTGCCCTGGTCGCCAGTGTTCTGGCCGGGCTCCTCGTCGCGGGGTGCACCGAGGGTTACGCCCAGCCCCAAGCGGCGGGGGACAAGCCGGCCATCGCCGGGGGGCAGACCGGTGTTCCGCCGCGGCCGGTCGATGTCAAGCTCGCTTCGGGTGACCCCCGGGAGAGTGGTGGTGTGATCGCCGCCGGTGGGGCGGATGCCGTCTACAACTACGGGCCGTCGGTCATGCTCGACCGGGGGCAGACCCGGATGTGGTGGTGCAGCCAGTACGGCGGCGCCGGACCCGCCGGCGACGACATCCTCTACGCCCAGGCCCAGTCGATCGACGGGCCGTTCGCCGGGCCCGACGGCGGGATCCCGGCCGCCGTGTTCTCCGGCGCGCCCGGGCAGTTCGACGGCATGCACACCTGCGACCCGTCGGTGCTGCGCGTCGGCACGACCTACTACCTCTACTACACCGGCGCGGCCGGCGACCACGCGCTCGGCAACGCCGTCGGGCTCGCGACCAGCACGGACGGTGTGCACTGGACCCGCGCGGCGGGCGGGAAGCCGATCCTCGGGCCGTCGCACGACGTGCACCGCGCCAACGTCTACGGCGCCGGCCAGCCCTCGGCCGTCTACCTCGACGGCTGGTTCTACCTGATGTTCACCGACACCACCGGCCGCGCCGCGGCGTGGAACGGCGCCGGGCAGTTCGTGCTCCGGTCGCACGATCCCGCGTTCGGGTCCGGGGTGCAGGCCCTCGACGTCGGCGGGTTCGTGCCGGTGCCCACGACCGCCATGCCGCGCGGCCGGTCGGTGGTCGAGGGGTTCAGCGCCGACCTGATGTGGGTGGGCGCGCTCGACGCGTTCGTCATCGCGCACGAGACCGACACCGGCACGACGCTGACGTTCTGGACCGCGGACTTCACCGAGAACCCGTACCGGCCAGTGGTCATCCCGGGTCCGTGGAAGGAAGGGCCGGGGCTGGTGCGCCGCGCGGACGGGCACGCGCCGCTGTCGTCGGCCGCGCCGTGCGACCGGGTGCCGTTCGACGTCGTGCGCGCGACCGTGATCGGCGGGGCCGCCGCCCCGACCGACCTGCGGCACTTCGGGCTCGACCTGCGCGGCAGCCAGGCGTGCGCGAACCCGCGCCGGGTGGCCGCGACGTTCGACGGCGTGACGATGCCGTCGCCGGACCGCACGATGGACCTGGTCCGCGCCGGGCAACGGGTGCGGGTCGACCGCCGCGGGGTGGCCGCGGCCCTGGCCGGCGAGCTGCTGGAGAAGGAGCCGCCCGAGGTGGCGGCACTGCCGGTGGCGACGCGGCTGCGCTCGGGCGCGGAGGCGGTTTGGGCTCCGGGCCGCGGGCTGGCACTGGTCCTCGACGACCGCCGCCTGTGGGGAGTCCCGGACGCGGCGATCGTGACCGGCAACGGCTCGGCGACGCACCCGGTGACAGACGCCCAGTGGGACGGCTTCCCCCAGGGCACTTCGCTGGTCGGCTGACGCCGGAGCGGGCGCGTGCTGTTCGCCGGCGGGAATCGCAGCCAGGCAGAGCGGCGGGCAACGGCTCGGCGGCACGCCGGGTGACGGACGCCCGTTGGGACGGGCTTCTCGCAGGCAGTTCGCTGGCGGCGGGGCAGTTCGCGTGCCGAGGAACGGGCGGTGCTCGCCGCAGGAGGAGACCGCGGGCGGGTGCTGCGTGTGGTACTCGCCGGCAGGTGGAAACCGCGGCCAGGTGAGCTAGGCCCGAGGTTCCCGGCTACGTGGCCGGATCCGCGGAGACGGTCGCGGCGCGGGTTCCTCATCGCCCGCCCGGTCGCGGCGGCGAGGCTGGGGCGAGGGCTCGTCCGCCCGGATCCGGCGCTGAGGCCGGGTCAAGGCCTCTGACTCCGACTCCGACTCCGACGCCCGATCCCGGCGCCGCGGCCGGGGCGAAGGGGCCTCCTCCTCCGGAAGAACGTCGTCCGGCTTCGAACGCCCGATCCGCCCGCCCACGAACAGCCCGAGCCCGGCCGGCACCAGCACCAGCAACGCCGAGAACGCGGCCCCGCCGGTCAGCGCCCCGCCCAGCTCCGACACGCCCGTCTGGTCGACGAACACCGCGCGCCCGATCACGTACAGGATCCCTGATACGACCCCCGCCACCAGGGCCGCGATGAACCACGCCCGGCCGCGATCCGCCAGGCCGCGCCACGCGTCCAGGGCGCTCCACAGTGCTGCCGCGCCCACCAGGATCGCCAAGGCCACGGAAGTCACCAGCGTCTGGTCCGTCGGGTGGTACACCGCGTACTTGGCCAGCAGCGTCAGCGCGACGCCGTGGAGCACCGCCATCCCGAGTCCGCGGATCACCCAAGCGCTCATCCTGCGCAGTGTAGGCCAGGTTACTGGCGAGTTGCTTAGTCAGCGCCCACTAGGCTGGGGACGTGCCTGAAACCCATGGACGACGCCGGGCGGCGCTGCGCGGGCTGCTGACCGAAGCCGGTGTCGACGCGCTGCTGGTCACCGATCTGCTCAACATCCGCTACCTGACCGGGTTCACCGGCTCGAACGCCGCCGTGCTGCTGCACGCCGAGGGCGACGCGAAGACGCTCTTCTGCACCGACGGCCGCTACACGACCCAGTCGGCCGCCGAAGTGCCCGACCTGGACAAGGTCGTCGACCGGGCCAGCGCCGCCGCCCTCGTCGCGAAAGCCGCGAAGGACGCCAAGACCTACGGACGGGTCGGCTTCGAGAGCCAGCACGTCAGCGTCGAAGAGTACGAAGCGCTCCAGACGCACATAAAACTCCAGCGCACCCCCGGGCTCATCGAGCAGCTGCGCCTGGTCAAGGACGAAGCCGAGATCGAGGCGCTGCGCCAGGCCTGCGCCGCCGCCGACCGGGCGCTGGACGACCTCGTCGCCGCCGGGGGCCTGCGGCCCGGGCGGACCGAGCTGGAAGTCGCCCGTGACCTGGAGAACCGGATGCTGGAGCACGGCTCGGAGGCGCTCAGCTTCGCCTCCATCATCGCCGCCGGCGCGCACTCGGCCATCCCGCACCACCGGCCGACGCACGCCGCGCTCGAGCGCGGTGACTTCGTGAAGATGGACTTCGGCGCCACCGTCGACGGCTACCACTCGGACATGACCCGCACGTTCGTCCTCGGCGAACCCGCGGACTGGCAGCGCGAGGTGTACGACCTCGTGCACACCGCCCAGGCGGCGGGCGTCGACGCCGTCGTGCCCGGCGCCGAGGTGTCCCATGTGGACGCCGCCGCGCGGAGCGTGATCGCGGACGCCGGGCACGGCGAGCACTTCGCGCACGGTCTCGGCCACGGCGTCGGCCTGCAGATCCACGAGGCGCCCAGCTTCGCCGCGACGGGCGTCGGTACACTGTCCGCCGGTATGGCGGTCACCGTCGAGCCCGGCGTCTACCTCGCGGGGCGCGGTGGCGTGCGCATCGAGGACACGCTCGTCGTGCGGGCTGGGGAGCCCGAACTCCTCACCCTGAGCACCAAGAACCTCGTGGTCGTCTGACGGCGGCCCCGAACCGTAGATTCGACACAGGAGACTGCAAGCTCGTGGCCACGACCAACGACCTGAAGAACGGGCTCGTCCTCAACCTCGAGGGCCAGCTGTGGACCGTCACCGCGTTCCAGCACGTCAAGCCGGGCAAGGGCGGTGCCTTCGTGCGCACGACGCTCAAGCACGTGCTCACCGGCAAGGTGGTCGACAAGACGTTCAACGCGGGCACGAAGGTCGAGACGGCCACGGTGGACCGCCGGAACATGACCTACCTGTACAAGGACGGCCAGGACTTCGTGTTCATGGACGGCGACACCTACGACCAGATCACCGTGCTGCCCGCGGTCGTCGGCGACAACGCCAACTACATGCTGGAGAACACCGAGGTCCAGGTCGCGGTGCACGAGAACGAGGCGCTCTACATCGAGCTCCCGACCTCGGTCGAGATCGTCATCCAGCACACCGACCCGGGCCTGCAGGGCGACCGCTCCACCGGCGGCACCAAGCCGGCGACGCTGGAGACCGGCGCGGAGATCCAGGTCCCGCTGTTCCTGTCCACCGGCGAGAAGATCAAGGTCGACACCCGCGACGGCCGTTACCTGGGCCGCGTCTCCAACTGATGCCGACGTCGAAGCCCCACCCCAACCGCGGCGGCGCGATCAGCCGGCGGCAGGCGCGTCGTCGCGCGGTGGAAATGCTGTACGAGGCCGCGCAGCGGGACGCCGACGCGGTGACGCTGCTGGCCGACCGGGTCGGCGCGACCGAGGTCGACCCGATCGCGGACTACACGATCAGCCTGGTCGAGGGCGTGACCGGCCGGAAGGCGCAGATCGACGAGCTGCTGGCGGAGCACGCGCAGGGCTGGACCCTGGAGCGGATGCCGAAGGTCGACCTCGCGGTGCTGCGGGTCGGGGTCTACGAGCTGCTCTGGGCCGAGGACGTGCCGGACCCGGTCGCGATCGACGAGGCCGTGGGCCTCGCGAAGGAACTGTCCACGGACGATTCGCCGCGGTTCGTCAACGGCGTGCTGGGCCGGATCGGCACGATCGCCGACCGCCTCCGCGCCGTTCTCTAGAGCCCGCCTGGCCCCCCGGTCAGGCGGTTTCGGTCAGCGGTGACCACGACCGGGGGTCCGGGGGCTGGGCCCCCGCAAAGCACGGCGAGCGAGGGCGTGGCTCGCGCTGTCCGCGAGCAGAGCTCGTCCCCGAACGAGCCCCGTCGGCACAGCAACACCCCGAATCAGTCCTCCTTGGAAGGACGCGCCTCCGGCGGGAGCACACCCCAGTCGATGAGCTGCTCGGTGAGCTCGCCCGGCGTCATGTCGTAGATGATCGCCAGGGACCGCAGGTCTTCGGTGCGGATCGAGAGCACCTTGCCGTTGTAGTCGCCGCGCTGGCTCTGGATCGTCGCCGCGTAGCGGGCCAGCGGACCCACCTTTTCGGCAGGCAGCTGCTGCAGGCGCTCGAGGTTGATCACGATCTTGGTGGCGGGCTCCGCACCGGAGGGGACCCGGCCCTCGGGCAGCAGCTCGACCACCGGCACGCCGTAGAAGTCGGCCAGCTCGGCCAGCTTCTGCACGGTGACGGCACGGTCGCCACGCTCGTACGAGCCGACGACGACGGCCTTCCAGCGCCCACCGGACTTCTGCTCGACCCCGTGCAGGGACAGGCCCTGCTGCTGGCGGATCCCGCGGAGCTTGGCCCCGAGCGCCTTGGCGTAATCGCCCATCTGGTCGTTCTCCGTTCTCCACCCCCTCCCGGTCGGGGTGACCGGTCCAGGGGACTCTTCGAGTCGAATACTCAGAGTAATGGTTACGCATTGTTGTCACCAGGTCAAGCAGGAGCTTGCCGCGAATCACGCCACACCACCCGTAAGACTGAGCAAAGTGCCTGCTACTGTCGGTGGGAAAGCCCCGACCAGCAGGGGAACAGACGTCCTTTAAGGACCCGTCCGGTGAGGCGGGGAAGGAGTCCGAAGTGTCGTCACGTCCGCGTGGCGCGGCTGGTTCGGCCGGGGAGCGCGAGCTCCTGTCGGCCGGCGATGTCGCGCGCACGATCGCTCGAATGGCCCATCAGGTCATCGAAAAGACCGCGAACGGTGCGGAGAGCACTACCCCGCCCGTGTTGCTCGGGATCCCCAGCCGCGGCACTCCGCTCGCGGCCCGTCTCGCCGAGAAGATCGGCGAGTTCTCCGGAGTCCGCCCGCCGACCGGCGCCCTCGACGTCACCCTCTACCGGGACGACCTCCGCCGCCGCCCGCCGCGCGCGCTCGAACAGACGCAGCTCCCCGCCGACGGCATCGACGACCGCGTGGTGATCCTGGTCGACGACGTGCTCTTCTCCGGCCGCACGATCCGGGCCGCGCTCGATGCCCTCCGTGATCATGGCCGCCCGCGCGCGGTGCAGCTGGCCGTCCTCGTCGACCGAGGTCACCGTGAGCTGCCGATCCGCGCCGACTACGTGGGCAAGAACGTGCCGACCGCCCGCACCGAGGGTGTGTCGGTCCTGCTCGCCGAGATCGACGGCCGCGACGCGGTCGTGCTCCGGGCCCCGGAAGCCGCGCAAGCCTCGGAAGCACCTGGAGAAGATTCGTGAAGCACCTGCTCGCCACCGACGGGCTGGACCCCGAGCTGGCCACGGCCGTGCTCGACACCGCCGACGAGCTGAAGCACACCCTGCTCGGCCGCGAGGTCAAGAAGCTGCCGACGCTGCGCGGCCGCACGGTGATCACCCTGTTCTACGAGAACTCGACGCGCACGCGGGTGTCGTTCGAGATCGCCGGGAAGTGGATGAGCGCCGACGTGATCAACGTCTCCGCCTCCAGCTCCTCGGTGAACAAGGGGGAGTCCCTGCGCGACACCGCGCTGACGCTGGCCGCCGCGGGCGCCGACTGCGTGATCGTCCGGCACCCCGCCAGCGGCGCCGCCCAGCGGCTCTCGGAGTGGCTGGCCGAGCCCGGCACGTCGGTGGTCAACGCCGGCGACGGCACCCACGAGCACCCGACCCAGGCGCTGCTCGACGCGGCGACGCTGCGGGAACGGCTCGGGTCCTTGAAGGACCGTCGCATCGCGATCGTCGGCGACGTCCTGCACAGCCGCGTCGCGCGCTCGAACATCCACCTGCTCTCGGCTCTCGGCGCGGAGGTGGTGCTCGTCGCGCCGCCGACGCTGCTGCCCTACGGCGTCGAAAGCCTGCCGGTCACCGTTTCGCACGATCTCGACGCCGAGCTGCCCGCGGTCGACGCGGTGATGATGCTCAGGGTTCAGGCCGAGCGCATGCACGGCGGCTTCTTCCCGAGTGCCCGCGAGTACTCGATCGCTTACGGCCTCTCGGAAAAGCGGCAGAAGCTGCTGCCCGAGCACGCGGTCGTGTTGCACCCCGGCCCGATGCTGCGCGGGATGGAGATCGCGAGCGCGGTCGCCGACTCCCCGGCCTCGGCCATCACCGAACAGGTCCGCAACGGCGTCCACGTCCGCATGGCGGTCCTCTACCACCTCTTGGCCAGTGAAGGAGCTGCCGCGTGAGCACCCTGATCAAGGGCGCCCGCCCCTACGGCGAGGGTGATCCCGTAGACGTCCTCGTCGAGGACGGCGTGATCACCGCGATCGGCGCCGTCGACGTCCCGGAGGACGCCGAAATCGTCGAAGCCGCCGGTCAGGTGCTGCTGCCGGGCTTCGTGGACCTGCACACCCACCTGCGCGAACCCGGCCGCGAGGACACCGAGACGATCGACTCGGGCTCGGCCGCGGCGGCGCTCGGCGGTTACACCGCGGTGTTCGCCATGGCCAACACCGACCCGGTCGCCGACAACGCCGTCATCGTCGAGCACGTGTGGCGGCGCGGGCAGGAGGTCGGCCTGGTCGACGTCCACCCGGTCGGCGCGGTCACCGTCGGGCTCAAGGGCGAGAAGCTCGCCGAGCTGGGCACGATGGCGGCGTCGCAGGCGCGGGTCAAGGTGTTCTCCGACGACGGCCTCTGCGTCGCCGACCCGCTGCTGATGCGCCGCGCGCTGGAGTACTCGACCGCGCTGGACGTCGTCATCGCGCAGCACGCGGAGGAGCCGCGGCTGACCGTCGGCGCCCAGGCGCACGAGGGCGAACGCGCCGCCCGGCTCGGCTACACCGGCTGGCCGGCCGCCGCGGAGGAGTCCATCGTGGCGCGCGACTGCCTCCTGGCCCTGCACGCGAACGCGCGGCTGCACGTCTGCCACGTCTCGACGTCGGGCACCGCGGACGTGCTGGCCTGGGCGAAGGAGCGCGGCACGAAGGTGTCGGCCGAGGTCACCCCGCACCACCTGCTGCTCACCGACGAACGCCTGGCCACCTACGACCCGGTGAACAAGGTGAACCCGCCGCTGCGCACGAAGTCCGACGCGGAAAAGCTCCGGACCGCGCTGGCCGAAGGTGTCATCGACTGCGTCGCCACCGACCACGCGCCGCACGCGGTGCAGGACAAGGACACCGAGTGGACCGCCGCCCGGCCCGGCATGCTCGGGCTGCAGACGGCGCTGTCGATCGTGGCCGAGACCATGGTCCGCACCGGGCTGCTCGACTGGCGCGGCGTCGCCCGCGTGATGAGCGAGCGCCCCGCGGAGATCGGGAACCTGGCCGACCAGGGCCGGCCGATCGAGGTCGGCGAGCCGGCGAACCTGACGCTGGTCGACCCGGACGCCGAGTGGACGGTCCGGGGCGCGGAGCTCGCCAGCATCGCCGCCAACACCCCGTACGAGGGAATGCGGCTCCCCGGTGTGGTGACCGCGACGCTGCTGCGCGGGCGGCTCACCGCGCGGGACGGGAAGGTCTGCTGATGGAACGCCTGTGGCTGGTGCTGGCGATCGTCGCCTTCTTCCTGCTGTGCCTGTGGGGCATGTACGTCGGCTGGCGCCGCAAGGCGCGCTCGCAGAGCGTGCAGGTGCCGCCGTTCCCCGCCGTCCCCGAGGACGCGGGCGAGGCGCTGCTGGAGTCCACCGGCGTCTACGTCGCGACGACGTTCGCGGGGGAGTGGCAGAACCGGGTCGTCACCCGCGGCGCGGGGCTGCGCACCGGCGCGGTCCTGCGGCTGCACGACGGCGGTGTCGCCGTCGAACGCGGCGGGGCGCCCGACTTCTGGATCCCGCGCGACGCCGTCACCGGCGTCCGGCGCGACAACAAGATCGCCGGGAAGGTGATGGGCACCGACGCGCTGCTGGTGCTCACCTGGCGGGCCGGCGACACCGAGCTCGACACCGGCTTCCGCGGCGACGACCTCGACGACTATCCACAGTGGATCGAACAGCTCAAGATCAAGGGAGGTGCCCAGTGAACGCGCGCGCTCAGGCCGCACTGGTACTCGAAGACGGCCGGGTGTTCCGCGGCGCCGCCTACGGCGCGCAGGGACGGTCCCTCGGCGAGGCGGTGTTCTGCACCGGCATGACCGGCTACCAGGAGACGCTGACCGACCCGTCCTACCACGGGCAGATCGTGGTGCAGACCGCGCCGCAGATCGGCAACACCGGCTGGAACGACGAGGACGACGAGTCGTCGAAGATCTGGGTCAACGGCTACGTGGTGCGCGACCCCGCCCGCACGCCGTCCAACTGGCGCTCGAAGCGCACGCTGGACGACGAGCTGGTGAACCAGGGGATCGTCGGCATCGCCGAGGTCGACACCCGCTCGCTGACCCGCCACCTGCGCGAGCTCGGCGCGATGCGCGCCGGGGTGTTCTCCGGCGACGCGCTGGGCACCGTCGACGAGATGGTCGCCGAGGTGCTGGCGAGCCCGAAGATGGAGGGCGCCGACCTGGCCGGCCAGGTCACCACGCCGAAGCCGTACGTGGTCTCGCCCTCCGGTGAGACGCGCTTCCGCGTCGTCGCGCTCGACCTGGGCATCAAGTCCAACACCCCGCGCCAGATGGTCAAGCGCGGCATCGAGGTGCACGTGCTGCCCTCGACGTCGACCTTGGACGAGCTGCTGGCGATCGAGCCGCACGGCGTGTTCCTCTCCAACGGCCCCGGCGACCCGGCCACCACGGTGCACGCCACCGAGCTGACCAAGCAGGTCCTCGGCCGCGAGATCCCGCTGTTCGGCATCTGCTTCGGCAACCAGGTCCTCGGCCGCGCGCTCGGCCTCGGGACGTACAAGATGCGCTACGGCCACCGCGGCATCAACATCCCGGTGATCGACGTCGCCACCAAGCGGGTGGCGATCACCGCGCAGAACCACGGCTTCGCCCTCGAAGGCGAGCCCGGCCAGCGTTTCGAGTCGCCCTTCGGTGCGGCCGAGATCAGCCACTACTGCCCCAACGACGACACGGTCGAGGGCGTGCGCGCGCTCGAAGTCCCGGCGTTCTCGGTGCAGTACCACCCCGAAGCCGCGGCCGGCCCGCACGACGCGGCCCCCCTGTTCGACGATTTCGTGACGCTCATGGAGAAGAAGGCCTGATGCCGAAGAGGACGGACATCCAGCACGTGCTGGTGATCGGCTCCGGGCCGATCGTGATCGGGCAGGCCGCGGAGTTCGACTACTCCGGCACCCAGGCCTGCCGGGTGCTGCGCAGCGAAGGCCTGCGTGTCTCCCTGGTGAACTCGAACCCGGCCACCATCATGACCGACCCCGAGTTCGCCGACGCGACCTACATCGAGCCGGTGACGCCGGACTTCGTCGAGAAGGTCATCGCCGTCGAACGCCCCGACGCGATCCTCGCCACCCTCGGTGGGCAGACGGCGCTCAACTGCGCCGTCGCGCTGCACGAGCGCGGGGTGCTCGCGAAGTACGGCGTCGAGCTGATCGGGGCCGACATCGACGCCATCCAGCGCGGTGAGGACCGGCAGAAGTTCAAGAACATCGTCGCCGAGGTCGGCGCCGAGACCCCGCGAAGCCGCGTCTGCAACACCATGGACGAGGTCCGGGACACGGTGAAGGAACTCGGCCTGCCGGTCGTCATCCGGCCGTCGTTCACCATGGGCGGGCTCGGCTCCGGCATGGCGCACACGCCGGAGGACCTGGAGCGGCTCGCCTCCACCGGCCTCGACGAGTCGCCGGTCACCGAGGTGCTCATCGAGGAGAGCGTGCTCGGCTGGAAGGAGTACGAGCTCGAGCTGATGCGCGACCGCAGCGACAACGTCGTGGTCGTCTGCTCGATCGAAAACGTCGACGCGATGGGCGTGCACACCGGCGACTCGGTCACCGTGGCGCCGACCATGACGCTCACCGACCGCGAGTACCAGGTGATGCGCGACGTCGGCATCGACGTGCTGCGCGCGGTCGGCGTCGACACCGGCGGCTGCAACATCCAGTTCGCGATCAACCCCGAAGACGGCCGGATGGTCGTCATCGAGATGAACCCGCGGGTGTCGAGGTCTTCCGCCCTCGCGTCGAAGGCCACCGGCTTCCCGATCGCCAAGATCGCCGCGAAGCTCGCCATCGGCTACACCCTCGACGAGATCCAGAACGACATCACCGGCGAGACCCCGGCGGCCTTCGAGCCGACGCTGGACTACGTCGTCGTCAAGATGCCGCGGTTCGCCTTCGAGAAGTTCCCGGGCGCCGACCCGACGCTGACCACGACGATGAAGAGCGTCGGCGAGGCGATGTCGTTCGGTCGCAGCTTCCCCGAGGCGCTCGGCAAGGCGATGCGCTCGATCGAGACGAAGGCGACCGGGTTCTGGACCCTGCCCGACCCCGACGGCGTCACTCGTGAGTCCACTTTGGACTCGCTGCGCGTGCCGCACGAGGGCCGGCTGTACGAAGTGGAACGCGCGCTGCGCCTGGGTGCTTCGGTGCAGGAAGTCCACGAGGCGTCCGGGATCGACCCGTGGTTCATCGACCAGATCGCGCTCATCGGCGAGGTCGGGGCCGAGGTCCGCGACGCGCCGGTGCTCGACGGTGACCTGCTGCGCCGCGCCAAGCGCACCGGCCTGTCCGACCGTCAGGTCGCCGCGCTGCGGCCGGAGCTGGCCGGCGAGGACGGCGTCCGCGCGCTGCGCCACCGCCTCGGCGTGCGGCCGGTGTTCAAGACCGTCGACACCTGCGCGGCCGAGTTCGCCGCCAAGACGCCGTACCACTACTCGGCTTACGAGTCCGACCCCGAAGCGCAGTCCGAAGTGGCCGCGCAGACGGACAAGCCGAAGGTGCTCATCCTCGGCTCGGGCCCGAACCGGATCGGCCAGGGCATCGAGTTCGACTACTCCTGCGTCCACGCGGCGATCGCGTTGCGGGAGGCCGGGTTCGAGGCCGTCATGGTCAACTGCAACCCGGAAACCGTGTCCACCGACTACGACACGTCCGACCGGCTGTACTTCGAGCCGCTGTCCTTCGAGGACGTCCTCGAGGTCGTGCACGCCGAGCAGGCGTCCGGCACGGTCGCCGGCGTCATCGTCCAGCTCGGCGGCCAGACCCCGCTGGGACTGGCCAAGCGGCTCGCCGACGCCGGTGTCCCGGTGGTCGGGACGCCGCCGGAGGCCATCCACCTGGCCGAGGACCGCGGCGCGTTCGGCGAGGTGCTCACCGACGCCGGGCTGCCCGCGCCGCGCTACGGCACGGCGACGTCGTTCGAGGGCGCCAAGCGGATCGCCGACGAGATCGGCTACCCGGTGCTCGTCCGGCCGTCCTACGTGCTCGGCGGGCGCGGCATGGAGATCGTCTACGACGAGCAGACCCTCGCCGGGTACATCAGCCGCGCCACCGAGATCAACCCCGAGCACCCGGTGCTCGTCGACCGCTTCCTCGACGACGCCATCGAAATCGACGTCGACGCGCTGTTCGACGGCGAAGAGCTCTACCTCGGCGGTGTCATGGAACACATCGAGGAAGCCGGGATCCACTCCGGTGACTCGTCGTGCGCGCTGCCGCCGATCACGCTCGGGCACACCGACCTGCAGGCCGTCCGCCGCTCCACCGAGGCCATCGCGCGGGGCGTGGGCGTGCGCGGGCTCCTGAACGTCCAGTACGCGCTCAAGGACGACGTCCTGTACGTCCTGGAGGCCAACCCGCGCGCGTCGCGGACGGTGCCGTTCGTGTCCAAGGCGACCGCGGTGCCGCTGGCCAAGGCCGCCGCGCTGATCATGACCGGCTCGACGATCAAGGACCTGCGCGAGAGCGGCGTCCTGCCGGCCGACGGCGACGGCGGGCAGATGCCGGCCGACTCGCCGGTCGCGGTGAAGGAAGCCGTGCTGCCCTTCCACCGCTTCCGCACGCCCGAAGGACACGGCGTCGACTCGCTGCTGGGCCCGGAGATGAAGTCCACCGGCGAGGTGATGGGCGTCGACGTCGACTTCGGCAAGGCGTTCGCCAAGTCCCAAAGCGCGGCCTACGGCTCGCTGCCGACGTCCGGACGCGCGTTCGTCTCGGTCGCCAACCGCGACAAGCGCTCGATGGTCTTCCCGGTGAAGCGCCTGGCGGACCTCGGGTTCGAGATCCTCGCCACGTCCGGCACCGCGGAAGTGCTGCGGCGCAACGGAGTCGCGTGCTCGGTGGTGCGCAAGCACTACGAGGGTTCGACGGAAGCCGAGCCGAACATCGTGGACGTCATCCTCAACGGTGACGTCGACATGGTGATCAACACCCCTTACGGCAACAGCGGTCCGCGCGTCGACGGCTACGAAATCCGCACCGCCGCGGTGTCGCGCGACATCCCGTGCGTGACGACCGTGCAGGGCGCCGCGGCGGCCGTGCACGGCATCGAAGCGCTGATCCGGGGCGACATCGGGGTCAAGTCCCTGCAGGAGCTCCAGGCGGCGCTCAAGGCGAAGTCGTGAGCACGGGGGAGCGGTTCGGGGCGCGGCTGGCGAAGGCCGTCGCGGCCCGGGGCCCGCTGTGCGCCGGGATCGACCCCCACCCGGGCCTCATCGAGGCCTGGGGGCTCCCGGTGGACGCGTCGGGCCTGGAGCGCTTCGCGCTGTCCGCCACCGAGGTCCTGGCGGCGCGCACGGCGATCGTGAAGCCGCAGTCGGCGTTCTTCGAAAGTTTCGGAGCGGCGGGTGTCCGGGTGCTGGAACGGGTGGTGGAAACGGCGCGCGAAGCGGGCGCGCTGGTGCTGCTGGACGTCAAGCGCGGTGACATCGGCTCCACGATGGCGGCGTACACGGCCGCGTACGTGGCCGACGGCGCCGCGATCGCGGCCGACGCGATCACCGTTTCGCCGTACCTCGGGTTCGGCTCTTTGGCCCAATGCGCCGAAACGGCGGTCGCCGCGGGGAACGGCATCTTCGTGCTTGCGCGAACTTCCAACCCCGAAGCGGCCGCCGTGCAGAACGCCCGGCTGCCGGACGGGCGCACCGTGGCGCAGTCGATCGTCGATTCCGCGGCGGCGCTCAACGCATCCGCCGCACCGCTCGGCGATGTGGGTGTCGTGGTCGGCGCCACCATCTCGCCGGGAGACCTGGATCTTTCCGGGCTGAACGGTCCGGTGCTGGCGCCCGGTTTCGGGGCCCAGGGAGCCACTGCGGCCGATTTACGGGCACTTTTCGGTGCTTCGCTGCCCGGGGTGCTGCCCGCGTCGTCCCGCGACATCCTGAAGCACGGTCCGGAGCAAGCGGCTTTGCGCCAAGCGGTCGAACGGGTCGCCGAAGTGCTGGCCGACCCGCAGGAAAACGACCAATAGCAGGGCCCGGAACCGGGTCCCACCAGGCACCCCCGCATTGTGGCCGGTGCTCACGGGTGGGTACCGTCGCGTCACCCACCCAGATTTGAGAACTACCGGAGGAAAACGTGGCACTTCCCCAGCTGACAGAGGAACAGCGCGCTGCGGCGCTGGAGAAGGCCGCCGCCGCTCGCAAGATCCGTGCTGAGCTGAAGGAGCGGCTGAAGCGGGGCGGTACCACTCTGGTCGACGTGCTGAAGCAGGCCGAGGAGAACGAAGTCCTCGGCAAGATGAAGGTTTCGGCTCTGCTCGAGGCCCTTCCGGGCGTCGGCAAGGTCCGCGCGCAGCAGACCATGGAACGACTGGAGATCGCCCCCAGCCGTCGCCTCCGCGGCCTCGGCGACCGGCAGCGCAAGGCGCTGCTGGCCGAGTTCAGCGGCGAGTGAACGGCGCCGGTCGTGACTACCCGGTGACCCCGGGCGCCGACCGCGGCAGTGAGCCGGTGGCGGGGGACATCCCCCGGCACCGGCTCACCGTCGTATCGGGGCCTTCGGGGGTCGGGAAGTCGAGCGTGGTGGGCGAGCTGCGGAAGCTGGAGCCCGACATCTACTTCAGCGTCTCGGTCACCACGCGCAAACCCCGCCCCGGCGAGATCGAGGGCGCGCACTACCACTTCGTCGACCGCGCCGAGTTCGACGCGATGGTCGCCGAAGAGCGGCTCCTGGAATGGGCCGAGTTCACCGGCAACCGCTACGGCACCCCGCGCGAACCGGTCGAGAAGGCCCTCGCCGAAGGACGGCCCGCGATCCTGGAGATCGAGCTGCAGGGCGCCCGGCAGGTCCGCAAGGCGATGCCGGAGGCCCGGCTGGTGATGCTGATGCCGCCGTCCTGGGAGGAACTGGTCGGCAGGCTCACCGGGCGGGGCACCGAGAACGAGGCCGCCGTGCAGGCCCGGCTGGCGGAAGCGGAGCGTGAACTGGCCGCCGCCGGCGAGTTCGACCACCGCGTCGTCAACGCCGACGTGCGGGAGGCCGCTGAGCACTTGCTAAACTTGATTACCGGCGAGCAGTTTGCCGCCGGTAGTCCCACAGATTCGGAGCACCAAGAGTGACGACTCAGGCGACGCTGCACGAAGAGCTCGAGGGCATCACCAACCCGCCGATCGACGACCTGCTCGAGAAGGTCAGCTCGAAGTACGCGCTGGTGATCTACTCGGCCAAGCGTGCCCGCCAGATCAACGACTACTACGCCCAGCTGGGCGAGGGCCTGCTCGAGTACGTCGGCCCGCTCGTCGAGCCGGGCCCGCGCGAGAAGCCGCTCTCGATCGCGCTGCGCGAGATCCACGGTGGCCTGCTCGAGCACACCGAGGGTGAGTAAACCCAAGGTCGTCCTGGGCGTGGGCGGCGGCATCGCCGCCTACAAGGCCTGTGAGGTCCTGCGGGGACTGACCGAGTCCGGTCACGACGTCCGCGTGGTACCCACCGAAGCCGCGCTGAACTTCGTCGGCGCGGCCACCTTCGAGGCTCTCTCGGGGCACCCGGTGCACACCGGCGTGTTCACCGAGGTGCCCGAGGTGCAGCACGTCCGCGTCGGCAAGGAGGCCGACCTCGTCCTGGTCGTCCCGGCCACCGCGAACCTCCTCGCCAAGGCCGCCCACGGCCTGGCCGACGACCTGCTGACGAACACCCTGCTCACCGCCCGGTGCCCGGTCGCCTTCTTCCCGGCGATGCACACGGAGATGTGGGAGCACCCCGCGACCCGCGCCAACGTGGCCCTGCTGCGCTCGCGCGGCGCGATCGTCACCGAGCCCGACGCGGGCCGGTTGACCGGCGTCGACACCGGCAAGGGCCGGCTGGCGAACCCCGCCGAGATCGTCGACCTCGCCCGGCTGCTGCTGGCCCGGCCGGACGCCCTCCCGCGCGACCTCGAAGGCGTCCGCGTCGTCGTGTCGGCGGGCGGCACCCGCGAGCCGCTCGACCCGGTCCGCTACCTGGGCAACCGCTCGTCCGGCAAGCAGGGCTACGCGCTGGCCCGCGTCGCCGCTCAGCGCGGCGCCGAGGTCACCCTGGTCACCGCCCACACCGTCGCGCTGCCGGATCCGGCGGGCGCGACCGTCTCGCACGTCTCGACGGCGGAGGAGCTGCGGCAGGCGGTGCACGCGGCCGCCGAAGCGGCCGACGTCGTCGTGATGGCCGCCGCCGTCGCCGACTTCCGGCCCGCGAACCGCGCCGACCACAAGATCAAGAAGTCCGACGACCAGCCGGACCCGGTCATCACGCTCGACCGCAACGCCGACATTCTCGCGGAATTGGTGCGAAACCGGCGTCCCGGACAGGTCGTCGTGGGGTTCGCCGCGGAGACCGGCGACGAGCACGGCGACGTCCTCGACCACGCCCGCGTGAAGCTCAAGCGCAAGGGCGCCGACCTGCTGGTCGTGAACGCCGTCGGCGACGGCAAGGCGTTCGGCACGGAGGACAATTCGGGCTGGCTGCTCGGCTCCGACGGCACGGAAATCCCCATACCCCTGGGCGCGAAAGCCGAGCTGGCGTCCACACTGTGGGACGCTGTTGTGAGCTTCATGAAGCGTTGACCGGCCTCCGAGCGATAGTCAGTACGCTTGCACAGGTAAGGGGTGCCTAAGTTACGGGGCATCCGACGACAAGGTGAGGAAGTGACGGCCACCGTGACCGCGTCTAGCAGCAGATTGTTCACCTCGGAGTCGGTGACCGAAGGGCACCCCGACAAGATTTGCGATGCCATCAGTGACTCGATCCTCGACGGTCTGCTGTCGAAGGACCCGCGCAGCCGCGTCGCGGTCGAGACCCTGATCACCACCGGCCAGGTGCACGTCGCCGGTGAGGTGACGACCGAGGCCTACGCCGACATCCCCACGATCGTCCGCGACGTCATCCTCAAGATCGGGTACGACTCCTCGGCCAAGGGCTTCGACGGCAACTCCTGCGGCGTCAACGTCGCGATCGGGTCCCAGTCCCCGGACATCGCCCAGGGCGTCGACACCGCGTACGAGTCGCGGGTCGAGTCCGACGAAGACGAGATCAACCGCCAGGGTGCCGGCGACCAGGGCCTGATGTTCGGCTACGCCTGCTCGGACACCCCCGAGCTGATGCCGCTGCCGATCGCGCTGGCCCACCGGCTCTCGAAGCGGCTGACCGCGGTCCGCAAGGACGGCGTGCTGCCGTACCTGCGCCCGGACGGCAAGACCCAGGTGACCATCGAGTACGCCGGTGACCAGCCGGTGCGCCTCGACACGGTCGTCGTGTCCTCGCAGCACGCCGACGGCATCGACCTCGAGCGCATGCTCAGCGTCGACGTCAAGGAGCACGTGGTCGGGCCCGAGATCGAGGCACTGGGCATCGACACCTCCAGCGCGCGGCTGCTGGTCAACCCGACCGGCCGGTTCGTTATCGGCGGCCCGATGGGTGACGCCGGCCTGACCGGGCGCAAGATCATCGTCGACACCTACGGCGGCATGGCCCGCCACGGTGGCGGCGCGTTCTCCGGCAAGGACCCGTCCAAGGTCGACCGCTCCGCCGCGTACGCGATGCGCTGGGTGGCCAAGAACGTCGTCGCCGCCGGCCTGGCGTCGCGGACCGAGGTGCAGGTCGCGTACGCGATCGGCAAGGCGGCCCCGGTCGGCCTGTTCGTGGAGACGTTCGGGACCGAGACGGTCGACCCGTCGAAGATCCAGCAGGCCATCACCGAGGTCTTCGACCTGCGGCCCGCCGCGATCATCCGCGACCTCGACCTGCTGCGCCCGATCTACGCGCCGACGTCGGCGTACGGCCACTTCGGCCGGCCCGAGCTCGACCTCCCCTGGGAGAGCACGGCCCGCGCCGAGGCGCTGAAGTCGGCCGCGGGAGCCTGACGCACGATCCGGTGAAGGCCACCTCGGAAACCCTTCGAGGTGGCCTTCCTGGCGTCCGGGGTGTCGGAGGGGTCTGGTAGAGATCACGGCGTGAGTAGCTCCGAGCCCGCAGCCCTCTGGGACCTCCCGGAGAAGCCGACCGCCGCTCCGGCGGCGCCGTCGCGTGCCCGGAAACCGAAGCCGAAGCCGGGTCAGAAGGCCAAGGGCGCGCAGTCGCCCGCGCCCGAGCGGCCGGTCGCGCGGATCGTCGTCGACATCCCGCTGGCCCACCTCGACCGCACCTTCGACTACCTCGTGCCGGAGAAGCTGCACGAGACCGCGGTGCCCGGGTGCCGCGTCCGCGTCCGGTTCGCCGGGCAGCTCGTCGACGGCTACCTCATCGAGCGCGGCGAGACCAGCGACTACGGCAGCAAGCTGGCGTTCCTCGACCGCGTGACCTCGGCCGAGCCGGTGCTGGCGCCGTCGTTACACGCGCTGTGCCGGTCGGTCGCCGACCGCTACGGCGGCACGCTGTCGGACGTCCTGCGCCTGGCGATCCCGCCGCGCCACGCGAAGGTCGAGGGGGAGCCGCCGCTCGCGCCCGCCGCGCCGCCGGAGCTGCCGGACAGCACGGCCTGGGCGCGCTACCAGCGTGGCCCGGCGTTCCTGGAGGCGCTGACCGAGGGCAAGCCCGCGAACGCCGTCTGGCAGGCCCTGCCGGGCGAGGACTGGCCACGCCGGCTCGCCGAGGCCGCCGGTTCGGTGGCGGCGGCCGGGCGCGGCGCGGTGCTGGTGGTGCCGGACCACCGCGACCTGACGCGGGTGCACGAGGCGTGCGCCGCGATCGTCGGCGAGGAGGCCGTGGTGGCGCTGATCGCCGGCCTCGGGCCCGCGGAGCGGTACCGGCGCTGGCTGGCGGTGCTGCGCGGCTCGGTGCGGGTGGTGGTCGGCACGCGGGCGGCGATGTTCGCGCCGGTCCACGACCCCGGGCTGTTCGTCGTCTGGGACGACGGCGACGACCTGCACCTCGACCAGCACGCGCCGTACCCGCACGTCCGGGACGTGCTGATGGACCGCGCGCACGCGGCGAAGGCGTCCCTGCTGGTCGGCGGGTTCGCCCGGACGGCGGAGGCCCAGCTGCTGGTCGAGTCGGGCTGGGCCGCGCCGGTCCTGGCCGACCGCACGGTGCTGCGGTCCGCGGCGCCCCGCGTGACGCCGGTCGGCGAGGACTTCGACGTCGCCCGCGACGAAGCGGCCCGCGTCGCCCGCCTGCCGGCGGTGGCGTTCGAAGCGGCGAGGCAGGCGTTCGCGGCGGGCCTGCCGACGCTGGTCCAGGTCCCGCGACGCGGGTACGTCCCCGGTCTGGCCTGCGGAAACTGCCGGACCCCGGCCCACTGCCGTCGCTGCGCGGGACCCCTGTCGTTGCCGGGCGGTTCGGTGGACGGGCAGCCGAAGCCCCCGGCGTGCCGCTGGTGCGGCGTCCCGGAGACGGCGTTCCGCTGCACGGCGTGCGGCTCGGTGAGGCTGCGCGCGGTGATCGTCGGCGCGAAGCGGACGGCGGAGGAGCTGGGGCGGGCGTTCCCGGGCATCCCGGTCCGCACGTCGGGGGCGGCGGAGGTGCTGTCATCGGTCCCGGGCAAGCCGGCACTGGTGGTGTGCACCCCGGGAGCGGAACCGGTGGCCGAGGGCGGCTACGGCGCGGCGTTGCTGCTGGACGGCTGGGCATTGCTGGGCCGCCAGGACCTACGGGCGGGCGAGGAGGCGTTGCGCCGCTGGATGGCGGCGGCGGCCTTGGTGCGCCCGGCGTCGTCGGGTGGCCGCGTGATCGTCGGGGCGGAGGCGGGGATGCCGGTGGTCCAGGCACTGGTCCGCTGGGACCCGGCATGGCACGCGGGCCAGGAGCTGTCGGAGCGCCGCGAGCTGGGCTTCCCCCCGGCGATGCGCATGGCGAGCGTGGAGGGCAGCCCGGACGCGGTGGCGGGGTTTCTGTCGGACTTGCCGTTGCCGCCGTCGGGTGAGGTGCTGGGACCGGTGCCGCTCGGGGAGATCGACGAGGACGGCAATGCCGAGCGGGAGCGGGCTTTGGTGCGGGTCTCCCGAGCGGAGGGAAAGGCTTTGTCGGCGTCGATCCACGCGGCGGCTGCCCGCCGGGACGCGAAGAAGGCCACGGAACCGATCCGCGTCCAGCTGGACCCGCTGGAACTCATCTGATCCGCGCGCACGCCAGGATTCCCCGGCGTGCGCGCGAATTCCGCCGGATCAGTGGCCGAGAACCGTGCCCGGCAACGAATCCAGCGCCGCCCGCGGGGATTCCTTCTGCGGCAACGGAACCGCCGAACCCGCACCGCCGGCCGCGGCGGACGTCAGGTCGACCACCTCAGCCGCGATCGCCTGGCGACGAGCCTCGAAAGCCGGATCCGTCAACCCCGTCGGCTGGCCCAGCACCGGAGTGTGCAAATGCCCGCCCGCCACCGAAGCCAGCCCCAGACCCAGCCGCACTCGGTTCGCGCGGAACATCGATTCGTTCGACAAATAATTTCCGCCCCCGCCCGAAGCCGCGATTTCGCCCGGTGCCGGGGCGTCCGATCGGCACACCGGCGTCCCCGCACCCGGGTGTGAAGAGTCCGGCCACACGCAGAACGCCTGGTTGAAGTTGACCGGATAGGCGCCGGTCACCTCGAGCATCCGCGTGTACGGCAGCGTCGTCTCGATGAACTGGACGTCCGGCTGGGGCCAGCCCGCGGCCGGCGGGACCCCGCCCGTCACGGACACGTTGTTGTTGTCCGGGAAGCCGCCGCGCCAGGCGCCGGCCCAGCGTTCGACGTCGAAGCGGCCCGGGCGGCCCTGGCTGATCGTCAGCACCACGTCCGGCCGCCGCGCGCGGTCGCGCAACGCCGTGCCGTACGCCGCTTCCACGATGCCCTGGTCGAAGTAGCCCCACACCACCGGGAAGCTCACCGCCTGCACCACGGCCGGGCCGGCCGGCGTGTCGAGCACCTGCCCGTCGAGCTGCAGTGCCGACGCGCCCGCCGGGTTCGAGATGGTGATGCCCGCGCCGTCCAGCTGGAACGGGTCGAAGCCGCTCACCATCACCCGCCGCGTCTTCCCGAGCGGGAACCGGACGTCGTCGAGGCCACGCGCGCCGCGATCGAACGCCGTCAGCAGCGCGTCCCGCTGCGAGGGGAACGACTTCCACTGCCGGATCGCGCTGCTGAGCTGCAGCCGCGCCCAGTACAGCGGCCGGTCGTCGAACCGGTCGAGCGTGCCGAGATCGGGACGGCGGCCCTGCGCGCGGTCGACGGCGGTCCGCCACAGCCGCTCGCCGGCCTGGGTGACGACGTGCTCGGCGCGACGCGGGGTCCGCGCCGCGCAGAGGTCGTGCTTCACCTCGGCGACGAGCGGATCGAACCCCGCCAGCCGCACGAGCTCGGGCCCGACAGCGGGACCACCCGCGGGCAGGGAAGCGGTCAGACGCTGTTCCTCAACGGTCAGCGGAACACCGGCGTCGAAACAGCCGGGCGCGGCGGTGGCGACGGCGGGGAACGCGAAGAGCGGGACGGCGGCGAGCAGGGGGAGCAGGGCGGTCAGGCGCACGGATTTCCCTCCACGGCGTGGGTGACGCGGCCGAGTCTTCCGCCGACCGCGCCACCCGCGTAACCCGCGGAAGTCGGGATCAGCCCGTCGCGAGGACCTTCAAGCGCGAAATGTCCGCGCTGAACTGGTCCTGGTCAATGGGCGAAGAGCTGTACTGCCAGAACGTGTAGAAGCCCCAGTTGTACGGCAGCGTCCCCGCCGACGACGCGTACCGCGCCACCCACAGCGGGTTCGTCGAGCTGAAGTCGCCCGTGTTGCCGGTGCACTGGCTCCACCAGCTCGTCGCCGTGTAGATCACCGGCCAGCGGGTCGTCTTCGCGTGGTACTCGTCGCTGAACGCCTTGATCCACGCCACCATCTGGGCCGGCGTCTTGCCGTAGCACGCGTTGTTCGGGCCCCACTCGATGTCGAGCGTGCCCGGGAGGGTCTTGCCGTCCTTCGACCAGCCGCCGCCGTGGGCGACGAAGTAGTCGGCCTGGGCCGCGCCGCCGGCCCCGTCCGGGCGGCCGTAGTGGTAGGCCCCGCGGATCATGCCGACGTTGTACGACCCCGTGTACTGCTGGCTGAAGTACGCGTTCTGGTAGCTGGTGCCCTCGGTCGCCTTGACGTAGGCGAACTTCTTGCCCGCGCTCCAGTACGACGCCCAGTTGACGTTGCCCTGGTAGGAGCTGACGTCGATGCCCGGGACGCTCGCGTCCACCGACGCCGGCGCGAGCCCCGCCGGGGCCACGCCGTCGTGGGCGCGGATCGCCGCGCCCATCTCGTGGTTGTTCGACGCGTCCTGGTCCGGCAGGCTCGGTGACGCCGACGCGCCGGGGGCGGTCACGACCAGCAGGGAGGTCGAGACAGCCACAGCGGCGCCGAGCAGGCGGCGCCATCTGCGTGGTGCGGTCATCTTCAGTTGTCCTTTCGGTTGCCCTCGCTGTGCGCGGCTGTGCAGGGCCGCGCCGGACGATTCTGTGACAGCGATGTGGGCGGCGTCACTCCGCCATGTGATCCAATTTCGAAGTCTGGGGAAACTCGTAAAATTCTGACGAGCGCGCCGCGGCGCCTTTTGGCGTCTTGAACGTGCCTGGTCCGAAGGGCAGACTCGCCCGCATGCCCGCGCACCGGAGTCGCACCCTCGTCATCGCCGCCACGGCCGCGCTCCTCACGACCGTCGCCGCCGGACCCGCCACCGCCGCCACGCCCACGCCGAAGTCCCCGGTCGCCGTCGGCTTCGGGGGCGCCGTGGCCAGCATCGACGCCGACGCCACCGCGATCGGCACCAAGGTCCTGCGCGACGGCGGCAACGCCGTCGACGCGGCCGTCGCGGTCGCCGCCGCGCTCGGCGTCACCGACCCGTTCTCCGCCGGTGTCGGCGGGGGCGGGTTCTTCGTCTACTACGACGCGAAGACCCACCGAGTCCACGCCCTCGACGGCCGCGAGACGGCGCCGAAGACCGCCGACGCGAACCTCTTCGTCGAGAACGGCCAGCCGCTGCCGTTCAACGACGCCGTCACGAGCGGGCTCAGCGTCGGCGTCCCCGGCACGCCCGCGACGTGGTCCGAGGCGCTGCGCAAGTGGGGGACGCGCTCGCTGGCGAAGTCCCTGAAGCCCGCCGAAGACCTGGCGCGCAAGGGGTTCGTCGTCGACTCGACGTTCCAGACGCAGATCGCGAACAACGCCGCGCGGTTCGCCGCGTTCCCGTCGACGCGGTCGCTGTACCTGCCCGGCGGCGCCCCGCCGTCGCCCGGGACGGTGTTCCGGAACCCCGACCTCGCGGACACCTACGCGCAGCTCGAACGCCGTGGCGTCGACGCGCTGTACCGGGGCCAGATCGGCGCGGACATCGCCAAAACCGTGCAGCAGCCGCCGAAGGACCCGGCCTCGACGCTGAACGTCCGCCCCGGCAAGCTCAGCACGGCCGACCTCGCGGCCTACCGCGCGATCGAGCGCGACCCGACCCGCACGAGCTACCAAGGCCTCGACGTCTACGGCATGCCCGCGCCGTCGTCCGGCGGGCTCACGGTGGCCGAGGCGCTCAACATCCTCGAGAACTTCGACCTCAAGCACGCGAGCAAGGCCGACTACCTGCAGTACTTCCTGGAGTCGACGCGGTTCGCCTTCGCCGACCGCAACCGCTGGATCGGCGACCCCGCCGTCATCGACGTCCCGGCCAAGGAGCTGCTGAGCCAGCGCTTCGCCGACTCGCGGGCGTGCCTGATCTCGAAGGACAAGGCCGCGACCAGCCCGGTCGCGCCGGCCGACCCTCGCCATCCGACACCGTGCGCGGCCGGGACCACCGCCGCGCCGACGCCGTACGAGGGCGAGAACACCACGCACCTCACGGTCGCCGACAAGTGGGGCAACGTCGTCGCCTACACGCTGACGATCGAGCAGGAGGGCGGCAGCGGGATCGTCGTGCCGGGCCGCGGGTTCCTGCTCAACAACGAGCTGACCGACTTTTCGTTCACGCCGGTGACGCCGGGCGTGCCCGACCCGAACCTGCCCGGCCCCGGCAAGCGCCCGCGTTCGTCGATGGCGCCGACGATCGTGCTCGACCACGGCCGCCCGTTCTTCGCGACGGGTTCCCCGGGTGGCGCGTCGATCATCACCACCGTCCTGCAGGTGATCCTCGGCCGGCTCGACCGCGGGCTGTCGCTGGAGGACGCGATCGCGGCGCCGCGGGCGTCGCAGCGGAACTCGGCGGCCGCGCAGGTCGAGCAGGCGTTCCTGGACCAGCCGGAGACGGCGGACCTGAGGGCCCGCGGCCAGGGCTTCTCGACGGCACCGGCGGAGATCGGCGCGGCGACGGGCGTGGAGCGCCTGCGTGACGGCCGCTGGCTGGCGGCGGCGGAACCGGTCCGGCGCGGTCAGGGCGCGGCGCAGGTGGTGTGGCCGGCGCGCTGGTAGGTCAGGCTTCGAGAGCCCAGCGGATGTACGGCGTCTTCGGGACGAACCCCGCCCGTTCGAACACCCCGGAGGCGCCGGACGGGCTCGCCGAGTCCACCACCAGGCTCGCTTGGTCGTAACCGTGGTCCTTCGCGGCTTGCAACGCGTGGGCCAGCAGGGCCGTCGCGACGCCGCGCTTCCGGTGGTCCGGGAGCGTCCCGACCACCATGAAGTGCGCGTCGCGGATCCCGGTCGCCGCGGTGTCGGCGTCCCAGGACAGGGTCACCAGCAAGCCCGCCGGTGCTCCGGCCGCGTCGCGGGCCAGGAAGCTGACCTCGGGCCGGAACGTCTGGTTGACGATCTTGTTCCGCCAGTGGTCCGCGGGCATCGGCGTCGCGCCCCAGCAGTCCTCGAACGCCGCGTTCCGGACGCGCCGGAAGTCCTCGTCGGTCTGCTCCGACCACGGCTCGATCCGGGCTTCCCCCGGCGCGACGTCCCCGAGGGGGTGCTCCATCCGCCGGAAGTACCGGACCGGCGCGAAGCCCCGGGAGCGCATCAGCTCGGCGAGGCCGGCGATGTGCCCGGGCCGGTGGACGTCGACCGCGAGCTTCGCGTCCGGGTGGTGCCGGGCGTGCAGCACCTTCGCCGCGGCGACCCCGGCTTCGACGAGCCGGGTCCCGACCCCCCGGCGCCGGTGCGCCGGGTGCACCCCGCCGTCCAGGAAGACCCGGTGGACCTCGCCGGCGGACGGCTTGAACCGGATCTTCACGTAGCCGATCATCGTGTCGCCGTCGAAGGCCGCGAGGCTGCCGCGTTCGAGGTCGGCGTAGGGGTCGACCAGCTCTTGGAGGGTGTCCTCGGCGGTGTAGTGCTCGCCGATCCCGTCCACGGATTCCATGGCGTTGAGGAGGTCGGCGGAGGCTTGGGCGTCCTCGCGGGTGAGCGGCTGCCACGTCAGTCCGTGCATACCGGCGACGCTAACGCCCGGGAGCCGGGCCTGTCGTGCCGATTACCGGCGGTCAGGCGGGCGCGCCGCGATCACGGGGGCCTTCTAGACTCGGCTCCGATGTTCCAGCCATGTGAATCCTCCCCGCTCCCGCCGGGGGTGCGCCGATGAAGCTCGTCTTCGCCGGCACCCCCGAACCGGCGGTCCCGGCGCTGCGCGCCCTGCTCGACTCCGGCCGGCACGAGATCGTCGCCGTCGTCACCCGGCCCGACGCCCAGGCCGGCCGCGGCCGCCGGGTCGTCCGCTCGCCGATCGGCGCCCTCGCCGACGAGCACGGCATCGAGGTCCTGACGCCCGCGCGCGCCGGCGACCCGGCCTTCCTCGCCCGGCTGACCGAGCTCGCGCCGGACGCCTGCCCGGTCGTCGCCTACGGTGCGTTGCTGCCGCAGGCCGCCCTCGACATCCCGCGCCTCGGCTGGGTGAACCTGCACTTCTCGCTGCTGCCCGCGTGGCGCGGCGCCGCGCCGGTGCAGGCCGCGATCCGCGCCGGCGACGAGATCACCGGCGCGTCGACCTTCCGGATCGTCAAGGAGCTGGACGCGGGCCCGGTCTTCGGCTTCGTCACCGAGGCGATCGGCGGGACCGACACGGCGGGCGGCCTGCTCGGGCGCCTGTCGGAGTCCGGCGCCAAGCTGCTGCTGTCCACCATGGACGGTCTGGCCGACGGCAGCCTCGTCGCGCGCGAGCAGCCCGCCGAGGGGATGAGCTACGCGCCGAAGGTGACCGTCGAGGACGCCCGGGTGTCCTTCGCCGACCCGGCCGCGGCGGTCGACCGCCAGATCCGGTCGGTCACCCCGGACCCGGGCGCGTGGGCGGAGTTCCGCGGCGAGCGGTTCAAGCTCGGCCCGGTGACGGTGGTCGACGAGCCCGGCCCGCCGCCGGGGGAGATCGTGGTCGAACGCAAGCGGGTGCTGGTCGGGACGGCGACCAAGCCGTTGCGGCTCGGCGAGGTCCAGGCACCCGGCAAGAAACGGATGGCGGCCACCGACTGGGCGCGAGGTACGAGGATCGACCAGGGAGAACGCCTCCGGTGAACGACCACAGGGAACGACGTCCGTCACGGCCGGACCGGGGCCGCCCGGCTCCGCGCAAGGAAGGCCCGCGCCGCCCGCCGGAGGTGGACCCGGCCCGGCAGGCCGCGTTCGACGTCCTGCGCGCGGTCCGGGAGAAGGACGCCTACGCCAACCTCGTCCTGCCGGACCTGCTGCGCGAGCGGCGGATCGGCGGCCGGGACGCGGCGCTGGCCACCGAGCTGGCGTACGGCACGTCGCGGGCCCAGGGCCTGCTCGACGCCGTCATCGAGGCCAACGCCGAGCGGCCGCTGGCCAAGACCGACCCGGTGGTGCTGGACGCGCTGCGGCTCGGCGTCTACCAGCTGCTGCGCACGCGCATCCCGGAGCACGCCGCCGTGACGTCCACTGTGGACCTCGTGCGGGCCGAAGCCGGTTCGTGGGCAACGGGTTTCGCGAACGCCATCATGCGCAAGGTGTCCGAAAAGGACGAAGCGACCTGGCTGGACGAGGTCGCGCCGGACGAGGCCAAGGATCCGATCGGGGCTTTCGCGCTGCGCACCGCGCACCCGCGCTGGATCGCCCGCTCGTTCGCCGAAGCGCTGGGGGACAAGGGTGCGGGGCTGAAGGCGGCCCTGGAGGCCGACGACGCGCGGCCCGAGGTGCACCTGGTCGCCCGGCCCGGCGAGATCACCGCCGACGAGCTGGCGGCGATCACCGGCGGCGACCCGGCGCCGTACTCGCCTTACGGCGTCCGCCTGCCCTCCGGTGCCGGTGACCCGGCCGACGCGGAGCCGATCCGCGAGCGGCTGGCCGCGGTGCAGGACGAGGGCAGCCAGCTGTGCGCGATCGCCGCGACGAAGGTGCCGGTCGAGGGCTCCGACGAGCGCTGGCTCGACCTCTGCGCCGGTCCCGGCGGCAAGGCGACGCTGCTCGGCGCGCTGGCGGCGTTGAGCGGGGCGACCGTGGACGCCGTCGAGAAGGCGCCGCACCGCGCGAAGCTCGTCGAGAAGGCCACGACCGGCCTGCCGGTGAAGGTGCACGTCGCCGACGGCCGCGAGTCGGGTCTGGAGCCGGGCTACGACCGCATCCTGGTCGACGCGCCGTGCAGCGGTCTCGGCGCACTGCGTCGGCGGCCGGAGGCGCGTTGGCGCCGGCAGCCGTCGGACGTCGCGGACCTGACGAAGCTGCAGGGCGAGCTGATCACGGCGGCGTACGCGCTGCTGCGACCGGGCGGCGCGCTCACGTACGTCGTCTGCTCGCCGCACCTGGCGGAGACCGAGGGCGTGCTGGGCGAGACGGCCCGGCGGCTGAAGGCCGAAGTGCTGGACTCGCGGGAGTTCTTCCCCGGTGTTCCCGAGCTCGGCGACGGGCCGTACGTGCAGCTCTGGCCGCACCGCCACGGCACGGACGCGATGTTCTGCGCCGTGCTGCGCAAACCGTGAGAGACCTCGGGCTGATCGCCGGCTCGTGCGGCGGGCTGGACACCCGGTTCGCCGCCGAGCTGGTCCGGCCCGCCGCCGAGCGCGGCTGGCGCCCGGCGATCACCTTGACGCCGACGGCGCACCGCTGGCTGGAGTCGACGGGCGCGCTCGCCGAGGTTGCTTTGTCGACCGACCTGCCGGTGCGCAGCGTCTCGCGGTTGCCGGGCGAGCCGCGGCCGCACCCGGACCCGGCGGTGTTCCTGTTCGCGCCGGCATCGGCCAACTCGGTCGCGAAGCTGGCACTGGGCATCGCGGACAACCAGGCGCTGACGGTCCTCGGCGACGTCCTCGGCGCACCGGGGATCACGATCGTGGTGGCGTACCAGATCCAGGACACCCGAGTGCACCACCCGGCATGGCAGCGCCACTTGGACACTCTCGCGGGGGTAGGGGTGACGCTGCACCGGCTGGACGTCGGGCGGCATTGGACCGAGGTCTTGGACCTGCTTCCCTGATCAGCAGGCCGCCGCGTCGGTGGCGGCCAGCAGGTGCCCGCTCGTTTCGGCCGGAGTCGGGTTCTCGTTCAGCACCACCGTCACCCGGCGACCACCCGGGCCGACGCCGGCCAGGTTCGTGAAGCCGAGGATTCCGCCTTCATGACCCCAAAACTCCCCGCACGACAGCGGAACACTGCCCAGCCCCAAGCCGTAACCCGCCCCCGGGATGCCGAGATCCGCCGGGACCGTGCGCTTCATCTCGGCCAGCTCGGCCGGACGCAGCAACCGCCCGCCGAGCAGGGCGCCGTAGAACCGATCGAGGTCGGCCGGGGTCGAGATGAGCCCGCCCGCCGCCCCGGCGATCGTCGCGTCGTAGTCGCTGAAGTCCACCAGCTTCCCACCAAACGGCACGTAACCGACGGCGTGCGGGTCCGGCAGCTTCTCGTCGCCGCGGCGGGGGAGGTACGTGTCGTGCAGGCCCAACGGCCGGGTGATCCGCCGCGCGATCTCGTCGCCCACGGAACGCCCCGTGACCTGCGAGACGAGCATCCCGGCGACGATGTAGTTGGTGTTCGAGTACGACCAGCTCGTGCCGGGCGGGAACAGCGCCGGGTGCTTCAGCGCCATCGCCACCAGCTCGGCCGGCTCCGCGCCGCGGTGGCGCAGCGACTCCGGGTCGCTCAACGCGAGGTCGTCGGTGTAGTTGTACAGCCCGCTGGTGTGCTGGAGCAGCTGCCGCACGGTGATCCGCCGGTCGGGCAGCAGGCCGGGCAGGTACCGCTCGACCGGCGCGTCCAGCTTCACCCGGCCCTCGCCGACCAGCTGCAGCACGACCGTCGCGACGAACGACTTCGTGACGCTGCCCGCGCGGAAGGACCCGTTGCGCGGGAACGGTTTCCCGGTCGTGACGTCCCCCGTGCCGCTGCGCGTGACCCGCGTCCGGGAGCCGTCCTGGACGACCGCCTCGGCGCCCGGGGCCCCGTCCTGGCCGGTCAACGTGTCGAGCGCGCCCTGGACCGGGTTCGTGGTGACGGCCAGCGCCGGGGCCGCCGGCGTCGCCGCGATCAGCGCGACGAGGGTGCCGCAAGCGACGATCCGCTTGCCGCGCAATGACTTCCGCATGAAAGAACCCCCTGGTGTCGTGGTACTCCCAACCTAGGGAGCCACGGCACCAGGGGGCATGGGGCAGGCCGCCCGAACGATCCGGGGGCCTGCCCCACCACGTCAGCGCAGGCGCAGCGCGCGCTTCAGCGTGCCGAACAGGTCGGTCTGGTTGGTCAGGCCGACGATGTTGGCCGCCTGCGGGCCCATGGCCGCGATGCGGACCTGGGTGCCCGTGTGCGACTGCGAGCCGCCGGTCTCGGCGGTGCCGTACGCGAGGGTCATGTTCGCACCCTCGTTGGTGATCAGCGTCGCGGTCAGGCCCGGGGTGGCCGTCGGCTCGACGATCTGGCTGCTGTGGCCGTGGTCGGCCGTCACCAGCACCAGCGTGTCGGGGTGGCTGCGGGCGAACGCCGTGCCCGCCGCGATCGCCGCGTCGAAGTCGATCGTCTCGCCGATCTGGCCGCACGGGTCGGCGGCGTGGTCCTGCTTGTCGATGCTCGCGCCTTCGACCTGCAGGAAGAAGCCCTTGTCCGAGTGACGGTCGTCGAGCAGCTCCAGCGCCTTGCGGGTCTGGTCGGCCAGCTTCGGCTGGGTCTTCGGCAGCGCCGGGTTGGCGGTGCAGCGCGACGGCGCGGTGCCGCCGTGGACCGCGGCCGGGCCGGTCCAGTTGACCGGCATGTTGTTCTTGGCGAACAGGCCGAGGACCGGCTTGCCCTTCTTCGCCGCCGCCAGGTCCGCCGCGGTGTTCACGACGTTGTAGCCGGCCGCCTTGGCCTGGTCGAGGACGGTCTTGCCCTTGAACTTGCCGGCGGTGACCGTCTGGTCGAAGTACGTCGCGCCGCCGCCCAGCAGGACGTCGGGGCGGGTCTGGACGAGCTGCTCGGAGATCGAGCCGGCGCCGCCCTTCTCCTTGGCGTTGACCGCGCACTTGGCGGTCGTCTCGACCGGGCCCTTGCAGTCGCGGCTGACGACGTGCGAGCCGAGCACGGCCGGCGTGGCGTCCTGGACCTCGGCGGTGGTGACGTCGCCGGTGCGCAGGCCGCCGCGCTTGGCCAGCTCGAGGATCGTCGGCACGGGGTTGCCGTACGCGTCGACCGAGATGGCGCCGTTGTAGGTCTTGACGCCGGTGGCCCAGCCGGTGCCGGACGCGGCCGAGTCGGTCACGTAGTTCGGCTTGCCGGGGTTGTTCTGCTCGACCGCGTAGGTGGTGTAGTCACCGGTCAGCGGCAGCTCGTCCATCGCGAGCCGGCCGGCGGCGCCGCGCTCGTAGTTGCGCGCGGACGTGATCTCCGACTGGCCCATGCCGTCACCCAGGAACAGGATGACGTTGCGGGCACTGCCGCCCTGGATCGCGGAGCGGACGTCGTTGGTGCGGTCACCGGTGCCGGCCGACGAACGCGCGTTGTCGCTGTCGGAGCCGTTGGCGGCGATGGCGACCGGGGCGGCGGCGACCAGTGCGGCGCCGAGCGCGCCCGCGACCAGCCACCGGCGGCGGCCGGTGAGCAGCGAAGCCATGTTTCTCCTCTTCGGGGACTTCGGGAGGTAAGAGCCCGGATTCCGGACACGGGCTATTAGTCCGTCTGCATGTGTGCCGAGGAGGGACGGCGGGTGAGCGCCAGGTGACCGCTGGGGGAACTCATGGCTTCACGGAGGTGACCGGGAGCACGTCGGTTATTGACCGGCGAGGTGGCCCGGCGCGACGATGCCCGATTCGTACGCTATGACCACCGCCTGGGCGCGGTTGCCCGCGCCGAGCTTCGCGAAGACGTTGCCCACGTGCGTCTTCACGGTCTCGAGGCTGATCACGAGCGCGGCCGCGATGTCCTGGTTGGACAGTCCGGTCGCGACCAGCCGGAGCACCTCGGCCTCGCGCCGGGTGAGCGCTTTCGCGGCCCGCGTGTACCTCCCGTCCGGCAGCCGGGCGCTCACCAGCCGCCGGATCGCTTCCGGGAACAGCAGCGACTCGCCGGTGGCGACGGTCCGGACGGCGTGCGCGATCTCCTCCTTGCGGGCCCGCTTGAGCAGGAACCCGCTCGCCCCGGCCAGCAGCGCCTCGTGCACGTAGTCGTCGTTGTCGAACGTCGTGACGACGAGGACCTTCGGCGGCTCGGGCAGCTCGGCGAGCAGCTGCCGGGTCGCCTCGATGCCGTCTATGCCGGGCATCCGGACGTCCATCAGCACGACGTCGGGCCGGCTGCGGCGGACCGCGGGCAGCACCTCCGAGCCGTCGGCCGCTTCGCCGATCACAGTCAGGCCCTGCTGCTCCAGCAGCGCCCGCAGGCCGGTGCGGACCAGCGGCTCGTCGTCGGCCAGGAGGACGGTGGGCGTCATGCGCCCGTCCGCAGCGGGATGGTCGCGCGCAGCCGCCACCGCTCGCCGTCCGGACCGGCGTCGAGCTCGCCGCGCAGGGCTTCGACGCGCTCGGCGAGCCCGGTCAGCCCGCGCCGCCCGGGCCGCGGACCCACGCCGGGCAGGGCGTTGACCACGGCGATCGCCAGGCGTTCGGGGCCGGCCTCGACGCGGACGTCGGCCCCGCCCGGGCCGGCGTGGCGCAGCGCGTTGGTCAGGCCCTCCTGGACGATCCGGTAGCCCTCGCGCGACACGGCGGCGGGCAGCGTGGCGACCGGTCCGCTGACGGTCAGCCGGACGTCGAGCCCGGCGTCGCGGGCGCGCACGGCGAGGACCTCGGCGAGCGTGCGCGTCGGTTCCTTGGCCGCGGGTTCCTCGCGCAGCAGGCCGAGGACGTGGTCGAGGTCCTCGAGGGCGCTTCGAGACGCTTCTTCGATCGTGCCCAGTGCGCGCCGCACCTGGGCCGGGTCGGCCTCGACGAGGTCGGCCGCGGCCGCCGCCTGGATGGTTGACGTCGTCAGCGTGTGCCCGATCGAGTCGTGCAGCTCGCGGGCGAGCCGGTTGCGCTGGGCGAGCACGGCGGCGCGGCGTTCGGCCAGGGCCGCGCGTTCGGCCGTGGACGGGCCCAGCAGCGCGGTCGCGCCGGCGCGGAGACCGAAGGTGGCGGCCGCCGTCAGCACCACGGCCGCAAACGCCACCACCAGGCCGAACGGGATCGTCCACGCCCCGAGCGGGACTCCGGACCGGTACAGCGAGATCGTGTCCTGCCCGCCCGCCAGCCAGATCGCGGGCACGAGCAGCCCGAGGCCCAGGAAGGCCAGCACGGTGAACAGGACGCCGCTGGCCGCGGTGTGCAGCGCGAGCCACAGCCCGGACCGCAGCCGCGACGCCGCGTCCGGCCGGCCCTCGGGCGCGGGGACGTGGGTGCCGAGCAGGGTGTTCGCCAGGCCGATGCCGAGGCGTCGCACCGGCCCCAGCAGGCCCAGCAGCCCCATCAGCACGGCCAGGGCGAGCAGGGCGACGAGCGCGCGGACCCGGGAGTCGGCTTCGACGGACACCGCCACGGCCAGGGCGAAGGGGGACACCGGCGCCGCGATGACGGCGCCCGCGGCGGCGTGGAGCAGGCTGCGGTAGCTGCCGATCCGCGTCAGGGACAGGAGGAATCCGGGCATGCGGCGAGCGTAGGGCGGCCGGGATGGCCGTGACCTCCCTCTCCGGAGCCAGATTCTGGTCACAACCGGTTAGCGACCGTTAGCACCGGCCTCCTACACTCGGGACGTGGCTGACCGACCCCTGATCGCCCCCAGCATCCTGTCCGCGGACTTCGCCCGGCTCGGCGAGGAGATCGCCGCCGTCGCCGGCACCGGCGAGGCCCGCGCCGACTGGGTCCACGTCGACGTCATGGACGCGCACTTCGTGCCCAACCTGACCCTCGGCCTGCCCGTGGTCAAGGCGCTGCTCAAGAGCACCGACCTGCCGATCGACTGCCACCTGATGATCGACGACCCGGACCGCTGGGCGACCGGGTACGCCGAGGCCGGCGCCTACAACGTCACCGTGCACGCCGAAGCCGCGAAGGACCCCGTCGCGCTGGCCAAGAACCTGCGCGCCGCCGGGGCCAGGGCCGGCCTGTCGATCAAGCCGGGCACCGCGCTCGAACCGTGGCTCGACGTGCTCAAGCACTACGACACGCTGCTGGTCATGTCGGTCGAGCCGGGCTTCGGCGGGCAGTCGTTCATCGCCGACGTCCTGGAGAAGGTGCGCACCGCGCGGCGGCTCGTCGACACCGGGCACCTGAAGCTTGTCGTCGAGATCGACGGCGGGATCAACGCCGAGACCATCGAGCAGGCCGCCGAAGCGGGCGTCGACTGCTTCGTCGCCGGGTCCGCCGTCTACGACGCCGGTGATCCGGGCAAAGCGGTCGCCGCGCTGCGCGAGCAGGCGGCGCGCGGCCGGGCCGGCTGATCCAGGGGTGGCACCGGGGAAGCCCCGGGGCCGCGTCGGGTGTTGGATGGGAGAACCGGCTCACTAGGAGGCAGCGGACGTGTTCACCGGCATAGTCGAGGAGATCGGCGAGGTCACCGCGGTCGAACAGCTGACCAACGCGGCACGGCTGCGCGTGCGCGGCCCGCTGGTCACCAGCGATGCCGGGCACGGCGACTCGATCGCGGTCAGCGGCGTGTGCCTCACGGTCGTCGAGGTGAGCGACGGCGAGTTCACCGTCGACGTCGTGAACGAGACGCTGCAGCGCTCGAGCCTGGCCAAGGTCGCGACCGGCGACCGGGTCAACCTGGAACGCGCCACCCCGGCCGGCGGCCGGCTCGGCGGGCACATCATGCAGGGGCACGTCGACGGGACGGGCGTGTTCCTCTCCCGCGACGAAACCGGCGTCACGACCTTCGCGCTGCCGGGGCACCTGGCCCGGTACGTCGTCGAAAAGGGGTCGATCGCGGTCGACGGGATCTCCCTGACCGTCGCGGCGGTCACCGACGAGCAGTTCAAGGTCGCGCTGATCCCGACCACCCTCGAGGTGACCACCCTCGGCGGCCGCGAGGCCGGCGACCTGGTGAACCTCGAGGTCGACGTGGTCGCGAAGTACGTGGAAAAGCTGGCCGAGGCACACATCCGCGACCAGGTGCAGAATCGGGACGGCGGCACGGAGGAGCGGTCATGAGTGAATCGAGTGCGGCGGAGCCCGAGGCGGGCTGGACGCCCTGCGGCACGGGGGCGGTGTTCGACGCCGACGCCATCGAGCGGGCGATTTCCGACATCGCGGCGGGCCGTCCGGTCGTCGTGGTCGACGACGAGGACCGCGAGAACGAGGGCGACCTCATCTTCGCGGCGGAAAAGGCGACGCCGGAGCTGCTGGCGTTCATGGTCCGCTACACCTCGGGCTACGTCTGCGTGGCGCTGACCGAGGCCGAGGCCGACCGGCTGGACCTGCCACCGATGTACCACACGAACCAGGACGCGCGGGGCACCGCGTACAGCGTCACGGTCGACGCCGCCGAGGGCATCAGCACCGGCATCTCGGCCGCCGACCGCGCGCACACGATCCGCCTGCTGGGCGACCCGAAGTCGACGGCGAAGGACTTCCGCCGTCCCGGGCACGTCGTGCCGCTGCGGGCCAAGAGCGGTGGCGTACTGCGGCGCCCCGGGCACACCGAGGCGTCGGTCGACCTGGCCCGGATGGCCGGGCTCGCGCCGGCGGGCGTGCTGTGCGAAATCGTGTCGCAGAAGGACGAAGGCGACATGGCGCGCCGCGACGAGCTCGAGGTGTTCGCCGCCGACCACGACCTGGCGATCATCACCATCGCCGACCTGATCGCCTACCGCCGTCGCACCGAGAAGCAGGTCGAGCGCGTCGCCGAAGCGCGCATCCCGCTGGCCGCGGGCACGTTCCGCGCGGTCGGATATGACTCGCTGCTGGACGGCATCGAGCACGTCGCGTTCGTCTACGGCGAGATCGGCGACGGCCAGGACATCCTGGTGCGCGTCCACTCCGAGTGCCTGACCGGCGACGTCTTCGGCTCGCTGCGCTGCGACTGCGGCCCGCAGCTGGAGGCGGCGCTGGAAGCGGTGGCCGCCGAAGGCCGCGGCGTCGTGCTCTACATCCGCGGCCACGAAGGTCGCGGCATCGGCCTGCTGCACAAGCTGCAGGCCTACCAGCTGCAGGACGACGGCGCCGACACGGTGGACGCGAACCTCGCCCTCGGCGTCCCGGCCGACGCCCGCGACTACGGCACCGGCGCGCAGATCCTGTGCGACCTGGGTGTCCGCACGATGCGGCTGCTGTCGAACAACCCGGCCAAGCGGATCGGCCTCGAGGGCTACGGCCTGCGCGTCACCGGGCGGGTGCCGCTGCCGATCTCGCCGAACCCGGAGAACCTGCGCTACCTGCGGACCAAGCGCGACCGGATGGGGCACGACCTGGCCCAGCTGGAGCACTACGACCAGGTGGGCGCGGGCCCCGAGCACCCCGACGGAGGAACGCTGTGAGCGGCGAAGGCCGTCCCGAGGTTTCGCTGGACCTGACCGGCTGCAAGTCCTTGAAGCTCGGCATCGTGGCGACGAAGTGGAACGCGGACATCACCGACGTCCTGCTGGAGCGCGCGCTGGCGGCGGCCCGCGAGGCGGAGCTGGAGGACGAGCCGACGGTGGTCCACGTCGCGGGCGCGGTCGAGCTCCCGGTGGTGGTGCAGGCGCTGGCCCGCAACCACGACGCGGTGGTCGCGCTGGGCGTGGTCATCCGCGGCGGCACCCCGCACTTCGAGTACGTGTGCGACGCGGTGACGGCGGGCCTGACCCGGGTGGCACTGGACGAGAGCACCCCGGTGGGCAACGGCGTCCTGACGTGCGACACGCACGAGCAGGCGGTCGACCGGTCGGGGCGCCCGGGCGCGAAGGAAGACAAGGGCTACGAGGCGACGGTGGCGGCCCTGGACACGGCCCACGTGCTGCGGAGCCTCCGCCAGCCGTGGACCGAGCGGGGTTTCGTGTGAGCGTGAAGACTCTCCTGGTGGTCCGCCCCCGGCGCGCGCTGATCGTGTGCAGCGTGCTGGCGGTGGCGCTGCTGGCGGTGTTCGTGGTGGTGGCGGTGTTGCTGCGCAACGGCAACACGGGAGTCCACTTCCAGCGCTCCGACCAGGCGGCGATGATCGGCATCGGCATCCTGTTGGCGTGCGGCGTGATGCTGTTCGCGATCGCCCGGGTGCGCGCGGACGAAGAGGGCATCGAGGTCCGGAACGTGGTGATCACCCGGCGGTTCGCTTGGAGCGAGGTGCTTTCGGTGAGCTTCCCGGACGGCGCGTCGTGGGCGCGGTTGGAGCTGCCGGACGACGAGTACCACGCGGTGATGGCGGTGCAGGCGGTGGACCGGGACCGGGCGGTGGAAGCGGTGCGGGCGTTGCGAAAGCTGCACCGCGCCGCTACCGGCGGCTGACGGGCCCGGGCGTCAGAGGTCCAGGTCCACCACGATCGGCGCGTGGTCCGAAGGCCCCTTCCCCTTCCGCATGTTCCGGTCCACATAGGAATCCGTCACCGCCGACGTGAACCCCTCGTTCCCGTAGACGAGATCGATCCGCATCCCCTTGTTGTTCGGGAAGTTCCCCGCCCGGTAGTCCCAGTAGGTGAAGGGATGGTCGTACTTCAACGGCCGCGGGAACACGTCCGACAGCCCCAGCTTCCGCAGGTGCGCCAGGGCCTCGCGTTCCGGGGGAGTCACGTGTGTCGACTCCGCGAACACCGCGATGTCCCACACATCGGCATCCGTGGGCGCCACGTTGAAGTCCCCGAGCACCGCGAACGGCCCGGCAGACACCTCCGTAGCCACCAGCGCCCGCAAGGCCTCCAGCCACTCCAGCTTGTACGCGTAGTGCGGGTTGTCCGGCTCACGCCCGTTGGGCACGTACACCGACCACACCCGCACGCCGCCGCAACTTGCCCCGATGGCGCGCGCCTCCGACGCTCCGTCGAACTGCGGCTCGCCCGGCAGCCCGCGCACCACGTCCGACAGCCCCACCCGGGACACGATCCCGACGCCGTTCCACTGCCCGAGCCCGTACGCCGCCACCTCGTAGCCGAGCGCTTCGACCTCGGCAAAAGGGAACTTGTCCGTCGGCCTCTTCAGCTCCTGCAGGCACAGCACGTCCGGCGCCGACTGCTCCAGGAACTCCAGCACGCGAGGCAAGCGGGGGAGAATGGAGTTCACGTTCCAGGTGGCGATCCGCATGCCCGCGAGTTTCGCACACCCCACCGACAGTTCCGGGGCGGAGCCGAAGCGCCGCCCCGGAACAAGAGAGATCAGACCCCGGCGGTCGTCCGGATCCAGGAGCGGCTCGACGCCACGCTCGCGTAGTTGTTCGTGCCGCGCGTGTTCGTGCCGCTCTGGTTCTGGACCGTCGACGCGACGCCGACCTGGACGCCGCCCGACAGCTGGGGGCCGCCCGAGTCGCCCTTCCACGCCGACCCGTTGATCCCGACGCTCTGGATCGCGCGGCCGCCGTACGCGTCCGACGACCGGCCGGTGACCTGGACGTTCGCCGTCTTCAGTGCCGACGCCGGCGGGCCGGTCGGGGTCGTGCGGCCCCAGCCGTAGAGCTGGTTGGTGCTGCCCGTCGACGGGTCCGCGCTGCCCAGCGAGATCGGCCCGGCGCTGGTGGCCGACGCGAGGTGCAGCAGCGCGATGTCGCCGTTGGGGGACTCGTACTTCCCGTCGACCGCGATCTGCGTGCCGGAGAACAGCGTGTTGCTGCCGACCTTGACGTGCATGCCCGAGCCGTCCTGGTCGAGGCAGTGCACCGCCGTCATGACCCAGCGGGCGGCGATCACCGTGCCCGAGCAGTTGAAGCCCTGGAAGTCACGGCCGGGGGTGTTCACGTACACCTGGGCGCCCCACGACACAGTGGGGGCGGTGGTGCCGCCGACGATGTTCGGCTGGACGCCGGCGGAAGCGACGGCGCCACCCGCGAGGGTCAGCGCGACGGCGGCCGTGCACGCGGCGCCGAGGAAACGAAGAGAGCTCACGGAGGTGATCCTTTCGGACGGGGCCCCGATCGGGCCGGTCGGAAAGTAACCACCGCGTCACCGAGGGGGACACCCACCAAAGTCTGAACCGGACGAACACCCTACTTCCGGCGGGCGGGCCGGGGGCGTGCGAGAACTGTCGGTGCCGCCAAATACTCTGTGACGTGTGGCTGACCCGACCACCTACCGACCCGCTCCGGGAAGCATCCCGGAGGCCCCTGGCGTGTACAAGTTCCGCGACGCGACCAAGCGGGTCATCTACGTCGGCAAGGCGAAAAGCCTGCGCAGCAGGCTGAACTCCTACTTCGCCGACCTCTCCGGCCTGCACCCGCGCACGCGGCAGATGGTCACGACCGCCGCGAGCGTCGAGTGGACCGTCGTCGGCACCGAGGTCGAGGCGCTGCAGCTCGAGTACAACTGGATCAAGGAGTTCGACCCGCGGTTCAACGTCCGCTACCGCGACGACAAGAGCTACCCGATGCTCGCGGTGACGCTGGCCGAGGAGTTCCCCCGCCTGCACGTCTACCGCGGCGCCCGCAAGAAGGGCGTCCGGTACTTCGGGCCGTACGCGCACGCGTGGGCCATCCGCGAGACCCTCGACCTGCTGCTGCGCGTCTTCCCGGCGCGCACCTGCTCCGCCGGGGTGTTCCGGCGGCACGGCCAGATCGGGCGGCCCTGCCTGCTCGGCTACATCGACAAGTGCTCGGCGCCGTGCGTCGGCCGCGTCTCGGCCGGCGAGCACCGCGACATCGTCGAGGACTTCTGCGACTTCCTCGCCGGCAAGACCGACGTCATGATCAAGCGGCTGGAAGCCGAGATGGCCGCCGCCTCCGAAGAGCTCGAGTTCGAGCGCGCCGCCCGCCTGCGCGACGACCTCGGCGCGCTCCGCCGGGCCATGGAGAAGCAGGCCGTGGTGCTCGGCGACGGCACGGACGCCGACGTCGTCGCGTTCGCCCACGACGACCTCGAAGCCGCGGTCCAGGTCTTCCACGTGCGCGGCGGCCGGGTCCGCGGCCAGCGCGGCTGGGTGATCGACAAGGCCGAGGAGATGGACGTCCCGGCGCTGGTCGACCACTTCCTCACGCAGTTCTACGGCGACGAGGCCGACCTGGACGCCCGCGACGACGTCGACGCCGGGCCGGTCGTCCCGCGCGAGGTGCTGGTGCCGGAGCTGCCCGCGGACGCCGACGCGGTCGCGGAGTGGCTGACCGGGCTGCGGGGCTCGCGGGTCCAGCTGCGGGTGCCGCAGCGCGGCGACAAGAAGGCCCTCGCCGAGACCGTGCAGCGCAACGCGGGGGAGGCGTTCACCCAGCACAAGCTGCGCCGCGCCGGCGACCTCACGGCGCGCTCGGCGGCGCTCACCGAGCTGCAGGAGTTCCTCGCCCTCGACTCCGCGCCGCTGCGCATCGAGTGCATCGACATCAGCCACATCCAGGGCAGCGACGTCGTGGCGTCGCTCGTCGTCTTCGAGGACGGGCTCGCGCGCAAGTCCGAGTACCGGCGCTTCGCGCTGCGCGAAGCGGCCGAAGAGGGTGACGTCGCGTCGATCGCCGAAGTCGTGCGCCGCCGGTTCTACCGCTACCTGAAGGAAACCGCGGAGGAGACGGACTCGTCGAAGCCGGGCCTCGACCCCGAGACCGGCCGGCCGAAGAAGTTCGCCTACCCGCCGAACCTGCTGGTCGTCGACGGCGCGGGCCCGCAGGCCACCGCGGCCGCGGACGTGCTGGCCGAGCTCGGCATCACCGACATCTCCGTGGTGGGGCTGGCGAAGCGGCTCGAAGAGGTGTGGCTGCCCGCCGACCCCGACCCGGTCATCCTGCCGCGGACGTCGGAGGGGCTGTACCTGCTCCAGCGGCTGCGTGACGAGGCCCACCGGTTCGCCATCACCTACCACCGCGAGAAGCGCTCCAAGCGGCTGCAGACGTCCGAATTGGACAGTGTGCCCGGGCTGGGGCAGGCTCGCCGTACCGCCCTGATCAAGCACTTCGGCTCGGTGAAGAAGCTCAAGCAGGCCAGGATCGAAGAGATCGAGGCGGTGCCCGGCTTCGGCAGGCGCACCGCGGAGGCCGTGGTCGCCGCGCTGGCCGGGGAGTCCGGCGCGAGCAACGGCACGCAAGCAGGGGAGTAGGGAAACACAGTGAGTGCGCAAGAGGAGATCCGCGGTTCCGGCATGGAGGTCGCGGTCGTGTCCGGGTTGTCCGGGGCGGGCCGCAGCACGGCGGCCAAGTGCCTGGAGGACCTGGGCTGGTTCGTCGTCGACAACCTCCCCCCGGAGCTGATCGCCACCATGGTCGAGCTGGGCGCGCAGGCGCGCGGCGCGATCACGAAGGTGGCGGTCGTCATGGACGTGCGCTCGCGCGCGTTCACCGACGACCTGGCCTCGGTCATCAAGGACCTGGACGCGCGGGGCTACAAGCCGCGCGTGCTGTTCCTGGAGGCGACCGACGCGGTGCTGGTGCGGCGCTTCGAAGCGGTCCGCCGCGGGCACCCGATGCAGGGTGACGGCCGGCTCGCCGACGGCATCACCGCGGAGCGGACGCTGCTGGAGCCGCTGCGCGAAGAGGCCGACCTGGTGCTCGACACGTCGTCGCTGTCGGTGCACGACCTGCGCGCCAAGATCGAGGACGCGTTCGGCTCCGAGGCGAGCACCCAGACCCGGGTCACCGTGCTGTCGTTCGGCTACAAGTACGGCCTGCCGATGGACGCCGACCTGGTGATGGACGTCCGGTTCCTGCCGAACCCGTTCTGGATCCCGGAGCTGCGCGAACACACGGGCCTCGACGGCGAGGTCCGCAACTACGTCCTCTCGCAGGAGGGCGCCGAGGAGTTCCTCGACCGCTACCACCAGCTGCTGCGGCTGATCGGTGCCGGGTACAAGCGCGAGGGCAAGCGGTACCTGACGCTCGCCGTCGGCTGCACCGGCGGCAAGCACCGCAGCGTCGCGCTGTCCGTGGAGCTCGCCCAGCGTCTGTCCAAAGAGGACGGCATGGCCGTGAAGGTGGTGCACCGCGACCTTGGTCGTGAATAACGTGCGGGCGGTCGCCCTCGGGGGCGGCCACGGACTGCACGCCACGTTGTCCGCGGTGCGGCGGGTGACCCCCGACGTGACCGCGATCGTGACCGTGGCCGACGACGGCGGATCGTCCGGCCGGCTGCGGCGCGAGCTCGGGCTGCTGCCGCCGGGCGACCTCCGGCAGGCCTTCGCCGCGTTCGCCGCCGAAGACGGCGGCACGCTCTGGGCCGAGGTGTTCCAGCACCGCTTCGGCGGTGACGGCGCACTGGCCGGGCACGCGGTGGGCAACCTGCTGCTGGCCGGGCTGTTCGAGGTGCTCGGCGACCCGGTCGCGGCGCTCGACGAAGCCTGCCGGCTGATGGGCGTCTCGGGCCGGGTCCTGCCGATGTCGCCGGAGCCGCTGGAGATCGTGGGGCAGGTCAGCGGGCTCGACAGCGAGGACCCGGAGGCGTTGCGCACGATCCGCGGGCAGGTCGCGGTGGCCTCGACGCCGGGGCAGGTGCAGCGCGTCAGCCTGCACTCGCCCGGCCGCTCGGGGCGACCGCCGCAGGCGTGCGAGGAAGCGGTGGAGGCGGTGCTGAGCGCCGACGTCGTCTTCCTCGGGCCGGGCTCCTGGTTCACCAGTGTTCTCCCTCACCTGCTCGTGCCGGGCCTGCACGACGCGCTCGTGAAAACCACCGCGACGAAGGTGCTCGTGCTCAACCTTGTCCCCCAGCCGGGGGAAACCGCGGGGTTCTCGCCGGAGCGGCACCTGGACGTACTCTTCGAGCACGCGCCCGATCTGCGGGTCGACGCCGTGATCGCGGACCGCGATTCCGTGCCCGACCCGGCGAATCTCCGGCGCGCGGCGGAACGGCTCGGCGGTCGCGCGCACCTGGGGGCGGTGGGCGACCCGGAAGTGGCGGGACGGCATGATCCTGATGCGCTCGCGTTGTGCATGCGGGAGGCTCTCGGTCTCGGCGGGGAGCACGGGGGAGGAGCGAAAGGCAGGGAGGGGCAGTAATGGCGATGACCGCCGCGGTGAAGGACGAGCTGAGCCGGCTGGAGATCACGAAGGTCGGGCCGCGCCGGGCGGAGGTCGCGTCGCTGCTTCGCTTCGCCGGCGGGCTGCACATCGTGGCCGGCCGGGTGGTCGTGGAGGCGGAGCTGGACACGGGCTCGGTCGCGCGACGGCTGCGCAAGGAGATCCACGAGCTGTACGGCCACCATTCCGACGTCCACGTCATCACCGCCAGCGGCGGGCTGCGCAAGGGCACCCGGTACGTCGTGCGCGTGGTCAAGGACGGTGAGGGCCTGGCCCGGCAGACCGGGCTGATCGACCAGCGCGGCCGCCCGGTGCGCGGACTGCCCGCGGCCGTGGTGTCCGGGGGAGTGGCCGACGCGGAAGCGGCGTGGCGGGGCGCGTTCCTCGCCCACGGTTCGCTGACGGAACCGGGCCGCTCGTCGTCTCTCGAGGTGACGTGCCCGGGTCCGGAGGCGGCGCTGGCGCTCGTCGGCGCGGCGCGCCGGATGGGCATCCAGGCGAAGTCCCGCGAGGTCCGCGGCGCGGACCGCGTGGTGGTCCGCGACGGCGACGCGATCGGCGCGCTCCTGACCCGCCTGGGCGCGCACACGAGCGTCCTGCAGTGGGAGGAGCGCCGCATGCGCCGCGAGGTGCGAGCGACGGCGAACCGCCTGGCGAACTTCGACGACGCGAACCTGCGCCGTTCGGCCCGCGCGGCGGTGGCGGCGGCGGCCCGCGTGGAGCGGGCACTGGAGATCCTCGGCGACACGGCGCCCGATCACCTGCTGGCGGCGGGCAAGCTCCGGCTGTCCAACCGGCAGGCGTCCCTGGAGGAGCTGGGCCAGCTGTCGGACCCGCAGATGACGAAGGACGCGGTGGCGGGGCGCATCCGCCGCCTGCTGGCGATGGCGGACAAGCGCGCCAAGGACCTGAACATCCCGGACACGGAGTCGGCGGTCACGCCGGAGATGCTGGAAGAAGACGACGAGGCCTGACCGGTCCGCGGTCGTGGTTCGGGCAGCCGGCCTCGTGCCGCGCCCGCCAGGCCGCCTGCGGCGCCGCTTGGTGGCGACGACGTCCACACGGAACCGCCGGTCCTCGTCGGCGCGCGGGGTTAACCGGACCCGCCACTTCGTAACATCCCGGTAGCACCACGGCGCGACCGCCGAAACGCGGGACCTCGAACCTCGGGGAGGGATAGGCCGAACGAGGGAAGGGGAAAGCATGCGCAAGAGCAACGCGCGGCTGCAGGTGACGCCGGAGGTCGGCACCTGGCTCGCCCGGCGCAGCAGCAAGGTGGCCGACTGGACGATCGCCGAGCTGGCCGCGGCCAAGCGCGGTACCACCGTCTCCGTGGTCATCCCGGCCCGGGACGAGGAAGCCACCGTCGGGGCGATCGTCACCGCCATCCGCGAAGAGCTCCACGGCGTGCTCGTCGACGAGATCCTCGTCGTCGACAGCCACTCCACCGACGCCACCGCCGAAGTCGCCACCGCGGCCGGGGCCCGCGTCGTCGCGCAGGACGACGTCTTCCCGGAGCTGGACGGCCTGCCGGGCAAGGGTGAAGCGCTCTGGAAGGGCGTCGCCGCGACGACCGGCGATCTCGTCGTCTTCGTCGACGGTGACCTCTACGACTTCACGACCGACTACGTCACCGGTCTGCTCGGCCCGCTGCTGACCGACCCGTCGGTGGCCTACGTCAAGGGCTTCTACCACCGCCCGCTGAACGGCGCGGCGGGCAGCGAACCGGAAGGCGGCGGCCGCGTCACCGAGCTCGTCGCCCGGCCGCTGCTCAACATGTTCTGGCCGGAGCTGGCCGGGTTCGTGCAGCCCCTCGCCGGTGAGTACGCGGGTCGCCGCGAGGTGCTGGAGAGCATCCCGTTCGTCGTCAACTACGGCGTCGAGATCGGGCACCTCATCGACCTGCTGGAGCTGCGTGGCCTCGACGCGCTCGCCCAGGTCGACCTCGGCCACCGCGTGCACCGGCACCAGAGCACGCAGGCGCTGGGCCGGATGTCCGGGCAGATCATGCAGACGCTCTTCGACCGCCTGGAACGCTACGACCGCCTGGTCACGGCGGTCCCGCCGGCGACGCTGCTCGCGCAGTTCCGGCGCGGGACGTCGGCCGATGGCGTCGAGCGTGAGCTCGTCCTGACCGACCTGACGTCCCCGCAGCGGCCGCCGCTCGACAGCCTGCCGGCGCACGCGCTGCGGGAAACGGCGTAGGTCAGGCGGGCACGCGCGCGGGTTGCCACCCGGGCGGGCCGAGCACGTAGCCGGCGCGCTCGCGCCACGTCCGGGCCCCGCGGAGGTCGCGCAGGATCGAGCCGTACTCGTGGAAGCCGACCTTGAGCAGGTTGTACGTGTTGATGTTCTTCGTCAGCCCGTAGGTCGGCCGCTTGCCCTCGGGCACAAAACTGCGGAACAGCCGGTCCCAGATGATGAGGATGCCGCCGTAGTTGGCGTCCAGGTACTCGGCGTCGCTGCCGTGGTGGACGCGGTGGTGTGACGGCGTGTTGAAGACGTACTCGAACCAGCGCGGCAGCTTCTCGACCTTCTCGGTGTGCACGAAGAACTGGTAGACGAGGTCGATCGACAGGCCGGTCAGGATCATCCACGGCGGGATCCCGCACAGCGCCAGCACCGACCAGAACGGCAGCTGGAAGTACGGCGTCCACTTCTGGCGCAGCGCCGTCGAGAAGTTGTAGTGCTCGCTGGAGTGGTGCACCTGGTGCCCGGCCCACAGCAGCCGCACGCGGTGGCTGGCGCGGTGGTAGGCGTAGAAGACCAGCTCCTGGCCGAGCAGCATGAGCACCCACGTCCACCAGTCGCGCGGGTCGAGCTGGACCGGCGCGAGCTCGAACAGCGCGGCGAACACGAAGAGCATCACCAGCCGGAACAGCGCGTTGACGCCGACCGCGACGGTGCCCATCAGCATGCTCGTGCGGGTGTCGGCCGGGCTGTAGCCGATGACGTTGTCGTCGTGGCCGAGCACGTGCACCGCGACGACTTCGATCGCCACGAACAGCAGGAACACCGGGGTCGCGAACAGCACGGGGTCGCGCAGGTGCGCCAGGAACTCGGCCACGCTGCCTCCTTTGATCTGACCTGACGGTAACTTACCCTGAAGTCACTTTACGCACGGTAGGCTCTCCGGCGTGACGGAGTCAAGGGCGGTCGGGACCAAGGGGATGCCCCGCGAAGAGCGCGAGGCCCAGCTCGTCGTGGCCGGCACCGAGGAGTTCGGCCGCGCGGGCTACGCGGGCGCGTCGATGGTCGAGATCGCGCGCCGGGTCGGGGTCACGAAGCCGTTGCTGTACCAGTACTTCGGCTCGAAGGACGGGCTCTACCTGGCCTGCCTGCACCGCGCGGGCGACCGGCTGACCGAGGGCGTCGCGACGACCATGGCGGCCGGCGGCGACCCCGAGCGGATGCCGCTGAAGGTGCTCTCGGCGATCTTCACGACGTTCGACCACGACCGCTACGCGTGGCGCCTCCTGCGCGACGCGACCGTCCCGGCGACGGGCGGCATCGCGACCGCGGCGGCGGACTACCGGCGCCGCCTGGACGCGTTCGCCCTGCTCGGCGCGACACAGCTGATGACGTCGCGCGGCCTGGCCGACCCGGTCGACATCGAGGCGATCGCACAGGTGTGGACGGGCGTGGTCGATTCGCTGATCAGCTGGTGGATCGACCGCCCGGACGAAGATTCGGCGGCGATGACGGCCCGCTGCGCGCGAATCATGGAAGGGTTGTTCGGCTGGTGAAATCTGTCCACAAAGGACAGATCACGGTTCGATGGTAGTCTGGTACGTCTTCTTTGTCCGTTAATCAGGACACGGAGCGTGGCATTCGAAGATTGGCTTCCCGAACGGCGTAGCGAAACCGCTCCCGTTCGCGATTAATCAGGGAAGCCATCCCGTCGAGAGGTGTCCCATGCCCGAACCAGCCGCTTCCGTCCCGGACGATCCCCGCCTCGCCGCGCGGTTCACCGAGGACCTGCTCGACGGCTGCCGCGTCCTGGCGAAGGATTACGGGTACCGGCCGGCCCAGTTCGAGCGGATGGTGCGCGAGCACGGCGGCGTCGAAGCGGCCAGGCTGCTGCTGCGCGGCGCCGGGACCGCGGGCGGGTTCACCGTGCTCTGGGAGAAGAACCAGCTCGGCCGCAGCTCCGAGGCGACGATGCTCCGCGGGGAGTACGCCGACCTGTTCACGCCCGACGAGCTCCTGCTGGCCCGGCGGCGGCTGGAGGAGCACGGCTTCGACGTCGACGCCCACCTGCGGAGCCTCGCCGAGCAGGGGTAGGGGTGAGCGCGGCAGGGGTGACCGGCGCCGCTCCGGTCACCCCTGCCGCGGCTTTCAGGCAGCCGCGCTGGACTTGCCGCGCAGGACGACGCTGCCGGTCGAGGCGCCCTTGACCGCTGTTTCGACCTGGGCCATCGTCGAAGACGAGCTCAGGCCGGGGACGGTCGCGGTGTTCAGGGCGTAGAGCGTGAACGTGTACGGGTGGCTGGACCCGCCCGGGCAGGGGCCGAAGAACTTCTGCGCGTTCGCCCCGCTGCCCATGGCCTTCTGCTTCGCGCCACCCTGGTCCGGCACGGTGTAGCCCGCCCCGAGACCCTCCGGCAGCGAGCGAGCCGACGCCGGGATGTCCCAGATCGCCCAGTGCAGCTTGTTGCCGCTGTTGGCGACGTCGGCGAACACGACGGCGTAGGCTTTCGCGCCGGTGGACGCGCCCCACGCGAGCGGCGGCGACGGGTCCTGGCCCGCCGTGCCGTCGCCGGCGCAGGTGTACTTGTCCGGGATCGTGGCGTTGTCGGCGAACGCCGAGCTGGTCAGCTTGAAGTCACCCGGCGTCGAGCCGCCCGGGAACTTCAGCCGGACGATCACGTTGTCCAGCACCGACGGCGTGCCGCCGTTCTTGTCGTTGTTCGTCGACGTCAGCCACAGCCCGCCGTCCGGCGTCTTGGTGACCGAGCGCAGCCGGCCCCAGCGGCCGGAGAACAGCGTCGACACCGTGCCGATGCCCGTGCCCGCCGCGTTGATCTGCGTGGCGAACATCTGCTCGCCGGTGACGCCGGCGATGTAGATCCAGTCGTTGACGATCTCGATCCCGCTCGGCCCGGCCTGGGACGTCGGCCAGGTCTTCTTCGGGGCGATGAAACCGCTGCAGCTGCCCTGCGTGCCTTCGCAGCTCGGCCAGCCGAAGTTGCCGCCCTTCTGGATCAGGTTGAGCTCGTCCAGGCTGCTCTCGCCGAACTCCGCCGCCCACAGCTGGCCGCGGGAGTCCCAGGCCAGGCCCTGCGGGTTGCGGTGGCCGTAGCTCCAGACGTACCGCGCGTTGCCGCCGGTGGCGTAGAACGGGTTGTCGGTCGGCGCCGAGCCGTCGGGGTTCAGCCGCAGGATCTTGCCGTTGAGCGAGCTCTTGTTCTGCGCGTTGTCACTGTTCTTCGCGTCGCCGACGGTGGCGTACAGCTTGCCGTCCGGGCCGAACTTGATGCGGCCGCCGTTGTGGTAGCGGTTCTTCGCGATCCCGGTCAGCACCGGCGTCGACGTCGAGGACAGCGTGGTGCCGTCGTAGGTCATCTTCACGATCCGGTTGTCCCCGGAGGCCGTGTGGTAGACGTAGACCGCGTGGTCGCTCGCCCAGTTCGGCGAGATCGCCAGGCCCAGCAGGCCGCCTTCGCCGTTGGTCCCGACCGCGCCCGGCACCTTGCCCAGCGTCGTCTTCTGGCCGGACGGCGTCACCAGCAGGATCTCGAACCGGTCCCGCTCGGTCACCAGCGCGTTGCCGTTCGGCAGGAAGTCCACCGCCCAGCCGAGGTCGACCTTCGCGATGTCCTTGTCGTACTCCGGGATGCCCCCGGCGCCGCCCGGCGCGCTCGTCTTGGCGGTGACCGCGTTGCTCGCCGCGGAGCTGTTGCCGTCGGGGTCGCGCGCCTTGACCGTGAAGGTGTAGGAGGTGCTCGGGTTCAGGTTCGTCACGGTCGTCCCGAGCGACGTCGTGGTCGCGACCTTCGTGGCGCCCTGGAAGACGTCGTAGCCGGCGACCGTGCCGCCGTTGTCGGTGGAAGCGTTCCACGCCAGGGAAACGCTGTTCGCGGTGACGCCGGTGGAGCGCAGGTTGCCCGGCACTGTCGGCGGGGTGGTGTCGTCGCTCGGCGGCGTGGTGAAGGTGACCACGTTGCTCTGCTGCGACGGGTTGCCCGCGGCGTCGAACGCGCCGACCGAGATGTCGTAGGCGGTGTTCGGGGTCAGGTTGGTGACCGTCGCCGACGTCGTGGTGCCGTCGACGGTCTTGAGGATGTTGCCGCCGCGGTTGATCTCGTACCGCACGACGCCGACGTTGTCGGTCGCGGCGGTCCAGGAGAACGTCGCCGCGGTGGGCAGGACGTTGCTCGCCTGCAGGTTCGACGGCGGCGACGGCGGTTCGCTGTCGCTCGGCGCGGTGAACGTGTCGGTGAGCTTGTCCGCGTTCGGGCCGCCGTTGGCGGTGGTCGCGGTGGTGCGGATCTTGTTGACACCCGCGGTCAGCTGGACGCTCGCGGTGACGGTCTTCCACGTCGTCCACGCGCCGGTGCCGGGGAAGTCGACGGTGCCCTTGTCGCCGCCGTCGACGATCAGCTTCACCGGCCGGTTGTCGGCGGTTCCGTTGGCGTAGCGGAAGGTCAGGGTGTGCGTGCCCGCCTGCGCGGCGTTCACGGAGTATTCGACATAACTGCCGACGACGTTGTCGAAGTTGACGAACCCGGTGCCGGAGTAGCCGGCGTGGTTCGATTCGACGACGCCTTGGGAGATGACGGCGTTCTCGGACTCGTAGTCCGTTGCGGCGGCTGCGAAAGCGCTTACCGGACTGAGCGCGGTGAGGCCGAGCGCCGCGACGGCGGTACCGGCCAGTACCACGCGCCACGGTGGACGGGGTGCCACTGGGAGCCTCCTGCGTGGGTCGGGGGACAGGGGGTGACCGGGGCGGAACTGGTCGGCGGACCACCGGAACTGGACCTAATAGTTAGGAAAGTTTCCTATCTATAGGGCAGATCTCACACCCTCCGAGCGGGCCGTGTCAATACTCGACATGGGCGCTCACCCTTGGTCAAGAAGGGTTTCCCGCTCAGCGGTGCGTGTGCCCGGACGGCGGAGTGCCGTCAGCTCGCGACCGCGGCGTTCTCGCCCGCCCAGTCGCGCGGTTCGAGGAAGGAGGCCAGTTCGGCCTCGGCGCTCCCCGGTTCCGGCGTGAACCCGGACTCCCACCGCGCCAGCGGCGGCAGCGCCAGCAGGATCGCCTCGGCGTCGGCCCGCGCGGCGGACGCGGCGCGGAAGAGCGCGGCTTCGACATACCGGCCACGCCGGTGGAGCTGCCACTGCCGCTCACGTGCCCCGTGCGGCAGGTCTCGCCGCCGTCGCACGATCGGGAGGTACGCGGGCGCGATCGTCGCGATGCCCGCCGCCGTGAACGCGGCCGCGCGCCGCCAGCCGTGCGGACCGGACGGGCGCAGGTGGTCGAAGGCGATGCCGCCGAGCCCGTGCGGCTCGTCGCGGTGCGGCAGCCGGAACCGGTCGTCGGCGGTGCGCTTCGCCTGCGCGTGGAACGCCGGGTCGAGCGAGTCGCAGTGCTGCCGGAGCACGCGGTGGAAGTGCGCCGCGTCCTCGGCGTAGCCGTAGCAGGGAAGGAGCTCCACGGTGCCGCCGAACCACCAGGTGTCCCCGGACTCGCAGTACCGGAAGTGCGCCTGGAACGCGGGGACGTACGGGTTGCGCGGGTGGATCACGACCGACAGCCCGCTGGTGAAGAACCCACCGTCGTCGGCGGTCGTCACGCAGATCCCGGCGCGCTCGAAGACGTCGCCGTCTTCCAGCAGGCCCGTCCGGCCCCGGCCGAACCGCGCCCCGCCGTCGAGGCGTTCCAGCTCCGCGACCAGCTCGCGCCGGCCGGAGCTCATGATCGCCTTGACGGCGTCGCGTCTGCTGTCCTCACCCGAAAGCATGACCCCCACCCCCGCGGGCGAGGATACCGCGAAAACGAGGTCAGCCGGCGATCTCGGCCCGCGCGATCACCTTGGTGATCTTCGCCCGGACCAGCGACTCCTCGGGGACGGCGTTGCGCTTGCCGTACTCCTCGGCCCGCTCGGCGCCCATGTACCGGCCGCCCAGCCTGGTCGCCCAGTCGAGCATCTCGTCGTAGTCGTGGGTCAGGCGCGCCTCGGCGGTGAACTGGATGTAGGAGTACGGCGGTTCCTGGTCGTCGACGACCAGGGAGATCCGCGGGTCGCGGGCGATCGCCTTGCCCTTGAGGGTGTCGGTGCCGGTGGTGAAGACCAGCTCGTCGCCGTCGGGGGTCTCGTCCAGCAGGAACCAGATCGGGGTGACGATCGCGGCGCCGTTGGCCCGGACCAGGCCGAGCTTGCCCGTCCGGGTGCCTTCGGACGCGAACTTCCACCACTCTGAACGGCTCATCTCACGCATGAGAGGGACGTTAGCCCGTCACCCGAGCGTGTGCAGAGGGTGGCCGACTAGCCTGGCCTGCTGTGCGAGACGACGACAGGGCCGCGATGGGTCTGGCCGACGAGGGGCTGACGCGCCGCCTCAAGGCGCTGGCCTGCACCGCGCCGTTGCACGACCTGGACGCGCGGAAGGCGAAGCTCGACTGGGCCGACGCCACGATCTACCAGATGGCCGAGATCGCGCTGCACACGATCGACCAGGTCACCATCGCGATGGACTTCGACACCGGCGCCGGCCACGACGAGGTCATCGACCGGCTGCTGCCGTTCATCGCGGCCCAGGCGCCGTCGCGGATGCCCGAGGAGCACGTCCGCGTGGCCAAGTGGGTCCTCGACAACCTGATCAACGTCGGCACCACCGACCGCGGCTTCCGGCGCGTCTACGGCTCGATGGGCCCGGGCGGCTACCAGCGGCGCCAGTTCGACTTCAAGCTGCTCGTCGAGCTGGCCGCCCGCGACGGCGAGGTCTACCTGCGTGCCACCGACGAGGCCATCAACGTCCTGGTCGGCGCGCTGGACACCGACGTCGAGTCGGCGCAGATCGCCGCCGAGGTCAAGCTCGAGAACCTCATCGCGCGCGGTCGTCTCGCCGACGCCAAGCTGGCCGCCGAGCAGGCCCGCTACCGGACCGTCCAGTACGGCGAGACGCTGCGCGCGAAGCTCGACGCGACCCGCCGCGACGTCCGGTCGGTCGACTGGGAGCGCGAGGTCCCGGAGCTGCTCGACAGCGCGCTGTCCCACATCGAGGCCCGCTTCCGCGCCGAGAACGCCATCCTCAAGAACATCACCACCGCCCGCGACGAGACCGAGGACCTCGACCGCAAGCGCCGCGCGGCCGAGCTCGTCGACATCGTCGGCGACTGCATCCGCCGGCACACCCGGCTGCAGTCCCGGCTGGCCGACGCGGGCGCGGTGTTCCGCGCCGAGCAGGACCGCCAGCAGTTCTCCGGCCCGCCCCAGCGGGCGACGCTCGACCTGTTCGGCCAGCTCCTGGTGCCGACGCTCGGGCTGCCGCTGGCCGACGCCGTCGCGCCGGTCGAGCACTTCTTCCACGCCGTCGCGGGCATTTCCCCGCCGGTCGTGCCGTCGCTGTCGTCCCTGGTTTCGCTGCTCCTGCGTCCCGCGCCCGAACGCGACCAGCTCGTCGGCGAGATCCCCGAGCCGGAACTCATGCCCGCCGACATCACCGACAAGTTCGGCGACGACGTCTGGCGCCGGGCCGACGAGCTGCTCGACCTGCCCGAGGTGCCGCGGCGCCTGTCCGGCCTGCTCGACGAGGCCCGCCGCAGCCGCCAGCCCGGGCTCGCCGCCCTGGTCGCGCTGCGCGCGGTGCACGCCTACAGTCCCGGGGTCGGCGCGGCCCGGCGCCAGGGCGACCGGCAGGTCCTGCTGGCCGTCGACGACGGCACCCTGCTCGACGACCCGGACTTCGGCGGCGCCGACCTGCTCCTGTCCACCGCCGCCGTCGAGCGCGCCGACGAAGAAGAGAACGAGGAGGTCGCCTGACATGGCGCTGTCCCACAGCAGCGTGGACGCCGAAGCCGCGGCGCGGCTGGTCGCCTTCGGCATGCGGCCGAAGCAGCTTCCCGCGCGTGACGTCGTCTACGGCGACCTCGTGCGCCGCTACGGCGAGGACAACGCGTTCAAGGCGCTCACCCACGCCGTCGCGGCCGGGCTCGGCCTGATGGTCCTGGAGGTCAACCAGCAGGCCGGCGCGGTGCTGGCGGCCACCGACGAGTCCGTCTTCGAGATCAAGATGGACTCCTACGCCCGCCAGGCCAAGATCCGCGAGCGCCGCGAGACGGAGAAGGTGCTGCACGGCCTGATCCACCTCGCCACCGCCGCGCTCGGCTACCCGCGCCCGGACGACCTCGCCAACGACACCTACATCGGCCGCGTCAGCGTCGAGCAGGTCGACGCGATGGTCCGCGAAGCCGCCCGCATGCTCGACGAACGCGCCGCGGCGGCCGAGGCCAACAACGACCCGCTGGCCGACGCGCCCGAGCTCGAACAGGCCTGGCGCGCCTACACCCGCCGTCCCGCGGCCGCGGCCACCAAGGACGGCCGCCTCGCCGCCGACACCACCCGCGGCATGGTGTCGCGCGCCCTGCGGTTCCTGGCCGAGCAGGGCTTCCTGGTCCCGGTGAGCGACGAACAGGGCGGCACCTACCGGACCACCCCGCGCTACCAGATCCAGGTCCGCGAACTCGCCGCCGACGCCGCCTTCGACGACCTCCTGTCCCTGGACGTCGTGGCCGTCGCGAACGCCGGGGGCACGCTGCGCGCGGCGTCCTCCGACACGCTCTAGAGGGGAATCGATGTACGAGCTTTCGCGGGTCCGCCTGCACTCGGTGGGCCCGTCGGGTGCCCGCTACCAGGACGTCGTCCTCGACTTCAGCGGCGTCGGCGCCAAGATCACCGCGCCGCAGCAGGACGCGCTGTTCAGCGCCGGCATCCACGCGACCGGCCCGGCCGAGCTGCGCCGCCCCTCACCGGCCAGCGTGCTGTTCCTCGAGAACGGCGGCGGCAAGTCCGTCCTCATCAAGCTGATCTTCTCGGTCATGCTGCCCGGCCGCCGCCAGGTCGTCGGCACCACCAGCACCAAGGTGCTCGAGAAGTTCGTCGCCGCCAAGGACGTCTCGCACGTCGTGCTGGAGTGGCTGCACGTCGAGAGCGGTCACCGGATCATCACCGGCAAGGTCTCCGAATGGCGCGGGCACGTCGTGTCCGCCGACTCCGAGAACCTCGCCGACTCCTGGTACTGCTTCCGCCCGACCGCCGCGCTGGGGCTCGACTCCCTGCCGATGACCCAGGACGGCCGGCTGCTCACCATGTCCGGCTTCCACGACAAGCTCGCCGGCGCCCAGCTGGCCGAGCCCGAGCTGGAACTGTCCTGGACGCGCCGCCACCACGAGTGGACCGGCCGGCTCGACAGCCTCGGTCTCGACACCGAGCTGTTCCGCTACCAGCGCGCGATGAACGCCGGCGAAGGCGAAGCGGCGGACGCGTTCGCCTTCGGCACCGACGACGCGTTCGTCGACTTCCTGCTGCGCGCGGTGATCTCCGAGGACGAGCCGAAGGACCTCGCCGAGGTCGTCTCGACGTACTCGCACAACCTGGCGCAGCGCGGGGATCTGTTGTCGGAGCGCGATTTCGTCGCCGGTGCCCTGGACCTGCTGGGTCCGCTGGCCGCCGAAGAAGGCGTGGCCGCGGAGTCGCGGAAGATCGCCGAGTCCGCCAAGGCCGACATGGCGTCGCTCGCCGGCCGGGTGGTCGCGCGCAACGAACTCGAGAACGCGAGGCTGTCCGGGCTCGAGGAGCACGTCACCGAGGTCAAGTCCGCGGAGAAGCTCGCCGAGGGCGACCACCGGCGGCTCGCCGCGGGCGTCACGGAGCTGCGCCGGCTCGTCGCCGTGCTGCGCCTGGACGAGGCCCAGGAAGCCCGCAAGCGCGTCGACGCCGAACTCGCTTCGGCGAAAACCGAGGCGGAGGCCTGGCGTGAGACCGCGCGGGTCCTCGACCAGCTGAACTCGGCGCGCAAGGCGAAGGACCTGCGTGAGCTCGTCGGCAGCCGGGAAGAGAAGGCGCGTCCGGCCCTGCAGGCGCGCAACGACGCGGCGTCCGCACTGGCTCGCGGGTTGCACTCGCTGGCGCAGGACGCCCAGCGCCAGGCCGACAAGGCCGAGGCGCACGCGGGCGCGTTGCGCGCCGAGGCGGAGAAGGCCCAGACCGAACGCGACGAGGCCGCCAACCTCGCGGCCGGGCGGCGGGCCGAAGCGCGCGGGCTGACCACGCGGATCACCGAGCTGCGCGAAGAGGTCCAGAACGCCGTCCGCGCCGGGCTGCTGCCTTCGGGCGCCGACGTCGCCGAGGCCGCACGAGCCGCCCGGAGCGCCGCCGAATCGACGTCCGCCGAGCTGACCCGGCGCGAGCAGGAGCTGGATCGCGTCGCCGCGGACCTCCAAGCGGCGCAACGGGCCGTCAACGAGGCGCACCAGCTGGCGGGCACCACCCAGGACCGCTTCGAACGCGCCACCGAGGACCTCGACCGCGCCCACCGCCGCACCGACGCGCTCGCCGCCGAGGGCCGCCTGGTCGAGCTGCTCGGCGCCGACGACGTCGCGCTGGAGAGCGATCTGCCGGTGCTGCTGGAGCGGCTGCGCGAGGCGAGCGCGTCCGTCGAGAAGGAGCAGACCGCGCTGCGGATGGAGGAGTCCGCCGACGAGCGGGCCCTCGCCGCTCTCGGTTCCGGTGGCCTGCTGCCGCCGCCGGAGGACGTCCAGGCCGCCCTGGACGCGCTGGAAGAAGCCGGGATCACCGCGTGGTCCGGCTGGCGCTATCTGTCCAAACTGGACGCTGCCCGGCGGGCCGAAGTGCTGGAAAGCCTGCCGCAGCTGGTGTCCGGCGTGCTCCTCAACGACGCCGCGCACGCGGACCGGGCCCGGGAGGTCCTGACGACGCGGCGGCTGCTGCCGAGCGCGATCATCGCCGTCGGCACCACCGAAGCCCTGCTGGCCGAGGTGCCCGCCGCGCCCGGCGTAGAGTTCCTCGTGCCGCCGAACCCCGCGATGTACGACGAAGAAGCCGCCGACGCCGAGCGGGAAGCCGTGGCGCGGCGGCACACCGAGCGGCAACGGCGCCTGGAAGCCCTCTCCGCCAAGCTGTCCGCGGACGGCGCCTTGACGTGGAAGCTCACCACCTGGCGCGAGGACTACCCGCCCGGCGCCGTCGCGACCCTGGCCGAGCAGGCCCAGGCGGCCCGGACCGCCCGCGAGACCGCGCGCACCGCGCTGGAGCAGGCCGACGCGGAGTTCGCGCGGCTGAGCGAAAAAGCCGCGTCGCTGCGGGAGCGCGTCCCGGAGCTGCGGGCCGCCGCGGCCGAGGCCGAGGAGAAGGCACGACGGCTCGGGGAGCTGGGCACCCGGAGCGCGCGGATCGCCGAATGGACCGAAGACGTCGAGCGCGCCACCGAGGTCGCCGAGCGCGCCGACCTGCAGGCCGCCGACGCCGCGGGCAAGGCCGCGCGGCTGCGCGAGCAGGCGGGGGAGGAGCAGCGCACCGCCGACGGCCACCGCCGCACCGCGACGACCGCCCGCGCCGAGCTGGCCGAGGTCCCCGGCGCGGCCGAAGCGGCCCACGGCCCGGTGCCGGCCGAGCCGGTCGACGCCCTGCGCCGGACCTACCTGTCGGCGTCCGAGTCGTACGCGAAGGTCGAGGTCGGCAGCGACCTGCGGGCCGAGCTGGAGCAGGCCGAGTCGGCCGAAGCCGCCGCGGGGTCGGCCGTCGAGTCCCTCGACGAGGCCGTCCGCGTCCGCGCCGCCGAGCTACTGGAGACGCCGGACGGCTCCGACGCCTCGGCCCGCGCGGCCGCGCTGGCCCGTGCCCGCCGCGTCGTCGACGGGCTGGAGGACGAGCGGACCGAGGCCATCGGGCTCGTCTCGACGCGGCGAGCCGAGCTGGACGTGCTGCCGCTGCAGAACGGTGCCACCGGCGAGAAGCCGCGCGACATCGAGCACGGCCTGGAGCTGATCGACGCGGCCGGCCTGGAGGTGTCCGTGGCCGCGCGGAAGTGGGAAGAGCTGCAGGAACGCCGGGCGGCGGCCGAAGCGACGCTGGAGTCGGCCCGCAGTTCCGCGTCGGGCTTCTCCCTGCTCGCGGAGTCGATGGCCCACCTGGTCACCGACACGGACGCGGCGGCTTATGACGGCGACGTCGAGACCGCCCGTGCCCAGCACGGCCGCCTCAACGCCACCTTCGCCGAGGCCCAGGAAGCCGCCGACGTGGGGGACCGGCGCGTGCGCGCGGCCGCCGACCAGCTCGCGCAGTACGCGACGGAGAAGCGGTTCGAGAAGCTGAGCACGCCGGTGCGCCAGCAGGTCATCTCGGTCAAGCGCGACCAGTTGCCCGCGCACGCCGCCGAATGGGCGGAGGCGCTGCGGCCGCGGCTGCGGTCGCTCACCGACGACCTCGCGCAGATCGACCGGCACCGCGGCGGCATCATCACGCGCCTGCAGGGCATGGTCGACGGCGCGCTCCGGACGTTGCGCTCGGCCCAGCGCGTGTCGCGGCTGCCCGACGGCCTCGGCGACTGGTCCGGGCAGGAGTTCCTCCGCATCCGCTTCACCGAGCTGGAGGACAACGCGCTCGTCGAGAAGCTCGGCGAGGTCGTCGACGAGGCCGCCGTCGGCAAGACCGCCGACGGCCGCGACGTCAAGCGCGACGGGCTTTCCCTGGTGCTGCGCGGAGTCCGGGCCGCGGCGCCCAAGGGGTTCCGCGTCGACATGCTCAAGCCGGACTCGGTGCTGCGGACCGAACGCCAGCGCGTCTCGGAGATCCGGGACGTGTTCTCCGGCGGTCAGCAGCTGACCGCGGCGATCATCCTCTACTGCACCCTCGCGGCGTTGCGGGCCAACAACCGCGGCAAGGCCCGCAACCGGCACTCGGGCGTGCTGTTCCTGGACAACCCGATCGGCCGCGCGTCCGCCGGGTACCTGCTGGAGCTGCAGCGGGCGGTGGCCGAGGCGCTGGGCGTGCAGCTCATCTACACGACGGGCCTGTTCGACGCGGGCGCGCTGTCGGAGTTCCCGCTGATCGTGCGGCTGCGCAACGACGCCGACCTGCGGGCCGGCCGCAAGTACCTGTCGGTGGACTCGACGATCCGCAACTCCCTCGACGACCTGGGCGACCCGGACGGCGTCGCGCGGCTGTCGGCGACGCGGATGTTCAGCAAGCCGGCCGAGGACGATTCCGCTGAGGACGAACAAACGGCGTGACGGGAACAACTCCCGCGGTTCCGTGGTTGCCCGGCGCATGACGAACCTGGGGGCGCTGGGCGCCACGGTGGGCACGACCGGGCCGGAGACCGTCACGGTCGCCGCCGAGCTGGAGGAGCTGGGGTACGCCACGCTGTGGCTGCCGGGCGGGCAGGGCAGCAACCTGCCGCTGATCGCCGACGTGATCCACGGGACCGCGAAGATCCCGGTGGCGAGCGGCATCCTGCCGGTCGACCGGGTACCCGCCGCCGACGTCGCCCGTGCGTACGCGGACCTGCCGGCCGGGCGGTTCGTCGTCGGCCTCGGCGGCGCGCACGGCCCGCGTCCGCTGGCCACGCTGAACGACTACCTCGACGAGCTGGACGACACCGTCCCCGCGGCCGACCGCATCCTTTCGGCGCTGGGCCCGAAGATGCTGGAACTCTCGCGGGACCGCGCGTCCGGGGCGTACCCGTTCCTCGTGACGACGGACTACGTCGCTTCGGCACGCGAGATCCTCGGCGCCGGCAAGCAGCTCGTGGTGCTGCTGAGCGTCGTCCCGGGTACCGACGTCGCCGCGACCCGCGACCGCGCCCGCGAGGGTTCGCTGCGGTTCCTGGCCGGGATGCCGGGCTACGCGAACAACTTCCGCCGGATGGGCTTCACCGACGCCGACATCACGGAGCTCTCCGACCGGCTCGTCGACGGGCTCACCGTGCGCGGCGACCTCGACGCGGTCGTGGCCCGGCTGCGCGAGTACCGGGCGGCGGGCGCGGACCAGGTCGTCGTCCCGGCCGGTGACCTGCCCCGCGAGTGGTGGCCGGCGCTGGCGGAGGCCCTGCGGTGACCACGGCGCGGGCGCGCGGGCTCACGCACGGCGTCCCGGCGGAGGTGTCCCTGCAGGACGCCCTCGCCGCGGTCGCCGATCCCGTGCGCCGCAGCATCCTGCGTGAGCTCGCCGAGGTGCCGGAGTGGACGAAGGCGTGCGGCACGTTCGACCTGCCGGTGGCGAAGGCGACGCTCAGCCACCACTTCGGGGTGCTGCGCGCGGCGGGCCTGATCGAGCAGCGCGACGCGGGCCCGCGGCGGCTGAACCGCTTGCGGCGCCCGGAGTTCGACGCGGCCTTCCCGGGGTTGCTGGACCTGGTGTTCAGTCACCCCGGCCGGTGAAGGCCAGCGTGGTGCCGAGGCCGATCATGACCAGGCCGCCGGTACCGCCGACCATTTCGAGGCGCTTCGGCGAGCGGGCGAACCACGCCCGGGCGGTGCCCGCCACCAGCGCCCACGCGGTGTCGGTGGCCAGCGCGATCGCCGGCAGGCACAGGCCCAGCAGCAGCATCTGGACCGGCACGGACCCGGCTGCCGGGTCGACGAACTGGGGGAGCAGCGCGGCGAGGAACACGATCGACTTCGGGTTCGCGAAGCCGACGACGAACCCGTCGCGCAGCACGGTCAGGACGCGACCGGGCGTGGTCGGCACCTTCGCGGCCATGGCGTCGGACAGCTTCCGCCGGTGCCGGAACGCCTGGATGCCCAGGTACACGAGGTAGATCGCGCCGGCGATCTTGATCGCGGTGAACACCGCGGCCGACGTCGTCACGAGCGCGCCGAGGCCGAACGCGACCGCGACGACCTGCGTGTAGACGCCCACGGAGTTGCCCGCGACGGTGAGCAGCGCGTCGCGGCGGCCGACTGTGAGCGCGCGGCTGATGGTGAAGAGCACGCTCGGGCCGGGGACGACGACCATGAGGAACGTCAGAGCGGCGAAGGCCGCGAAGTGGGCACCGGAGACCATGCCGCGAGCGTAAACGGGCCCCGGCCTGGCGACCAGGCGTTTTTGTCGGTGCCCGGTGGTATCAAAGCCGGGTGCCTCTCGACATCAGCACCCAGCAGCGCCGGGCCCGCCTCGCGGTCCGGCACCACCTGGCCGCGCCCGCGGCCACGGTTTCCGACGTCGTGGCGGGGGTGGTCGCCCTGCACGCCACCGACCCGGCGACGGTCCACCTTTCGGCGTGCGCGCGGCTCGCGTCACCGGGGATCGCCGCCGTGGAACGGGCGTTGTACGAAGACCGCACCCTGCTACGGCTGCTCGGGATGCGCCGCACGGTATTCGTCACCGGACTGGACACCGCGGCGCTCGTGCAGGCCGGCTGTTCCGCGGACATCGAGGTCAAGCAGCGGAAGCTGCTGGAGCAGCACCTGGGGCGGCAGGGCCACCCGGAGAACGTGCCGGAGCCGGGGAAGTGGCTGGCGGACGTCGAAGCGTCGGTCGAGGCGGCGCTGCGGGCCCGCGGCTCGGCGACGGCGCAACAGCTCAGCGAGGACGAGCCGCGGTTGCGGCAGCAGCTGCTGATGGCGGCGGGGAAGCCGTACGAGGCGATCGGGAACGTCACCAGCCGGGTGTTGTTCCTGCTGGCGGCCGGCGGCCGGATCGCGCGCGGTCGGCCGCGGGGGAGCTGGATCAGCACCCAGTACGTCTGGCACCCCCTGGACGAGTGGGTGCCGGGGCTGCCGGTCTGGGACGCGGAGGCGGCGCGGGTGGAACTGGCGCGGCGCTGGCTGCGCGCGTACGGCCCGGCGCCGGTCACGGACCTGCGCTGGTGGACGGGCTGGACCGCGGGCCAGACGAAGAAGGCGCTGGCGGTCCTGGACCCGGTGGAGGTCGACCTCGACGGCGTCGCGGGCGTGGCGTTGCCGGACGACCTCGAGCCGGTGCCGGAGCCGCCGCCGTGGGTGGCGTTCCTGCCGGCGCTCGACCCGACCCCGATGGGCTGGCAGGACCGCGACTGGTTCCTCGGCCCGCACCGGCCGGCGCTGTTCGACCGCAGCGGCAACATCGGCCCGACGGTCTGGCTGGACGGTCGCGTCGTGGGCGGCTGGGCGCAGCGCGCGTCGGGCGAGATCGCGTTCCGGCTGCTGGAGGACGTGGGGAGCGAGGCTTCGGGCCTGGTCGAGGCGGCGGCGGACCGCTGCGCCGGGTGGTACGGCGAGGTCCGGGCGGTGCCGCGGTTCCGGACGCCGCTGGAGCGGGAGCTGACCGGGTGAAGCGGCGAGAGCTGGATCGGTCGAGTCATCGACCTCACGCCCGTCCCGGAGCCGGGCCGGGCCCGCTCCGGATTCGCCATTTCCCGTCTTTCGGCGAGTCGCCATCTGAACCGGTCAAGGCTCCTGTGGTCCATGCTCCGGCCCGAGTCCTCGCACCCCGTGCGGCCAGCCGGAACCGGTTCCACTCGCCGGACCGCCGACCCGGACTGGTCCGCCGTGGTCCGCCCCGGAAACCCCAGCTCGCCCACCCCGGCTTCTTAATCGATTCTTGACCCGTTCGCCAAGTGGTGGAAGTCTCGTCAGGGCAGTCAGGGACGCGCATGCCCGCACGCTAGGGTTGCCGCGAGCCCGCAAGTCACGGCCGGGACTCCCGGCCGATCCTCAGAGGAGTGGCAGCAGTGACCGTTCGCGTAGGTGTCAACGGCTTCGGCCGCATCGGCCGCAACTTCTTCCGCGCCGTGCAGGCCAGCGGCCACGACATCGAGGTCGTCGCCTTCAACGACCTCGGCGACGTCGCCACCATGGCCCACCTGCTGAAGTACGACTCCATCCTGGGCCGGTTCCCGGGTGAGGTCAGCGTCAGCGACGAGGGCATCGTCGTGGACGGCAAGACCATCAAGGCCCTCGCCGAGCGCGACCCGGCCAACCTGCCCTGGGGCGACCTGGGCGTGGACGTCGTCCTCGAGTCGACCGGCTTCTTCACCAACGCCGACGCCGCCAAGGCGCACATCGCCGGCGGGGCGAAGAAGGTCATCATCTCCGCGCCCGCCAAGGGCGAGGACCTGACCGTCGTCCTCGGCGTCAACGACGACAAGTACGACGGCTCGCAGGTCATCATCTCGAACGCCTCCTGCACCACCAACTGCCTCGGCCCGCTGGCCAAGGTCCTCCACGACGCCTTCGGCATCGAGCAGGGCCTGATGACCACGGTCCACGCCTACACGCAGGACCAGAACCTGCAGGACGCCCCGCACAAGGACCTGCGCCGCGCCCGGGCCGCCGCCGTGAACGTCGTCCCGACCTCGACCGGCGCCGCCAAGGCCATCGGCCTCGTCCTGCCGGAGCTGCAGGGCAAGCTGGACGGCTACGCGCTGCGGGTCCCGATCCCGACCGGCTCGGCCACCGACCTCACCGTGACGCTCTCCAAGGCCGCCACGGTCGAGGAGATCAACGCCGCCTACAAGGCCGCCGCCGACGGCCCGCTGGCCGGCATCCTGCGCTACAGCGACGACCCGATCGTCTCCTCGGACATCGTCACCGACCCGGCGTCCTGCATCTACGACGCGCCGCTGACCAAGGTCATCGGCAACCAGGTCAAGGTCGTCGGCTGGTACGACAACGAGTGGGGCTACTCCAACCGCCTCGCCGACCTGGCCAAGCTCATCGGTTCGAAGCTCTCCTGACCCGATGAGCGTCAAGAACCTCGACGACCTGCTGGGCGAGGGCGTTCAGGGCCGGTACGTACTCGTGCGTTCCGACCTGAACGTCCCGCTCGACGGGGACCGCATCACCGACGACGGCCGGGTCCGCGCCGCGCTGCCGACGATCAAGAAGCTCGCCGGCGCGGGCGCGAAGGTCGTCGTCACCGCGCACCTCGGCCGCCCCAAGGGCGAGCCGGACCCGAAGTACAGCCTCGCGCCCGTCGCCAAGCGGCTTTCCGAGCTGCTCGGCGCCGAGGTCGCGCTGGCCGGTGACCTGGTCGGCGAGTCCGCGAAGGCACTGACCGCCGGCCTCGCCGACGGCGGTGTCGTCCTGCTGGAGAACGTGCGTTTCGACGCGCGCGAGACCAGCAAGGACGCCGTGGACCGCTCCGAGCTGGCCGCCGAGCTGGGCGCGCTCGTCCCGGGCGGCGCGTTCGTCTCCGACGGCTTCGGCGTCGTCCACCGCAAGCAGGCCTCGGTCTACGAAGTGGCTTCGGTGCTCCCGGCGTACGCGGGCGGCCTGGTGCTGGCCGAGCTGGACGTGCTGAAGAAGCTGACCGACGACGTGCAGCGGCCCTACGTGGTCGTGCTCGGCGGCGCGAAGGTGTCCGACAAGCTCGGCGTCATCGCGAACCTGCTGACCAAGGTCGACCGGCTGCTCGTCGGCGGCGGCATGGCGTACACCTTCCTCAAGGCCCAGGGCCACGAGGTCGGCCAGTCGCTGCTGCAGGCCGACCAGCTCGACCAGGTGAAGGGCTTCCTCGCCGAGGCGGAGAAGCGCGGCGTCGAACTGGTCCTGCCGGTCGACGTCCTGGCCGCCACCGAGTTCGCGGCCGACGCCGAGCACGAGGTCGTCGACGCCACCGCCATCCCGGCCGACCGCCAGGGTCTCGACATCGGCCCGCGCTCGCGCGAGCTGTTCGCGAGCAAGCTGGCCGACGCCAAGACCGTGTTCTGGAACGGCCCGATGGGCGTGTTCGAGTTCGAGGCGTTCTCCGGTGGCACCCGTGCCGTCGCCGAAGCCCTGGTCAAGAGCGACGCGTTCACCGTCGTCGGCGGCGGCGACTCCGCGGCGGCCGTTCGTCAGCTCGGCCTGCCCGAAGACGGCTTCTCGCACATCTCCACCGGCGGCGGTGCCTCGCTGGAGTACCTCGAAGGCAAGGAACTGCCGGGCGTCGTGGCCCTGGAGGAGAAGAACTAGTGGCACGCAAGCCGTTCATCGCCGGCAACTGGAAGATGAACCTGAACCACCTCGAGGCGATCGCGCTCGTCCAGAAGATCGCCTTCGCGCTGCCGGAGAAGTACTACGCGAAGGTCGACGTGGCGGTGCTGCCGCCGTTCACCGACATCCGCAGCGTGCAGACTCTGGTCGACGGCGACAAGCTGTCGCTCACCTACGGCGCGCAAGACCTCTCGCCGCACGACTCCGGCGCCTACACCGGGGACATCTCGGGCCTGATGCTGGCGAAGCTGGGCTGCAAGTTCGTCGCCGTCGGGCACTCGGAGCGGCGCGAGTACCACGCCGAGACCGACGAGCTGGTCAACAAGAAGGTCAAGGCCGCGCTCAAGCACGGCATCACGCCGATCCTCTGCATCGGGGAGAAGCTCGAGGTCCGCGAGGCCGGCGAGCACATCCACCACACCACGACGCAGCTGATCGACGGCCTGAAGGGCCTCAAGGCCGAGCAGGTCAAGGACGTGGTGGTCGCGTACGAGCCGGTCTGGGCGATCGGCACCGGCAAGGTCGCCTCCTCGGCCGACGCCGAAGAGGTCTGCAAGGCCATCCGGGCCACCCTCCTGGAGAAGTACGGCGACGACGTCGCTTCGTCCGTCCGGGTGCTCTACGGGGGATCGGTGAAGTCGGGCAACATCAGCGAGCTGGTGGGCTGCGAGAACATCGACGGTGCCCTGGTCGGCGGAGCGAGCCTCGACGGCGAGGAGTTCACGAAACTCTGTGCACTCGCCGCAGGCGGGCCGCTGCCCTGATCGAGGCCACGACCGGGTAACCTGTGTATCCGGTCCGTCACACAGCAGTGGACGAGTCCAGGGGTACGGTGGAGGTCGGAAACGACCATGCCGTACCCCTGCATTCTCCTAGAGCCCAGAGGATGACATGAAGCTGTTCCTGCAAATCCTGTTGATCGTCACCAGCGTCTTCCTGGTGGTCGCGGTGCTGCTGCACCGGGGCCGGGGCGGTGGCCTGTCGTCGCTGTTCGGCGGCGGGATGCAGTCCAGCCTGGCCGGGTCGAGCGTGGCCGAGAAGAACCTCGACCGGATCACCCTGCTCCTGGGCGCGGTGTGGCTGATCAGCATCGTGGGCCTGGGTCTGCTGCTCAAGGTGTGAGGCGTCCGGCGCCTCGCCGTCGATCGCGACCGGGTCACGACGGCAGGGCGCAGCGATTCGGCGTGCCTATTGGGGGGCGCGCCGCCGATTCCTAGGTGTGAGGATTCATGGTTGGCGGTAACGCGATTCGAGGCACCCGGGTGGGTGCCGGTCCTACGGGCGAATCCGAGCGAGGTGAATCGGCGCCGCGGCGCCGGGTCGGCTACTGGTGCGCCAACGGCCACGAAGCCCGGCCGTCGTTCGCGCTCGACGCGGAGATCCCCGACGAGTGGGACTGCCCCCGCTGCGGACTCCCGGGCGGGCAGGACGAGAAGAACCCGCCGGCCGCACCGCGGACCGAGCCCTACAAGACCCACCTGGCGTACGTGAAGGAGCGACGCAGCGACGCCGACGGCGAGGCCATCCTGGCCGAAGCCCTCGAGCGCCTGCGCCAGCGCCGGGAGATCATCTAGGCGAAGTAGGCCAAAAGCCACCCCGGGAGCCCTCGGGGTGGCTTTTCGCGCGCCCGGGCGGCGGCCGCCCCCGATTTCCACGCTACCGGCGGGCACCGACAATTCAGCGCCAAGAAAGCCGCGAACGGCTGTTTCCAGACCGCTACGGCCCGGAAACCGCCGTTCGCGGCTCCTACAAATCCGAAATCGTCAGCCCCCGCCGGTAAAATGGATACCGGGGGCCGGAAGGCCGCCCTCAGCGATCCAGCGGGTACCGGGCCCGCACCCGGAACCCGCCGTCCTCCATGCCGGACGTCTCGAAGCTCCCGCCCAGCAGGCGAGCACGCTCCGCCAGCCCCGTCAGCCCGTGCCCGCCCGAGGGCAGCACCTCGCCCGCCCGGCGGGCGCGCTCGTTGCGGACCTCGATCTTGAGTGCTCCGTGCTCACCCTGGATGCGGATCGTCGCCGTCGCGCCCGGGGCGTGTTTGTGGACGTTCGTCAGGCACTCCTGGACCGTGCGGTACGCCGCCGCCGACACCTGGTTCGGCAGGGCCTCCGGCAGGTGCTCCACCGACAGGTGCACCGGGACCTCCGACGTCCGGATCAGCCGGTCGAGGTCGTTGATGCCGGGGCGGGGGCCGTCGTCGTCCGCGCCCGCTCGCAGCACGCTCAGCAACGACCGCAGCTCCTCCAGCGTTCGCTTCGACAGCGTGCGGATGACCTGCGCGGTCTCCTGCGCGTGGTTGTCGGCCGTCTGGGCCTGCAGCGCTCCGGCCTGCATCGCGATCAGCGTGATCTGGTGCGAGACGACGTCGTGCATCTCGCGCGCCAGCCTCGCGCGCTCCTCGGCGCGGACGGCGTCGGCGTGGAAGCGGCGCTCGCGGTCGCGGCTCGTGGCCAGCTCGGCGAGCTTGTTCGAAACCTCGGCCCGCGCTCCGATGAGCAGGCCGATCGCGATCGGCATGCCCGCGACGAGCACGCCGTAGATGCCGTCGAGGATGTGCTCGCGCCAGCTGAGCTCGGCGAAGTCCTCCAGCGGCCACTGCACGAACCGGCAGCACCACACCAGCGCCGCGCCGACCCACACCTGCCAGTGCAGCTGGCGGCGGGTGGCGAGCATGCCGAGCGTGATCATCGACGCGAGCTGCGCCCAGCCGGCCAGGAAGCCGGGGACCGCGACGAGCACGGCGAGGAACGGGAACTTCCGGCGGAACACCACCGCGAGGCACGCGGCGCCGGACAGCCAGATCGAGTAGGGCTGGGCCTTCTCGGGGATCACCAGCCAGACGTCGAGCACGGCCAGGATGACCGCGGCCGCCTCGATGGCGAACGTGACCACGGCGGGCCGGGGCACCGAGCCGAACAGGCTCAGTCCGCGCTTGCGCACCCGCTCGGCGGCCGATGGCCCCGAGCCGGCGATCGAGATGCCTGGAATCGAGAGTCCCTCTGTACTCATCGCTGGCGACCCCATTCGTCTTGTGGACTTGATGGTGAGAGGCGCTCAGGGCCCGATCGGGACGCGCAGCAACGGACAAATGTGCGGATGCTAACGAGGTCGCGTAGAAAGACGGTAAGTTTCACCCGTTGCCGGAGTTCCGGCGTCCGAATTCCGCAGTCGGCTGCTCCGTCCGGGCGAAAGCCGCGGAGGGGCGCTACCGAGAGTGGGAGACCTGCTCCCCATTGTGTACCGGGACGACCACATCGTGGGAATCATGTTACCCACGTGTGGCCGCCCGGCGGTAGGCCGTCACGCCGCCATCGACCTGAGGTCGTCGCTGAGCAGGTCGTGCAGGCCGGTGGCGCACGCCTTCGCCGTCTCGATCGACCGCGGCAGCATCCCGGCCTCGTACGTCCGGACGGCTTCGTCGACGCTCGCCGCGGTCGCCAGCGCGGTGGCGAGCTCGGTGCCGTCCAGCAGGGCCAGGTTCGCGCCGACGCCCAGCGGTGGCATCAGGTGCGCGGCGTCGCCGAGCAGCGTGAGCCCGGGCGTGTGGGTCCAGGCGTGCGGCACCGGGAGGACGTGCAGCGGGCGGTGCGTGAACCCGCCGTCGACGTCGTGCAGGAACCGGAGCAGGCTCGGGTGCCAGCCGGCGAAGCGCTCCATCAGGTGCGCGCGCACCGCCGAGGTGTCAGCGAAGTCGAGGTCGGCCGCCCAGTCCTCGGGCGCGTAGAACATCGCGTAGCAGCGGATGTGGCCGTTGCTGTTGCGCTGGGCGACGAGCGCCTTCCCGTCGACCTTCGTCATCATCGTGCCCTGGCCGGTCAGCGCGGCCAGTGCCGGGTGACGGCGGTCGGCGTCGTCGAGGCCGAGCTCGACGAACGTCACGCCGCTGTACTCGGGCCGGACGCGGGTGAGGGTCCGGCGGACGCGCGACCACGCGCCGTCCGCGCCGACGACCAGGTCGAAGTCCGCCGAGCTGCCGTCGCCGAACGTCAGGCGGCCGGGGGCGACCTCGGTGATCGGGCGTCCCCAGCGGACGGTGCCGGGGGAGAGCGACTCGAGGAGGAGCCCGCGGAGCTGACCGCGGTCGATCTCGGGACGGAAGTCGTCGCCCTCTTCGGGGACCTCGTCCATGACGACTTCGGCGCTCAGCGGGTCGAGCGCGCGCATCTGCTGGCCTTCGGGACGGGCGAGCCGGCGGAACCCGTCGTGCAGGCCGGCGGTGCGGAGGGCGACCTGGCCGGTGTCGCCGTGCAGGTCGAGCGTGCCGCCCTGGGCCCGGGCGCCGGCCGAGGCCTCCTGTTCGAAGACGGTGACGTCGAGGCCGTGGAGCTGGAGGACGCGGGCGCAGGCGAGTCCGCCCAGGCCGGCGCCGACGATGGCGATGGAGTTCATGACTTCCCCCTGGAAGTTCGGTGCCCCCGGTTCGTCCGGCGGCCTGAAGCCAGAAAAGCACAGTGACTCAAAAAGTGCAACGACTAAACTTTTGAAGTGAGTCCACCATCACGTAGGCTGCGGGCATGACCGAAGTGATCGGGCGCCGCGAGCGCAAGAAGGCGCAGACCCGCCAGGCGCTGGCCGACGCCGCGCTGGAGCTGTTCCTCGAACGCGGCTACGACGAGGTCGGGGTGAAGGACGTCGCGGACGCCGCCGACGTCTCGGTGACGACACTGTTCAAGTACTTCCCCAGCAAGGAAGCGCTGCTGTTCGACCAGGACGACGACATCGAGGCGGCCCTGGTCGAAGCGGTGCGCGGCCGGCCACCGGGCCACACGATCGTGGACGCCCTGCGCGAGCACATGCTGCGCGACAGCGCCGACGGCGGCCCGAGCCCCGAATTCTTCCGGCTGATCGAGAGCACCCCGGTGCTGCGCGACTACGGCCGCCGCATGTGGATGCGCCACGAGACGGCGCTGGCCCAAGCGATCGCCGAGGAGATGAACGCACCCGAGGGCGACGTCTCGTGCGCGTCCCTGGCGCGGTTCGCCCTGGCGTCGCGAGAGCTGATCGTGGGCGCGGAGAACCCGAGAACGGCCGCGGAGGAGATCTTCGGCAACCTGGGCCGCGGCTGGCGGGTGAAGTAGCCCGAAAACGACGGAGGCCCCCTGCCGGAGCAGGGGGCCTCCAAAAAAACCGGCTCAAGCCGTGGGCGGCTGGTACACCTTTGTCAGCTTCCCAGCGGCGGCACGGTCCAGCAGCCACAGCGTCCGCCGGTGCCCGCGGGCTCCGGCCACCGGCAGCTGGACCTCGCCGGCGCCGGACAACGCCAGCGCCACCGCGTCCGCCTTCGCCTCGCCGGCGGTCATCAGCCAGATGTCGCGAGCCTGGCGGATCGCCGGCAGCGTCAGCGAAATCCGCGTCGGCGGGGGCTTGGGGCAGTTGCGCACCGCCACCACCGAACGCTCGGTCTCGTACACCGCCGGCGACTCCGGGAACACCGACGCGGTGTGCCCTTCGCCGCCGAGACCCAGCAGCATGATGTCGAACGACGGCACGTCGCCGTGGTCCTCCGGCCCCGCGTTCGACGCCAGCACGTCCGCGTACGCCGCGGCCGCCGCGTCCACGTCGTCGCCGAACTCGCCGTCCGACGGCGCCATCGCGTAGATCCGCTTCGGGTCCAGCGGCACGTGGTCCAGCAGCGCCTCGCGGGCCTGCTTCTCGTTCCGCTCGTCCGAGTCCGCCGGGACGAACCGCTCGTCGCCCCAGTAGATGTCCAAGCGGGACCAGTCGATCGCGTCCCGGGCCGACGACGCCCGCAGCTCCGACAGCACCGCGATCCCGGTGCCGCCGCCGGTGAGCACCAGCGACGCCGAGCCCTTGGCCGCCTGGACGTCCACCAGCCGCGTGACCAGCCGGGCGGCCGCCGCGGCCGCCAGCAGGTCCTGGTTCGCGTAGACGACGACCTCGGTCTTGCTCATTTCTTGGCCTTCGCCGAAGCCGTCGCCTTCGAAGGTGCCGAAGCGGCCGCCGCGGCCGGAGACGTGACGTCGGCCTTCGCCGGCGCGCCCGTCTTGCCGTTGGTGCCGGACGTGATCTTGCCCAGGCCGTGCAGCGCCGCCTCGTAGACCTCGTCCGGGTCGAGCCGCCGCAGCTCCTCGATCAGGCAGTCCTGGGTGCTGCGCCGCTGCAGGGCGATCCGCCGGGTCGGCTGGCCCGGCTGGGTCAGCGTGCCGACGCGGCCGTCCGGCCGGTGCAGCTCCACCGCGCCCGAACGCCGGTCCAGCGTCACCGAGATGATCCCGGCCGCACCCGAGCTCTTGACCCGCTTGACCGGCACCTTCAGGTACTCGGCCAGCCACGCGGCCAGCAGCTCGGTCGACGGCGAGTCGGCCTCGCCGGTCACCGTCGCGCCGCTGATCTTCTCGTACGGCGGCAGGTCCAGCGCGGAGACGAGCTGGGCTCGCCAGTGCGTCAGCCGCGTCCAGGCCAGATCGGTGTCGCCGGCCGTGTAGGCCTTGGCCCGCGTGGTCAGCGCCTTGACCGGGCTCTTCTCCGCGGCCGAGTCGGTGATCCGGCGCTGGGCCAGCTCACCGAGCGGGTCCTTGTCCGGGTCCTTCGGGCCGGCGCTGGGCCACCAGGTGACGATCGGCGCGTCCGGCAGCAGCAACGGCACGACCGCGCTCTGGCCCTGCGCGGCCAGCGGGCCGTACAGGCGCAGCACGATGACCTCGCTCGCGCCGGCGTCGCCGCCGACCCGGATCTGGCCGTCGATGCGCGGAGCCGCCGTGCGGGCGCCCTTGGCGACCACGATCACCCGCGACGGGTGCTCACGGCTCGCGCCGTTGGCCGCCTCGATCGCCTCCTCGAGCTTGGAGTCGTCGTCGGCGACGATCACCAGCGTCAGGACCCGGCCGAGCGCGACTTGGCCGCCCTGTTCGCGGATCTCCACCAGCTTCTTGTTCAACGCCGAAGTCGTGGTGGACGGCAGGTCGATGATCACGGGCGCCTCCATTTGCGGCCGGTGCGCTCCAGCATTTCGTCGGCGGACGGCGGGCCCCAGGTGCCCGGCGGGTACTGCTCCGGCGACCCTTCCTTGGCCCAGTTCTCCAGGATCGGGTCGAGGATCTTCCAGGAGAGCTCGACCTCTTCGTTCACCGGGAACAGCGACGGCTCGCCGAGCAGGACGTCGAGGATCAGGCGTTCGTAGGCCTCGGGGGAGGACTCGGTGAACGCGTGCCCGTAGCCGAAGTCCATCGTGACGTCGCGGACCTCCATCGTGGTCCCCGGCACCTTCGAGCCGAACCGCAGCGTGATGCCCTCGTCCGGCTGCACGCGGATGACCAGGGCGTTCTGCCCCAGCTCCTCGGTCGACGTCGAGTCGAACGGCAGGTGCGGCGCCCGCTTGAACACGACGGCGATCTCGGTGACGCGGCGGCCGAGCCGCTTGCCGGTGCGCAGGTAGAACGGCACCCCGGCCCATCGGCGGCTCTGCACCTCGAGCGTCACGGCCGCGTAGGTTTCGGTCTTCGAGTCCTTCGCGAAGCCCTCTTCCTGCAGCAGGCCGGGCACCTTCGTGCCGCCCTGCCAGCCGCCCGCGTACTGGCCGCGCGCGGTCGTCTTGTCCAGCGGCTCCAGGGGTTTGGTGCCCGAGAGCACTTTGATCTTCTCCGCGCGCAGGGCCCGCGGGTCGAACGACAGCGGCTCCTCCATCGCGGTGAAGGCAAGCAGCTGCAGCAGGTGGTTCTGGATGACGTCGCGGGCCGCGCCGATGCCGTCGTAGTAGCCCGCGCGACCGCCGAGGCCGATGTCCTCGGCCATGGTGATCTGCACGTGGTCGACGTAGTTGGCGTTCCAGATCGGCTCGAACAGCTGGTTCGCGAAGCGCAGCGCCAGGATGTTCTGGACCGTCTCCTTGCCGAGGTAGTGGTCGATGCGGAACACCGACTCCTCGGGGAAGACGTCGTTGACGATCGCGTTCAGCTCTTCGGCGCTCTTGAGGTCGTGGCCGAACGGCTTCTCGATGACCACGCGGCGCCAGGTGTTCTCGTCCGCGTTGGCCAGCCCGGAACGGGCCAGCTGCTTGGTCACCACCGGGAACGCGCCGGGCGGGATCGACAGGTAGAACGCGGTGTTGCCGCCGGTGCCGCGTTCCTTGTCGAGGTCCTTGACCGTCTGCGCGAGCCGGTCGAAGGCGTCGTCGTCGTCGAAGGTGCCCTGCACGAACCGGATGCCTTCGGCGAGCCGGTTCCACACCGACTCCTTGAACGGCGTCCGTGCGTGCGCCTTGACCGAGTCGTGCACGAGCTCGCCGAAGTCCTGGTGCTCCCAGTCGCGCCGGGCGAACCCGACGAGCGAGAAGCCGGCGGGCAGCAGCCCGCGGTTGGCCAGGTCGTAGATGGCGGGCATCAGCTTCTTGCGGGCCAGGTCGCCGGTGACCCCGAAGATCACCAGGCTGGACGGCCCGGCGATGCGCGGGAGCCGCTTGTCCCGCGGATCGCGAAGGGGATTGGTCCAGGTCATGCGCCGACCTCCTGTACCGCGCGGACGACGGCCGCGAGGCCCGCGGCCCGGTCGGTCAGGTGCAGGCGCAGCACCGGGCGGCCGTGCTCGGCGAGCACCTGCCCGTCGCCCAGTGCCTGCGCGTGCTGCAGCTGGCCGAGAGTGTAGGGCCGGTCCGGCACGTCGAGGTCCTGCTCGACGGCGCCGGTGAGCTGCAGGAACACGCCGTTCTGGTGCCCGCCCTTGTGGTACTGGCCGGTGGAGTGCAGGAACCGCGGGCCCCAGCCGAACGTCGTCTGCAGGCCGGTGCGCTTGGCGATCTCGCCGCGCAGCAGCGCCGTCGACGCGTCTTCGAGGCGGTCGAGGTAAGCCTGAACCGCGATGTAGCCCGCGTCCGGCGCCGAAGCGAAGAACGCGCGGAGCACGTCGGTCAGGCTGCCGTCGGTGGACACCCCGTCGCTGCCGAAGATCTCGACCGGTCCGTCCACATTGGACGCCGTCTCGCCGCCCTTCAGCTTCTCCGGGTCGTCCAGCAGCGCACGCGCCGCCTTCTTCGCGGCTTCGACGTCGGGCTGGTCGAACGGGTTGATCCCGAGCAGCCGGCCGGCGAGCGCCGTCGCGAACTCCCAGAGCAGCATCTGCGCGCCGAGCGAGCCGGTGACGGCGATCTTCGCCGCCCCCTTCGGGCTGCCGATGGCGACCGGGGTGGCGTCGGACTTCGCGTCGGCGAAGCCGGGCGCCTCGGTGCCTTCGACGGCGACCGGCAGCAACCCGGTGCCCTGCTTGCCGGTGGACTCCGCGATCAGCTGCTCGGCCCAGTCGGGGAAGCCCTTGATGCCGGAGCCGGAGTCGGCCAGCACGAGCTTCTCCGCGCCCGCTTCGTGCGCGGCGGCCCACGCGGCGGCCAGCTTGACCGCCGGGTTGGCCGCGTCGTCGGCGCCGAGCTCTTCGGCCACCGAAGCGGCCTGGTCGAGCAGCCGGGCGACGTCCGCGCCGGCGAGGCCGGCCGGGACGAGCCCGAACGCGGTCAGCGCCGAGTAGCGGCCGCCGACGTGCGGGTCGGCGAGGAAGGTCTTGCGGTAACCCTCCTTTTCGGACAGTTCCTGGAACGGCGAGCCCGGGTCGGTGACGACCACGATCCGCCGGGCCGCGTCGATCCCCGCGTCGGTGAACGCCTTCGCGAAGATCCGCCGGTGGCTGTCGGTCTCGACGGTGCCGCCCGACTTCGACGACACCACGATCACCGTGCGCTCGAGGTCACCGGCCAGCGCGTCGGCGACCTGGCCGGGATCGGTGGTGTCGAGCACGGTCAGCGCGACGCCGTCGGTGGCGGTGATCACCTCCGGCGCCAGCGACGAGCCGCCCATGCCGGCCAGCACCACGCGGTCGACGCCCTCGGACCGCAGTTCGGTCCGCAGCGCCTCGATCTCGCCGATCAGCGGCCGGGACGACTTGTGCAGCGTCGTCCACGACAGCCGGATCGACGCCTCGGATTCGGCGTCCGGCCCCCACAGCGTGGCGTCCTTGGCCGCCAGCTTCGACGCGGCCTGGTCGGCGACCAGCCGCTCGGCCAGCGGCGCGGCGCGCTCCGCCAGTTCGGCGTCCACGATCTCGACGCCGGTCTTTTCGCCTGTCGTCATTCGTGCTTCAGCCCTTCGCCTTTTCGAGCTGGCCGTTCACGGTCTCGAGCAGTTCCGTCCAGGACTTCTCGAACTTCTCGACGCCCTCGTTCTCCAGGACGACGAACACGTCCGGGATGTCGATGCCCACGGCGGAGAGCTTGTCGAAGACCTCCTGCGCCTCGGCGCCGCGACCGGAGACCTGGTCACCGGTGATCTCGGCGTGCTCGGCGACCGCGTCCATGGTCTTCTCCGGCATCGTGTTGACGGTGTCCTTCACCACGAGCTGGTCGACGTAGAGCGTGGGGGAGTAGTCCGGGTTCTTGACGCCGGTGGAGGCCCAGAGGGGGCGCTGCGCGTTCGCACCGTCGGCCGCGAGGGCCTTCCAGCGGTCCGTGGCCGACAGCTCCTCGAAGGCCGCGTAGGCGAGCCGGGCGTTGGCGACGGCCGCCTTGCCGCGCAGGGCCAGCGCCTCGTCCGAGCCGATGGCCTCCAGGCGCTTGTCGATCTCGGTGTCCACACGGGACACGAAGAACGACGCCACCGAGTGGATGCCGCGCAGGTCGTGGCCGTTGGCCTTCGCCTGCTCCAGACCGGCGAAGTAGGCCTCGATGACCTTCTTGTAGCGCTCGACGGAGAAGATCAGCGTGACGTTGACGCTGATGCCCTCGGCGAGCGTGCGGGTGATCGCCGGCAGGCCCTCTTCGGTGGCCGGGATCTTGATCAGCGTGTTCGGCCGGTCGACGGTCTTCCACAGGTCCTGGGCCTCGGCCACCGTCTTGTCGGTGTCCTTGGCCAGGCGCGGGTCGACCTCGATCGACACGCGGCCGTCGACGCCGTTCGTGGCGGTGTAGACGTCGCGGAACAGGTCCGCGGCGTTGCGCACGTCGGTCGTGGTCAGGTCGCGGATGGTCGCCTCGACGTCGGCGCCCTGGGCGGCGAGCTCCTTCGTCCGCTCGTCGTAGGCGTCACCCTTGGACATCGCGTTGGCGAAGATCGTCGGGTTGGTCGTCACGCCGACGACGTGCTTGTCGCGGATCAGGCTCGCGAGGTTGCCGGTGGTCAGGCGTTCGCGCGAGAGGTCGTCCAGCCAGATCGAAACACCGGCCGCGGACAGCTGCGCGAGCTTGTCGTTGCTCATCTATGTCCCTCTCAGTTCTTGGTGTTGGCGATCGAGCGGCGGGCCGCGTCGACGACTGCCTCCGTGGTGAAACCGAACTCACGGAACAGTGTGGCGGCATCGGCGGAGGCGCCGAAGTGCTCGATCGAAACGTTCACCCCGGCGTCACCGGTGAAGCGGTGCCACGACTGGGCGATGCCCGCCTCGACGGACACGCGCGCCTTCACACCGGCCGGGATGACGGATTCGCGGTAGGCCGCGTCCTGCGCGTCGAACCACTCGACGCACGGCATCGAGACGACGCGCGCCTTGACGCCGTCGGCCTCGAGGACCTTCTTCGCCTCGACGGCGAGCTGGACCTCGGAGCCGGTGCCGATCAGCACGACGTCCGGGGTGCCGTCCGAATCAGCGAGCACGTACCCGCCCTTGGCGACACCCTCGGCGCTGGTGCCCTCGAGCACCGGCACGTTCTGGCGGGTGAGCGCCAGGCCGGACGGGTGGTGGATGTCCTCCAGCACGGCCTTCCACGCGTACGCGGTCTCGTTGGCGTCCGCCGGGCGGACGACGTTGAGGCCCGGGATCGCGCGCAGCGCGGAGAGCTGCTCGATCGGCTGGTGCGTCGGCCCGTCCTCGCCGAGGCCGATCGAGTCGTGCGTCCACACGTAGGTGACCGGCGCCTTCATCAGCGCGGCCAGCCGGACCGGCGGGCGCATGTAGTCGGAGAAGATCAGGAACGTCGCGCCGTACGGGCGGGTGCCGCCGTGCAGCGCGATCCCGTTGAGGATCGAGCCCATGGCGTGCTCGCGGATGCCGAAGTGCAGCGTCCGGCCGTACGGGCTGGTCTTCCACATGTCCGTGGAAGCCTTCTCCGGGCCGAACGAGTCGGCGCCCTTCATCGTGGTGTTGTTGCTCTCCGCGAGGTCCGCGGACCCGCCCCACAGCTCCGGCAGGGGCTCGGCGAGCGCGTTGAGCACCTCACCGGAGGCCTTGCGGGTGGCGACGCCCTTGGCGTCCGGCTCCCACTTCGGGAGGTTGTCGGCGAAGCCCTCGGGCAGCGTGCGGGTGGACATCCGGTCCGCGAGCTTCTTGCGCTCCGGGTTGGCCTTGCCCCACGCCTCGAACTTCTCGGCCCACTCGGCGTGCGCGGCCTTGCCGCGGTCGAGCGCCTGGCGGGTGTGCTTGATCACGTCGTCCTCGACCTGGAACGACTGCTCCGGGTCGAAGCCGAGGATCTTCTTGACCGCGGCGACCTCTTCGGCGCCCAGCGCGGCGCCGTGCGCCTTGCCGGTGCCCATCTTCTTCGGGGCCGGGTAGCCGATCACGGTCTTCACCGCGATGAACGACGGGCGGCCGGTCTCGGCCTTCGCGTTCTTGATGGCCTCCTCGATCGCGACGACGTCCTCGCCACCCTCGACGACCTGGGTGTGCCACCCGTAGGCCTCGTAGCGCGCGACCGTGTCCTCCGAAAGGGCGATGTTCGTGTCGTCCTCGATGGAGATCTTGTTGTCGTCCCAGAAGACGATCAGGTTCCCCAGCTCCTGGCGGCCGGCGATCGACGACGCCTCGGCCGTGACGCCCTCTTCGATGTCGCCGTCGGACGCGATCGCGTAGATGTAGTGGTCGAAGATGCTCTCGCCGGGCGCGGTGTCCGGGTCCAGCAGGCCGCGCTCGCGGCGGGCGGCCATCGCCATGCCCACGGCGTTCGCCAGGCCCTGCCCGAGCGGGCCGGTGGTGGTCTCGACGCCGTCGGTGTGGCGGTACTCCGGGTGCCCCGGGGTCTTCGAGCCCCACTTGCGCAGCTGCTTGAGGTCCTCGAGCTCGAGGCCGTAGCCGGCGAGGTACAGCTGGATGTAGAGCGTCAGGCTCGAGTGCCCGGCCGACAGCACGAAGCGGTCGCGGCCCGGCCAGTTCTGGTCGTTCGGGTCGTGCCGCAGCGTGCGCTGGAACAGCGTGTAGGCGAGCGGGGCCAGGCTCATCGCGGTACCGGGGTGGCCGCTGCCACAGTTCTCGACCGCGTCCGCGGCGAGCACCCGGACGGTGTCCACGGCGCGGGTGTCGGTGTCGGTCCAGTCGGCGGGGACGTTACGCCGGAGGAGTGGGTTGTTCTCGCTGGTAGGGGCGGTTTCGGACACTGAACTCCAACTCCCGGTCATGATGGTTGCGGCTGGTCTTCCTCGTTCCGGTTACCCGTGCGCACGGACATCTATCTCAATCGATCCCGAAGGGACGATATTCCTGCTCGCGGCCGTGCGCAGGGGCAATCGCGGCCCGACCCGGCCAGCCTAGTGCTTGGACCCGTTCCAGACCCGCGATCACCCACGGGATTCACCACGTCTAACATCGTTCGAGGGTTCAGACCGGCGGTTTTCAGCGGCACCACACGCCTCCGGTCCTCGGGCCCGCCCCGAACCTGACACAGGGAGTGAAATGTCGTTGGTGAACGCTGCGCACGGACGCAGTGACGACACCAGCGCCGTGCACCCGACCGGTGAGCGACCGCACGGTGACCGGCGAAGCGTGCGCCAGGTCGTCGGCGCCTACGCCGCACTCGCGAAGCCGCGGGTGATCGAGCTCCTCCTGGTGACCACCATCCCGGCGATGTTCCTCGCCGGCCGTCAGATCCCCTCGCCGTGGCTGGTACTGGCCACGCTGGTCGGCGGGACGATGGCCGCGGGCAGCGCGAACGCGCTCAACTGCGTGATCGACGCGGACATCGACAAGGTGATGAACCGCACGAAGCGCCGTCCGCTGGTGAAGGACTCGGTGCCGCGGCGCGGCGCGCTGATCTTCGGCTTGGTCATGGGCGTCGCCTCGGCCGTGGTGCTCTACTTCACGGTCAACATGCTGTCGGCGATCCTCGCCGTCGCGACGATCCTCTTCTACATCTTCGTCTACACGCTGGGGCTGAAGCGGCGCACGTCGCAGAACGTGGTCTGGGGCGGCGCGGCGGGCTGCATGCCGGTCGTCATCGGCTGGGCGGCCGTCACCGGCACCGTGCAGTGGCCGGCGTTCGTGATGTTCGGCGTCATCTTCTTCTGGACACCGCCGCACACGTGGGCGCTGGGCATGAAGTACCGCGACGACTACGAGCGCGCGGGCGTCCCGATGCTCCCGGTCGTGGCGACGGCCGAGCACGTCGCCAAGCAGATCGTCATCTACTCGTGGGTGATGGTGGCCTGGACGCTGCTGCTGCTCCCGGTGACGTCGTGGCTGTACGGCTCGTTCGCGATCCTCGCGGGCGGCTGGTTCCTCTTCTACGCGCACAGCCTGCAGGCAGCGGTGCGGCGTGGTGAAGAGACGAAGCCGATGTCGCTGTTCCACCGGTCGAACACGTACCTGATGATCGTGTTCGTGGCGCTGGCGGTCGACTCGGCCATCGGCCTGCCCACCCTCGGCCTGCCGTTCTGAGCCCGGCGGAGTTCTTCGCCGACGTCATCGAGTCGGGCACCGTCCTCGGGGCCGACCACACGTGGTCACCCGAGCGGGTGGCTTCGCTGCTGGGCGACGACTACGGCGACAACCCTTCGAAGCACACGCTGGGGCGCGACCACGGCCTGGCCGAGTTCTTCTGGCAGCGGCCCGGTCCTGGGCACCCGTGGGTGGGGACCCACTTCTCGGTCCAGGCCCACCGGCTCCGGTACCGCGACCCCGAGATGATCAACCGCCTGGTCCGCGATCGCTACGGCCCGTTCGCCGGCCCGGTGCCGTTCGCCGAAGTCAGCGCGCTGCTCGCCGAGCGCGGCGTGCGGCTGGACGAGGTGCCGTACCCGTCGGACCCGGACGAGCTGCGCACGTACCGGCAGCCGGACGCGGAGATCCTGGTCTCCGTGGTCGCGGGCTCGTACTACGGGCAGGCCGGCGACCTCTACAGCGTCTCGAGCTCGAGCAAGCCGTGATGCCGCGCCTCGGCAAGGACCGGGTCGTGGCCGTGCTGGCGGCGGTCGTGGTCCTCGGCCTCCTGGCGTTCCTCGGCCGCGGGAAGGTGTCGCTCGACACGAACTCGCTGCTGGGCACCGCCTGCGCGATTCCGTCGCGGATCACAGCGGTTCCCGGCCCGGCCCCGGACGGCGGTGTAGTGCGGGTCGCCGAACAGGGACCGGACGCGGCTGTGCTGGAGAACACGAGCACCCTGGCCGCTTACCGGATCCCGGTGACGTCGGGCTCCCGGACGGGGGAAGTGCCGCTGCTGCTGCCGGGGGAGCGGATCGGCATCGCCCTGGACCGGCCCGAGCCGGGCCCGGCGACGTGGCTGCCCCCGGAGTCCCTCGGCGGCTTCACCCCGGTGACGGCGACGGTGGTCCCGGGCGGAGTCCGCTACCACTCGGCGAACTGCCGGGCGTTGACCAGCCAAGGCGCGGCGGTCCTCCACCGCGACCCGGCCGGCCGGCTCACCGGAGCGGAGTCACTGCCGGCGGCGAGCGTGTCGTGCGCGGTGGGGGAGAAGGTGCTGCCGGTCGTCGTCGCCGGCAGCGAGGTCTACCCGTACTGCGCCCTGTCGACCTTCTGAAACTCTCGGTGCACCCGCGAACACTGTGAGAGACTTCCACGGTCGGGCTGACTCGGGGAGGGTGCCATGCCTGATCACGGAGTCGACCTCGCGGTCGATCTCTACCGGATGCTCGTGGTCGCCAAGGACGATTTGCCCGCGGTTTCCGCGGTGTACGGGGACGTCGTCGCGAAGTACGGCCAGGCCCGGTCCGGGCTGGACGGCGCGATGACGCGACCCGACCATTTCGGCGGAGGTGCGCTGGGGCCGGTGCACGCGGCCTGGACCGAACTGCACACCGCGGCGACGAAGTTCATGACGGACACCCAGGCCCACCTGAACGACACCGCCGCCGCGCTGGCCAAGGCCGTCGAGATGTACGCGGCGAACGATCGCACCGCCGCCGACCAGCTGCACAAGCTGATCGCGGAACGCGGCGAACCCACACCGGGGCGGTGACGCATGAGCTTCGACGAGCTGATGGCCCACGCGAGCGAAATCAAGTTCCTGGCGACCAAACGAGCCTTGGACGAGCACGAGGCCGAGCCGGAGTACGCCCGGCAAGGTGTCGACGGCTATTACCAGCAAGTGGTCGAACCCCTGTTCAAACCGTTCTCCCGCCTTCCCGATCCGGCCGGTTACCAGCCGATGATCGACGACCTGTCCGCCGCGATGCACGACCTGTCCGGCGGGCACATCGACCAGGACCCGATCGACAAGAACCCCTACCTGGCCAACCCCACGCTGGAGAAGATCCACACGGCGAGCGACTACCTCCAGGACTGGTCGGGGCAGGCCGCGATGCAGTTCAAGCAGAAGTTCCTCGACCCGTTCCCGGCGATTTCGGCCAACCAGTTCATCCTCACGGCGATCCTCAAAGCGGCGCTGGAGGCTCATCAGGCGGTGTGGTCGAAGACCCGGGACGACATCGACAAGATCGCGCACGCCACGATGGACGCGTTCGACAACAAGTGCTGTGACAAGAACACGTGGAACGTGACCTTCACCGTGTTGTCTTCGATCGGGGCCACGGCCGCCGCCGTCCTGACCGTCGCGACCGAGGGTGCGGCGGCCCCGCTCGCGTTGCAGGTGATCGGCGCGGCCGCACAGGTCGGGGCGGTGCTGCCGCCCGACAACGTCCCGGACCCACCCAAGGGCGGCGGAGAGACGGCGCTGCAGATCATCAACTCGATGAAGACCGCGATCGATCAGCTGACGCAGGTGGTCGCGGGCCAAGAGGCGCAGATCGCGAAACACATCGCGGCTGTCACGACACTGTTCGGCGGCAATCCGTCGTATTTCGTCTCCGCCCGTCCGGCCCTCGCCTCCGTTCCGGAGAGCGAGATCACCGGCAGCACCGGTGTCGGCGAATCGAACTGAGGACCGTGACCATGGGAAGACTCGCCGACCGGCTCGACGGCATCCGGGTGCGTGTCCAAGCGCCCGGTACCGACATCCAGGCCGAACTGCGCAACCGGACGGACGTCACGATCACCTTCGGCGAAAGCGTCTACGACTTCGCCGACGAACGGGGACTGGAGCGCTCCCTGGCGGCTCTGGCGCGCCTGGTCTACGCGGGCTGGCTGCGGCAGTACCGGGCGGCGATCGAGGAATCCGCGCTCGACATCACCCCACGCGACGGCCGGGACCACGAGTTCCTCGACGAACGGTCGAAGATCGAGGCCGGTGGGAGGTCGAGCGACGGCCGGATCTCCTTCACCTGCGTGGGTATGCAAGAGGTGTCGGTGGAGATCGTGCCCGGCACGGTTCGGGAGCTGGCCGAAGAACAGTTCGCGGCGCGCGCCGAGGAGGCCGTCACCGTCCTGATCCAGGAGTACCTGGCAAAGGTCAGTGCTCTCAGGAAGCGGTTCTACGGATGAGCAAGCGCGGTGCGTTGGCGGTGCTCGGCGCCGTCGTTCTCCTCGGCGCCATCGTCTTCGTGGCGGGCGGAAAGCTGCCCTGGACCGGCGGGTCCGCCTCGGACGACAGCTGTGACATCCCCGACCGTGTCCCCGCGGGCGCGCCGGCGTCCGCGCCGGGCGGAGTCAAGGTCGTCGACCAGGGATTCAGCCAGAGCCCAGCCGGGATGGTCAGCCTGGGCGCCGTCCTGGAGAACACCAGTACCGAGGTCGCCCACCGGATTCCCGTGCGGTTCCGGCTGTTCGACGCCGCGCGCCACGAGTTGCCCGAGGGCAAGGCCGGCGAGCTGAGCATCGAGATCCCCCTCCTCCTGCCGGGTCAGCGGATCGGCGCGGGGACCGGCGCCTACCGGTCGAACACGAGGGTGGCCGCCGCCGAAGCGGGCGTGGGACCCAGCGCCTGGGTGCCGCGCGCCGCGGTGGGCGGTCTTGCCCCGGTCGGCGCGACCTACCTCCGCACCTTGCGGTTCTATCCGGACAACCCGGTCAGCGTCGACATCCACTATCGGGAGAAGTCCGGGAACTGCCGGAACCTGACGAGCCGCGACACCACCGTGATCTTCCGCGATCGCACCGGCCGGATCGTCGGGGGCGACAACGGTCCCGCCGACCTGCCGATCGTGTTCCGGGACGTGCACGGCAACGACCTCGGTGGCGAGCGGCAGTTTCCGGCAAGCCCGCCGTGTTCCACGGGGGAACGGGAGAGCTGGGTCGTTCCGTACGTCGGTGCGCCCGCCACCGCCGACGACTCGCGCACCGAGGTCTACCCCTACTGCGATCTCTCGAGCGGGTGAGTCCCGGGCCGGAATGATCGCGCCGCCGGGGTCGTTAGACTTGACCGGCTCTTTTCCTTGAGGCGAAAGCAGGATCCTCTTGTCCGTGTCCTCGGACGGCTTCACCGCCGAGCTCGCCCGCGAGCAGGCCTACGTCACCACCCTCTACGCGAAGCTCGACGCCGAACGCGTCGAGGCCCAGCGGCGCCTCGACGAGACCCTCCGCCAGACCGGCGGCACCCCGCAGGCCCGCACCGAACGCGACGTCGCCACCACCCTCTACACCGAGCGGCTCGCCCAGCTCGGCTCCGTCGAGCAGGGGCTGGCCTTCGGGCGGCTCGACTTCGTCCCCGGCAACGCCGAGGAGACCACCTACATCGGCCGGCTCGGGCTGTTCGACGAAGACGACGACTACCGGCCGCTGCTCGTCGACTGGCGGGCGCCCGTCGCCCGGCCCTTCTACCTCGCCACCGCCGCGTCGCCCGACGGGGTGCGGCGGCGCCGGCACCTGCGGTCGCTGACCCGCAAGGTCACCGGCTTCGACGACGAGATCCTCGACCTCACCGCCGCCGACCAGGGACAGGACCTCGGGCTGGCCGGCGAGGCCGCGCTGCTGGCCGCCCTCGAACAGCGGCGCACCGGTGAGATGAGCGACATCGTCGCCACCATCCAGGCCGAGCAGGACCGCATCATCCGTGCCCCGCTGGGCGGCGTCATGGTCGTCCAGGGCGGCCCCGGCACCGGCAAGACCGCCGTCGCGCTGCACCGCGCGGCCTACCTGCTCTACACGCACCGCCAGCAGCTCACCACGCGCGGCGTGCTCGTCGTCGGGCCGAACAGCACGTTCCTGCGCTACATCGGCCAGGTGCTGCCGTCGCTCGGCGAGACCGGCGTGCTGCTCGCCACCGTCGGGCAGCTCTACCCGGGCCTGGACGCCGACGGCGTCGAGGCGCGCGAGACGACCGAGGTCAAGGGCCGGCTGGTCATGGCCGAGGTGCTCGCCAACGCCGTGCGCGACCGCCAGCGCGTGCCCGAACCGGTCATGGAGATCGAGTACGAGCACGACGTGCTGCGGCTGGACCGCAAGACCTGCACCGACGCCCGCACCCGCGCCCGCCGCTCGCGGCGTCCGCACAACCCGGCGCGGCGCCTGTTCGTCTCCGACGTCCTCGACGCACTGACCCGCCAGGCCGCCCGGAAGCTGGGGGACGACCTCCTCGACGGGCAGGACCTCCAGGACATCCGCGCCGAGCTGGCCGCGGACGAAAACATCGCCGCGGCGCTGAACTCCCTCTGGCCGGTTTTGACGCCCGAAAGCGTGCTCGACGACCTGTTCGCCGACCGCGAACGCCTCGCCGGCGCCGTCCGGAAGCTGCTTTCACCCGAAGACCGCGCCCTCTTGGAGAGCGGCCGCGACACGAAGTGGACGCCGGCCGACGTGCCGCTGCTCGACGAGCTGGCCGAGCTGATCGGCGTCGACGACACCGAGGCCCGCGTCGAGCGCAAACGCCGTGAGCGCGAGGACCGCGCGTACGCCGAGGGCGTGCTCGACATCCTCGAGCAGGACGAGGAGATCATCGACGAGGAGATGCTGCGCGTCTCCGACGTCCTCGACGCCGAGCTGTTCGCCGAGCGCCAGGTGGAGCGCAGCGAGCTGACCGCCGCCCAGCGCGCCGCGCAGGACCGGACGTGGACGTTCGGGCACGTGATCGTCGACGAGGCCCAGGAGCTCTCGGCGATGGACTGGCGGCTGCTCATGCGCCGCTCGCCGAACCGCTCGATGACGCTGGTCGGCGACGTCGCGCAGACCGGCGCGGCCGGCGGCGCGCGGTCGTGGGGCGAGGCGCTGTCGCCGTACGTCGCGGACCGGTGGCGGCTCGAGCAGCTGACCGTGAACTACCGCACGCCCGCGGAGATCATGGCGGTCGCGGCCCGCGTGCTCGCCGAGGTCGACCCGGCGCTGTCGGCGCCGTCTTCGGTGCGGGAGACCGGGGTGGCGCCGTGGTCGGCGCGGCCTTCGTCCTTGGCCTCGGAGCTGCCCGGGCTGGTCGAGCGTGAACTGTCCGAAGTGGACGGTGGCACGGTCGCGGTCCTGGTGCCCGCGGCCCGGTTCGACGAGGTGTCGTCGTGGCTTTCGGAGCACGACGAGCGGCTGAGCGTGCTGACGGTCGAGCGGGCGAAGGGCCTGGAGTTCGACTCGGTGGTGCTGGTCGCGCCCGACGAGGTCGTCGCGGGCTCGCCGCGGGGGCTCAACGACCTGTACGTGGCCCTGACGCGCGCTACGCGGCGGCTCGGCGTGGTCGCCACGGGTGACGACGTCCCGGCACTCTCCGTGCTTGGCTAGGGTGCCCGGCATGCAGAAGATCGGGAAGATCGTGGTCGTCGCCGCGGCGGCGCTGTCGCTGGCCGCGTGCGGCCAGGACGCCAAGACCCAGACGGCGGCCCCGGCGGGCCCGTCCGTCCCGTCGTCGGACGCCGCGCAGGCGACCCAGAGCAAGGGCCGCGAGTGCACGGCGGACGACATCAAGACGACGGGGAAGTTCGGCGAGAAGCCGGAGATCACCATCCCGGACGACTGCGACCCGCCGAAGAAGCTGATCACCAAGGACCTGTCCGAGGGCACCGGCACCGGCGCGAAGGCCGGCCAGCAGCTCCAGATGAACTACCACCTGGTGACGTGGTCGGACAAGCAGGTGCTGGACAGCTCGTTCGGCCAGAAGCCGTTCGACCTGACCCTGGGCGCGGGCGAGGTCATCCCGGGCTGGGACAAGGGCCTGGAGGGCATCAAGCAGGGCGGCCGTCGCCTGCTGATCATCCCGCCGGACCTCGCGTACGGCGAGGGCGGCCGCGGCATCAAGCCGAACGAGACGCTGGTCTTCGTCACCGACGCGGTGACGGTGCCGGGCAACCAGGGCTGAGTCTCCTGGACACCCACCGCGGCCGCGTCCGCGAATGGCACGTCGAAGACGGCTGGGGGGTCGGGGTGCACTACTCGATGGTCGAGGCCCCGCCGCACGCCTTCCGGCAGCTGACCGTGGGCGCCGACGTCGAGTTCACCGCCGAGCGCGCCGAGCAGGACGGCTTCCACTGGCGCGCGGTGTGGGTCAGGGAATGAGCAGCAGCTTGCCGGTGGTCCGTCGGCCCTGAAGGTCCTCGTGGGCCTTGCGGGCGTCGGCCAAGGGGTACCTGCCGCCGATGCGGACGGTGAGGTCGCCCGCGAGGACCGCGTCGAACAGCTCCTTCGACCGCCAGTCGATCTCCTCGCGGCTGCGCGTGTAGTGCGCCGACGTCGGGCGGGTCAGGTACAGCGAGCCGCCGGAGTTGAGGCGCTGCGGGTCGATCGGCGGGACCGGGCCGCTGGACGCGCCGAACAGCGCCAGCAGGCCGCGGACCTTGAGGCTGGCCAGGCTGCCGTCGAACGTGTCCTTGCCGACGCCGTCGTACACGACGTCGACGCCGTCGCCGCCGGTCAGCTCGCGGGTGATCTTGGCGAAGTCGTCGCGGTCGTAGCGGATCACCTCGTCGGCGCCGGCCTCGCGGGCGAGCTTCTCCTTCTCCTCGGTCGACACCGTGCCGATGACGCGGGCGCCGCGCGCCTTCGCCAGCTGCACCAGCAGCAGGCCGACGCCGCCCGCGGCCGCGTGCACCAGCACGTCGTGGCCCGCCTTGACCTCGAACGTCGAGGCGACCAGGTAGTGCGCGGTCATACCCTGCAGCATGGTCGCGGCGGCCGTCTCGAGAGAGACACCTTCGGGTACCTTCACGGCGATCTCCGCCGGCACGATCTTGCGCGCGGCGTAGCTGCCGAGGGAGCCCTGCCAGGCGACGCGGTCACCGGCCTCGAACCCGGTGCCGGGCGCGGCCTCGACGACCGTGCCCGCGCCTTCGAGGCCGAGCACGAACGGCAGGTCGATCGGGTAGATGCCCTGGCGCTGGTAGGTGTCGATGTAGTTGACGCCGGCCGCGGCGACGTCGACCAGCAGTTCGCCGGCCTCCGGGGCGCGGACGTCCACTTCGGCCGCTTCGAGCACTTCCGGGCCGCCGGTCTTCGTCACCTGCACTGCGGTGGGCATGCGTCCTCCTGGGGTCGGGTTCCTCCCAGGCACAACTATGGCCGACGCCACGCTGTTCCGCGTTCCGGCGGCCGGTTGGGTACGGTTCGGGACGTGGAAGAGACTGTTTCGCCCACCAGCGCGCAGCTGGGCGCGGCCCGCAAGTTCGTGAAGGCGCACGGCAAGCCGTCCCGCGCGGTGGTGGAGAACATCGGCCGCGCGGGCGCCCGCGTGGTGCTGATCGGAGCCGACGGCGCGCTCGGTGACGTCGTGGTCCCCAGCGTCGAGACGGGCTCGGCCCTGATCGAGGCGGTCGAGGACCTCTCCCCGGCAACGTGGGACGCGGAGACGGTGAAGGCCACGAAGATCGGCCCGGAGCACCGCCGCAAGATGGCGGGCCGGTGAAGCGCACAGCAATCCTGGTCGGCTGCGCAGAGCTCCCCTCGGGCGACGGCGACGACGACGCGGTGGTGCCGGCCCTGGAGTCACTGGGATTCTCGGTGTCGTGGGCGGCATGGGACTCTCCGGCCGATTTCTCCTCGGCGGACGCGGTGATCCTCCGCGCGACGTGGGATTATCCTTCGCGGCGTCCGGAGTTCCTCGCGTGGTGCGAGTCGGTCCCATCGCTGTACAACCCGGCGGCGGTGGTCCGGTGGAACACGGACAAGTCGTACCTCGCGGAGCTGCTCGACGCGGGTGTCGCGGTGGTCCCGACAACGCTGGTTTCTCCGGGCGACACGGCTCGTTTTCCATCGTCGGACTTCGTGGTGAAGCCCTCGGTGGGCGCGGGTTCCCGTGGGGCGGCCCGGTTCGCGGCCGGAGCGGACGCTTCGGCGCACGTGGCTTCTTTGCACGCCGACGGCCACACGGCGCTGATCCAGCCGTATCAGTCCAGTGTGGACACTTCTGGTGAGTTGGCTTTGGTTTACCTGGGCGGGTTCTACTCGCACGCGTTCACCAAGGGTGCGATGCTGGGGTCCGAAATGGATTCGTCGGGGCTGTACCTTGCCGAGTCGTTGGCCGCGGCCTCGCCGCCTGCTGATGCGGTGGCTTTGGCGGAGGACGTGCTGGACACGGCGTCGGCTTTGCTGGGGATCTTGCGTGCCGAGTTGTTGTACGCGCGGGTGGATGTGGTGCGGGGTTCGGATGGGAAGCCGTTGTTGCTGGAGCTGGAGCTGACGGAGCCGTCGTTGGGGTTCCGCCAGACGGATCCGTCGGCGGCGCTGCGGTTCGCCTCGGCGGTGCGGCAGCAGCTGGCGTAGTCACCGGGACGCCCGCTGCGCGGCCGCCAGCGCCAAGGCGACGATCGCGCCGATCGTGGTCACGGCCAGCGAGCCGGTGATCACATAAAGCCCGCCGATGCCGGTCAACCCGGCTTTGATCAATTTGCGTAGGCCCCGGGAATCGTCCTGGTGATCCGAAGTTCGAACGTGCTTTCCATTGCTCACTGTACTACCCCTCTCTATGGTGTACTAGTGCACTTCGGTTCAGCGTGGCTGGTGGGAGCGGGGAACGGAAATGATCTTTGGTGATGCGGAGATATTTCTGCTTGTCGGACTTTCTCGCGCGTTTTCGATCTTTGTGGGCGATCTTTCCGAAGCGGAGGGGGCGCGGTGGCAGCGCAGCTGAATCGGGAACGCATCGAGGAATCGCCCGAGAAGGCTGCGCTGGGATCGCTGGCCAGGCGCCGGGATGGAGACCCGCTCGGTGCTCTCCGGCGCGCGGCCGAATCTTCGTCGGGCGGTTCCGGCACCTCGCTCGGCTGCCTCCTCGGCCCGACTGCGTCGGTGCCGGCGGCGACGCCGGAACTGCGCGCGTGGGCGATCTGGGGACTCATCGTCGACGAGATCGGGAAGCTGGGCTCAGTGGTGGAACCGCGCGAGCACTTCGTCCTGCTGGCCGCGTTCCGGCTTCCGCCGGTGCCGGACGGCAGCGCGAACTGGGCAGTGAAACTCGGTGATCGATTCGGTCAGCTGGCCGAGGTTCGCGGTCTCTTCGGCGAACGGAAACCGCTGTCGAACACACCGATGAACAAAGCCTGGGCGGGCGCGCTCGGAATGCTCGGCGCTGCCGTGGCGTGCAAGCTGAAGCACCTCAAGGGCGAAGATTGGCTGCCCTACGTGGACATCGGGCGCTTGGCCATGACCGGAACGCCTCGTGATGAGGGGGACGCCGAGGAATTCCGCGCTCCGTCGGAAGGCGCACAGCCGGCGTTCGTCGAGCGGATGACCGTCACCGTGGTCATGCATCGGCGAACGGCGGCGCGGCGCCTCACCGAGCGGGACGTCGTCGCTCGTAAGGACGGCCTCGACGGCTACGACGTCTATGCGGAGACGGGCTGGACCGGGAACCTCGTCGAACTTCCCGTCAAGGCGCTGTGGAACTGCCGGCTCGCCGCCACACCCGGCGAGCGCCCCGGCGATCCGGTTCTGGTCAGGCTGCGCTTCCGGCGGAAGCTGCGGCGCGGCGAGTCCTACAGCTTCGTATCCGAAGCGGTGGACGGGAACCTCGACGAAGAGCGCAGGTGGATCAGCGTCAAGGTGGATCACCACGGTGTGGCGCGAGGCGGCCTGACCATCCGCGTGAACTTCGACGAAGAGTGCCTACCCGAAGTCTGCTGGTGGTACGCGGAGCAGTTGGAGGTCGAAAGGCTGAGACGTCCGCCGGCGAGCGATCCGCGCCTGCTCGAAGTCGGTGACGGGTTCGTCCAGCACACCTTCGAGGGGTGCTGCCATCCGCGTGAAGAGTACGGGATCGCTTTCCGGTGGCCGGAAACGCGAAAATGAAGCCACATCGCGCCGATGTGGCGTCATTCCCTTCCCTGGAGAGAGTCGACCGGCGTACTTGCCGGGTCAGTTACCGGTGTTGCCGCCGCCTTCGCCGCCACCGGCGTGCTGGTGGTGCTGCACGCGCTCTCTCCCTCTATGTACTTGCCGGACGCAGACTACGGTCTGCGAGAACAGTTTACCGTGCGTAAATAGCGGGGTGGAACTCAGACCCGCTTCGCCGCAATGCGCTCGGCCCGCGGCCACCTGACATCAGTTGCCCAGCCGAGCTGCTCAAAAGTCCGGATCACCCGCGCCGAAACGTCGACCTGCCCCCGCAACACCCCGTGCCGCGCACAAGTCGGATCCGCGTGATGCGAGTTGTGCCAACTCTCGCCCATCGACAGGATCGCCAGCGGCCAGAAGTTCGCCGCCTTGTCGCGCGATGCGAACGGCCTTTCCCCGATCAGGTGGCAGATCGAGTTCACCGACCACGACACGTGGTGCAGGAACGCGATCCGCACCAGCCCGGCCCAGAAGAACGCCGTCACGACGCCCCACCACGACCACGACAGCAGCCCACCCAGCGCGGCCGGCAGGGCCAGGCTCAGGGTGATCCACAGCCAGAAGTACCGGTTGACCACCCGCAGATCGTCGTCCGCCACCAGGTCCGGGGCGAAGCGGTCCGCGTTGGTCACCTCGCGGGAAAACATCCAGCCCATGTGCGCGTGCCAGAAGCCGCGCAGCAGGGCCGATGGTGATGTGCCGAACAGCCACGGCGAGTGCGGGTCGCCCTCGCGGTCGGCGAACGCGTGGTGCCTGCGGTGGCTCGCCACCCAGAAGATCACCGAACCCTGCACCGCCATGCTGCCCGCGATCGCCAGCACCACCCGCAGGGGACGCGACGCCTTGAACGCGCCGTGCGTGAAGTAGCGGTGGAAGCCGACCGTCACGCCGAGGGTCGCGAACACGTAGAACACCGCCGCGAGGATCAGGTCGATCCAGCTCATGCCCCAGCCCCACACCAGCGGGACCGCGACGAGGAGTGCCGCGAACGGCACCAGCAGGAACGTCTTCAGCACGAGCATCTCGCCGGTCCCCCGGCGGTGGGAGATGATCGGCTTGGGCGCGGAGCGCGTCGTCATGCGCAGACCCTATGCGGTGCGAGTTAAGGCGGTGTGACCGGCGGTTGCTCAGGCGGTGGCGAGTTCCTTAGGGGCCGCCGTCAGCGAGACGACCGGGCCGCGGTCGCGGCTGCCGATCCACAGGGACGCCGTCGCGATGATCACCGCCATCGCGCCGAGGACGTGGAACGACACCATCGCCTCCGGCACGCCCAGCGCGTACTGCAGCGAGCCGAGCCCGCCCTGCGCCAGCGCGATCACCCAGACCCAGATGTAGCGCTGCCACAGCCCCTTCGGCGCGCCGATGCGCATCAGCTGGAGGCCGAACACCGCGAGCAGCAGCATGTAGAGCACCAGCAGTCCGCCGTGGACCTGGGCGAGCGTCTCGACCGGGACGGCCAGGCGGTGCGTGTTGATGTCGCCGCTGTGCGGGCCGGCGCCGGTGACCGTCGTGCCCGCCGCGAGCACCAGCCACATCACCACGGCCAGCGCGACCAGGATCGACCGGTTGGGGACCAGCGAGCGCGCGGGCTCGTCGCCTTCGCGGAACGCGCGCAGCAGCAGGACCGCGAGCCAGACGAGGGGAGTGGTGGCGAGGAAGTGGATCGCGACGGTCCACCACTCGAGCTTGGCGAGCACGGTCATCCCGCCGACGACGGCCTGCAGCACGACGCCGCCGGGCATCGTCCAGGCCAGCTTGACCAGGCGGGTGCGGCTCGGGTGGTCGATCTGCACGCGCCACGCCGTGATGACGGCGACCGCGGCGACGGCGATGACGACGCCGGTCAGCATCCGGTTGCTGAACTCGATCCACTGGTTGAGCGCGTGGATGCCGGGGTGGTCGACCGGGACCAGGCTGCCGGCGACGCACTGCGGCCAGGTCGGGCAGCCGAGGCCGGAGCCGGTGACGCGCACGATGGAGCCGGTGACGCCGATCAGCGCCTGCGCGAGGACCGCGGCGATCCCGACGGCCCGCTGCACGGCGGCGGAGGGGTACGGCAGGCGGGCGACGAGGCTGGTGAACGGCACCCATCGATGGTAGAGCGCGCGGAAATACGGCTTTCGGCAGGTCCCGGCGCCCAGAGTGACCGGAAGTGCGCAAGGGACCTAGGTCACTCGGTTTTCTTCGCCTTCTTCTGGAAGAGGCCCATCGACTGCGCGATGACCGCCCCGAAGCCCAGCACGGCCAGGGGAACCGTCCGGATCCAGAACGCTCCCGCGTCCACCTTCACCAGGAGGATGATTGCGCCGATCGCCACCACGAGCAGGAGCAGCATGATCAAGAAGACGCGGGTTTTCGAAACCATGTGAAGCAGCCCCCTGGGGTCCGGATGCGAATCCGGATGACCTTTTCAGGACGGCGCGCGGTCCGTGAGGTCACTTCTACCCGTGCTGATCGGACTCAGGTGAGCTTGGTCGTCCGCGAAGCCAGTGCTCCCGCGAGTACCGCCCACACCGCCAGCACCGCCATCGGCCCCGGCGCGAAAGCCCCGTCCACCAGCGCCGCGCGCATCCCCTCCGCCAAAGCACCCGACGGCAGCAGCTCCACCACGCGAGCCAGCCCCGACGGCAACGCAGACGGCGCCAGCAGGATCCCGCCCGCCAGCAACAACACGAACCACACGATGTTCGCCAACGCCAGCACGGCCTCGGCCCGCAAAGCCCCGCCCAAAAGCACGCCCAGCGCCCCGAACGCCAGCGTCCCCAACACCAGCAGCACCACCGCCGAAGCGAGTCCGGCCGGAGAAGGTGACCACCCCAGGAACGCCGCCACCACGCCGATGATCACCGACTGCAGCACGACCACCACCAGCGCGGCCATCAAACGACCGGCCACCAGCAGCCACCGCGGCAACGCCGTCGCCGACAGGCGCTTCAGTACCCCGTAACGCCTATCAAACCCCAGGGCGATCGCCTGGCCGGTGAATGCCGAGGACATCACCGCCAGCGCCAGGATGCGGGGCGTGATCCAGTCCACTTTGGACGTCGAGCCGAGCTGGGAGGCCGGCAGGATGTCCAGCAGTGACAACCCGATCAGCAACGCCAGCGGGATGAGCAGCGTCAACAGCACCTGCTCGCCGTGGCGCAACGTCAGGCTCGCCTCGACCCGCGCGTGCGTGCGCAGCATCCGGCCCAGCGACCCCCGTCCGGGTGCCGGGACGAATACACCGGGCTCGAACACGCTCATGCCCGCAGCTCCCGCCCGGTCAGCTCCAGGAAGACTTCCTCGAGCGTCCGCTTGCCGACCTGCAGCTCCTCCGGCAGCACGCCCTGCTGCGCGCACCACGCCGTGACCGTCGACACGACCTGTGGGTCGACCGACCCCACCACGACGTACGTGCCCGGTGCCGACTCGCGCACCGCGTACCCCTCCGGGAGCGCCGCCGTCAGCAACGCCGTGTCCAACCGCGTGCGGGCCTTGAACCGGAGGCCCGCGTTGCCGCTTTCGTCGATCGTCAAGGACTGGGGCGCTCCGGAGACGACCACCTTGCCGTGGTCCACGATCACCACCGTGTCGGCCAGCGCTTCGGCCTCCTCCATCAGGTGCGTGGTCAGCAGCACCGAGACGCCGTCGCGGCGCAACGCGCCCAGGAGGTCCCACACCAGGCGCCGGGCCTGGGGATCCATGCCCGCGGTCGGCTCGTCGAGGAACACCAGCTCCGGGCGCCCGACCAGCGCGCACGCCAGGGAAAGCCGCTGCTGCTGGCCGCCGGACAGGCGCTTGAACGGCGTCCGCCGGACCGTCGTCAGCCCGAGGATGTCCAGCAGCCAGGCCGGGTCCAGCGGGGAGGCCGCGCAGGAGGCGACCAGGCCGAGCATCTCGTCGGCGCGGACGCCGGGGTAGGCGCCGCCGCCCTGGGGCATGATGCCGACGCGGGGGCGCAGCGCGGCCGATTCACGGACCGGATCGAGTCCCAAAACCCGGACAGAACCCGCGTCAGGCTTGATGAAGCCTTCGCAGACCTCGACGGTGGTGGTCTTGCCGGCCCCGTTCGGGCCGAGCAGGGCGAGCAGGCTGCCGCGCTCCATCCGCAGGTCGAGACCGTCGACCGCGCGGGTGGAGCCGTAGCTTTTGACCAGCCCGGTGATCTCGACGGCGGGGGCACTCACATCGGGTCACGATACGGCGTCGGCCCGCGCGGGCACCCGCGGGGACGGCCTGGAGAGCAGGACGGGCGCGAGCCGCCGCACGATCAGCATCCCGCCGCCGCACACCACGATCGCCGCGACGTAGGCGAACGGGAGCACGTACGGGCGGCCGTCGAACGTGCTGCCGGTCGGCGGCAGCAGGAACGGCAGGGCGGCGGACACGACCGCCGCGGCCACCCGGAACCGGGACGTCCCGGCCGCGGCCGCCAGCGGGATCACCGCCCAGAGCAGGTACCAGGGCTGCAGGTTGATCTGCAGGATCATCACCGCGCCGAGGGAGACGCCGAGGCCGATGATCGGCCGGTAGCGCCACTTGAAGCTGTCCCACAGGAACTTGACCGTGATGGCGACCGCGACCAGGTAGCCGAGCGCGCCGAGGATCGGCACCAGCCCGTTGGTGTGGTTGCCCAGCCCGAGGGCGATGCCGAGGACCCCGGAGAGGTTGGCCAGCTCGGCGGTGGGGGAGATCCACGACCGGACGAGACCCGGCGTGTTGAACGTCGCACCCACCCAGCCGAACCCGAGCCCGCTGCCGAAGCACACGGCGGTCAGCACCACGCCGAACCACGCCGCCATCGGCGCCCCGGCCAGGAACAGGTCCTTCAGCCGGCCGTGCCAGCGGCGCGCGACCATCACCGCGAAGAACGGCAGCGCGAACACCGCGGGGACCTTCACCGCGACGCCGAGCGTGATGATCGCCACGCCGAGCCCGATGTAGAGCAGCTCGCCGCGGGCCAGCGGTGGTGGCGTGTCGCCCTTCACCCGGATCGGCAGCTTGCGGATACCGACCTCCAGCCCGGCCAGCATCAGGCCGATGGCGAGCGCGTCGTTGTGGGCGCCGGCGACGAAGTGGAAGATCAGCAGCGGGTTCAGGGCGCCGAGCCACAGCGCGGTCGCGGGCTGGACGCCGAAGCGGCGGGCCAGCCGGGGCAGCGCCCAGACGATGAGGACCACGCCGGCCAGGGCGAGCACGCGCTGCAGGAGGACGCCCATGGCGATGCTGTTGCCGGACAGCGGCGCGAGCCAGCCGCCGAGGCGCAGCACCAGCGGCCCGTACGGGGCCGGCGTCTCGCGCCACATGTTCGACACGCCCGCGGTGAACGGGTCGGCGACGCCGAGGGCCTGCGCCGGGCCGAGGACGTAGGGGTCCATGCCGCGGTGCACGATCTCGCTCTGCGCGAGGTAGCTGTAGACGTCGCGGGAGAACAGCGGCGGGATGACCAGCAGCGGCAGCACCCACAGCGCGATCGTGCGCGCGAGCTGGCCCTGCGAGGCGAGCCGGGCGCGGTCGGGCCGGGCGAACTTCCCGAGCATCAGCCAGCTGAGCACGAGGATGCCCATCCCGGAGATCGCGATGGCCAGCGACACCGTCGGGATCCGGGTGAACAGCCGCAGCACCGGGATCTCCTGCACCGGGTTGATCACCGGGGCGGCGCCGGCGCCGAGGGAGCCGAGGGCGAGGAAGAGCGACCCGATCGTGCCGAAGCGGCGCACGACGTTGAGCCCGCGCTGCTCGTCGGCTTCGAGGGGGAGGGGTTCGAGGGGCCGGACGGGTGAGAGCGTCACGGGGTGGGCGTCCTCGGTCGCGAGCACCGTCGCCTGCTGGTCCTGTTCACCCACTGCCACGGGTGCAGGGTATCGGGGCCGCCGTCGAGTGAGTCGGGTCACTGCCGGACACCCCGCCTTTGCGGGTCATCCGGAAATAAGACACACTTGTGTTGTGAAAAAGACGGAGGCGGGTGACGAGGCGGGCGGCGACCTGGCGCGCGCCGGGCTCCCCGTCGTCCCGTCGCAGGTCAGCGCCGAGGGCAAGACCCGGCACGAGGTCGCCCGGGTACTCCTGGAACAGGGTCCCATGACCGCCGTCGTGGTCGCCGAGCAGCTCGGGATCAGCCCCACGGCCGTCCGTCGGCACCTGGACGCGCTTCTCGCGGACGGCGAAGCCGAGACCCGGGACGCGTCGCGGCGCGGACCCCGGGGCCGGGGCCGTCCGGCCAAGCTCTTCCTGCTGACCGAGGCCGGCCGCGCCCGGTTCGGGCACGCCTACGACGACCTGGCCGTCTCCGCCATCCGCTTCCTCGCCGAGCACGCGGGTGAGGACGCCGTCCGCGCCTTCGCCGAGCAGCGCATCGAGAAGCTCGTCGGGCCGCACCGCTCCGCGATCACCGGATCGAGTGATCCGGCGGCGCGCGCGGAGGCCTTGGCGACCGCGCTGACCAGGGAGGGCTACGCTGCGTCGACCCGTCAGGTCGGTGCTCCGGCACCGGGCCAGAACGTCGGCGCGCAGCTCTGCCAGCACCACTGTCCGGTCGCCCACGTGGCCGCGGAGTTCCCGCAGCTCTGCGAGGCCGAGACGGAGGCATTCGCGCAGCTGCTGGGCACCCACGTCCAGCGGCTGGCGACCATCGCACGCGGTGACTCCGCGTGCACCACCCACGTACCCGCTTCGGCGGGTCCGCCGGCCCATCCCGAGCCGGTCAGAACGGTGCCCTCAGGGCGCACAGCACGGATCCCGAATGGAGGGAAACCCGCATGACTGCCGCTGCCGAGCAGCGCACTCCCACCACCGCGCCACTGAGCCAGGAAGAGACCATCGAGTCCCTTGGCAAGTACGCGTTCGGCTGGGCCGACTCCGACGAAGCGGGCGCCAGCGCCCGTCGCGGGCTGAACGAAGATGTCGTCACCGACATCTCCGGGAAGAAGTCCGAGCCGGAGTGGATGCGCGAAGCGCGACTGAAGGCGCTCAAGCTCTTCGAGAAGAAGCCCATGCCCAACTGGGGGGCCGACCTCTCCGGGATCGACTTCGACAACATCAAGTACTTCGTCCGCTCCAGCGAGAAGCAGGCTGCGAGCTGGGAAGACCTTCCCGAGGACATCAAGAACACGTACGACAAGCTCGGCATCCCCGAGGCGGAGAAGCAGCGCCTCGTCGCCGGTGTCGCGGCCCAGTACGAGTCCGAGGTCGTCTACCACTCGATCCGCGAGGACCTCGAGGCCCAGGGCGTGCTCTTCCTGGACACCGACACGGCGCTCAAGGAGCAGCCGGAGCTGTTCGAGGAGTACTTCGGCTCGGTCATCCCGGCCGGCGACAACAAGTTCTCCGCGCTGAACACGGCGGTCTGGTCCGGCGGCTCGTTCATCTACGTGCCGAAGGGCGTGCACGTGGACATCCCGCTGCAGGCCTACTTCCGGATCAACACCGAGAACATGGGCCAGTTCGAGCGCACCCTGATCATCGTCGACGAAGGTGCGTACGTGCACTACGTCGAGGGCTGCACGGCGCCGATCTACCAGTCCGACTCGCTGCACTCGGCGGTCGTGGAGATCATCGTCAAGAAGGGCGCCCGCTGCCGTTACACGACCATCCAGAACTGGTCGAACAACGTCTACAACCTGGTCACCAAGCGCGCCAAGTGCGAAGAGGGCGCGACCATGGAATGGATCGACGGCAACATCGGTTCCAAGGTGACCATGAAGTACCCGTCGGTCTTCCTCATGGGCGAGCACGCCAAGGGTGAGGTCCTCTCGGTCGCGTTCGCGGGCGAGGGCCAGCACCAGGACGCGGGCGCCAAGATGGAGCACCTCGCGCCGTACACCTCCTCGACGATCGTGTCGAAGTCGGTGGCGCGCGGCGGCGGCCGCACCTCGTACCGCGGCCTGGTCCGCGTGGCGAAGCGCGCGCACCACTCGCGCTCCAGCGTCGTCTGCGACGCCCTGCTGGTGGACACGATCTCGCGCTCGGACACGTACCCGTACGTGGACATCCGCAACGACGAGGTGTCCATGGGCCACGAGGCCACGGTGTCGAAGGTCAGCGAAGAGCAGCTGTTCTACCTGATGTCGCGCGGTCTCGACGAGGCCGAGGCGATGGCGATGATCGTGCGCGGGTTCGTCGAGCCCATCGCGCGTGAGCTGCCGATGGAGTACGCGCTCGAGCTGAACCGCCTGATCGAGCTCCAGATGGAAGGGTCCGTCGGCTAGTCATGTCGGTTACCGAGAACAACGTTTCCGAGGCTCTTCGCGAGGGGGCGGTCATTCCGGCCGCCTCCCGCGCGGAGCGCTTCACCTCCTACGACGTCGAGGCCTTCGAGGTCCCGGGCGGCCGTGAGGAGAACTGGCGCTTCACGCCGATGAAGCGGCTGCGCGGCCTGCACGACGGCAGCGCGCCCGCCACCGGCGAGATCACGCTGGAAGCCGACGCCGCCCCCGAACTGACCATCGAGACCGTCGGCCGCGACGACTCGCGCCTGGGCCAGGCCGGCGTGCCGAGCGACCGCATCGCCGCGCAGGCCTACTCCTCGTTCACCAAGGCCACCGTCGTGACGGTGCCCAAGGAGACGAAGGCGTCCAAGCCGTCGGTGCTGCGCATCCACGGTCCTGGTGTCGACAAGGTCGCCTACGGGCACCTGCAGGTCCGCGCCGAGGCGTTCGCCGAAGCCGTGGTCGTGCTCGACCACGTCGGCTCCGGCACCTACGCCGACAACGTCGAGTTCGTCATCGGCGACGGCGCCAAGGTCACCGTGGTCAGCGTCCAGGACTGGGCCGACGACGCGGTGCACGTCTCCGAGCAGCACCTGAAGCTGGGCCGCGACGCCGCGCTGCGGCACACCGTGATCACCCTGGGCGGTGACCTGGTCCGCGTCTCGCCGACGGCGACCTTCACCGACAAGGGCGGCGACGTCGACATGCTCGGCGTCTACTTCGCCGACGGCGGCCAGCACCAGGAGCACCGCCTCTTCGTCGACCACGCGGTGCCCAACTGCAAGTCGCGCGTGGGCTACAAGGGCGCGCTGCAGGGCGAGGGCGCGCACACGGTCTGGATCGGCGACGTGCTGATCCGCGCCGCGGCCGAGTCGACCGACACCTACGAGTTCAACCGCAACCTCGTGCTCACGCCCGGGGCCCGCGCGGACTCCGTGCCGAACCTCGAGATCGAGACCGGTGAGATCGAAGGCGCCGGCCACGCGAGCGCGACGGGAAGGTTCGACGACGAGCAGTTGTTCTACCTCCAGTCGCGCGGGATCGCCGAAGAAGCCGCTCGACGCTTGGTCGTGCGCGGGTTCTTCCACGAGATCCTGGTGAAGATCGACGTCCCCGAGGTGCGCGAGCGCCTCGAAGCCGCGATCGAGGCCGAGCTCGAAGCCGTTGGCGCCTGACGCCGTCCACCGCAGACTTTAGGAAACGAAGAATGGCTACCCTGGAAATCAAGGACCTGCACGCCTCGGTCGACACCGACGAAGGCGCCAAGGAGATCCTCAAGGGCGTGAACCTGACGATCAAGTCGGGCGAGACCCACGCGATCATGGGCCCGAACGGCTCCGGCAAGTCCACCCTGTCCTACGCGATCGCCGGCCACCCCAAGTACCAGGTGACCTCCGGCGAGGTGCTCCTCGACGGCGAGAACGTCCTCGAGATGAGCGTCGACGAGCGCGCCCGCGCCGGCCTGTTCCTGGCCATGCAGTACCCGGTCGAGGTCCCCGGCGTCTCCATGTCCAACTTCCTCCGCACCGCGGCCACCGCGGTCCGTGGCGAGGCCCCCAAGCTGCGCCACTGGGTCAAGGAGGTCAAGGAGGAGATGGGCAAGCTCGAGATCTCGCAGGAGTTCGCCGAGCGCTCGGTCAACGAGGGCTTCTCCGGCGGCGAGAAGAAGCGCCACGAGATCCTGCAGCTGGCGCTGCTCAAGCCGAAGTTCGCCATCCTCGACGAGACCGACTCCGGCCTCGACGTCGACGCCCTGCGCGTCGTGTCGGACGGCGTGAACGCGTACAAGGCTTCGAGCGAGGTCGGCGTCATGCTGATCACGCACTACACCCGGATCCTGCGGCACATCACGCCGGACTTCGTGCACGTCTTCGCCGGCGGCAAGATCGTCGAGTCGGGCGGCAAGGAGCTGGCGGACGAGCTGGAGGAGAACGGCTACGTCAAGTACGTCGGCAAGCCCGAGCCGGCCGCGCTCTGACGCTTTTCCCAGTACTACACCGAGAACGAGAGGAGTCGGCCCGATGACCACCACCTCGGCCAGCTCTGTGCCACTGGACGTGGCGGCCCTGAGGGCCGACTTCCCCATCTTGTCGCGCACCGTCCGCGACGGGAAACCCTTGGTGTACCTGGACTCCGGGGCGACGTCCCAACGTCCGCAGCAGGTGTTCGACGCGGAACGTGACTACGTCTTCACGTCGAACGCCGCCGTCCACCGCGGCGCGCACCAGCTGTCCGAAGAGGCCACCGACGCCTACGAGTCCGCACGCGCGAAGATCGCCGAGTTCGTCGGCGCCGACCCCGAAGAGCTGGTGTTCACCAAGAACGCCACCGAGGGCATCAACCTCGTCGCGTACTCGATGAGCAACGCCGCCACCGCCGGTCCCGAAGCCGCGCGCTTCGTCGTGGGCCCGGGTGACGAGATCGTCATCACCGAGATGGAGCACCACGCGAACCTCGTGCCGTGGCAGCAGCTGTGCCAGCGCACCGGGGCGACGCTGAAGTGGTTCAAGGTGACCTCCGACGGTCGTCTCGATCTGTCCGATGTGGACGAGCTCATCACCGAGCGCACCAAGGTCGTGGCGTTCGCGCACCAGTCGAACGTGCTCGGCACGGTCAACCCCGTGTCGCTGCTCGTCGAGAAGGCCAAGGCCGTCGGCGCGCTGACCGTGCTCGACGCCTGCCAGTCGGTGCCGCACTTCCCGGTCGACTTCCACGCTCTCGGCGTCGACTTCGCGGTGTTCTCCGGCCACAAGATGCTCGGCCCGTCCGGCATCGGTGTCCTCTACGGACGCACCGAGCTGCTGTCGGTCATGCCGCCGTTCCTCACCGGCGGGTCGATGATCGAGATGGTCCGCATGGAGGGCTCGACCTTCGCGCCGCCGCCGCAGCGGTTCGAGGCCGGCGTGCCGATGACGTCGCAGGCCATCGGCCTCGGCGCGGCCGTCGACTACCTCTCGGCCATCGGCATGGACCGCATCGCGGCCCACGAACACGAGCTGGCCGCGGCCGCGCTCGAAGGCGTCGGCGCGATCCCGGGTGTCCGGATCATCGGGCCGACCGACCTGAAGGACCGCGGCGCGACCGTGTCGTTCATGATCGACGGCGTGCACCCGCACGACGCCGGCCAGGTGCTCGACAGCCTCGGCATCGCCGTCCGCGTCGGCCACCACTGCGCGTGGCCGCTGCACCGCGCGTGCGGCGCCCAGGCGACCGTGCGCGCGTCGTTCTACCTTTACAACACGCTGTCCGAAGTGGACGCCCTGGTCGCGGGGGTCCGTGAGGCCCAGAAGTTCTTCGGGGTGGCCCAGTGAACCTGGAGAGCATGTACCAGGAGATCATCCTGGACCACTACAAGAACCCGCACGGGCGCGGCCTGCGCGACCCGTTCGACGCCGAGTCGTTCCAGGTCAACCCGACCTGCGGCGACGAGGTGACGCTGCGGGTCAAGGTGGACGACGGGAAGGTCGCCGACGTCTCCTACGACGGCCAGGGCTGCTCCATCAGCCAGGCCTCGACGTCGGTCTTGACGGATCTCGTCGTCGGCCACACCCTTGAGGAGGCGTTCACCACCATGGACGCCTTCGTGGAACTGATGCAGGGCAAGGGAAAGATCGAGCCGGACGAGGACGTGCTGGAGGACGGGATCGCCTTCGCGGGCGTTGCCAAGTACCCGGCCCGCGTCAAGTGCGCCCTCCTCGGCTGGATGGCTTTCAAGGACGCCGTCGCCCGGACCACCAGTGGAGCTGAGAAAGCATGACCGAAGACACCGCCACCGAGGCTCGCGAGGGCCGGACCGCCGCCGACCTCGACGCCGAGACCACGGCGACGCAGGACCTCGACCTCGCCAAGCTCGAGGACGTCGAGGAAGCCATGCGCGACGTCGTCGACCCGGAGCTCGGCATCAACGTCGTCGACCTGGGCCTGGTCTACGACATCCGCGTCGAGCAGGACAACACGGCGACCATCGACATGACGCTCACCTCGGCGGCCTGCCCGCTGACCGACGTCATCGAGGACCAGACGTCGGCCGCGCTGACGTCCGGCGGCCTGGTCAAGGACTTCCGGATCAACTGGGTCTGGATGCCGCCGTGGGGCCCGGAGAAGATCACCGAGGACGGCCGCGAGCAGCTGCGCGCCCTCGGCTTCACCGTCTGACGGTCTTTTCATCGAGCGGGTCACCCTCCGGGGTGGCCCGCTTTTTGTATAACGACTTATACCGCGCGTGCCACGCCAGCGCGTACAGGACGAGCGTGGTGAGGAAACCGCTGCCGGCGCCGGTGACCGCCAGGTAGGTCGCGTTGCCGGCCACCCCCGCGCGGGTCATCGCGTCGTGGTGGGCGAGGAACGGCAGCACTTCCGCCAGGACGCCGGCCAGGGCGCCCGCGGCCAGGACCGTGACCACGGGCTTGCGGTGGCGGGTGCCTTCCGGCGCCGGGCGGGTGGGCGCGGTGCGGTACCAGCGCACGAGCCACCAGACCAGGATCGCGGCCCCGGCGATCGTACTGACCAGCTGGATCAGGCGTCCGACGTCGACCCCGGTGACGAGCGGGGTCCGCAGGAACGCGAACCCGTCGTTCTCGTGGGTGAAGGCGTCCCAGCCGACGTGCGTGGCGGCGCCGAGGACCAGCGACAGCGCGATCCAGCCCGGCCGCTTCCAGCCGAAGTCGCGGGGGAGCCGTTCGGTCAGCGGCCGGGGCGCGAGTGCCAGGAGCGGCCGCTTCAGCACGACTTGGAACACGGCCAGCAGGACCAGGGCGATCAGGGGGTCGAGCCAGAGCACCGAGACGAGTTCGTGGGTCTTGGTGAGGCCGACGCCGGGCAGCCGCGGCACGAACCAGAAGACGTCCGGAGCCACCGAACCGGCGACGAGCGCGGACGGCACCAGCGGTCGTCTCACCAGCGGCAGCACGGCGGCGGGATGACTCAGCGTGAACGGCACCGGGCTAGTATCCCGGGGTGGTCCTGCGGTCGATCCTCCTGTTCCTGGCCGCGGCCGTCTGCGAGATCGGCGGCGCGTGGCTGATCTGGCAGGGCGTCCGCGAGCACCGCGGCTGGCTCTGGATCGGTGGTGGCCTGGTGGCGCTGGGCCTGTACGGCTTCGTGGCGACGCTCCAGCCCGACGCCCACTTCGGCCGCATCCTCGCGGCGTACGGCGGCGTGTTCGTGGCGGGCTCGCTGGCCTGGGGCGTGGTCGCGGACGGTTACCTCCCGGACCGCTATGACGTGCTCGGCGCGGTGCTGTGCCTGGGCGGGGTCGCGGTGATCATGTACGCACCCCGCTCCGGGTGATCCGTAACGTTCTCCCGCCGCGGTCGATACACCGGTGCACTCGTCATGGGGGGAACGTATGCGCCAGCTTGTCCTGCTTCCGGCCGTCCTGATAGCCGGGTCCATCTCCGTCCTCGCGGCTCCGGCGGCTTCGGCCGCGGACGGGTTCGTGCCGTCCGCCACCGTCGCCCGGGCTTCCTGGGGGTACGTCGAAGCCGCGACGCCGACCGTCTCGCACCCGGGTGGCACGGGCGCCGCCCCGGTCGGCACCACGCCGCGCGGCGCGACGGCCGCCCGGTCGTTCTTCGCCTTCGACGTCGCCCGGTTCAAGGGAACGCACGTCGTCTCGGCCGCCGTCGCGGCGAAGGAGACGCGTGCCGCGGACTGCGGCAAGCGCTCGCTCGAGCTGTGGCGCACCGCGCCCTTCACCTCGCGCTCGTCGTGGCTGAAGCCGCCCGCGGAGCTGGAACGTCTTGCCACCGCGGGGAAACCGGCATCGGGCTGTGTCGTCGCGGACGCCCGGTTCGACGTCACCGCCGCCCTCTCGGCGGCGGCCGCGCGGGGCGACTCGACGCTGACGCTCGAGCTGCGGGTCCCGGCCGTGCAGGAGTTCGACCCGCGCTACGCCCGGGACTTCGCCGGCGACGTCGCGCTGCAGGTCGGCTACAACGGCGCGCCCGCCGCGCCCACGGCACTCGAGAACAACGACACGGCCTGCACCCCCGAGGCGCCCGGCCGCTACCTCAACCCGAACTACCGCGACTTCACCCCGTCGGTCGTCATGAGCGGGCACTTCACCGACCCGGACGAGGGCGACGGACTGACCGCGCGTTACGAGCTGTGGCCGGTCGACCAGCCGTCGGCGCGGCGAGAGCTCGAAGCTCCGGTCTACGAAGGCGGATCGGGCTCGGTGCTGGTGAAGAGCGAGGAGCTCACCGAAGGCACCACGTACGGCTGGCGCGTCCGGGGTGACGACGGCACGGACGTCTCGCCGTGGAGCACCACCTGCTACTTCACCGTCGACCGCGTCGTGCCGAACGCGCCCACCGTCACCTCCGACGTCTACCGGACCGACGTGTCCGGCGCGCAGGGTGACGTCGGCGTGCCGGGGCACTTCACCTTCAGCACCAGCGGTTCCGACGACGTCGTCGGCTACGAGTACTCGATCGCGACCGGCGGCTGGACCGACCCGAAGACCGTCGCGCCGGAGCACCCGGGCGGCCCGGTGACGGTCACCTGGACCCCGACGGACTCGGGCTGGACCTACATCTACGCCTACGCGATCGACCGTGCGGGCAACCGCTCGCAGACGCTGTCGACGGGCTTCTACGTCCGCGAGTCGCGGCCCGACGTCTGGTCGGTGCGGTACCCGCAGGGCTGGACCACCCTCGACGGCGGCGTCGGGATCCCGGGTGTCTTCACGTTCTCGCCGATGCAGCTGGAAAACGTCGTCGAGTACCAGTACCGGCTCGACGACGGCCCGACCCTGACCGTGCCCGCGGGTGCCGACGGCAAGGGCGCCGCGACCATCACCCCGCCGAGCGGCGGGTTCCACGACGTGTTCGTGCGGAGCAAGGGCGCGTCGGGGCGCGTGTCGGCGGAGCGGGGTTACCGGTTCCAGGTCGACGACATGCCGACGGTCACCGGCGCGGACGGCGTGATCCCGCTCGGCGCGCCGCGGACCATGACCTTCGCGCCGCGCGCGGCCGGCGTCACGTCGTACGACTACGCGTTCATCCTCAACGGCGGTTCGCCGGGGGAGTACCGGTCGGTGCCCGCCGGTCCGGACGGCACGGCCACCATCACGTGGACGCCCGATCGCACCGACTACATCCTGCTGCGGATCCGCAGCCACAGCGGGCCGGCCGCGCAGACCCTCGAGCGGTCCGTGTACCTGACCGTCGACGGCGCCGCGCCGAAGGTGACGATCACCGGCGGCGCGCACCCGGGCGAGGCCGCCGAGGCGGTGTTCAGCAGCAAGGTGCCGGGCGTCGCGAAGTACGAGTACTCGATCGGATCCGAACTCCCGCGCACCATCGCGGCTCGCGCCGACGGCACCGCCGCGATCACCTGGGTCCCGGCCACCGGCGGCTGGCAGACCGTCCGGGCCCAGGCGGTCACGGCGAGCGGGATCACCACCGACCCGGGCTACGGCTCCGTCTTCGTCCACGACGAGCCGGAGATCACCTCGGCGGACTTCCCGCGGGACGGCACCACCGCCGGTCACCCCGGCCGGTTCGCCCTGGTGGCCCACCAGCCGGGTGCGGTCGACTTCGTCTACTACCTGGCGGGTCAGGAGGTGACCGTCCCGGTCGGCCCGGACGGCCGCGCGTCCTTCGACTGGACCCCGCCGGGCTACGACAGCTACCAGCTCTCCGTCCGGACCCGGGATGCCGCGGGGACGCTTTCGACGGAGTCGAGCTACTCGTTCTCGGTGTTCAGCCAAGCGATCATCGCCTCCGACGACTACCCCGAAGGGAAGTTCAGCGGGGGGCCGGGGGTGCCGGGGACGTTCCGGTTCTCGTCGGCGTCGGACACGGTGTCGAGCTACAGCTACACCTTCTCGGGCCACTCCGAGAACGAGAGCGGGACGGTCGCGGCGGGTCCGGACGGCCGGGCGACGCTGACGTGGACGCCGAAGCAGCCGGGCTACTACTCGCTGACCGTCTCCCACCGCTACCGCGACGGCGGGTACAACACCCAGCGCTCCTACTCGTTCTTCGTGAAGGAAGGTTCGTCGTCGTGACCGAGGTGTCCGCGCCGCCGGCCGCGTCCCGGCGCCGGGCGCTGCCGCTGGTCCTCGCGATGGCGGCCGTCATGCTGCTCGGCATCGGGGCCGGCGCCTACGGCGTGGGCACGATGCTGCTCGGCTACCGGTCGTACGTGACGCCGGGCGGGGCGATGAGTCCCACGCTGCAGTCCGGCGGCCGCGTCGTGGTCCGCGACCGGGACGGCGAGGAGGTGCACCGCGGGGACGTGATCCTGTTCGACCGGCTGGCTTTCGAGCGGGGCGACGAGCCGGGCGGGAGCGTCTTCCGGGTCGTCGGGGTGGCCGGCGACGCGGTCGCGTGCTGCACCGACGGCAAGCTGACCGTCAACGACAAGGCGATCGCGGAGACCTACCTCAGCACCGGCCCGGACGCGCAGGACCCGGTGGCGACGACCACCTTCTCCGTGCGGGTGCCGCCGGGCGCGGTCTTCGTCTCCGGGGACAACCGGGGCAACGCCGACGACTCCCGGTTCCGCGGCGTCGTCCAGCTGTCCGGGGTCAGCGGGTTCGTGGTCGCGACCGGCACCTCGGTCACGCCGAAGCCGCTGCCGGCCGTCACGGCGTTCACCGACGCGGGCCTGCCGGGCGCGCCCCTGGGCGACTCGACGCTGGGCACGCTGCGGTGGTGGATCGCCGGCGGCGTGGTGCTCTTCATCGCCGGGGTCATCGGGCTGTTCGTGACCGTCGTCCGGAGCGCCGGAAGACGACGAAGAGCAGCCGCAGTCCCACCAGTGCGCTGACCACCAGCAGGTTGTAGCCGAACACCTGGTGCAGGGTCAGGTCCGCGGCGATGCGCGGGCCGCCCGTGCCGGTCAGCAGGAGCACGGCCATGAGCCCGGTCGCCGCGCCGACGAAGGCCAGCAGGACCTCGTGCACCAGGCTCGTGACGACGTCGCGGTCGCGCTCGTCGGAGAACAGCCGGACGTTCACCGACAGCCGGCCCTCCTCCAGGGCCGCGCCGATGCGGTCGACGCGGCGGGGGATGCGGCGCAGCACCGGCAGCAGCGCCATGACCTCGGTGAGCGCGGTGTGGCGCAGTGAGTCCGGCCGCAGCCGGGCGCCGACCTGCTCGACGGCGAACGCGCGCGACTCGGCCACGACGTCGAACGCGGGATCCAGCGCGGCCAGGGTGCCCTCCACCGTCGCGAGCGCCCGGAACACCGCGGCGACCGGCGGCGGCACGCTCAGCCGGAAGTCCGCGACCACCCGGAACAGCCCGGTGAACAGGTCGAGCCCGGCGGCGCGGCCGGGCCCGAAGTGCCGGGCGACCAAGGCGCCGAGAGCACGTTCGAGGCGCTGCTCGTCGATGTCGTCCGTGCGGTCGACGATCTCCAGGAGGCCGTCGCGCAGGGCGGCCGGGTCGCCGCGGTCCAGAGCCAGGACCAGGTTCTGCAGGCCGCCGCGCAGTCCGGCGTCGAGCCGGCCGACCGAGCCGAAGTCCAGCAGCCCCAGGCGGCCGTCGGCGAGCACCATGAGGTTGCCCGGGTGCGGGTCGGCGTGGAAGACACCGCCGATCATCACCTGGTCGAGCAGGCAGCGCAGGAGTGACCGCGCGAGCCGTTTGCGGTCGGCCGCCGGTGCGGTCTCCAGCGGCTTGCCGTCCAACCGGGACATGACGAGGACGCGCTCCGTGGACAGTGCTTTGTGGACGGTGGGCAGGACGACGTCCGGGCACGAAGTCGCGGTCACGGCGGTGATGTTGCGGGCTTCGATGGTGAAGTCGAGCTCCTCGGTGAGCGCTTCGGCGAACCCGTCGGCGAGTTCGGCGACCCCGAGCGAGCGGGCCCAGTCCGCGCGTTCTTCCAGTGCCGCGGCGACGCGCCGGACGATGTCGATGTCGCGTTCGGCCTGCTCCCGCACGCCCGGGCGCTGGACCTTGACGACGACGTCCTCGCCACCGCGCAGCTTCGCCCGGTAGACCTGCGCGACCGACGCGGCGGCCAGGGGTTCCGGGTCGAACTCGGCGAAGACGTCGTCGGGCGAGCCGCCGAGCTCCTCGGTCAGCACGGCCCACACGGCGTCGGCTTTCGCGGGCGCGACCCGGTCCTGCAGCTTGCCGAGCTCGTCGACGAACACCGGGGGCAGCAGGTCCGCGCGCGTCGAAAGCAGCTGGCCGAGCTTCACGAACGTCACGCCGCCCTCTTCGAGCGCCTGGCGCAGCGAGCGGGCGAGCTTGGCGTGCCGCCCGGGCGCGAGATCGGGGTCGCGGCGGCCGGCGAGGTAGCGGCCGAGGCCGTGCTTGATGGCGATCCGGCTGATCCGGGAGTACCGGCGGGCGCGCCGGACCTTGGTGAGCAGCGAGCGCGGCCGGAACCCACCGGGGAAGGCCATCTCGGCGACCAGGAGGAAGATCAGCGTCGCGAGGAAAGCGCTGCCCGCCAACGGGATCAGCAAGCCGATGGCCGCGCCGCCGTGGTGCAGCAGGGAAACCGGGAACGCCTGGCCGATGCCACCCGCGACGAGCCAGCCGAACCCGGCGCCGCACAGCGCGGGGACGGCGCCGATCCGGACGCCGAGCACCCGCCGCGACGCGACCACCAGCGGCCACAGCACGAGCGCGTACAGGGGGAGGGTCAGCAGGCCCAGCAAGACGTCCATGCCGCCGAGCAGACCACGCGGGCCGGGCCGGACGGCTCCTGCGGCGGCGGGACGGGGCTCCCTCCCGCGAGGGAACTACTTTCGGCCGTGGCCCCGTTCGTCCGTGGACTTCTAACCTGACCGCGCGAACCACGGTGAAGTGTTCTCTAAACCGGACGAAGGAGACACGATGAACGGACGCGCGATCGGCCGGATCGTGGCGGTGGCCACGGCACTCGCGGCCCCGCTGGGCCTGGGGCTCGCGGTCGCCCCCGCCGCCTCGGCGGCCGCGGTCACGACGCTGTACTACAGCTCGTCGGGCGCGCCGGACTACCTCGCCCAGATCGACCAGGGCGCGGCCAACTGGAACGCCGCGGTCACCGACGTGAAGCTGGTCAAGCGCACTTCGGGCGCGACGATCAAGTTCCACGAGATCCACAGCGGCGGCTCATACACGAACACGAACGGCCACGGCCGCGGCGACATCTACCTGGACACGAGCCAGGTGGCGGAGGGCTTCGACCCGACCCGCATCGCGGCGCACGAGCTGGGCCACAACCTGGGCCTGCCGGACCACTACACGGGCCCGTGCACGGAGCTGATGTCCGGCCACGGCCCGGGGACGGCGTGCAAGAACGCGAAGCCGTCCGCGGCGGAGGCGGCGAAGGTGCAGTCCTTGTGGGTGAACGGCTTCGCTGCTTCGGAGGCTGCGTCCCGGAACGTCGCCTAGCCGCCCGGTGCCGGTCGTGGGGGGGGAAAAGGGGGGGAAAAACGTTTCCCCCCCCCCACCCCCGCTTCACTGCGAGGGGGGGGGGGGCGGCGGGGCCGCCTTCGAAAACCGACCCGT